>VMEP01000010.1 GCA_007375595.1 Parcubacteria group bacterium LiPW_30 | reverse complement strand
TTTGTTGCCGTTCTTTTGCGTCTAACTTGCTAGCCAACTCTATTAATTTTTGAATTTCAATATTCTGAGAACAGACATCTTTGATGAATTGACGTGCCTCATAAATCTTATTTTCATTCTCATACTTTTGAGCATGCGAAAGCAAATTTTGATACTTCTGCTGGTGTTTTGCCTCGACATTCCACCAATAAATGAGTATTAAAACGAGTATTAAGCTTATGCCAGAAAGCCACTTGGGTCTCAGTTTATTTGTTATGCCAAAAAGCCAGGTGTTCGACCTTTGAGGTTTGTTTTTCGTCTTTTGCTGAGGCTTGTTCTGCTCAGGCAATCTCTTTTGCTGAGGCTTGTTCTGCTCAGGCAATCTCTTTTGCTGAGGCTTGTTCTGCTCAGGCAATCTCTTTTGCTGAGGCTTGTTCTGCTCAGGCAACGTCTTTTGCTGGGGCTCAGGCAACGTCTCTTGCTGGGGCTCAGGCAACGTCTCTTGCTGGGGCTCAGGCAACGTCTCTTGCTGAGGCTTGTTCTGCTCACACAGTAGATACAGAGAAAAGGCATTCTCAGCAAGATATTGTTGCATCAGCAGCGGAACATTGGTAAAAAAAATTGGCTGTCCATTCTCAAAATATGTCTGGGCCTTTTGCTCTAAGCGAACAAGTAGTTCCATATCTAGGGGCGATGCTGGAGGATGAAGACCTGAAAAGGTACTAAAATCAACTTCAACCAATTCCTGAATCATTCTTTGCGAGTCAAGAAACTCCATGACTGAGATTTTCATACCTCTTCCCTTTTGTAAGAAAAACCATTCTTGGTTGTTTTATTTTCTAAATTTATGCTCGATAGCCTGTTACCTTTGCTTTTACCGTGTTATTGTCCCACAAAATCATAGTAGGACATAGACAAACACCGCATTTTTTTATAAACACTACCGACTTAGCCTCAGATGAGTCCAGATCAACTCTGCAAAAAGAATTTGAAGAGGAATTTAGGGTACTAACCTGTGCACAAAGGTCCTCAATAAATTTTTTTTTCTGATTAGGATTACTGACACTATAAATTACTGATGGAATAGCACTTTGCTCTAATATGGTATCCAGATTGGGTGGCAGTTGGCCCAAAAATAGTAAGAAGCAGAAATCACGGAAGGAACGGGCAAACTTTTCTTTAAAATAACTTGTGAAGTCAGAAGAATTACAAAAATATGCAAGGGCTTCATAAAGTGCTTTGTTAATATGCTTTTTTGAGCTATCTGTCCACATCTGCTGTTCCTCTAGAAGCTTTTGGACTGTTGCCCAAAATTTGTTTTGCAGAAAATCGAGATAGTTATAAATCAAATTTTGCAAAGTTACTGTTATTTTGGGCGGGATCACTTCCCTCTTATTGCAGCTTATCATGCCATATTGCATAATTTGCAGCTCTGTTATAGCTCCTAACTGGAGCGTTAGTTGTTGAAACTCGACTTCTGCCTCTGACAGTGATTGTAACTCTTTTTGGTTTGTGTCGATGTCCAACGACTTGGAATCCCTAAGCGTAGGCAACAACAAACTATCATTTTGTTTGAAAAAAGCGCAGATGGTTTCAAAAGTTTCTGGCTCACCAGGTAAGAACTGAATGAGCTTTTGTGAGTAATCGTTTTTGAAGTTGATATCGAGCAAAACTTTGTCAATATTTTTCAGAATAGGGTTGAGATCGTCAATATGCGGAATATCACGTACGATGTCAATATTGATAACATCTGTACCATTACTAACGAAGCGAGAAAAGGAGAGAATTGTACCATCTGGCTCTCCGAAGGTGACTCTGTTAATCTTACACTGCTTAGAAGGGAGAGCGAAAACAGAGTTATCATTAGGTAAAATCTCGAGATTTAAAGAAGCCTTGCAACTTGCTAAAAATTCTAAAATTCGTGAGTCTAATTTTAGGGGAAGAGCAGCCAAACTTTCAACAACGATTTCTTGCCAAATAGTTTGATTATCTAATTCTTTTGACTTCCAATAACGACCAGGGAAAGTATAGATTTGTTCCTGCAGCTGTTTTATAAATGGCTGCAGTTCAACGTCTGTGGAATACCTTTGCAACCATTTTTCAAAAGGAGGCGCAGAGCCGCCAATCAAAAGTTCTACTCTTGGCTCTTCCAAGCTCCTGCCAAAAAATAAATAGCCGCTCGAATCAACTTTGAGATTTCCCCATTTATTGTTGGAAAGCTTACCAACGAAATTGACTTTTATCTCGTTTTGCCTAATACTCGAAAGAAAAGTCATACACTCTTCGATTGCATTAAAAGATTGGGCTGAAGCAATTATCTGGGAAACACCAGATCGAGGGTCATTGCTCAACTCTTTTTTCTGCTTAATGGGAAGAGAAACAAAAAATCCTTTAAAAATAGGAATAAGCATGCCCAGAATTTGATCGCGGTACTCCCAATCACAGAGAGATAGTACAGTTCTTTGTATTTTTTGTTCAATAACCCAGGAAGAAAGATTATTGAGAATATTAGCATGGAATGTCTTTAAAAATTGCAATAAATCACAAATCCACTTCCCACCTACCACGAGTGTACCTTTAAAAACAAACTTTTGCCCACTAGACAAGCGAATGCCTGAGAAAGGATGAGTCTTTTGTCTTACACATCCTGAGTTGAACCCAATTTTCAAAATAACATTACTGTCAATAAGTTGAAACCCTTCCTCAGGGATATTTTCACCTTCTCTGAGGACGATGATGTTCTGTTGTTTGAGAAAATTGTAAAAACACCTTTCTTTCTCATCTTCTCTTGGGATAGAAAGCGTATTGACCTTGCAAAGAAAAGAGTGAAGTATCGTTTCTCTCTCGGAAGTTTGGAAATCATTGAATATTTCCATAATAATTTGCGTTCTTTCCCAAACATTATTTGGGCTAAGCGAGTCTGCCAAATTCGCGCCAACTTGCGAAAGATCTGTGATACCGCCCGTAGGCGCGGAGAAAGAAGGATAATGGCGTGCCAACAAAAATTTGACTATTGTACCAATACCAGGAGGCAAATTCTGACACAATTCATTAAGGGAAATAGCGTCATCCGTTTTTTCTTCAGAAGAAAGTTTACTTAATGTTGTTAATGTTGGATGCAATATCTGCTTAAGCCGCTCCCTGGAAACGATTACGACTATGTTTCCCTTTTGAGAGGCAACAATCCATGTAAAGGCATGTCTCTTGATGTTGATTTCTTGAGAGGGGGTTTCGTGCACTTCATAGATGGTTTCCCAATAATTTGGATCAACTTTTTCTATCGTTTCTGGCGGTTTGTGCCAAGTGATTCCCAAAATGCTTTGTAATTCTGTAGTACCCTTCTCATTCCATTTTAAGGATGCCACCTGATCATTGAAAATATTGAGAAAACCTTTGATAACTTCTCTCGGTTGCTTGTCTGTTGGTCTTTGCAGGAAGTTCACAACTTCCTGTGTTTGAAGCCAATTCTGAAAACATTTCATATGCAATAGGGTAGAGCCAACTTCATAACGCACAGGTATCGGCTTTTGCCCTATTAGTTTTTGTTGGCAAATTTGTAACTTTTTATCTATATCATTCAATTGGCCAAATAAATCGTGACTCTCAGACAATTCAATAAAATGGAATTGAGGAGAGAGGTTGTAATTGTCTAATTTGTCTGCCACAGTTTTATTAAGCGGTAATGAAATAGAAAGCAAGTCAGATTCTTGCCCTAAAGGGTAATACTGCGTTTTGTGTAAACATAAACTTAGAAATTCCAATATTGTGTTAAATTCTGGATAGTTACCTCGGAACTCTGGGCCTTGTTGCAAAAAATTGAGAAGGTTATCACACAAAGCTTCCTCAGGCGATATCCCCTTCTCTAAAATATTGCTTACGATACTTCCCCATCGTTGTTTTAGTTCAGCTTTCTCTTGGATTAGAGGTTCAAAATAGAGTTCCCCCCATCTTTTTGCTAGTACCCCAATATTGTTCTTCTGAGAAACTACACCAATAGTAGGTAATAAAGTTTTCTCTTGATACTCCCACCCGATCCATAAAGGTACAAAATAGTTTATAACTTTTCCATTTACTACCTCGCCATTATCAAAATGGAGTTGCGGTGACCAAGTGTAGAAGATTTCTCCAAGGCTGTGAAAACCATTATATGTTTTTGGTTGTAATTTAAGTGGGAAGTATTGGAAATGGCGGGCCCATTTATCTCCCTGAATATTGTTAATACAAGACGGGATGTTTTGACAGGGATGGTTACTCCAAGGCATTTCCAAAGGACGCGCTCCACATTTTTGAATAAAGTTATGCCATTCCGTACATATTTCCGAGATTTCTTCCCACTTCTGTAGGTCATTTACTTTTTCTTGGATTTTACATAAAAGCCGTAATTCCCATTCTATCATATAGGTTAAATATTCCTCGCGGGAAAACCCTAGCAAGAGAAAGATATAACCTTTTTTGGCGATATCATCGTCGTTTAAAGTGGAGAGAAGTTTTTGGAACAATTGTTGTTCCTTGGAATCCGGGCCGGGGAGGTAGATAGAGTTATCTTTTTTAGAGGGATCTTGGTCCCAAGGAATATGTTCTATAATGAGTTTTTGTTGGGTAAGACCTCTGCAATTTATCTCCAACTCCAGTTTCTCCCAAGGCAACTCTGGCAACGGCTCTGCAACTGTTTTAACGAGGTCTTTAACATATTGTAAAGACTCTGTTAATAAAGGGCCATTCGAGATACAATGTATCAACCACCAGTTGGGAATACATTGCAAAGATAGTGTTATGGTCGTCATATTGCCTCCCGCCAGAAGTTATGAGCTGGCACAATAGAAAGAAATAACTATTACGGCTTGTGCTAGTTGAATTAGTACACGAAACTCTTGATTTCCAAGAGCGGCAAGTCCAATAGATAATTGAAAAAGTTGGCCATATTGAAAGCCGCCAGCTTGTTGACCAAAGACGTAATCAGCCCTTTAATCGTGCGACAATTCGTCCAACCGGCCTGTAATTCTACTGAGAACAGGTTGAGCGTCGTCTCGATCTGCTTACGAATTGGC
>VMEP01000009.1:2396-8902 GCA_007375595.1 Parcubacteria group bacterium LiPW_30 | reverse complement strand
GCAATAATCTTTGGGTCTAATTGTCTTACAGAACCGGCAGCGATATTTCTGGGATTGGCATATAAAGGCAATCCTTTTTGTTTTTGTAATTTATTTATTCTTTCAAATTCTTTTTTGGTAATAAAAACTTCTCCTCTGACAATTATCTCCCTTTTATCATCTATTCTTAGTGGAATAGCCTCAATTGTTTTTAAATTTTGGGTGATATCTTCGCCCACATTTCCATCTCCGCGGGTAGAGCCTGTTTCCAAAATTCCGTCTTTATAAATTAACTCAATTGCCAAACCATCTATTTTTAATTCGCAATAAAAATCAATAAGTGCCCCGATGTCGGAGATCGGGGCGTCTTTTTTCTCTTTTCCAGTTAGCAGTTTAGAAATTCTTCCTAACCAATCTTCCATATCTTCTTTTAAAAATGCATCGTTAAAAGAAAGCATCCTTTGAGAATGCCTAAATTTTTTAAATTCTTTAAGAGGTTGGCCTCCAACTCTTTGAGTTGGCGAATCAGGAGTTATTAAATCAGGAAACTCTGCTTCTAAATTAAAAAGCTCTTTTTTCAAAGAGTCCAGCGCTGAGTCGGAAATCTCCTGCGTATCTTTAACATGATAAAGATAACGATGATGATTTATAGTTTCGCGCAGCTTTTCAATTCGTTGTTTGGCTTGTTGCTTGTCCACGTGTTTAAATTTTTAATTTTTAAATAATTCTTTAATTTTCAAATTTTTATTTTAGAACCATGGATAGTTCTATGGTTCTGTCCGTCACTTTCAACCCCGCCCTCTTGACACGCGCCCTTTATTTGCTATACTTAATCCATATCACCATTGAAAAGCACTTCTTAAGGTTTCGTTCTTAAGCGGTGCTTTTTCTTTTGTGCTCCAGCTTTTCTTTCAGGTTATCCAAATAATTCATCCTCTCTTTTCCTGATTTCCTTAAAAGAGCTGAACATTTATTTCTGTTGGGACTTAAAACGGCTTTTAATTTATTTTTTAGATATAAATAATCAACCAAAGAATAAAAATCGCCGTCGCTTGTAATAATAACCGCCTTATCAAAACTATTTTCGTGCAAGTCAATCATTGCCTTCAAAACTAAATCAGCATCAATATTCCCTTTTGGTTTTTTGTCATCGCCCAAAACAACCGGCTTAAAAACCAACACATAACCATATTCCTGGAGGGCATCATATAGTCTCTGATTCCCGGCCACAAATCCAATAAAAATATATGCCTTAGAAACACCGTACTTCTCTTTCAGATATACCCTAAATCTTCTAGAATCTAAAGTCCAACCCATATCCTTTATGCCAAGGTTTAAATTCTGGCTGTCTATGAATGCATAATTATTTTCTTTTGCTCTCATATCTTCTCGGCAAATTCGTTTATTCACCTCCTACGCCTGCCCTAAGTAAAATCAGTCCATAAGCTTTTAGAACTTTACTTTCCTTAAAATCCAATACAGCAACCAATCCATTATCGCCGGCTGTGTTCATCAAATCAACCTTTAAATACCTTTCATCTTCCAAATCCAGTCCCTGATAAACTTCTTTAAAATTTTCCGCTGTTTGGCCGGCTAAAATGCTGTCTTTAGTTAAAATGGCCTTGCCTGTTATTTTAAAATCGCTATTTTTCTGCATATAGTCCTTGGCGTCTGGATTTGTGCTTAAGGCAGCAATAATATCTTGGTCTATTATTTTTGTTATGTCTTTTGCCAAAAAAGTTTCCGAATTAGTTATGGCTAGGTCGGACCTAGCTTTTTCTTGATTTTGTGTAATTGGCGTATTAGATTGCGAGGTCGGAGGTCCCAATAAAACTACGATGCCAAGCAAAACAGCGGTTAAAATAATAACAACAGATATAATTATGATTGCTGATTTATTAAACTGCATAATTCAAATTAAAAAACCGGGGTAAAAGGAAAACTAAAACTATTGATTGAATAGCTACATTGACAAAGTCGATACATAGAACCAGAACTGCTCCCGCATGTATTTGAACTAGTATTATTAGAGCCGTCCCTATAACCATAAGTTGTACTATAATTGGGATATGCAGCAGCGTTTTGGCAAGCAAGAATTACCTTCCATGATAAAAAATACAAAGTTTTTTCACAATTAAGATCATAATGTTCGCAATTTCCATCTGTAGCCAACCCGGCAGTGGCGCAAGCTGCGGTACAGCTCTCTCCATAATCACCCTGTATCCAGCAAATAGGGTTGCCAGTGCTACCAGTATGGCCAGACCGCGTATCTATTATGGCTCCGCCATTAGGTACAAAGGCGTAAAAATTAGAGGCGGGGTTTTGGTCATCACTTGTAGAAGTAGGATAGAGAGTAGAATTGTTATTAGGAGCATAAAGGGCATCATATTCATAGTGCCATGTAGAGGAGCCGGGAAGCTGCCAGGGAATATTAAAAAAAACAGGGGCATAGCAACCGGGAGCATCTAATTTGACGCTATAATCGCTATTGCTTGTAAGAGCCACCAAGTTTGACCAAAGTGTCTGGCCGGCGCAAGCAGTTGACTCGCTGGCGTGAGCTGACCCGGCAATAAGAGTACCACCACTGTCCAAAATACTGACCGTGGTGCTATTTGGCAGGCAAAATGGAGAGACGCCGTCTGACCTTACGGCGCTGTCAATTGTCACGCCAATAAACACGCTATCGGCTGACACATAGGCATCGGGGATAAATAAAGCGATGAAAAGACCAAATACTACGAGTAATATTATTTCTTTTTTCATAATTTTTTAATATTAATATTAATTATTAAATTGGAATTACCGCTCCGGCCAAAAACAGGGTTTTGCTTTTATCTATAAAAGAGCCATAGACCTTAACTTTCTGGCCGTCTTTTATGCCGACATCAGCATACTCTGATTCGTCAAATCCTGCCACTGCATATTCTTTATTATCTGTTGTGACAGTAACCACATAAAGCGTATGTTCTACTGTGTCTCCTAATTTATCCTTAATTATTTTTCCATCAGAAACTTTTATTATTCCTTCAATAATCTCTGAAGATTCTTCTTTCATAATTTCTTCTAAGTCATCGGTTCCAAATCCTAAAAAAGTTTGTTTTTCAACTTTTGGGGCAGGTTTTTGATTTCCATTGGTTGGATTTGCAAGATTGCTTGTAGCAGCCGGACTATAATAAATAAAATAATAAATGCCAGCCCCAGCAACAGCTATAATTATTAATACTGCTAATAAAATGATCAAAAGTTTGGACATAGTTTGTTAATTGTTAATTGTTATTATAATTATTATACCTACTATTATGTAGATAAACAAATTACGGCGATATATAAGGAGGAGGCGGCGGCGCGGCCGTCTTGGGCTTATTAGATATTGCTGAACAAAAAACCTCACCATAACCAGAGCCGGGGGCGGTGTGCGGTTGCATATAGCTACTAAATTGATTCGGAAACCATGTACAGGTGCCAGGGACATTTAAATTTAAGGAAGATGTAATCCATGACGGCGATTGGGTAGTACTGCCGGCATAAACTGCTATTATTTTGTGAGTACCCTGTTTTTCTGACATAAGACGAGGAGGCCAAAATTTATTGTCCGCTCCAATAACATACTGACAAAGATTTATGATGGAATAAAAGCGATAGCCAGGGTCGCGTATTGCGTAGGGGAAACGGTAAGTTAGAGTTGCAATTCCCGAAGCGTTTGTAACAGCTGTGCCTATAACAATATTCTGCGGAGTATTGGAATAATTCCCATAAATACAGCTATTTAAGTTATTAACAGTTATATATTTGCCAATAACAAATTCCTGTGTCTGGTCTATAAAAGTTACTGTTTTACCCGACTGGCCAGGCAAGCTGGCTGTAAAAGTAACAAGAGTGCCGGGCCTGACTGTGCCAGTGTTTTTACCAGCTATTACGGTTGTCGGGCTTATAATAAAAGAAGTCATTGTCTCAGAATTTAAGAAGCTTAAATAAACGCAGATTCTATCGCCAGAAGTTCGCTGGGTATTTCCATCCCAAACATAACTGCAAACGCCAATTGATTCATTTAAATAATTTTCTTTATAAGATGGCTTATATCCTTTTTCAGGACTGCCGCCATAAGTAGCTATTATTATGTGCCTACCCATTTTCTGGCTAACAGGAGGATAATAAGATAAGGTGGCAATGCCCGAGGCATTAGTAACTGCTGTGCCTAATATAATATTATCATCTGTTTGATCTGTGAAAGTTATTATCTCGTCAGATAATATAGAAGTACCGGCTAAATGAACCGTCAGGACAACTTGAGGCCCGGTGGTAACGCCTGCCCTGACAACGCCTGCGCGGAAGGATAATAAATCGGAATTCGCCTCATACTCAGTTTTAGTATAAGTTACACCGGCGGCGGTAATTGTAAAATTGTTTAACTGGCTAGAGTTTGCAATGTTTGATATATATATGCAAATTTTTTCACCGCTCTGTGCAGTGGCGCAAACCGGCACAGCTGTCACGTTTAGCGTTGTGGTTAAAAAAGAAGCAGGCAAATTTTTTGGCGGACCTGTTGCCGCGTGAGCCGCTCTTAATGTGTGTATGCCCTTTATAAATGTGGCAATTTTCCAAGGAGAAAAAGTAGCATTGCCATTAGCCCCCACGGTAGCTTCGCCTATTACCACGCTTGGATCTGTGTCATCTGTAAAGGTTATTTTCTCACCGGCTGTTTTTGTAGTATCGCACGACATATGCGCGGTTAGAGTAAGGGGAGTTCCCACTTTGGCTCCGGCGACAGCTGATGTGGGGTTAACGGTAAAAGAATCAATTACATATCGCGTGCCAAAAGACCCAACGTTTGTGATCCCATTATTTTTATTTGGAGAATTATCTGTGGCAGAGATATAAACAGTATAAACTCCCACCGGATAATTTGCCACATCCATTATTTGAGTGTAAATACTGCCCGCATTAGTCATTACCGCAGTGCTTACTATATCTCCTGCAAAATTTTTAAATATGACTAAAGCTGAAGCAACGGTAGAATCATCTGTTATTGTTGCTGTTGTTGTGGCTTTGTTGGTATCGCAATCAAAAACAACATTTGGACTAGCAATGGTTGGAGGAGTATTATCACCGGCTGGCGGAATAGAATTGCAAGTAGATAATTTATCAAATTTCCAGGAAACATCTGTATAAGTTTTGCTGTTGGGAGGAACAGATTCGTCTGAAACAGAAATATAAAAATGATAAATTCCTACCGGATAATTCCAAACATTAATTGTTGTCGTATAAGCGCTAGTATTTCCCTGACGATTCATTATTGCGGATAATTCCAAACATTAATTGTTGTCGTATAAGCGCTAGTATTTCCCTGACGATTCATTATTGCAGTTCCTTTTATATTATTTGACGCATCTTCAATTACAACTGTTGCTAAACCAACTCCCGAATCATCTGTTATTGTCGCTGAAACCGTTAAAACACTAGTTGCACAGTTAAAATTAAAATTCACATCTTTTACAAAAGGGGCTCCGCAATCAGGCGGGGTAAATGTTATAGAAGCTGGATAAGTTTGCGAGTTGCCTGGGAGCGCCTTATCTATAGCATAAATAGATATACTGCTTCCCGATAAATAATCTGACTTGGGAACTGATACGCTATAAATATGGTCTCCTGCAATTTCATCTGGAAAAATTTTCTCGTCGTTCATAGTAAGGGGTGGTTTATCACCTATTTTTGCCGTCACTAAAAATACTCCTGTCTGGCTATCAGTTACTGTTGCTGTTAATATTGCCGTAACGGCGCAGTTATTATAATTAATCTTTATCTCTGACACAGCCGGAGGAGTTGTGTCGCGATAGTCCAATATTTTAAAAGTAGGGTCTAAAGCAGCTAACATAAAATTTAGACCATTATTTTTATAAACCAAAATAGAGGACAAGAGCAGTATAAAAATAATTAAAGCGATTAAATATTTTTTCATAGGCGAAATTATTTAAGGAAGAACACAATCGCAAGGTCCAGGATTGAATGGAGGCGCATTAAAGGGTTCCGCGTCGCAATTATTAATATCTTTAGTATAAATTTTTACATAATAATCACCTGGCGGGTTAGCGCTAGTTGCAATCCACTTGCCCAGCCAAGTCTCATTTCCAGTTTCAGGATTCTCCCCATTAAATTGAAGATACTCCTTCGCAACCTCACCAATATTATTACTAATTATAGCATAAACTGTACTTGGGTTAGCAGTTCTGTTTACTTTATTTATTGGGGAAATCTTTACTTCAATATCAACCTCGGTTTCAAAACAAGCGCAGTATGGGGTGGCGCGGGCGCTATCTATAAAAATTACGCCTGTACATGTAGCGGCCATTTCATTTTCATATTGCAATTCAATTCTTCTTGAAACATCTTTGTAAATACCCGTTGACTTAAGAATAGTGCTAACGACTCCGTCAACTATTTTAGCTTCTGCTGATACTGTATATCTCTTGCCGTCAAAAAAAGAATTAAAGGTTACTTTGCAACTCTCACAGATTAAAGGGTCGCAGCCA
>VMEP01000009.1:0-2348 GCA_007375595.1 Parcubacteria group bacterium LiPW_30 | reverse complement strand
TTGCATGTCATAATAAAAAAACTTTTCCACGCCGCTATCGGCGGCATAAAAGGCAACAACTGAATTGCCCACATTCCTTATAATTTTAATTCCATTATATAAAAGTATGCTTATGCTGAAAACTATGGCAAGAATTATTGTAAGGATAAAAAAGGTAATAATTAATGATACACCTTTTTCTCGCTCTTTAAAAATGGGATTATTGTGAAACATTTAAATCTCTTTGCGAAATAGTTGTTTGAATTTTTTTTGATGACTGACTATCATCCTCTTTAATTTGAATATCTAAATAAATGGTTATTCTTGGCTGGATAAAATTATTCCCACCGTCGACTGGCGAGTCAACTATAGAACCATTCTTGCCATTTATACCAAATTTAATAGAATTTATATAGAATTTATCCGAAGTGAGCGCAATTCCCTCGGCAGGAAGTCCACTTTTCTTTTCTTTCAAAACCCCATTATCTAAATAAAATTCCTGACAAATATTATTATCTGACTGGTTTATAAATTTTATACCCGTATAAAAACTATAAAACGGATGTGTAAGCAAATAATTATTGCCTGGATATTCATTAGTTCCCGGAAGATCATCTTTAAGGCATTTTACTGGTGAAACTGGCGAATCTTTTCCTGCCATTCTTAATGCCTTTGACATATGCTCTAAAACATAACTTACTTGGTTTAAAAGCTCTTGCTCGGCTAAAATTATTCTTTGATGTTGCACAATAGAAATAAAAATGCCGATTGCGGTGCCCACAACAAACAAAAGCACGGCTATAACTATAATCAACTCTATTAAAGTGAATCCTTTTGCTTTTTTCATTTTACTAGTACCAATTATATAAATACTCCTCCACCTCAACACAATAACCAGCAGGCACACACCCCTCTTCGTCTTTTTCTTTCCAAGTTACCGAAACAAAAACTTTTAAAACATCGGCGCCTTGGGGCGTAATTGTAATCTTTCTTTTGAATTTTGTTTGATTATCGGCTGGATCATAACTGTAAAAATTATCTGCATCTATTCTCAACCAATTACCGCCGGATGGATAAGGCGTTAGGGTCAATGTTGGAGATGTTCCTGTTTTATAATCCGCTTCACAGCCGCCTCCACAACCTAAAAGCCCTGTTTTCCAATCTCGACTATTTAGCCAATTATTATCTCTCATATTCCTTACTATTTCTACTCCTTCTTGGGCAAGATAAGCCGCTGTAAGGCGGGAACTAGCGCCAGCAGTTAAAACAACAACTGTTGAAAAAGCGCTATAAACGCCGATAATAGCAACTGTTAAAATAAAAATGGCGATTACTAATTCAATTAAAGTGAATCCTTTATTATTCATTATTTTGTTTCTATTAAACCCGACGTATTTACGAAAACCATTCTTTCTTTTAATGGCTCAGATTCTATGGCAAAAATAATCTGCACCCGGTTTAGACCAGAAGATAACTCTGTTATCGTTATATCGGGATTTGGAGGTTGAAAATTAATATCCACCCATTGCTGATCATCTTTAGTGTTCATAATTCTATCTATAATCACTCCTGCCTCGGCTTGACCAAAATCAATTGTTTCTATAATGTTGTCTGTGCCCGCTATATACTTTTTGTCCTCGTTCATATCAGCGTATATTATATATTTTTTCGGACCCAAAACGGAACCGAGTCTAATATCTATATAAACTCCATATCCCTTTAATGCTACCCCCTCTATCCACTGTCCTGAAAATCCCATATCCTGTGCCCTTCTTAAATCTTGACTCATCTTATGAACAACTCGCGTAAGCGCGAACTGGCGTTTTATTTTTGGAAAATCAGTCACTAAAATACCTGAAAAAAGAGCAATAATAAAAATCACCACTAAAATTTCAATTAGAGTAATGCCCTTCTCTGATTTTTTATTTTTTAAAACAAAAATAAATGTGAATACCATTGAATTATCTCCTGCCCCCAAAAAAGGGCAATAAATGTTCCCGTAATTAAAAATGGGCCAAAGGGTACTTCGCTCTTCAAATTTTTACTTCCAAAAATAATCAATCCTACTCCTATTATAGCACCTAAAAAGAAAGCTAAAAATAGGGCGACTACAATATTGGGAAAGCCCAAAAATAAACCCATAAAAAAAGCTAACTTTACATCTCCAAAACCCATCCAGCGCCCGCCGGAAACAAGGAAAAAAAACAAGAAAAAAGCGCCAGCCCCCAGCCCAGCCCACAAAGGATTAAAATCCAAAAATCTAAAACTAAAAATTAACTGCTCTAAAAAAACAATCCCAATGGCCGGAAATAAAACTTTGTCCGGAATAATATAATGTTTAAGGTCGTAAACAAAAATAATAATTAAAA
>VMEP01000008.1 GCA_007375595.1 Parcubacteria group bacterium LiPW_30 | reverse complement strand
AAAAGAAAATGAGAAAACTTTGGGGAAACGCTATGGCTTATATGGCTATGAAAAAATGGAATGGTTCTTCTGAAATAGACGCAATATGTATTGTTTTAAAACCGGATTACAGTATTGAGCGTTTAAATCACTATGAAAATATACTTAATTAAGAAAAGGAGAAAAAACAAAAATTTATTACGGTGTCGGAGATCGCAATAACGCTACAATAAATTAATTTTATTTTTCAAAATGCCAAGACAAACAACCCTATTAGCTAATCAAGAAATCTATCATATTGTTCTTAGAGCAGTTGGAGATAGCATAGTTTTTAAAGACGAAAAAGACTATTATCGTGGTATTTTTTCTATTTATGAATTTAATAATTTTGATTCCGTTTCAATAAGGGATCGTAGAGAGCAACGCAAGAAGGAAAAATTGGAATTGCTTAAAGTTCCCCGATCTCCGACATCGGGGAACTTAAACGGGTTGGTTGATATGGATAAGCGGAAAAAGATGGTGGAAATCTTAGCTTTTTGTTTTATGCCTAATCACATTCATTTATTAGCTCGGCAACTAAAAGACAATGGTATTAGTCAATTTATGCAAAAGGTTGGTGGTGGGTATGCTAATTATTCTAATAAAAAATATAATCGTAAGGGGCATCTTTTTAGTCAGTTTCGGGCAATACATATTAAAACCGACGAGCAACTTTATACTGTATTTGTATATATTCATGCCAACTGCATATCTTTGATAGAGCCAGGTTGGAAAGAAAATGGCATTAAAAACCCTGAAAAAGTAATTAAGTTTTTAAATAATTTTAAGTGGTCAAGTTATCCGGATTATATTGGGAAAACGAATTTTTTATCGGTGACAGAAAGAGAATTTATGTTGAAAGTAATGGGTAATCAGCAAGGTTGTCGCGAAGCCCTTGAGAGCTGGGTAAAATATAAAAAAAGATTCAAAGATTTTGGCGATATTGTTTTAGAGTAAATCAAGAATTGTGGGGTCTCCGAGACCCCACAATTAGCTAAAAAAGCGGTAGTAAAAAAACATATGAACAAGGAATAGAGATTTATCCAGAATATGGTAATATTTTTAAAGCCCATCTGGACATATTGACAGCGGCAATAATTACTTAATGATTTCAACATCAAGGTCGATTATTTATTTTTACTCGTTTGTTTAAATTAATAATAAAATGAAAAAACTAAAAAAAATAATAGGGTTATCCCTGTCAGCAACTCTAATTATTTCAATGGTCTATATTGTTCTTGAACCGGCAATAGTGAGCGCGGTCGCCGATACCGCAACAGTAACTGCCACAGTAACAGAAGAGATATCTATAACTTCTCCCTCTGATGCCACTATGAGCGCGACTATTCCTGGTATGACGGGCAACCCCGGCGCTCCGGTAACAGCTTCTTTAACCTGGACAGTAAAAACAGTCAATGCAACTGGTTTCGCTATGGTAATCAAGTCGTCAACTACGCCATCTATGAAATTAGACGCCACTTATGATTTTAATGATTATACGCCAGCCGTTGCTGGAACGCCTGATTATACCTGGAGTCAGCCAGCTGCGGCCACGGCTGAATTCGGCTTTACAGTAGAACCGGCAACAGCCGCAGACACGGTGGCGAGTTTTCTTGACAATGCTTCCACATGCAACACGGGGGCTCTTAATACTGCTGACAAATGCTGGTCTAATGTAACCTCAGGTGATACAAGCATAATAAACAGAACAACTAATACAACTAGCTCGGGAGAAGCCGAAGTTGTTAAATTCTGGGCGGAATCAAACGCGGAATTTTTGAAAGAGGGCAGTTATGTCGCCACCATTACCGTAACGGCGACAATGAACTAATAATTTGTTTTTTGTAATTATGAAAAAATTATATATTTTCTTTTCTGCAACTGTAATATCGATTGCTCTTTTGGGTTTTGTTTCAACTGCAAATTTTGCTTCTGCTTACATCATTGAAGACCTTAATTTTCAAAATGAAGGGGATATTGTTGTCGGTCCCGGCAAGACAGAGGTTTTATTATCGCCCGGAGACAATTATACCAGAGAAATTTTAATAAGCAACAGGAGCGGAGCAAAAAAGCTCTTTACTATTAAAGTGGAGGATTTCCGCGGTTCTGAAGACCCGGGCGCCACGGTTGAATTTTTGGGAACAGAAAAGGGGCCTTATTCTCTAAAAGATTATGTTAAGCCTGAAATAGGGGAGATTATTTTGAATCACGGTCAGCGCTTAAGATTGCCTGTTACTATTTCTATACCCCAAGACGCCGAACCGGGTGGTTTATACGGGGCTGTAATGATATCAGCTTCAAATATAGATGAAGGTGATGCAAAGATAGAAAAAGACACAGTTGGAACCAAAATGAAAATCATCACTCGCATCGCCTCGCTTTTGTTTGTAAAAATTAAAGGAGATGTTTTTCAAGAGGGCGTTCTTAAAGGTTTTGAAACAAGCAAGGATTTTTACGAAAAAGGGCCGATTCCATTCAAGCTCTTATTTGAAAATACCGGGAATATCCACCTTTCTCCATATGGCGCGATTGAAGTGAAAAACATCTTAGGGGCAAAAGTTGGCGAGGCACAGGTTGACCCGTGGTTCGTTATGCCTAAATCCGAAAGAACCAGAGAAATTAAGTGGAACAGCAATTTTCTTTTTGGCAGATACACAGCCCTTCTAACTTTAAACAGAGGATACGATGATATTATTGACACTAAGGAATTTTCTTTTTGGGTTATTCCCTGGAAGATTGTTTTAATCGGAATAATAGGTTTGATTTTGCTCTTATGGCTGTTTATATGGCTTGTCACCCATCTTGAGTTTAAGAAGAAGAGAGATAACAACGCCAATATTCCTCCGCAATCGCCCAATATCCCGCCGCCAGTTCTCCAGAATCCGAGTATAAAATAAAATGAAAGTATGATTTTAAAATATGAAAAAACTGATAAAATATTTCTTGGTTCTGGTTCTTGTCGTATCGGAAGTTTATTTGATAGCTTTATTGTTAGGCGAAAATATTACAGGAAAAAAAGAGATAGAAACAGCCTGCCAGTTAAAATGCGCATATAATTCCAACTCTTATTTCTGGGAATTTTCCGGAGACCTCGCTATAAGAGGCTTTACCACAAAAGAGGAATGTTTTAATTATTGCTACAAGAAAGAGCAGGGTTTCGCTTATTATTTGGGGAAATACGGAACAGCTTTTTTAGGGATAATTTTAAATAAATAATGTAACAGTTTTTAGACAAAAAAATTGTCCCGCCAAGGCGGGGCAATTTTTTATTATAGGAGTTATTCACAGGTGGTTGACAATAGTTTTTTATGTTAAAATAGAAAAATAAAACAGTTTTTAAATGAAAAAAATAATTAAAAATATTTTAATTTTTTGCTTAGTGGCTTTTTATTTATTCGGGACAGGGCTTCATAATTCTTTATTTGCTTATGTTATGCAAAGCGGAAATTATCGCATTGAGTCAGACAATTCTCTTACGCCCACTGGCGGAGCCCAGTCATCAGCTAATTATATTTTCAAGGACACTATGGGAGAACTTTCCACAGGGCTTTCTGACAGCGCTTCTTATAAACTGAAAGCCGGGTACCAAGAAATGCAGGAAGCCTTTTTAACAGTTTCAGCTCCGGCTGACGCCTCTATGACCCCTTCAATCCCAGGCATTACAGGCGGCGCAGCCAATGCAACCATATTATGGAATGTCATTGCCGATGGTCCAGCTGGTTTTGCTATGGTAATTAATGCCTCAACCGATATAGCGATGAAATTAGACGCCAGTTATTATTTTGACGATTATTCGCCAGCATTGGCAGGAACGCCTGATTATAGTTGGGGTGTTGATGCCGGCGTGGCTGAGTTCGGTTTTACAGTAGAATCAGCAACAACAGCCGACACAGTAGCCAACTTTAAAGACAACGGTTCAGCCTGCAACACAGGGGCTCTTAATACTGCTGACAAATGCTGGCTTGATTTTAACGGCGCAACTAACATCAACGTTATCAACCGCTCTTCAAGGACCGGCGTTGACGGGGAAAACGAAAATATTAAATTTCAGGCGCAATCTGCCGCAAAATTTTTGAAAGAGGGAAGTTATGTTGCCACAATAACAACAACTGTTTCGTCAAATTAAATGAAACTTCTACCGCTTATCATTTTTACAATAGTTCTTTTTGCGACAAATAATGTTTTAGCAATTTCAGATTCCGCTAATGTCCAGCTGCAGATTACAGCTGAGTGCAACAATAACGGCGTTTGCCAAGAAAATTTAGATGAAAGCGAATCTAATTGCCCGTCTGATTGCGGATGCAACAACAACGGGCTGTGCGAATCCAAGCGGGTAGAGAATCAGCAGAACTGCCCAAATGACTGTCCACCTTCCGTCGGCGGCCCCGGCGAATCCAGTTTTTATATAGAAAATATAGTTATAAGCAAAATAACTTTTCATTCAGCAGATATTTCGTGGCAGACGACAAGGCCAACGCAGTGCAGTCTTTCTTGGGGCGAAACATCAGAGTATGAAAAAGAAGTTATTTCAGAAACCGATTTCAAAGCAGACCACTCTGTAAGCTTGAACAATTTGCGCGTTTCTGGCGCTTATCATTTCAAAATAAACTGTAAGGACCGATTAAATTTTAAAAATGACAGCGGAGACTGGTATTTTAGCGCTTTGGATTTAGTTCCCAATGTGAGCAATCTTAGAGCTACGGCCGGCGATAAAGAAATAACTTTAACTTGGCTAAACCCAGAAGACGCAGATTTCAGAGGGGTAAGAATAGTGAGAAATAGCAATTTTTATCCAAGATATATTGAAGACGGAATTATTGTTTACGAAGGGGCCGGCGTTTCTTTCACGGACCAGAAACTTCAAAACAAAAAAACATATTATTACACGGTTTTTAGCTTTGACAAACAACAGAATTATTCGTCAGGCGCCATAGTCTCCGCTGTTCCGCAGGCGATATTAGCGCCTCCGCCTCCGCCTCCGCCACCTCCGCCGCCGCCTGAGCCCCCTCTTGTGGAAATTGCAAAATTAAATTTTAATGACTTTGATTTTTACTGGGAGGGAGGCAAGATTTTTTTGAAAAACGAAAAAACAGTTGAAATAGAGGAAGGAAAACTTTTAATTGTTTCAATAGACTACAAAAAACTTCCTGAAGTTTGCAAAATAATTATAGCTGAGCTGGAAAAAGGAAAAGAAGCTTTTTCTTACATACTTGAAACTGACAAAGAAAAAAATACTTATAACGCCGCTTTTTTCCCGCCCGAAGAACAGGGTTTTTACCCCTTAATAATAAACTGTTTAGACAACAACAATAAAATCGCGGCGCAGGCAAAAGGAGAGATTGAAGTTTATAAAAAGCTAGGGGCCGCCCCTTTATACAAATTATTCAGCTGGATTATATTTATAAATCTTATTTTAATAATATTCCTGATTATTTTACTGCTTCTGCTTCTTCTATTGCTCGCAAAAAGAAAAGAAGAAGACAGCGAAAGAAGAAAAAAAACGAAAAAACGCTAGTCAAATAACTTAATGAAATATTTAACCAAAACCATTCTTGCCTATGCTCTGGCAGTTTTTGCCGCTGGTTTTGTGTTTTTTGCGCTTTACGCGCAGGCGGCTTTTAACGAAAAAATTAATTATCAGGGAAAGCTTACTAATTCCAGCGGTGTGGCTGTGGCCGACGGTTATTACTGTATGAAGTTTCGGCTAATGGACGCGCTTACAGTTGGCAACGAATTGTGGTCAGAAGAATGGAAAACAGCCGATGCCACTAAAGTGCAGACTACCAGCGGATTATTTTCCATATTATTGGGGACTCAAACAAGCATTTCAACTGTTGATTTTAATAATGCGTCGCGTTATTTGGAGATTCAGCTTGATGCGGCCTGCGATAATACTTATGAAGAAGTTTTTTCTCCGAGGAAACAATTGGGAGCGGTTCCGGCCGCTTTTGAGGCCAAACAATTGGCCGGTGGCACATGGGCAGTTCCCGGTTCAATTGGATTAACAACTCCAAACGCAGGAGCATTTACCACTCTAACGGCATCGGGAACAGCCACCTTAGGCGATGCTACTTCTGATATCCACGGAATGAATACGGCGGCAGCAGCCAACCAGATGCTGACGGCAAGTTATGCCCAATCCACTGCAGATACGGGCGCTGCTGGTATTAGCGCAACTTTAACTCATTCATCAGATACAACTGCAATTACTAGAGGATATGGATATTACTTAGACCATAATATTTCGGGAACAGATACTGGAAGCGGGGGAACTGGCAAATATTCATATGGATTTTATGTAGATAGTGATGATACTTCTGTTATCAATGCAGCCCAAACCCTCCACGAAACTATTCAGATGTTAATTGGGCTGGGACAAATACAAATAATTCAGGCTTGAGTGTGCGTGGCGGATATTTTACCGCAACTGGTAATTTAGGAACAACAGGAAACACTGCCCATTACGGACTTTATTCAGCTACTACAGGAACAGCAGACACTAATTATGGGATATATCTATCAAGTTCAGGAGCAACAACAAATTGGGCATTATACAACGCCGCAGGAAATATGTTTATGGGTGTTGATAGCGCCATAAGTTATTATGGCGCCGGAAGCGACGCTACTATAACCTTTGACGGTGATTCGCTTAACATAGTGGCTAATGCCGTGACTGGAACAGATACTTTAAACATCACAGCGGCAAGTATGGCGCTTGGCTCTACTCCTATTACCACCACCGGCGCCATCGGAGGCGGAGCAATAACAGGGACATCGTTTGTCATCGGAGCCAATACAATTTCATCTTTTGTTAATCTTGATTCTTTAGCCGACCTTTCTTATGTTTCTGCCTCCTTTGTTAAAATGACAGCAGCAGGTACATTTGCTCTAGACACAGCTGTCTATATGACCAATCCAATGGACGCTATCGGCCAGATTATCTACGGCGGGGCATCCGGAGCCCCGACAAAGTTAGCCGCCGGTTCATCTGGCCAGATATTAGTAAGCGGAGGAGCAGGCGCTCCGGCTTGGTCAACAGCCACCTATCCGGCAACAGCCGCC
>VMEP01000007.1 GCA_007375595.1 Parcubacteria group bacterium LiPW_30 | reverse complement strand
ATTTGAGAATAACACCCATCGACAAAAAAGCGGTTGTCGCTTTCATTGTAGATGAAGGAAAACAGGCCGTTATAATTCTGAACATCTTCTATGGGGGAAAAGACTATGAGGCCATAATGTCCTCGTCCCCAAAATCATCACAAAAATAAACATGGGCGTTTAAGCAAAGTATCGCGAACAAGCGTCCCCCTCCTGGCCAATATTCATACCCCCTGTCCGGTGGCGCATTTTCAGGACTGTCATTTCAAGCGGATTATGACGCTTCCTACCGAATGGCTCAGGATAATCTCAAGTTGTCGAATAAGGTCCAAGGTAAAGATTGCCAGTCGCATCTTGCGTTTTGCGTGTAACCATAAATTGCCGCGACAATTTACCATATTTGCATATACTCCATCATTTTGTAAAGTTCGTAAGTATAGAAAAAATACCAAAATTGGTGTGCACGACAAAGACAAATGATAAGCATATTTACAATCAAAGCCAGGCAACTTGATAATGCAATCCCGGCGAATTGATTTGCAAAAAGGAGAGGAATATGAATGTCCAGCTACGCTTCCGCAATTCCGTTTCAAGGAACCAATATCACGTGATCAGTTACAAAGGAAGAAGCCATGATAGCCGGAGTTAAGATCATAAAACTTGAAGGACATGTTGATGACCGTGGTTTTCTTATTGAACTATTGAGAAATGATGATCAACATTTTGTCAAATTCGGTCAATTATATCTAGTAGAATCATTCGCGAGAGGAACAATTCGAGCATTCCATAAACACAGTTACATGTGGGAATATTTTTATGTTTTTCGTGGAAATTCCAAATTTGTATTGGTAGATGACAACAATAACAGTGATACATACGAACAAATTATGACAGTTGTAATTGGTGAAAAAAATCAAAGTTTGCTGGTGGTTCCGCCTGGGGTTTTTCATGGTCATATGTCATTGGACAATAATACCCTATTAATTGCGATATCGAGTGAAGTATATAGAAAAGAAAGTCCTGATGAGACCAGAATTGCATATGATTCATTCAATTTCGACTGGTCTATTAAGCCAAGATAGCAATATTAGAGGATTATATATGAAGCTTTATCCTCGTAACGTTACAAACTATTCAACTTGAATCCGTGAGGTATTCCTGATTTCTCCTAAAAAAAATGGAGACTGCGAAAAATTTTCGGCACCTCAACGGCCTTATTTTTTTGTCAAGGGTACTCATAAACCTGAAAAACCTCTTCTTACACCTGCAGCCTATGAAAGGCGATATTACAAAAAACAACTGGCATCGTGAATGATTTGGTCTCTACTATTTCCGACCGAGGTCAGGTAATCACAATTTAATATTTAAAGATGTAATTATGGATATTTCATCAGCTGTAGCGGCGCTAATTTATTGGGGTGAGTTGTCAGGTCTTGGAGTAAAAGACCTTATTCCTTTTATTAGCTACATGAAAAAATATGCTCTTGTAATAAGATTGAAAAATTACCGCAAGAGATATCAGATAGGAGTTTTTCAATTAAAGGAAGAAAGGCAAAAAATAACTGAAATACTTTACAAGTATTATAATCATGATAATTTAAATAATAATGGATACTTTTTGTCATACAGAACAAACGCTGGAACTCGATACTTACCATTAATTACTAAATTAAACTATGTTCCTGATGATAATAATTTCAATATTAACATTACTTGTGGTCAATTCACAGGTAAACAGATTATTGTCAAAATTGGTGACATCAATGGTCTTTTCAAAAAGAGAAGGATGACTGAAATTGGCAACAAGCAAATTGATCTAAAAAAATTTGTAAGGGAAATTAGTCATTGGGAAGCAGCAAATTTGAAAATTTGGAATGATAAGCTTTATTCGCTGCATAATGTTATTTATAGTAATAATAATAACTCACATAATATTAAATTAAATTTTTGCGAAACTGACTTTTATACATATCGCGCTACATATGGAAGTATTAACGATGAACTTGCAATGTTTGTTTATAAAAAACAGCATCTAAAATTTTTATCTTATAAGAAATTACGTGCATATTTACCAAAAAGGGAATTTTTCTTGAATTCTATAAATGAAATTTTTTCCTTTAGTAATCGAATTTGTGCTGGTGGTCCAATTGTCTTATTTGCAATAAATAGAGGAAGTAATAACATTGGTGTAATAATTCAAAAGAGGTCTGTCTACGTTAGTGATGAACCAGGTTCGATTACTGTAATTCCTAAGGCATTTCATCAACCATATATTGATCCATATGAAGATTTTGATCTTGAATCAACTATTTGGCGGGAATGCTATGAAGAACTATTTGGCGGCGAGGATTTGCTTAGAAATAAGAGGCATATATCAAATGATTTCTATCTAACAAAAAAAGAAGCGCTTCGCGACCTTCGTGGCTGCTATGAATTGAAACCTTTAGGTGTTTTTTGGGATCTTTTTAGAGGAAATTATCACGTCCCTTATTGTTTGTTTGTGAATGATCCAGCATGGTGGGAAAAACACTCTCGTGATATTTGTGTCAATTGGGAGGTGGATCAGGAGCTTAAAGGTTTTCTTAAGCTCGATAGTGGGAATCAACATTCACTCATTCATCTTATTGGTCGTCAAGATTGGGCTCCTGAATCATATTTTACCTTCATAGAAGGCCTTCGTTGGTTATCAACAAAAGTTTCTACTTGTGGCTTCATTAATAAACTCTTGCCTGCCCTATACACAGAACAAGTATAAAAAAATTATTGTTTTTTCATAAGCCTTAATTCCTCGAGTATTGTGAGAGGAGCATATCCTCGAGAAAACGCGAGAGAACTGTCTAATGATAAGTCTTTCGGTCTTGGGGCACTTGTAATTATGTCACGTTGAGCTATTGCTCTGATTAATGAGGTATCATATCCCCACACATGTGCACATTTTACTCCAAATTCATACCTGCTTATTCGCTCATGGCCGCCTAGATGCATAATCCCACTATATCCTTCGAGTCCAAGCAATAAACCTTCAGCGACACGTCTTGCACTTGCTGGAGTTCTGAACTCATCTGCATACAGAGAAATATTTTTACTCTTCTTCAAGGATGCGATGATCGTTTGCATAAAACATTGCGAAACTGGTGAAGGAACTCCGAACATCAAGGGCAGCCGACACACCAAAGCACCAAGATGCCTGCGCAGAACCTCCTTTTCTGCCTTTACCTTTTGTTCTCCATATTTATTTATTGGACATACAGATGCTGATTCTGAATAGGGAGGACTTGTGCCATCAAAAACATTATCAGAGGAAGCGAAAACGAACCGGACACCTAACTCTTCGCAAAGACTAGCTAGGACGCTTGTTGCCCCCACATTTATTTTGTAAGCATCATTAGGGTTAGTTTCACAAGAGTCGGGTTTTGATATTGCAGCACAATGGATTACGCCATAAGGGCGGATCTCTTTAAGTATCCTTGTTACATCACGGAAGTTTGTTAAATCTACCCGCACGGGAGTGCATTTCTCTGGAACAACTCCATTTTCGTGAAGGGTTCCGTATACCCGCCACCGCCCATTGACAGCTAAACAAACATTCCAGCCCAGAAATCCACCAGCTCCAGTTAACAGTAGAGTTTTCAATTTTTTTTATCCAATCGGCGAAAAAAAAAATTTTGCGCGTTATCTATTCTCTTTTGAAGAATGGTCGATCTTATATAGTTCTTGAGATAGACTATGAATCCATTGTGGTGGAAAAAATGCTCCTCGCTGGATTCAGGCGTTCAAACCATCGACCATGTTCGAGGAAAGTAAGGGTGAACCACGCTCCGTGTCTCAATGTATTTTCACGGTAAACTAAACAATTATTGTTCTTCCTCTGGTCCCTTTTGCAACTCCAATGACAATGTACTCAATGTCGTTTTTCCCAATATTTTCCATTCTATGAACGCTTCCGACTGGGACTACTACCGTGTCACCTTCGCAAAGTTCTGCCTGCTCATTGTTTACAAAAATTTGTGCTTCACCTTTTATTAATATAAAGATCTCTTGCATATCCTCATGGTAATGACCTCTAAAAGATTTTCCTACGGGTAAAAAGGCCCAGTTTATCATTTGTATCCTGCCATCAATTATATCGGCCATCTGTAGAATAATTTTCTTAAATACCCTAGGTGACTCTATGTCCTCGTGGGAGGCAGGAATAATCTCTATATCTGCTGATCGAACAATTTTCATATTCCGTAAACCCTTTTGAGTAGTATTCAACAGTTCCCGGAACCCTTGTCAGTCCAATGTTGACGGAAGGTGTTGATAATGGTTTCGTAAACTTTGCCCACAGTGGCAGATCCAGGTGGACCTGGAAATTTTGTCTTTTTTTGTAGCTCTAACAGCCTAGATTTTAAATTCTTGAGGGCCTCATAACGTTTTTCTTTAGAAACATAAATCCCCTGTGTCTGCTCGAGATACGGAAAGCATTTCTTGATTCAATCGATGGACAAAGGAATGACATGTTAAACCTTTGCTTCGAGCATATGCAACCTCGAACAGGAGTTTATCCGACAAACATGATTATTTAATTTTTGGTAATTATTTCAACATAATATCAGTGAAAAAGCATAATACCCTATTATTATAAAAAAATGAAATAAATACAAAATATGTAAATTCATAACTATTGAATTTCACAAGATATCCTGTTGGGTCTTGCAAAATATTCAGCCTAATCTGCTGAAATTACTGGTCTATTTTCTTATCCTGGATAAACTCCTGTCGAAGAGAACTTTTTGTGATCTTTTTGAGGACTGAGTACAGATAAAAACGATAGAAAAGTACTCTTCGAGTTCGCTCAATCTCTGTGCAGGGAAGTCATTAGCTGCTTTAATATTCCGATGAAACTCAAAAAAATTGATCGGCTGCTGCTCGCCAAGCTTCGCTTCAACTGATTCAGCCTATGGATGATTTTTGTGCGAACGGCTAACGAATACTTTCATCATTTCTCGATTGACCATCCATTTAATCGCGCATCCAGGCACTGGGTCTCAGCCAATAGACATTTCCGCTCAGTACTCACCTGAGACGCTCGGAATCGTTCCGTCAAGCACAATCCTTTTTTCGCCCCAATAAGCCATCTCGTCGAGCCAATTATCCACCTCCTGCGGAAGTCTTCCTTTACCCTTGTCGCGTAGAGACTCAATCTCGTTGAAAAGCATATTCCAACTCGATGGCTTACATAGCCTTGTAGGACAATTGGCAGTGGAACCTGAATTGGTTCTCATTGCACTCGCAATATCGTTGTCAAGGAGAACATCCAAAGGATTGGCGACAATGCTACCGAGCGCGAATCCATCCATATGCTTAGTTTCACAACAGAGATATGCCTGAGCGTCTGGACCAATGTTCATCCAAATATTCGAGGCTAAACACTTCTCGTAACTAGTACATAGTATATGTTAAAGTTTCGGATAAAGTCGTTTTAGTTTTATTCGCGCATCGTCTGTTTTGAACTGCCAATCAACCTTAGTCTGGCGATTA
>VMEP01000006.1 GCA_007375595.1 Parcubacteria group bacterium LiPW_30 | reverse complement strand
CAGAGCGAAGCAGAACCTTTGCTTGCTAACGCCCAAGGTGATCAGGAATAGCAAACTGGCGTTCATTGACCCGCGCTTGGCGTTATGCCAGCCATCACGTTTTGTCACGGATCACGGCATAGCGGGGGAATTGGTGCAGGAGTGGCAAGCGGAGTAATGCGGTTTGTGGAACCAAATTGCCATGGCGAAAATAATTTGAAAATTTTATCGCCATGGTTATTTTTGGAGCGGTCTTTTATTTAGAGAGGCATGAGAAAACACGGTTTTATCAATCACCGCCAGAGAGGAGGCAGACAAGAATTGTTGTCACATTTGGGAGCGTTCCGGCATTATCTTGAGGAGCCGAGATGTTGGTCCAAGGTACGACAAAATTTTTGTAAAAAAGTCAGTAGAGTCAGGGTGAGGTTTCCCGTCTATGGCAAGTAGAGAATAGCGTATATGTTCAACAAAGATTGATTGGTTGATGATCGTCGTCGGTGTTTCGTTTCAACAAAAACCGAAAAGGGAGGCTTTATGGCGACCTTTCAGTGCAATACCTGTGATAAAGATAAAAAGAAATCTGGCAAAATATTTTATGCCTGTACCAAATGTGAAAAAGCGTGGTGTTCTGATCACGGGTCTCAAGGAAAATCTTGCCCGGCAGGATGCGGCGGCTTTTTGCATCGAGTGAAATAGGCGGGTCACAAGCATCTTCTAAAACTTGGGAGATGCTTGTCACTGCTGGAGATGATGATGAAAATTTTTGTAAGCAAGTTGGGTGTGTACATAAATTTACATAGATTCAGAGAGGAAAAAACACCTTGGGTGGAAGAAACGAGCGGCAAATGTCGCGAATCGTGGTTAGATGGAATGGCGGCTGGTTTCTTTGTCGGCTGTCACCAGTTTGCTTTCCAGTTTTTCCGTGAGTGCCACGATTTCATCTTTGCTGAAATTTTGGACTAAAGCATTGGCTAAAAAATCTATGGATTTGAATACTTGAAAATAGCCTGCCATCTTTTGGTTTTGCGCAATTTCCAAGAGTTTGTCTATTTCGACATCGGCAAGCAAAAGCGCATTGGCGATTTTTAATATTGTGGATTCGGGTGGTACGCCTCTTGCCCCGTTTTCCAAAGTGGCGATATAAATACGCGACAGATTACATCTCTCGCCCAATTCACGTTGGGATAAACTGTTTTTTTCTCTGTATTTTTTGAGTAGCGTACCAAAATTGTTCATATTAGGAAAAATCCCTTGACTATATACAGTAAAAGTATACAATGAGATGTAAGAAAATTAACATCGTTATTAACGATGCTTTTATAATTTTATCATACGTTTGCCTTCGTGCAACCAAAATTCTAAAAGTTGGGCGACGATTCGCTCGGTAGTCTGAGCATACAAAAGTCTTACGTGCCCGATTGCTAGGCTCTGGCCCTACACGTTCGCACTATGATGTACTTGAGTAACACCCAAAATTTTAACGGGATTATTTTTGACTACATTTAGAAAGGCAGCTCATCTGTATGGGCCAAAAGCAATCCACAACCAAAAAGCAAAGAATCTCTCAGGTTGATGCGACGCCAACCCCCCGAGATAGAGAGATTCAGAAATATCTTGTACGCCCTGTAGGCAAATACCGAGGTCTTTTCGCTGAGTGGGACTCGATTCCTTGGATGTCAGATTTGATTAGGAAAAAAGAAGAAGAACTCCGTGAAAAACACCACGCGCATCTCAATCTTCAACCCCAGGAAATCAGAGAGCTACAGCGGCAGGTAGAACAATATAAGGAAGGCGGCATCTTGTACAGAGAGATAGAAGATGGTTTTGCCGTCGGATTTGGCTTTCGTACCTACATCGACTTTCTCAAAAATGGAAAGAAACGCCGCAAGCAAAGTGAATTGCCGCTATTTGACGATATTGAAGAGCGCAGACTTGCTGAAGAACTTGGCGATCAAATTTTTCAAAAGGTCAAAAGTCTCCGCTTGTATCACAAAGGGCAAGATATTATTGAATACTTACTTTCAGAAGCACATCATCAAAAAACCAATGATGAGATCATCATAACCCAAAAAGCATTGGCTGAACTCCTTGACCCACATAATACCAATCCTAATATCGGCCAAGATATCAAGGAGATCATTGATGCTCTCTCATGGATCAGTTATAAAATCAAAAATCGAGAAGGGCTATCCGTTGGTTTTGGCGCATTCATTTATGATTTGAGGTACGATGGCAGAAAGAAGGAATTTTATATTTCCATCAATCCACGGTTTCTTGGATGTACTCAAGCCGCATTAAAGGGCGACAAAGATGATCGCACCAAAGCTGAAAGAAAAGAACTCTTTGGCGGCGGGGAAGGGTATTATAACGCCAGCATTCGGAAAATCTTCCTATGCAATGCTCGGGATTTTACTACGACCCAAAGGCAACTTATCGATCACATTTCGATCCATCGAGGGGATTATGTAAAAGATAAAGATAAAGAATATAAAGTAATTACCTCTCGAATTAAGTGGCTTATTTTTGAGAAAGATGCACCTATTAAATATTCTGGTGATCCTTCCATGAAATACCGGAAATTTATTGAGGATATACAGGTAGCTATTATCAATGGGACGGCAGGGTACGCCAGAATCGAGCCATCCATTGAACTTTTGAAGGCATTAAAAGGTTCAAATGCTTCAGAAATCGTAATTAAGCTTTATATTCCAAATAATATCGAAGAAATTTGGCAGGAATTACTCAAAGAAGAAATAGGTCTTATTATTTTAGACAAACAGAAACCTCTCATGCTTGAATCCCAGATGCAAGATAATACTGTTACCCCACAACTTGTCTTTTTTACTCGACGAAAAAGGAATATAACCCAAGATGCCCTTGCTAAACTTTTAGGAGTTAGCAGAAGGTTTGTAAGTTATTTGGAAAGAGGAGAGAAACCGATTCCAGCGGATTTGTGCAAAAAACTAGAAGCATGGATAAAACAAGGTACTAATGAAAAACAATCAATATAAGGCTCACAGAGTTATAATGTTTTTAAGATCTTGATGTTAGCATTCTTATGCGCGGAACCAAAAACTCACCTTTTCGTATGAAATGGAACCAAAAACTCACCTTTTCGTATGAAATGGAACCAAAAACTCACCTTTTCGTATGAAAATTCGATTGTAATTTATTGATAAATATAGGCTTGCTTCCTACTAGAGATCTTTAGAGATCTCTAGAGAAGAAATCGAGATTCTCCTGTAGGTCGAACTCGATTTCTCTTCTCACAAACAAATCACCCGCGGTCGAATTTGCGGGTGGAAGGGCAGGAAATATACACGGTTTTCAAAGCCTATTTTTGGAACCAAAAACTCACCTTTTCGTATGAAATGGAACCCAAATTCACTGAAATGGAACCCAAATTCACCTTTTTTGGGCATGGAGCAAAGAAGGGCAAATACAACCAAAACTCACCGTTTCATATGAAATACAACCAGCAGTGAGTTGGTTAAAAGTCAACCAAAACTCACCGTTTCGTATGAAAGTCAACCAGTAATAAGTTGGCTAAAAGTCAACCGAGAACTCACCGTTTTATATGAAAGTTGACCAGGAATTAACCTTATGGCAACTGTTAGTGAACTCTTAGAATACGAGATTTATCCACAGCTTGACCGCATAGCGGTTTTTCAAGAGTTGAACCCTCAGAACAAAGGTCAATATCTGATTTGCACCTGTCCCGGCTGTGGGAAAAAAAGCGCCTATATCTACCATACGGGTATCTTTTTAGTGTGCAATCGCCTGAACAATTGTATTTATCGTGTTTCGATCTGGGATTACGTCCAAGAGAAACACAAGTTCTCCAATCAGGAAACGCTTTTGGCACTGGCAGATTTAGCCAGAGTGGTACTCCCCAAAAATACTTCGCCCGAAGAATATGATAAATATCAAACCGAGCAACGCAAAGCATACATTTTGGAGACGATTTTTCAATGGGCGCATGAAAAACTGATGGGAGACACGAAAGCGTTAGACTACCTTCAACAACGCGGTTTTTCTGATCCAGAAGACATCAAACAAGCCGGCCTTGGCTGTATTACATCCTTATCTGAAATGCTGGCAATGCTTAAAAACAACCATATTGCACAAGAGGAAACAAAAAAGTTTGGCCTCCTTTCTAAAAAGTGGGAAACGCATCCATTGATAGGATTATGGCGCAATCGGGCAGGCGAAGCGTGGACGATGTGGGGAAGATGTCTTGGTACAGTCCCAGAAGGCGAGCAAAAGTATTACCTCTTGCCCGGAGAGGGAACCAAGGCAACCCCCTACATGCTCCATCAAGTCATCGGCAAAGAGGTGGTGGTGGTTGAGGGGTTTCTGGATGCACTGATTTTACAATTGTATGGCGAAAAACGGGCCGTGGCGGTGGTGGGAGTATTTATCACCCAAGAGCAGCTTAAAACCTTGCAAAGACTGCATATCAAACGAGTCATTTTATGCCTTGATCCAGATCGCGCCGGCAAAGAAGGCATGATTCGCAATATTGATAATTTAGCCAAAGTGGGTATTCAGAGTTATGTGCTTCCAACTTTGCCCAACGGTCTTGACCCCGATGAGTTTGTGCTTCATTCGGGAATTCAGGCGTGGCAAGAATTTTTGACCAAAGCCAGAAAAGGGGTTATCTGGAAAACGCAGACGCTTTTCCAATCGCTGGATGTTGCTTCAGATATTGAGCGAGATCGTGCGTTAGAAGAATATTTGAAATTCGTTTCGCATGTTTCTAATCCCATAGAAACCGAAGAGTCGTTGCAAACAGCCGCCGCGTATCTTCGTTTATCGCCAGAAGCATTATCCAGCGTTTTGGACAATATCCGTAAGCGTCAGCTTCAGGAAGAGGTGAAACAGAACGTAGGCAATGTACTGCGGCAAGGTCAGGCAGAGCTTGGCAAAGAGGGGGTACTGGTTCCCGAATTGGTGGAAAAACTTCAGACCGATTTCGCCGCTTTGAATGTTTTTAAAACTATTGAATCACCCATGAGCCTTGATGTATTGAATGTTCGGTCTGTTGCGGGAAATATACCGGAAGGAAAACGAACTGGGTATGCAGGGCTGGATGAAACCGTGAGCATTATGCCTTCGGAACTCACGGTCATCGGAGCCAGACCACGGCATGGCAAAACTTCGTTTGCCTGTAATTTGCTGATGAACTGGGCAAAAATATATAAAACCGATCCGTTTATCTTCTTCTCTTATGAGGTTAGCCAGGTACAATTGTTTTGTAAGCTGGTATCGTTGCTCACCTCTCGGCAAACCAATACGGTTAAAGTTGGTGGATATTCTTATCGCGATGTGGCAAAATACCTCAAAACCGGCGCACCAGAGCCAAATCCAGATATTGAAAAAGCTATTGCCGTATTGCAACAGGTAGAGCATCAGCTTTTTTTAGTTACCGATCCGAGTGTTACCATAGATCAGATAAATACTTATAGCGCAGAAGTGAAAAAGAAATGGGGACGGCTAGGCGCGATTCTCGTGGATTATATTGAGTTGGTAAAAGTATCGGATGAGAAATCGGAAGAATTGCGCATCGCTTCCATCGTTCACCAGCTCCGTGTTTTGAGCCAGAGCTTGGACATCCCTGTGGTGGCGTTAGCTCAAATGAACCGTGCCACGGTAACGGGCGGAGGTGGCGGAAAACAGCTCAAAAAAATCGAGACCCGGCGACCCGTTTTGGAAGGGTTACGCTACAGCGGGCGTCAGGAACAGGAGGCATCTACGGTACTCGGAATTTTCAATCGCTATATCGAAAGCTCTGACGTGTGTAACGATGATGAACAGGTAAAAATCGAGGGGAGCGTAATGGCTGCACCATTGGAAGTCATTACCCACAAAAATCGGTATGGAGAAGCTAATAAGATCGTCAACATGGTTTTCAATATGGTGACTGGGAATATTGAAGAGAATCGTGTCTCGAATGTTACAAAGTAAAAATGCTTCTCAGTTTTTTGAGGCGAATCAAACATGTTTCGCAAGATTTTTCTAGGCTCAGTAGTGCTGTTGGTGATATGCTTGATAAGCGAGGCTGTTATTTTTGTCTCGGTATGGAGAAACGTCGATAATTATGACGAGATATTCAAGCTGATGCCTTATCTGATGGTTATTGGCGTTGGCTGGCGGAACTTGGCGTAGAGGAACGTACGAGGGTAAAGTTATGACACCAAAAGAAATGGCTATAAATGAAAAATTAGATCAAGCTATCGAAAAGCTAGACCAGAAGGAAAAGGCTTTGTTGCTTAATATTCTTGAACTACAAGCCAAAGGTATCAAGATTGTCATGTTACTCAACGGGCGCCCTGTTTTAGAGAAATCCGAATTTGCAAAACTAGAGGCTGAGATGCTCCCATATTTCCAAGATGATTTTGCAGAAGAGAGATAATTAGAATGGTATGGGAATAGCGCAGAGATTGCGATTCAACGGGCTGAATTCCATGGAGAATGGAATTATAGTTCCCGATTTTATAGGCAAGTATGAACAAGCTAAAAAAACGGTTGGTCAGGAGTGATCCTGGCTGGGCGAACTACAACGCCCTGGATCCCATCGGCAAAAGCGTTTGGGAATACT
>VMEP01000005.1 GCA_007375595.1 Parcubacteria group bacterium LiPW_30 | reverse complement strand
TGGCGGCTTTCAACATGGCCAACTTTTTCAATTATCTATTGGACTTGCCGCTCTTGGAAATCAAGAGTTTCGTGTACTAACTCAACTAGCACAAGCCGTTATATATCGAAAATATAAAAATGATGCCCTGTCAACCGCAATGGGTTACCATTGATCCCTTCGCCAACCAATTCTCCTCGCAAGGCAATATTTCGTCTGGATTTTTCGAGCGTTTCTCTAATTTCATATTGTTTTGCTACTTTCCATAAAGTATGGCACTTCGCTATTTCGTATGGATAACTATCCTCTAAAAGTAGTCGGTTAAGTGTTATTAACTTTTCTCCCTCCAGATTTTTTTGGGCAAGGAGTTCTTGAACCTCCTTTGATATTTCTACTTTCTTAAAGACATTCTCATCATAAAAAGGTACTTTAAGTAAGCCATTAAAAGCCGATACAAGATCAGCTAAAAATTTAGGGGCAACCGACTCGCCATCTCTATAGCTATCTATTTGTTGCCTAATCTCCTGGGGTAGCCTTTCTTTTATCCAGAAAGAAACGGGATCAGAAACTTCTCTAGCAATTTTTAATTTTCTTATAAGTTTAGCAGGTTCTCTAAAATCGCACTTCGCTATTTCTAATGGGTAAGTATCTTCTAAAAGTAACCGATTCAATTTTAGTAAATCTTCTCCTTTAATGTCGTTAGGGGATAGTCGTCTTTGGGTCTCCTTAGATAGATTTACACTCGCAAGTATATTTTGTTGGTAGAGAGGTTTTTCAAGTAAGCAATTAAATTCTCTTACAAGAGCATCTAAAAAATCTTCAGGGAGAGCTTCTCTACCTCTATATGCATTTACCTGATTCTGGAATTTTTCAGATAACTTGCTCATTAGGTGTAGAGATACAGGATCACTCTCTTGAGTGGCATCTTTCAATTTTCTTATAAGCTTAACAGGTTTTTTAAAATCACCCACTCTAAATAGTGAAGAACCTTTAAAATCACTTACACAAAATAGCGAAGAACCTAAAGTATTTTTTTCACTTTCTTCCCATTCATTATTTCTGGAGCATACACCAAATTCACCATTTCTGTAATAATATGTTACTGAAGTGCCATCTATCTTTTCTGATTCCTCAAACTCCACCTCTTTTAATGATTCAAAATATGTATACAGAGGAAGGTCGTAGATATGTACCTGCTTTGTTCTAGGGAAAAAAAGTAGCTTTCTTTTTTTCTTCCCCAGAGGAGAAAGACACGGAAAATTTGGCCTTATATATTCTCTCACCCCAAGCAATTCTGTTACATCCTGGCCTAACTTGGGGTCTTTTATTTTAGAAAATAATTCTAACGGCAAGAATAAACCGGGGCTTGTCTGCTTTCTTAGCCTGACTTCTTTCACGATAAAACCGCTAGTGCCATCAGGCATAGTTGTATAGCAAGATTTTCTTAGAAATGGATATTTCTTGTACCTCTTATGCATTGGCAAGAAAGAGCCACTCTCAAAAAAAACGCCAAGAGCTCCTTGTTTAAAATCTCCTTTTCTTACTACGACCTTCCAGTTATCTCCTTTTGCCACCTCAATATGATCAGCATTTTTAATTGCCTCGATTTTTAAAACTTCTCGTATTGTAGCTAATTTCTCTTTCACTCTATCCTCCTGGATACGAACACAATACTACGCCAGTCTACAATAGCTTTTTGTCCAAAACTAGACACCAATATGCTTGCAATCTACCCGTTTTTTAGACCCAAATCTGGCGTTAAATATACTGCGTCTATTTCTCCCTCAACAAATCTATACCCAAAACTCAAACCAACATCCTGCCAAATAAAAAAAATATCATCGAATTTTTGAGAATCCCACTTCGGATATTGCATTTGCGATTTTTGCAACTTTTCCGCTAAACATCCTAAAATTGGATTTAAAGAAGGCCATAGACATGCTACTGGTACACCTGTTAAATCTGGATTTCCCAATAGACATCCTATCAATTTACTATACTGGATCATCAATAGCCAAAACGTCATTGCCGCTGTAACCGCTAATTTATAAAGGCTCATAATACCCAGGCGATAATTTTCTTTTTCTTTTTCCAACAACTGCAAAGACTTTCCAAGACAGTCCAATACATTTTTAGACTCCTCACAGTAAGCCACTTTAGTCATAGAAAACCCAGCAAGAAAACTAGCGGCAAATTCACTCGCCAGTACTTTCTGATAAAATTTGGCTATCTGCCTAACGCTAAATTTCCCATCCATACGAAAAGGAACATCGTCTATATCGCGCCTATTACAACTATCTAGGCAGTGGCAAAGTTCATGGTAAATGACGTAAAAATTTAACTGTGCCAATGGGTGGAATTCGTCTGGAAATTTTTTTTCTTCTACCAATGGAGCAATTATTGAGGCAACTACAAAGTCTCTGTACAAAACCGTATTGGTAATAACATCCCCTCTTTTATGCGCGATAGTCTTGCCTACCCCGACATACATTTCGTTATTAGTGAATTGGCTGTTGAACTCTCGAATCTTTTCGGCATAGCTCTTTTCATCTGCTATGTAAATATATTCTATGCTATCTATTGGCAATTGTATATTGAGCATAAATCGAGTCAAAAAAACTGACAAATCAGATGGGTCTATTGGGAAATCAAGACTATAATTTTTTACATTCATTTTGACAACATCCTTAGCTGACCAACTGAGGAAGACTACTATCTAACTCGCCTTTATAAGACTGGGGTGCATAAATTTCAAAATCGCTAATCTTTTTAGAAAACTTTACACTGTCGCTAGTTGCTTCAGGAGATTCATCAAAAGCGTATAACGGCAGATCTTTTTTACTTTTCATATACGGTTTTTTTTTCACGAAATCCCCCATCGGCTTAGTTCCATGGACAAACCGTCCTAGCGTAGTAATTATTGCCTCAGAGCTATTATCAATTCCTATCCATCTACGTCCCAATTGAGAAGCGACAGCCAAAGTAGTTCCCGATCCTGAAAAACAATCCAATACTAAATCACCTGAATCTGAAGATGCTTGAATAATCCGAGTAAGTAAATCAGAATTTTTCTCTGTAGGATACCCTGTAATTTCAATATTTTGGTTATGAGCGTCCCGAAAGTCTAGCCAAATATCCTGAATCGGAATACCTGCGCTCTTATCTAAATATACTTTTCTACGAGGATTACCAGTAGAAGACCAATAAATCTCCCCCCGTTTATCCATCTCCTCCAAAGTATCAGGAGTAAATTGCCAATGTTTTCCAGGCGGAGGATTCATGCCTCGCCACGGTTTACCAGTTTCGCCATTCCTTACGCCTGGTGCATGAATCGGGACCTTTTTGTATTGGCGGCCAGTACCTTCTTCTGTATATTGATACTCCTTTTCAGCTCGTTCCTCCGTCCACAAATCCACTGGTCGGTTCCATACATAGCTGTCTGTTTTAGTATAGAAAAGAATAAAGTCCGAAACATTACCATAGACTTTTCGAGTATAATTTTTCGGATTACATTTTTTTCGCGTGATCCAATTTCTAAAATTTTTTGCACCGAAAACTTCGTCCATTACTATTTTGATATAAAAGGCCATATTCTCATCAAGATGAACGTAAATAGAACCATCATCCGCAAGTAATTCTCTCAACAATAATAACCGCTGTCGTAAAAATTCTATGTAATGAGAACCTGACAGCATATCACAATACGCATCGGTTAAAGAACGTGACTGAAAAACACTCTTCGTCGCAAAAGGCGGATCAATGTAAATAAGCCTTATCTTACCTTTAACACATTCATCCTTGAGAAGCGCGGCTAATATTGGCTGATTATCTCCATAATACAAGCGATTTCGCCAATGCAGATCTTTTTCATGCTCTTTAGGCCAAAGCAGGACTGTTTCTGCCGCCTGAGTTACCAAAATCTTAGCTTCCGGTAATTTGCCCGCGTAAGCAAGGCAGACCTCACTAGGTTTAGGCAGAGAATTTACAATTGCAGACTTTTTCTGACTGCCATTCCATTTTGTCTTCGGCACTCCCGTGGCCATCAGTTACTCCTGGGCTTCACAAAGCCAATCATAAGTGATCCTCTCCCGAACCATTCGCAACGTAACAACAATAATTTTACCAGGCCAACTTTCTTCCAATTTTGCATAGTCATCCCACATCGAGCCGAGTAAAAGACCAGGCCCATCATTAAGAAATATGACTTTGATATTCAAGCCCTTTTCATCGGTATAAGCAAGTATCTCGTCTGCGCAATTATGGTAGCCACCAGTTCGGTCATCTTCTTGCGCCCCACCTCTATCTGAATCATATCGAGCCAAGCCTATAGCCAATACTTGTTGCCGCTCTTGGTCATAAATCACAAAATCAACCGGGCGCGTGGTGTTAGGATAGTCTGGGAATACGTTATGCAATAGAATATCCTTGCCGCCTCTTTCTGGGCCTTCGATAACCAAGTTGGGAAAATTGGATCGAAACAATGTAAAAAAACGATCCGTCAAATCATATCCCTTTTTACCTCGATCTTTATATTCCCAAAGAACCGCGCAAAGAGCTTCGTCGGGTACAGGACGACTCGTGAACGCCGCTTGAACTTCATGAATTTTTCTAAATCCTGCCCCAAAATGGTCACAAATTTCTTTGGCTTGAGTCTTCTTTTTCAACATCTCGACCGGCGTTTCAGGACTGACATATTTACGAAAGACACGCGCCAGTTGTATGCGCATCCACGAATTTGATACTGTTGAAATCTGCGTAAACAAAGCTATAGAAGACTCCGATGTTTTCACCAATTGCCCAAACATCACCAACACCGGTTTATAAAGTTCACAAGCATCATGTAAAATATCAGGGTAATATTCACCCGTTGCTAAAGTTATCCAGTTATGGCCGTCTGACTTATAATCCGCGAATGATTGATATTGCTTTTGCATCTTCAATTATATCCTTAACAACGACAAAAAAATATATCACGGTTTCGTTTTCTTTTCGGCTCGCGCTCTGGGCTTCCGTGGCTTACGCTGTGTTGACTTGAACAACTCGTAATGTTTTTTCAAACGTTTTACATAAGCTTGATCTTGCAAAATATATCTAAACTGCTCCAGCAAAATGTGAGAATATTGAGTCTGAATATTGAACGGGTCAAGGGTAGCACCTACGCATTCTTGTGCCATCTGTTCATCCCGCATCCATCGCTCGTAAAATTCTATGCGCTCCCATCCGTAGTTGATCGTGGCCCAGATTTTGGCTTCGGGCTTTTCGGTGGCTGCCCAAATCACAACACGCCGACAGTCGCACTTGGGATCATCACAGTATAATTCCAGAAAGCCATATTCACCGTTCGGGAAACCAGGCCAGCCTTGAACGGTCAACACTCTGGTTTCTTTTTCGGCCAAATCTGGAAAACGGGTATAAAATGGCACCATAGGCATAAACGCTTCCCTTCAATGCTTCTGGCCGGTACTTTTCCGTACCCACCTGCCCAAAGTATTCAGCCATACCATTTCCAAAAACCACAACAACAGCGCAATGATGGTCAAAATGATGTAAATGGGCAATTGCAAAATAACTTTTACCGTATGCCAGGAAAATAGCGATGTGAACAAATAGGCAACGGGCTGTACTCTGCGCTGCAACCATCGTGCGTGGCAATTCTTTGGGCCTAATTTTTTGAGCAGACCGTAGCAGAGTTTCGCTCGCTGTTGATCGCCTTTGAGCCAAAAATACTTTCCCACCGCTCCGAAAAAGCAGACCGCTTCGGTCAGATGAAAAACATCGCGCTGCGGATAAAGCTGTTTCAAGTCAAACTTACCATCAAAGATTTTCTCTGCCTCGCCCAGATTTCCATGTAAGAGGTGATGATGGATCAAGTTGACTCTAGCGAACAAATAATCCGGGTGGCAACGATAGCCTTCACAAATCCAAAAAGTGCTAAGTTTGGATTCACCGAGGTTTTCATAAGCTACCGCAATAAAATTATAAAATTGCGGGACGTGCGGGTATTTTTGAATCAAGCGTTCTAACTGCGGGATAGCCGCCGCTGGGTCATCGCGCATTTGCTCGTGCATCGCTTCGACTTGGTTTTGAATCTTCTTCGGCCAGTCTGGAAGCGGCTCGTTCGTGATTGTGTATTGATCAATCGTCACAAAGTTCGATGCAGTGTCGGGAAATGGTATTGCATCATGTTTGATCGGGAACTTACCCCGGTCGAACAACTCGACAACAGGAGCTATGCGCTGTTGCGGAGCTACCGAATGGCGCTTTGATTTCGCGTGCTTTGCATGCCTTTTGTTACTCATTAAGTTGCCAACCTTTATCCTATTTTTTCAGCCATTGCTCAACTTCCTCTTGGTCTGCCTGATAATCGTCCAAATCATAATTTCGTTCTATTTTTCGTTCACCCAATAAAAAATGAAAAGACAACTTATCCATTTCTGCCAATCTTCTGGCATTACCAAAAGACAAAATACCTTCTTGGTAAAAATGAAGAGCCAACTCCTGCTTGACGAGCTCTTTCACCTTTTTGGGCGGAAATTTGGCTTCCGATATGATTTCGTAAGGAATTTCAATCACCAAATTTTTTGTATCCATGTCAATGCCGTTCTATTTCGGAAAATTTTTACGATTTTCGCCAAGAAACCTGTTTTTCGCCAAAATATGTTGCGTGCTGAGCAAAAACAGCGCCGCTTGCA
>VMEP01000004.1 GCA_007375595.1 Parcubacteria group bacterium LiPW_30 | reverse complement strand
GAACAGACGATTGGCCGTGGCCTCCGGCTCATGTGGCGCGAACCGGAATTTCAGGACGAAAAAGAAGAAAACCGACGACGATTGTTCAAGGAAAAGACCAACCCAAAAAACTACTTTGATATTTTGAGCATTGTGGAGCACCCCGCTTTTCTCACCTTTTACGAGGAATTGATGAACGAAGGACTGATCGGCACCGACGATCAAGACAGCAAAGCCGGAGAAAATATAACGGGCAACATCATTACAGTAGGGCTTCGTGCTGGGTATGAAAAATATGATTTTCGTTTCCCAATCATCGTGCGTGAAGCCGAGGAAATTATGAGCCATCCAGAAATCAAGCCAGAGAACCTAGCGGCACTTGCATGGCCGACTTTGGCGCAGTTGAAAAAGATGGCCGGGCAAGGGGAAACTTTTATCTCGGAAGAAGCCACCCAAGGAACCCGTTTTGGCGACTACCATATCCAAAGCGGTGTCATGTCGGCCACCAGCTACAACGACTACATCGCCCGCTTGGTCAATCGCGTTTCCATTATGTTCCGCGAACCAGTATCCAAAAAATCACACGCTCTCGCCAAGACTAAATATCCCTTGCTACAAATCAATCTGGCCGTCTTTGCCGGAGTCATAGACAATTATATCCACCATTACCTGTTCCATGAAGAATTTCAGCCGTTTGTGGACGAGAATTGGCGCGTCTTACTCGTTGAACATGTCGCCAACCACATCATCAAAGAACTGGCCGTCGCCGTGCTCAAAATGCAGGAAACGGCAGTGCTGGATACCTCGGAAGTGCTGTACCGCAATGTCTCCGAAGTGACACAATTGCGAATGCGTGATGACTTTGCCCTAGACACGGCAAAAACCATCTACGAAAAAACGGCTCATCCATCCAATAAAGGCGGTTTGGAAAAAAGTTTCATCGAGTTTGCTGACCGCTGTGCCAGCGTGCAGGCGTTGGTAAAATTGTTTCCCTATGCCCACAACTTCATTAGGCTCCGTTATCTCAAGGATGATGGTTTGGCGGCGCATTACTATCCCGACTTTCTGGTGCGCTGTACCAATGGTCAGGTGTACATGGTGGAAACAAAAGCCGATGATCAATTTGCACATCTGAATATTCAGAGAAAGCACGCCTCGGCACTTTACTGGATAGACAATGTAAACAAGCTACCACCGGAAAAACGCGATCAGGCCACTTGGAATTATGTGCTACTCGGTGAGGCGTTTTTTGAGGATTGGAAGAAACGAGGGGCTACTGTGGAGGAAATCTTGGAGTTTGCCAAGTTGAGGCCGAAGAAGACGAATGGGGGGCTGTTTTAGGGGTGTTCTAAGAATTGCGCCAGCGCAATTGTTCGCAAAGAATTATGACATAAAGACAAAGCAAAAAAAGATTGAATATCGTAGCCAAATTAGTTAAAATACTTACTCAAGTAACCACTTTAGCTTCTATACTTTTATAGCCCATATTATATGAAAATGAAATCCATTTCTGTTAAAAACAGCCCACCTATAAGCTTATTTATTGTTGACAATTTATCTGACATAGTAATAATTGCCGGTCCAAATGGTGTTGGTAAATCAAGACTAATGGGATACTTGCTTAATCACTTGCAAAATCCTAAAGTTAATTCAACTATAGAATTAACAATTGAGGCGACGAACGTAGATGAATCTAATATATGGAAAAAAAATATTCTTACCACTTCTAAATTAGAAGACAACAAATTACTAACAACGACCTTACAACAAAGCCATAAAAGAAGTTATTGGAAAAATAGCATTTTATATTTTGAGAGTGACAGGAGTATCCAACAAATTCAGCCATACCAATTTACTTGGGAAATATTAGATCCATCTAATGAACAAGTAGGCTGGAATACAACATTTGGAGGGATAAAAAACAGGTACCAAGATACTGTGCATTCCATTTTCAAACTAATCGAACATCAAAAAAGAAGTATAGCCAATAAAGCTGTCTCATTAAGAAACGAAGGCAAAAATGTAATGAGTTTAGATTTTGAAGACCCATTAAAAACATTTAAAGATGCTTTTTCTCAACTATTAAGCCCTAAGAAACTTTTAGAACCGTCAGCACAAAATCAAACATTACAATACGAATATAATGGCAAAATATTTAACTTTGAAACACTTAGTTCCGGGGAAAAAGAAGTCGTAACTATTGTATTTGACTTCATTCTGAGGAAACCAGAAGATTGTATTATTATATTTGATGAACCAGAATTACACTTACACCCCGAACTTAGCTATAAGCTTATACAAACGCTTAAAAACATAGGTAAGAATAATCAGTTTATACTATGTACACATTCCCCAGATATCATCTCTTCATCATTAGACAGTTCTGTCATATTTCTAGCACCACCTAAAGACGAAAATTTCAACCAAGGCATAATAGTTAAAGAAGATGATGAGACCAACCAGGCCCTAAAATTACTTGGTCACTCAATAGGGATTGTAGCTCTTGGAAAAAAAATTGTTCTTATAGAAGGAAGCTCCTCAAGCCTCGACAAGCAAGTTTATGGCAGTATTATAAAAAGCAAATACTCCAATTTAGTATTAGTCCCAACCGGAAGTAAAGATGAGATAATTTCTTTTTCAAAAATTTTAGAAAAAATACTATGTAAAACAATTTGGGGTGTCGAATTTTTTATGCTCACAGATAGAGATGCAATAACTCAATTTGCAGAAATAGAAAAAGAACAATTTCCCGAAATAGAAAAAGAAATTGCGGGTAAAACAACAAGATTTAGAATCCTACAAAAATACCACTTAGAAAACTATTTTTTAGATGAAAATGTTTGGGCAAGCGTATTTGCTCAGATGGAACCAAAAGGTTCTTGGTTGACGAATCCTAAAGAAATACGTGAAAAAATTCGGCTGATAGCAAAAGATTTCACATCTTATATTATTTCTCTTACAGTTTCATCTTTACTAAGAACAAAAGTTGGTAATATCGATATTATGCCCCCAAACTGTCACTCAAAAAATAAAGAAGAAGTAGAAAAACTTATTATTGCAAAATCTAGCTCTGAAGTTAAAAGGTTACTTTCAATTTTGGATGAAAATAATATAAAAAAATATATTCATGCAAGCCATAGTCAAGTTTGTCAAAGTATTGACAACGACACAAACGATTGGAAAGATTTGATCCCTGGAAAACCTATTCTCTCAAAATTTATTACTCTAACAGGTATGCAACAAGGAAGAGCCAAAAATTTATACATCAATGAAGTTCAAAACAAACAACTAAGTATTTTTGACGACATTTTAAAAATTTTTGAGGATTTCAGCAAGTCTCTTTAAATTTTGAAATCTGAATATTCAGACCCACTGCTGCACAGGCAGTGGTTTTTATCGTTAAATTTTATCACCATTTCATCGCAATCAATAGCACCTAAGATTAGGCAACTTTTTCACGTTTAAAAACGAGCTGATGAAAAAAACTACAGTTGGGACACATGCTAACACTAACTGGAATCACACTGACCATTTCCCACCCCTCACTACCAAGACCATTACATACATCTATCAACGATTTTCCCTGATGTCCATCATTAACTAAAATCCCACGAGGAGAGGTTGATATATCAATTGTTTTGTATTCCCATTGTGTTGATTGCTTCATATTAGTTTGCCCTTGATTTGACAGAAACGCCGGATGTACTGGATTCAACTGATTGGCTCTGTTGTCTTGAGCTGTTTTATATTCTGAACTGGTGGGATTTTTAACCTCAGAACGTTGTTGATTGGCTATAGGTTTCCGTAATTCTTTCACAAACGAATCTGGTGGTAGCTGCTCTGTCCATTTGCTCACTGGCGAATATTGAATATGTTCTAAAATGCTGAAGCATTGGCCTTCAAACAATATTGGATAAATCGGTTTGTCTTTTTTTATCGCCCGTGCCACTTCTTTTTGCACCCATTCTGATTGACATGCCGATGAAGACATAACAACGACAAAAGACAAACATTCGTCCAGCGTTTCCTCGATCGACGGAGCCCATTCCGCACCAACAGCTATTTTTTCATCGAACCAAACGGGAACGCCTCTACTATTCAGATGGTCGCGCAGCTTTTTTACGAAATTTTTGTCCTCATGGGCGTAGCTTATAAAGACATGTGACATTACCTTCTCCGTAAAAATACCGAAACACTGGAGGAACAGAATAATGACCTATTGTATTGTAGATTTTAGACGTAAGAGCATCGTTTAGCAATTATTGTACCCAAATACCTCTCTAACTTACAATGAATATAACTACTTAGTTACCTTACAGATATAAACTTTTGTAAACATTGCAATAGTATGGTTAGACTGCTTTTTTTGTCAAAATAGCAGTCTATATTCCTTAGAAAGCCCCAAATTTATTTTTGATGCACGGCAAACTACTTAATTTTCTACATTGTCATGAAATCGACTAAATTTTGAGTCTCTAATTTTTTATAAAAAAAATAAGATAAGATTAAGTTGGTTTATGGAAAACAAATAAATCATTATTCCGAAAGGATATGATTATGATACAAAAAACATTGATGATTTTTGGTCCAGGGGGTATCGGTAAGAGTTCTCTCGACGACATCATTCGTAGAGATGCATTGCGAATAGATCCGTATCGGCTTCGAGAAAAGCCGCGCGACAGTAAAGAGAACGGCGGTAAGCCAGATTTTTTCTATGCACACCGTAATTTATATTCTGAGATATCGTCTGCTTTTATTGCTCTAGGAGATCGGGTAGAGCGTCTTTCAGCCAAACCTGTCGTGGAATGGTTTCCCAAAACCCGCACGACATTTTTCTCTGTTCGAGGTGAATGGCAGTGTCTTCTTCTTGGTTCGCTAAATGCACAATTTGCGAAAGCTGAAATCTTTGCGCCAGCAGTGAACGTATTGTTCCAACAGCAAAATATCCGACAACTCTTCGGTAACGTATCTATTTTAATTCTTAACCCGGGAAGATCGCTTCGAGAATGTAATGGTAACTATGACTCGCTTAAAAAGTCAACAGCTAAAAATTGCAAAATGGCGGGCCGATGCGATAAGGAAATAAAAAAACGCTGCGATTTTATTGATGATGAGGTAAGCGTATGGTTAGCGATGCTAGATACTTGTGACGCCATAGAATTTTCAGAGTGGCGATTCCCTGAACACGTTTATAAAACAAATAGAGCTTTAATGCTGATCGAAGCCAGAAAAACACTCCTGAGTAGCGCACCGAGTCTTGGAGTATTTTTCAAAGAAGAAGATGAAATCCGCGTGGTTGTTGAACCTTAACCGATCAGACTTAGCTTCTACTTTAACACCCAAAATACGTCTATCACAAAAGAGATGGTGCCGGTGTTCGCTTACCGCACTTCGCAGACTGATTACATACACCACGACATTAAACCAGTTTAATGCACGGATTTCATATATGTAATTTCAGTGAAAAGTGCGGCAACTTAACCGCTAACATCGTTTTGACCAATTTAATACTAATTTTGCGTCAAAATTGTGTGTGTAAGAATCCAGAAAAGGTTCCGGGGTTATTTGAGGAACGGTAAAGAGAAAAACCCAAAGTTGACTTTTTGGACAAATAAGAGCTTGTTTAAAAACATGAGGAAATTCCTTCCTTAGAATATGACAAAACCAAAGAGTTTCTGTCCCGCCAGCGCCAAATAGAGTCACAAATCTTACATTGTTAAGCTTTTTTATTTTAGGAATACTGATAAGATAACCAGCGGTACGGTCTTTTATAACTGTCGGGGGAGTCGAGTTCAAATATTTAATATCGGCTCCAGTTGATACTTTAAATACAATATCTTTGTATTGATTATTTTTTGAACCGACTTTTAACTTGATCTGTGACCGTGTACATCGGTAAAAAAAGGAATCTAGTGCGCCCAACAAGGATTTTTCTAACTTATTATTGCTTCGAAGTATTATACGTTTTTCTCTGCATTCAGGTTCTTCCATATCGTGCAGAGGCGGACGAGTGCATAGCAAGATAAGATCATCCTGGATAATTCGTTCTTTTGCTTTTATTAAACTGTCGTCCTCTCTCTTCTTTAATAACTGTCTAATTGAATCTGGAATATTCAGAATGGCTCCACCGTAAATATATCCAGCCTCATATGAAAGTGCTGCTATTTCTTCACGTGCAAGCCCATCCCGTACCTTATGTAGTTGCGTAAAAAACGGTCTTTTGTATGCCACACGAGACTTTTTACCACCTAAGTCCCGATCTTTAACAAAATAAACAAAAGGAAAATATCTTTTTACTGACATGTTTTACCCTCACTTCTCCCAAAACCCATTAAACCTACTCGGTGCCAGCTCCGTATACACCACGGTATGCTGAATATTCCGATGTCCCAGATAATGCTGAATAGCTCGTGTATCCCTCCCATCGTTGGCAAGTTTGAACCCTGTGGCATGACGGAGCATGTGCGGATGGACTGGTAGCCCGATTTTGGCTAACTCCCCTGCCCTGGCAACGATTTTCCGAAACGTCGAGGCCGTCAGCGGCCCTTTGCGTTCCGTCACGAAAACATACTGCGTATCCTGTTTTTCCCGCCCTATTTGGCGAAGGGCGCGTATTTCCACGCCGTAAAGCGGATGCGTTGTCGCAATGCCATTCTTGCGACGCTGGACATGGAGCAAGCCGAGTTTCAAGTCCACCTGCTCCCAGCGCAGCGATACGAGTTCCGAAACGCGGAAACCGTGGCGATAGGCCAGGAGTATCATCGTCGAATCCCGATGCCCGTAACGCCCGACATTTTTTGCGGCTTTGATGAGCTGCTCGACTTCATCGTCGGTCAGATATTCTCGACTACGCCGATCTTTATTACGGGGCTTTTTGGGTGGTACAGATTTGCCCATAGATGCCTCCATTGCAACTTTCCCGAAAATGATAGTTGGGGCCTTCCAAATTATACCTCGCCGACTTTGAAATTACTAGAGTGGAATATCAAAAGATGCCCGAAAATAGTCATTTTCGGGAATGTTGTGGGCCAATATAAAAATTTTCCACACAAATTCTTCTATCAATGTAATTGTTGAGCATATCACAGAGGCAGCGAATCAGGGAGTGCCTGAAGAGGAACGGATCAAGCTTCATCC
>VMEP01000003.1 GCA_007375595.1 Parcubacteria group bacterium LiPW_30 | reverse complement strand
CATCCACGCAGCCAAAAAGCAGGGCCAAGTCATTGAGGTGGAATGGCAAAAAAGCCTGACCTATATTGCCGAAACCAAACTGGCGCATTTCGTGCAAGTGGATTTTTCGGCAACTCCCTACAATCAGGTGGGCAAGGACAAAGTTTTCTTTCCCCATATTGTCGTAGATTTTGACTTGAAAACCGCCATTAGGAAAGGGTTGGTCAAAACGCTGGTCCTAGATCGGCGCAAAGAACTTGCCACGCTGGAACTGGATTTTAAGGCCGAACGCGATGAAAATGGGAATGTCATCGGCTTGTCCGAAGGCCAACGGGTCATGCTCCGTGCCGGACTCGAAAAACTTCGGATGCTCGAAGTTGCGTTTATCCGCGTATCGCTGGCAAAGAAAAAATATCCTAAGATGCTGATCGTGTGTGAAGACACGGAGGTGGTGCCGTTCGTGCATGAATTTTTACTAACCGAAGGCTTGGGCGAAGAGGATGTTATGGAAATCCACTCCGACAGAAAAGGCGAAGTAAGCGTGGCCGAATGGCAGGCAATCAAGAATCGCCTGTTTCATTTGGATAGCCACGAACAGCCCAGAGTGGTTATTTCCGTGCTCATGCTCCGCGAGGGGTTTGATGTCAACAATATTTGCGTCATCGTGCCTCTGCGCTCCAGCCAAAGCGGTATTCTCTTGGAACAGACGATTGGCCGTGGCCTCCGGCTCATGTGGCGCGAACCGGAATTCCAGGACGAAAAAGAAGAAAACCGGCGACGGCTGTTCAAGGAAAAAACCAACCCAAAAAACTACTTTGATATTTTGAGCATTGTGGAGCACCCCGCTTTTCTCACCTTTTACGAGGAATTGATGAACGAAGGACTGATCGGCACTGACGATCAAGACAGCAAAACCGGAGAAAATGCAACGGGCAACATCATTACAGTGGGACTCCGTGCTGGGTATGAAAAATATGATTTCCGTTTCCCGCTCATCGTGCGTGAAGCCGAGGAAATTATGAGCCATCCAGAAATCAAGCCAGAGAACCTAGCGGCACTTGAATGGCCGACTTTGGCGCAGTTGAAAAAGATGGTCGGGCAAGGGGAAACTTTTATCTCGGAGGAAGCCACCCAAGGAACCCGTTTTGGAGACTACCATATCCAAAGCGGTGTCATGTCGGCCACCAGCTACAACGACTACATCGCCCGCTTGGTCAATCGTGTTTCCATTATGTTTCGCGAACCCGTATCCAAAAAATCACACGCTCTCGCCAAGACCAAGTATCCCCTACTCCAAATCAATCTGGCCGTCTTTGCCGGTGTCATAGACAACTATAACCGCCATTACCTGTTCCATGAAGAATTTCAGCCGTTTGTGGACGAGAATTGGCGGGTCTTACTTGTGGAACATGTCGCCAACCACATCATCAAAGAACTCGCCGTCGCCGTGCTCAAAATGCAGGAAACGGCAGTGCTGGATACCTCGGAAGTGCTGTACCGCAATGTCTCCGAAGTGACGCAACTGCGGATACGCGAAGACTTTGCCCTAGACACGGCAAAAACCATCTACGAAAAAACGGCCTATCCATCCAATAAAGGCGGTTTGGAAAAAAGTTTCATCGAATTTGCTGACCGCTGTGCCAGCGTGCAGGCATTGGTAAAACTGTTTCCCTACGCCCACAACTTCATCAGGCTCCGCTATCTCAAGGATGATGGTTTGGCGGCGCATTACTATCCCGACTTTCTGGTGCGCTGTACCAATGGTCAGGTGTACATGGTGGAAACGAAAGCCGATGATCAATTTGCACATCTGAATATTCAGAGAAAGCACGCCTCGGCACTTTACTGGATAGACAATGTAAACAAGCTGCCACCGGAAAAGCGCGATCAGGCCACTTGGAATTATGTGCTACTTGGCGAGGCGTTTTTTGAGGATTGGAAAAAGCGCGGGGCTACTGTGGAGGAAATCTTGGAGTTTGCCAAGTTGAGGCCGAAGAAGATGAATGGGAGGATGCTGTAAGGATGTTTTCAGAATTGCGCCGGCGAAATTGGGAGCAAAGAAGTATGGAACAATGGGCAATTATGTGAAAAATACAAAAAAAATTCAGTATGGCGACCCAGGCTAATAATGCATTACCTCACAACGCCTACCCATATACCTTCATGCTTTGAAAATTCCGCTACAAATTTCTCGTCGTCTATAATAGCACGATCTGGATCATAAACAATAAAAAGTACCCACGCACCCTGGTCTCGATATACCAATACTCGACTACTCATTTCTGTTACAATACCATTAAGCCTTTTACGACCGTTAATATATTTGAATTCCACAAATAAAGGCATAGAACCCTTTTCGATATTGGCAAAATCTGGTTTAGTGGTGATCACTCCAAAAGGAATTTGAGGAGACTCTCTCTGTATTTCTAATTGAGAAGCTATGAAAATAGATTCTCCAATATCTTGTACATGGTGCTCATTTTCAGCTTTTCTTGTTTGAAAAGCTGGTGGAAGACTTCTGGTGATTAAAAAACACAATCTTTTAATATACCGAACTCGACTATCTATTTTATGTTGCCCATCAACAACCATCTGAAGCAAACAATTCTTTGGGAGTGATGCTCGACGTATTGCTCGCAGGTATTCCTGTAATTTCTTCTCCAATACTCCATTAACAATTTTTTGATGCTTTTGAAAAAGCTCCCACAAAGCATTAGCGCACTGAGCTACATCAGTATCAACATCTATAGGCAAACAATCATATAACTCAGGAAATTTTTCCCAAAATTCGTTTGATGTTTTTATCTCTTCTAGTTGATAAGCAAATCTTACATAATTCTCAGCATGAGTTCTCTCATCTCCTTCTTCCAAAGGAGATGAAAATATATCTTTTTCATAACGATTTGGGATGTCATGTTCTGCTAATTTAGCAGATTCGCTTGCAAAACGCCTATCGATACACTGAGTGCAAACACCGCAATGAGGCTGCAATTTAGAATATCCTTCAATATGAGAACAAGAGCCAGTTTCTTGCAACAACTCTGGATGCCCGCTATCAGCTATTATCTCTAAAACTTCTTTTTTCGTTTTATAAATAAGCGTGTTTTTAATACAAAGAGAATTACAATCAGTAACCAGACGCATAAATTGCTGCACATTGCTTAGAAAACGAGGATGTGTTGACCGAGAAAGAAAAGTCCCTATATTCTGTCCAGATTGAGGCAAATTAACACTAACAATTCCATTATCACATAAACGTATTTCATTGATGTTTAAAACAGATGCAGTAACTGCACCTAGAGAAGAAAAAAGAAAAGCCCGACTTCTCTGGCTAAATTCAGTATTTCGTTTATCATGCGAACGATTGACCCACATACTAATATGAGGAAAAGACCAACCATTAAATTTTTCTTGTAATAGCTCGACTAACATTTTTTGGCGATTATCCATACTTGGTGCGGATCGATGGCTTACAAGGATTGGATGGAGACCAGAGCGTATTGCTTCTAAAACGGCAGCCAAAGAATCTGCTCCACCAGAAAATAAAATAACAGTATCCTCTAGAGAATCAGAACTGCCTGAATCTTTAAATTGAAAGATACTTTGGCGAGGCTCTTCTTGAGAGCGTTGTACGAAATCAAAATTATATTCATCTCCTGTTAGAAACTGCAAAGTTTCGATCAAACTTTGTTGAACTGACGTGGTTTTCCAAAATTCCAAATCCCACACTGGTAATATAAATTGAAAAGTCCGTACCCATTTTTCAGCAAAGACATCTTTTTCGCTACCACGAGAAACTCTAGTGTCTGCTCCATAAATAAAAGCTGCCAAACGTAAGAGATCTTCTAACCGTTTAGGTATTTCACAAAAACAATGAGTTCGGAAAACTTCTACCTGAAATCGTATATTAGGATTTGTACCTATAGTGCTAAGATTAATGACATTTTTCTCAGGAGATAATGGAATCTTAACATCGTCACAAATAATTTTCGCCATATTCATGACTGCTCCTCCAATTCCATTTGAATTTTTTGGAGGGCGTATGCTGTAAACCCTACTGTAGATTCCTCTGAGATATTGTTATTAGTTTCCCAGTTATGTTTAGAAAACCAACCTGCGGAAAATTCTTCTACAATTTTTGCAGTATTAAAACAATACGTGTTTAACTCTTGATGAAACGCTAAAGCTTCTCTCGGAGATTTCATTAAACAACCAGAACCGATATAATTAGATAATTCCTTATCTGCAATATACCGGATAGATCGGCTAATAAACTTACTAAAAAACTCTCTTGCCACTTTCCCAAATGAATTACGTGTGGAAATAGCTCTACAAGCACAGCAAATCTCTTCTCCCCCTGTTCCAAAAAGAGATTTCGACTGCTCAATTATATTTGAAGATAGTACTTCTCTAAGACTAAGTTCAGCCATACGAACAAACACTGTTGATGGGACACGTTTTTTAACTTCTTGTTCTACGCTTTTTGATACATGTTGTACAAAAGCTACCCCAGAATTTACGCCGGCAATATTGATACCCAATTGTTCAAGTTCAGTAAAAAAATTATTACTACGTGCTGCTGTGGCTATTCGCACTAAAATCCAAAAACAATAATTAACCCCCGCGTTTCCTTCTAACACAGAAAACTGCTCTTTCGCAGATTGAACTACAGTTCGAGCAACATCAGAGGGAGTTATATTTTCCCCTTTTAAGACACTAAAAACGGCAGACCATGGCTTCTTTTTAGGAAGTCTGCCAAGACGAATATGCCCCATCAAATATCCCCTTACCATCACAATTTGTACCAACCGCCTTTTTTAAAATTTTTATGAGATAACCCATTCAGAAGAGGAGGCACTAATATTACCTACTTGTAGTAAATTTTTCTATCTATCGTCTCTATTTTACTACTATTCAAGCTCCACGCAAATCATTTCTTTTTCCTTATTCACATACCAAAATAAATTTAACTTTCCAGGATCAACATGTCGGCTTGAAAAATATCAGCAAAATGATATCATAAAAGTAAAGACAAACGAAATATATTGGCTTAAAACAAACCTAATTTATTATTTTTTATATGCATAAAACGATAAGTTTTTTCAACCACAAAGGAGGAGTAAGCAAAACTACGACCACATTCCATCTTGGATGGATGCTTGCAGAAAAAGGGAAGCGAGTTGTAATGATAGACGCTGATCCTCAATGTAATCTTACTGGTCTAGCTTTGGGGTATGGTGAACATAATGATTTAGATAAATTCTATAAAGAACACCCAACTCAAAATATTCACTCAGGTTTAGCACCAGCCTTTGAATCACAACCACGATTAATAGAACCCATTGAATGCATTCAAATTTCACAAAGAGAAGGATTGATGCTATTACCTGGGCATGTGAATTTAAGTGAATATGAAATTACCCTGGGGATTGCTCAAGAGTTATCAGGAACAATTCAGGCTCTTAAAAATCTACCAGGGGCATTTAACTACTTTATTTCCAAGATAGCAGAAAAACACAAAGCAGATTATGTTATCGTCGATATGAACCCAAGCCTGGGTGCTATTAATCAGAATTTTCTGATGGTTAGTGACTATTTTATTATTCCTACTGCACCAGATTACTTCAATGTGATGGCAATTGATTCTCTCACAAAAATTTTACCTAAGTGGGCAGAATGGGCTAAAAAAGCATATTCATTTGAAATATTAAAAAATGCTGACTACCCATTCCCAGAGCCAAAACTTAAATTTCTAGGAATTATTATTCAAAAATTCCGCCCGAGGAAAGGTAAGGCTACTGAAGGCTTTCAATCTTGGATTGACCAAATAAACGACCGAGTAAATAAAAATCTTTTCCCTATTTTACAGAAACACAATTTAGTTCTCAATGACTACAACAACGATAGTAAAAACAGTTATTGCTTGACGGAAATTCCTGATTTTAATACATTAATTGCTACATCTCAGGATAATCAGACACCTGTTTTTGCACTGACTGGCGAAATGATTGGACATGTGGGAACTGTCCTAGAGCAAGAGAAAAAAAAGCGAGATGAATTTAAGAAAATATTTAGTGATCTTACCGATAAAATCATTAGCCTAACTATTTAAGGGTGTGCTTACTATTTTAGATCAATTTCAAGAAAATATTAAATATGCCAGAGAACTCGGTCTCATTGGATGCGCAATACAAAAATTAACCACGCAAGCCATTGACATATCCCATATTTTTAGATCACAAATCGTTTTTGCAGTAAGTGCTTTAGATTATTTTATACATGAAATAGTACAACTCGGCATGATTGAGATTGAAAAAGGTAAACGCCCAAGCACAGACAAGTATTTAAAATTCACAATACCACTAAGTACAGTAAGACAGGCTTTGAATGGGTCACATTGTCGAGATTGGTTGGGAGAAATTGTGCGCGAGAAACATTCTTGTATAAGTTTTCAAGAGCCAGAAAAAATTGCCGATGCAATTAAAACAATTTCTCGGGTCGAATTATGGAGAGAAGTCGCAAAAGAAATAAATGTGACCGAATCAGATCTAAAAACAACACTAAAAATCATTATAGATCGCAGAAATAAAATTGTACATGAAGCTGATATGGACCCAACGAATCCTGGTTTCCGATGGGATATTAATATTACACTTGCTAACGAAACTATAGATTTCATAGAAAAAATTGCAAATGCAATATACAAAATTATTAATTAAGTTATATTTCCTCCCAACAGGCTAACCTGATAACCCCTCCATCCTTTCCTCCCAAAACCCATTGAAACGACTCGGTGCCAGCTCCGTATACACCACGGTATGCTGAATATTCCGATGTCCCAAATAATGCTGAATGGCTCTGGTATCTCGCCCATCATTGGCAAGTTTAAACCCCGTGGCGTGGCGGAGCATGTGCGGATGGACTGGTAGCCCGATTTTGGCTAATTCCCCTGCCCTGGCGACGATTTTCCGAAACGTCGAGACCGTCAATGGCCCTTTGCGCTCCGTCACGAAAACATACTGCGTATCATGGTGTTCATGCCTAATTTGGCGAAGTGCGCGGATTTCCACGCCGTAGAGCGGGTGCGTTGTCGCAATGCCATTCTTGCGACGCTGGACATGGAGCAAGCCGAGCTTCAAGTCCACCTGATCCCAGCGCAGCGACACGAGTTCCGAAACGCGAAAGCCGTGGCGATAGGCCAGGAGTATCATCGTCGCATCACGATGCCCGTAACGCCCGACATTTTTTGCGGCCTTGATAAGCTGCTCGACTTCATCGTCGGTCAGATATTCACGGCTACGCCGATCTTTATTGCGGGGCTTTTTTGGTGGTACGGATTTGCCCATAGATGCCTCCTAAAACTGCATACTTTCCTAACTCTGAGATTTTAAAATATAATAACGTATTGCCAAAACAAAAACAATACCAAAACCTTCTGGCCTTTAGCGATAGGATGCCTGTGAACTTGTCATTTTTGACGCACCATTTTTCTCTTGGCTATTTGGTACATAATGGTAAAATTGAGCCGTTTTCGCTTTCGTATGGCCATTGGGAGTAAACTCATCCTACGCAATAGAATCCTAATACAAGGATAAAAAGTGGAATTTCAAAAGACTACTGAAGAGCAAAAATACTTGGCAAATTTATTCGAAAAAAGAGAAGCCGTTGTTTTTTGTGGAGCTGGTATCAGTTTAGATCAGCCAGCAGGATTACCAGGTTGGAGTCAACTACGTGATTATACTTTAGAGGCTATAGCCTCTAAAAATAGCCTTCTTTGCCAATATTTACCAATTCTGAAGTCGATACCAATATTTGGTGATACCAACACAAAATCTATACCTCCAGAGTTAGTAGCATCTAAGATAGTCGAAAACTGCACCGGCTATTTTGAATGTTTTCGTGCCTTAGCAGAAGGAGAGCCGAATGCAAACCATCGCTATATAGCAAAAATGGTGAAAGCGGGTCATTTAAAATACATTATCACTACCAATTTTGATTTGTTCCTAGAACGGGCTTTGTCTGATGAAGGAATACCATTTCAGGTATATCGTACTAAACAAGAATTTGCAGCATTTTCTGAAGACATTTTTCCAACCCACTTATTGAAATTACATGGATGTATTAGCAAACCAGAAACCATTACCGCTACAGTAGGCCAACAATTGAAAGGCTTATCATCTGAAAAAGCAACTATTCTGGAGTTGCTTCTAACCAGGTATTGTTTTATGTTTTTTGGTTACAGCGGGTATGATCTGCAATTCAATCTGGATTATCTAAGAATAGTCACCACCTGCCCAAACGCCAAAGGATTTATATGGAATTTTTTGAATCAAAAGTCAATAAATCCTTATGTTGCCGAATTGGCAAACCTGTATAAAGATCGAGCAAGGATTATCTACGGGAAATTTCCAGCACTTTTTGAAAATTTCATTGATCCAAAAGACCAAATCAAACGGACTCAATATACTCCAGAACAAGAAAAGGCATGGCAGGAGCACAAAAACGAATCACTCAAAACATCGCTAAAAAATTGGGCTGAGCAATACTTGAGTGCTGAGAATGCTTACAATATATTTGCAATGCTGCTTCAGCACATTGGGGAAATCAAAGGAAGCACTCAATGTTATCAACAAGTATTAGAATTAGCTAGTCCATCGCCAAATAAGCTATTGCAAGCCCAAGCACTCAATAATTTAGCATCTACTTATCGCGATAGTGGTGAATTACAACAAGCATTGGAGAGATTGCAACAAGCATTGAAAATTTGTCAGCAAGAAGGTCTTGACATTCAAGTGCCAGATGTAGCCTTGTTCTCAACCTTGTTATCTGCGATACACAATAATATGGGAGACGTTTACCATTCTTTGGGGCGTTACCAAAACGCAATTGAATCGTATCAAAAAGCCTTAGAAATAAGTTCGCAGACCGCTGACAAAAAAGCGCAAGCATTTATATTAAACAATATTGGCACTGTTTTAAAGGAACTAGGACAATATCGAGAAGCATTGTCACATTATGAACGTGCAGCCGAGATAGCCCAAGAAATAGGAGAACAAGAAGTAATATTCGGCTCTCTACATAATATTGGCATTATATATCAGGCAATGGGCAAGATGGATAATGCTTTAAATTGTTACCAAGAAGCTCAAAAAAACGCTCAAATAATATGTGATAATTTGCTGTTGGCTCGTGCCCTGAATAGCAAAGGAAGAGTATTAGAATTACAAAGCAAATATGAAGAAGCTCTTTCAACTTATAAACAAGCAGAGGCTGTGGCGTGTCATTTCGGATATAAAAGGGAGTTGGCACAATGTCTCATTAACCTTGGGCATCTTCATGAATGTTTGACCGAGTATGATCTAGCACTTCCTTATTACGAAAAAGCTGAACAAATTCTCCGACAAATAGATGCTAAATCTTTATTTGCAGAGGTATTGTGTCATTTAGGAAGCGTACATTTTGCGAAAAATCACTACAGTAAAGCCCTGGATTATCTTATTTCGTCAAAAGAAATAGCCGAGAAAGAATGTTATAAAAAAATCCTGACGAGATGCCTTTATAATATTGGATGTGTCTATAATAGCCTTAGGAAAAACTCCGAGGCTTTGAAATATTTAAAATTTGCTCAAAAAATCGCCCAAGACATAGGTGATAGAGAGGAACTATCTAAAATTAAACCCGCTTTAGAGGCAGTAGGAGACAAAATGCCGATCATCAGAACGACAAATAAAATAGGCAGAAACGATCTCTGTTTTTGTGGCAGTGGTAAAAAGTATAAAAAATGCTGTGGGCAAAAAGGAGAATAGAAAAACTCCCCATTCCCATGCGTACATCATATCAAACAATATAAGTTGTCGATACGATTTTTGAACTTTCCCGAAAATGATAATTGGGGATGAAAAAAAATGTGTCTCGCAAACCGTGAAGATTATACCATGTGGTTGGGAAAGAATCCCGAAAAAGGTCATTTTCGGGAATGTTGTTGACGCAAAAAAATATGTTGTTTCTGTGATTTTTCATGATAAATGAGCCTTTTTTTCCATGATAAATCACATATTTTCTTCAGCCGCGTGAGTGTCCGTGCCTGCGCTCGCACCCAGTTTGCACGCCCACAGGCAATGGGTCACAAATGGATGCACTAAAAAAGGGCGAGCGAACTGTTATGTGGTTACTCTCCCTTTGCGTTTTGATGCGATCAAGGTTGTACCGACTTGGGGCTAATGCGTTCTCGGCTCCGGTCGCCCTGATGGGACGGGCGACCGAAGCGGGAATAGGCATCAATTATTGGCCGGACAAACACTTGCAGTGATGTCTGGCCAATTTTTAAAATTTATTCAACATCCCACCCGAACCATTTCCAGCCAAAATGCTTGAGCAGCGCAAGCCAGATATTATCATCGGGCCTAT
>VMEP01000002.1 GCA_007375595.1 Parcubacteria group bacterium LiPW_30 | reverse complement strand
ATTATTGTGGCTATGGCGCAGACACTGCTGTCCGCCCACATTCGCAATAAAGTTGCTGACATTACAGTAGACGGCGGTAAACACGTCTTCGAGGCTCATGTTGTCCTTGTTTGGCAGTTGTTTGAGTAATTCATCCGTTGTAGCAAACTCGTTGCCTGTCAACAGGCGCTGTGTTCTTTCGATTACCGTTTCTTTGTGCATGTACTTCTGGTATCATGGTCATCAGGTATCCTTTCTCTTGATGTTTTTATTGAGGCTACTTTTTTTGTCTCGGCACGCAATAATTTCCTAACTCATTGGCATTATTTTGTTTTTCAACTATCACAAGCCGTAACTATTGTATCCTGGGATCTGGGATAATCCAGAATACAGTAGTTTACCACGACCCTGCTCTTTTATCTGGTCTTGTTTCGTGAGGACGTATCTTGGGTGAATTGATTTTGATGATGTCGGTTGACATCTTAATAAGATACGCTGGCTCAAGCCGTGGTCTGACGACTGAGGCAAGGTGTTGAAAAATGTTGTCCCGATCATCATGGGTTTGGAAAATAAGGGAATAGTCGTGAATGGCTCCTGCCTCCAGTCGCTCCAGAGTAAAAGAATACTGAATAGTCTCAGGAGGAGCTCCCGTAATCGCTCCAAGATACCAACGGACATCGGGTGGCACCAAAAGACATATTCCATACCCATAATCAGGTACTCGAGACAGCCATAGCGGTATCTTGTTTTGCTCATATATCCAATTACCAGAATTGGCAGATACCCATTGGATTTTACACTCCTGTTTTTTGCCTTTGTCGCCAAAGGGAAAGAAGATATTTGGACGATGATCCGGGGTCTCCCCAGCAGCTAAAGAAAAGGGAAGCGTTGGTGTTATTGCAACATCTTTAATCTTAAAATTTCGTTCGCCAGGGACATTCATAACAGAAAAGAATAGGCCACCCATGGCTGCCGTAGTTTTGCGGTATATTCCTGCCAAACGCTGGTTCTTTTGCACTATTTCTCCAGGATCTACGATCTCGCTATCCATTTCTCCCTTGAATAAACTTCCCAGACATCTTTCCAAAACTTTGCGCCATAGGGCGAAAGCGGAAAATTGGCCACATAGCAAGACCCTCTTTCGCACGGGAAGTACCTCGTTGCTCTGGAAACCCCCGTCTTGTAAAACCTGTATTTCATCATCAGCTGGGATTAGCCGCAGACCATTATGTATACAATAGAAGATGGGCAAAATAGAAAAATGGTACAAGTGTTTCGCGGGCAAAGCCAGTAGTTCCAGGTTCTTTAATATGTCGGTGGCTGACTTCCTATTGTTCTCGTCCTGGCCTAATGCTTGTGCGATATTATCTATACAAGTATCATAACTCTTATCTTTCACATCTGCTTCTGCAACCACCACCTTACTGTCCTTGCCTGGTACAGGAAAGACAAATTTTCTGACAAGGCACGAGGCAATTTTATTCAGGTACAACTTGAGATAGTAGATTAACTTGGTGGCGGGAACATCGCTGGTTCTACAAGTGCTATACAAAATTTTTTCGCCAATTTTAGCCAAACCATCGGTGCTGGGAACCAGAGGCTCTAAGAAACGGTACGTCAATAACCTTTTCTCATAGGGACTCTCTGTTGATGGACTAAAGTGAGTCTCAATGAGCTTAAAAAGCTGAGTGAAATACTGTAACGTCTTACGGTTGTCATTGCATAACAGATCCCATCCTTCTTCGGTATAGACCGGCTTATCAGTGTCAGGAAAATAAAGTATCTCTTGTTTAAGCGCGATTGCATTGTCAAAAAATGGAATTATCTTACCATCAATGGTCGCTAATGCTTTTTCAAATGTACACTCGGTACCACTCATCAAGGTGAGAAATTGTCGGAAAAGCGTTGCCGTTCGACTCAATACTGCCATAAATTTATATAATAAAAGTTGTTCTAAAAAGGCAATAAAAAAATCCCCACCAACAGCCGGTTCGCTAAAACCGCACTGGTAAACGGGTTGAATATTGCCCTTCACTCCGTTAACGTCTTTTGAATCTTGCAAGAGGAAAGTCATCAGACAAGAATCAAAGGTTCCACCTCCAATGTCCAAAACGTCTACGCCCAAAATTCGGTCTGAAGAAGTATCTGGCCGATGATATTTGGTAGGGTATAAGTTGGCAAATTTATACAGACCACAATGAGTAAGCAGGTGATTATAATCTGTCTCTTGCAGAGGTGCTGCCAAGGCTAAGAACATAGCATCTGCCGTATGCTCTGGAACCATCTTCGGTGTTCTTCCAGTATTTACCTCTAATATTTTTTTCAGCTTGTCGTATAAGTCTATATCTAAACCATCGCTATAAGTGGCAATGATCTTTCCTTGAGAAAAAAACCTCTTTCCCGGCAAAGAGATAAGATGATAGAGCATTTGGGCCATGCAATCTTTAGCCAGGAGATGGTTCTGAGGGCTTTGATCACGAAAATAGATGCCGCACGTCGTAGCCTCTCTGTGCACGCCAAGATTCTCTGTATCGTCGCTCAGAAATGCCTGTTTCAAATTTGTAAGAGGGATGGCGTTGTCTCGTAAGCTTCTTACGAAAATTTCTGTAGGATTGGTGGCAAAATCTATCACATTGTGAGAATCTGAGTAAGCCCCCCCAAAAAGTAGCCCAGCAAAGTACGACTCATACTGTATTCCTAATTGTACGGCCTCCGCCAATGCTTGTTCTACAATAGCTTGTATCCCACCGTCCAAATTTTGATCCCTTGTTGTCCTCCGAATATTTTCATTAAAGTCAGTAGGCGTTTCGCTAATAATCAAGATCGGGACGCCTTTGTGTGGGTCAATGATCATTTCATAGAACAGCCACGCAGCCTCGACCGTCGAGGCATCTACGTTTTTGAGCAACAGAATTTCCCCAGATCGCGCCTTGTCATCGTTCGTCACGACCCAGCTTTTAAAACTGGTACCTTCATCCATACTAAGCCCGTAATATCGTTTGCTCTGTCCATCTACTGGCGCAGAATCTATACGCGCAACTCCTTTATATGAGTTACCAACAAATAGCCGTCTTTGCGGAGTCTCTTTATGATAAGGTTTGAATATTCCTATCTTTTCTAATAATAAAAGATCTGGAATGTTCCTATGGTAATAATCTTCCTTCGTAACCTTATTCACTTCACAATCTTGGTTTTGAGGTATACGATCTTCTGGTTTGACTTTATTAAGGCCGCTAAAAATGGGTTTAAAGTCTGCTAAGTAGTTGTTCAAAATCGTCTGAGGATGATTGAACTCACCATCTTGACAACTACTCACAATAGGAGTAATGGCACCCTTAGCCGCAACCGGTGCAGGAACAGTGGCACCCTGGGTCGCAACCGGTGCAGGAGCAAGAATATCCTGCCGCATTACAAATAAATAGCGCAAATCTTTGTTCTCATGAACGGTAATTTTGACAGTAGCCATGGGTTCTGCAGTTTCCTAACAAGAGATATAAGATCACCCTAAACATTTTAAACCAAATTCTTTATCTTCGATAATGCTGCTTGAAGATCCTCGTAGACTTGATTGATACTTATCTGAGGATCAGATACAGCTTCTTCTGCTTTTAATTGAGTTTTGAAATGAGGGATATCCAGAAGGGAAGATAAAAGTTCAACTAAATATGTCTGCATAAGCGGCCGTTCAGTATTCTTAGAAGGACCGAAAAGACGTTCCAAGGCGGTAGGGGAGTAACCATATTGAGGACATTTTATTTCGATTAAATAGCAAACTACTTGAACGAGGATTACAAATACCAAGTCGAACGACTCCGAGCTTAGCAGAGGGTTTGTTATCTCTTTTTTGACTTGCTCCATATTCGTTCTAAACTCTTCCAAAAGTTCCTCAAAATTTTGGATATTTTCAGTACACTTGAGCCAATCAGCATTAAAAAAGTTTTGGTACGCCGTTCTTAGCTGGGAAAAGAACAGCGGATATTTATCTGCCACTGAATCTCCGCCCGGTGCTGTTTTTGTTTTTCCACATTTACTTAAAAGCGAGTTAAGAAGGTCGGAGGCATTGCCTATTTCTTTTAAGGCATCCTGCCGTATGAATTCTTCTCCATGTTCCATAGCCAGTTTGAGCATATCCTGTCTCAGTGCTGGTATCCCTCCTTCCTTTGTATATCGAGCTAAACTATCCATCATAATTTGCTGATCCGAGGAGATCGAGACGCCCTTCGCGTGTGCACTGAATTTTGAAAACTCTTTTTTTGCTTCGATATATTCTTTATATGAACTCTGCCGCTTCTTATCATCGAACCACTCAGGCTTTTCAAAATTCCAGGTGGGGGATTTCATCTTTTCTTCACAGAGATAGCATAACGCAGAACAAAGATAAAGAGAAAATTTTTTTGTGGTAGTGGGCAAAAGGTTTTTGGCTGGTGTCAGCAAGCTGACAAAACCGACCTTAGTCCCGCCTGTTGTTCGAGAGTAGTAGTCCTGCATCGTCAGCTTCGCGGGTCCAGGCTGGAACTCGTCAAACCGGCCGATAGCTACCATAACGCGATCCTGCTTCAGCTTGTCCAACCTATTGAAAAGACTGGCCATTTTTGAGGTACCGCCTCCACCCGTGTTAGAACCATTAAACACTGCCAGCATGACATGGGCTTTATCTATTTCCGTTCTGCATAGATAAAGATCGCGACTGCTGCTGTTTTCTGCTCCAAGGCCCGGAAAATCTAAAAAAGCAATTGTATTACAATGGCCAGGATTCTCTATGCCGAAAGGTTGACACCAGGCAGTTATCTTTACCAACACACGGCGAATGAGGGGAAAACAAGCACGTAAGATCTCCTCAGTAAGAACATTTATAGTTTTCGGTATTTTAGCGCAAGTATCCTTAAATTTCGAATAGAGCGTATCAATCCCTTGGTCGAAATTAGGTCGCTGCGAAAGAGTTAAGGCAAAGGGGATGAGGTTTTGCCCTAAATCGTATTGCTGACGTAACTCTCGCTTTACAAACGATAATTGATGACGCAATGCTACTGCATACTCCAATGCGGCTAGAATCATATATCTCGATGTGGGGGCTACCGTAGTAGGGAATGCCTTGCATAGATCATTTTCAAACGCGAGCAAAGATTGTGTAACATCATTGACTGACGAGTTGAGAGTCAATGATGTTACATTTATAAGAACTTTTTGATCCTTTAAGTCTTTGAGATAAACATTAAGGATTTCCTCCGCCTCTTTTTCGTTAAAGAAATAGACTTCGGTATTTGTTATAGTTGAGGCTTTCTGCTCGGCACCGAGTTGAACGTGTACCTCTAGCACATTTCCTGTGGTCGGCTGTGGCAAAGATGGGAACAAATCAGCGGCAACCAGGAAAGAGTTCAACAAGAGAGTCTTGCCACTGCTAAATTCGCCCACAATAGCAATACGCAATGGGGCATCCGCCGATTCCATGCCCTTGCTGATCAACTTTTTTGCTTCTTCTAGCACATCTTTGATCTCTGCTGGCGGATTAGCGTTTATCCATGCCGTCACAGATTGCTCTACGCTCTTTGCAGCTTTTTTGATATCGGTGAGACTACTCTGGGTAGCCATTATTTACTCTCCGAAAAAAACCTTTTTGATAAATCATACCCTATTTGGCCAGAGTTGTTTTTTTCCAAGGAATCTCGATCGTGACATCTTGCCACCACTTGTTCACTTCTTCATTGGCAAACCATTGATGAACAGAGAGATTGCAATAATTCGTTTCATCAGTCTCTTGTTGGTTTTTCTTTTTCTCTAACAAAAAAAAAGTTTCACTTCCACCAATCGTATCCAAGCTTTGTTCGACCTCCAAATTGAGGTGGCCGCCTGAATATGTAATACATAGTTGGGTACTCGATTTATAAGGAGAAACCTTGTACTGCTCTTTCAAAGCCTGGTCTAAGTCTTCTTTAGAAACCTTAACAATACCTTGAATCATACTGTCCACTTTTGTCTTTAGCCCTTTAGGATCTTTGCGATATTGCTCGACAGCTTGCGTCAATTCGTCTGTAAACGCTTTCAGTTTGTTCGGAGTTTCCAGTTTGTTCGGATTTTGAAGAGCTTTTTCGATTAGTTTTAAAATGTCTGTTACTGAGATGTCAAATGTTAAAATGTTGGCTGATACAAATAGGATATCAGTCTGTTTTTTTAAAGTATCGACTATCTGTTGGAAGTTTTTGATGTTAGAATCATCTATGGTTCCCATCAACGCATCTTCGAGTTCTAGAAACTCTACATCATAATTCTCAGATTTTAAGAGCAGATTTCCCTTGCAGTATTCCTTGAATTTTTCATAACGCGCCTCTGGTTCGGCTAGCAAAAATTTCATAAAAGCTATTTTAAGTTTATGGTTTTTCTTTACATTCGGGGATTTTATCTTCTCTGCAAATTTGGAAAAAATTTGAGGGATTTCTTTGATACAGTTGTCGTATCCCTCGACTGACACTCCTTTAAACACTTCCTGCACTTCAGCTTTGGGAATACCCAGAAAATAAATGTCAAAGGAATTATCCATCTCTTTGGGAATCGCCATCAGCAATTTTGTTTGGGATTGTTTGTCTTCTTTGATATTGATATTGCATGCTGCCACACCTGCGATGATTGGTATTTGACAATCCTGGATGATATTTCCTGGCTCCAATTCATCCTCTTTAAGAGTTTTCAACGTGTTTAAAAACTCCTGAAAATTGCCCTGGAAATTTTCCAACTCAACAATCTGGGCATATTTCACAACGTGTTTCCCCCACAAACCTTCCTCATCCTTCTCCTTATCTTCCCTTGTCTCGCCATTCTTCACTTTTAAGACCCCACTGTCATACGGTACCGTAATTACAGAGTCATCTTCGCTAATTTCTGGCTTAGCATTTTTGAGGAGCACCACTCTATTCAATCTTTTGACCACGTCCTCTGGTTGCTCTGTGTTTTTAAAACTCATGTGGAAAGTGAATTCGCGCCGAGTCATCATTTCGGCAGAAGTCACATCCAGAATACGTTTTTGTACCCGCTCGATCTGCGTATTTCCTCTTAGAGAGGAATGGGCAAAATAAAATTCTATCCGCTGAACACCATCCCGACTTATCTCTTTCTCCCGCTGAATACCATCCCGACTTATCTGTCCATTCAGACAATCCGTAAGAGCGTTCCAATTCAACGTACAAGTCACAATTTTTTGCTTTACATCTTCAGGAATAATCCAAGCAAACTTTTCCAAATTAGAAGATACGATCTTAGAGGTAAATTTCGTCCCACTCTTTGATTGGGAGTGTTCTAAGAGACTAAGCAGATTCGCCTCGCAATTTCCTTTTCCTCCTTGCGCATCTACAAACCAGGGGTCTTCCCAGTAAAAGAGAAATTGAAATGCAGAAGGTTTGGAAGTACTGTGCTTATTGTACAAAATCGTACGCAACCATGCATCGGTCTTCATTTCCTTTTGTTTGTCAGGGACAATATCGAGGTTTTGCAAAAAACCGAAGAAAATAGTTTGGAAATCATCTTTAGTCGGCTTTAACCATGCCAAACAAGGTGACTGCATCTTATCGTCACTGGTCATTTTTTTTATTGCTGTCGTAGAACTCTTAGCCATCTCTTCCTTAAGGCGTATTTCTAATGCGGAAGCTAACAGATTTTGGAAGATTTTGTGACCATTTTTGCTTTCAATTTGACTATAATAGTCGCTTCCTCCATGTTTAATTAATGGCTCTTCCACTAATTCTTTCCAATATCCTCCTAATGCCAGATGGGTAGCCAAACAATTGGTCAGAGCAGAGCGGAGTTCTGCTGGATCAAGCCCGGACGGCGGTATTTCAAAAAGATATCGGCTACCCGCCATATTTTTTTTGGCCAACGCCTGCATTACAGCCTCTGTAAATTCTTTACCATCGGCTTTACCTGGTATGACCCCTGGTATCACAACCGGCTCTTTTTTTGTTTCCTTCGACTCTTCTTTTGTTTCCTTAGAAGTACAGGCTCCTGAGAATAAAAGCAGGACGCATAAAGATGTGATAGTATAATAATGACTTTGCACAAAAGACTCCTTCTCTACTAGTAAAGTTCTCTATCATATCAGTATTATTTGAAAGGATAGGCCATATATTTGAGAATTTTAGTAATGCCCTGTTCGTTTGGATTCATCCAGCCAATAAACTCTTTGTCTACCGGCTTATTTGGATGAAGGCGACTCCAGCAATACAATGCCACTGCAATTTTGGCTGGCTCGAAAGGTAACTTTAGAAGTTGCTTGCTTCTGTTAAGCACTTGCTCTTCTAAATGGACAATCTCATTTTTATCTGGAGGCAAATTTTCCTTCCATTTGTTTAAATGATGATACAGCAATTCAACCTTATAAATTTCATACCAGTCTGGCTTGGCCAAATCTTTATCTACCAAATCTTGGACTCTTTTTTGGAGCGTTTCTAGCTCAGGGAAGACTCCCATCCTCAATTGGTGATATTCCCACAAAATGTTAAATCTCTTGGAAAGTAGGCACGGTGCAGCGCAGACATCCTGAATTTTATCGCCAATATGATCGTAATGTTGTTTCCAAAACTTTACCACATCTTCTTTAGTGTCTATTTTCTGTTGATCTTGATTCTGAATTCCCAGATGATAGACAAAAGATTGGATGAAATAAATGGTATAAGCAAGTTTAGGATAAGGATTTTGTTTGATAAAATCGAGTTCAAACTTTGCCCATGGCATAAACTGGGTATCTTCCCAATAAATCTGGATAGCCCTATTGTTTCTTGTTTTATCTCTTAGAGCAGAGACTGTTTTTTGGATGTCAATAAGAGTCTCTTGGGTGTCGCGCTCCTTACTATTGAATATTCCTCCTGTTTGCTCTAAGCTTCTAATGCCATGCACAGAATTGTCCAAGAGCAGAATGAGACCTTTGGCTGGCTTATTTGGTAAAAAAAACATCTGGATATGAGGTTCTTCTAGGTAAGAAAACAACGCTTGCATTGCTCGGAGACTCTTTAACCAATCATCAACAGGAATTCCTGCATTTTTTAAAATTTGGCTATTTTCAGTCAGAATCTCTAACAGTTTTTTCCATATCTCTTCATGGCTCTTCAAAAAAGCATCGAACTGGGTTTTATCCTTGGACTCAAAATAAAAATTTCCCAGTTGGTATTTTAACTTACTAAATACACCCCAATCCCATCCCATATTTTGTTGTAGTTTGCACAATATCCGCATTTGGTCGCGAGTTGCATTTGTGTCTTGTAAGAAAAAATATGCCTTGGCAAACCGGTCGAGCAATTGTTCGATTCCTTTGCGATCAGGATATTTATCTAAGTCGGATAAAGCTTGAGATGCTTTTTGATGCAAATCCAAAAAATCTAGAAACGGTTCCACCCATTTGTAGCTGGCTTCCTCTTGGATAACCTTTTTCCAGAAATTTCGGAGAATGGGAGATTGGGTATGAGGAAACAGAGATGGGTAGGTTTCTAAAAAGTTTTTGAATTTAACATTATCATTTTGGTCCCAATACCGTTTTCCTATTTGGAGTTTGAATTTCCAGATGTCTAGGAAATTGCGATTGGGAATGCCTGTCTCCAACACCACTTTCTTGAACTCTACCTCATTCTCATTATTTGGGACAGAAACTACATGTGCTTTCACAAATTTATCTATCTTTGCTTCACGCGCAGGGTCAGTCCTATCCCACTCCCGGAGTAATTGATAAAAGTCACAACCAAACGTAACGACCGGGTCATCTGAGACTTCCCTCACATCTGCGTAAGGTTGCCATAATTTCGTATAGTTTTCAATAAAATTTAAGAACTCGCTGGGGGCATAGATAAAATAGAGATTACCTACTCTGTGTTGCAAATTGACATAACTTTTAAAAAGCCTGTTGCACTTAGCCAAATTCTCTATGATTTTCTGAAAGTCTAGTTTATTGGCCGATAGCTTTGTATGGGAATTTACAACTATTTCGGGAAAAGCCGCTTCCAAAAGAAGACGATTCAAACGGCCCCATTCTTGAAATTCCGCTGGGTTTGATTGCTGTTTTTTCAGTAATTCATCAGCCTTGGGGCTAAAGCTATGTCGGAGCTGGAGCTTTTCAGGAGGGATAATTGATTTACCTTGCTTTATCAGGTTGTTCAGATTGTCTATAAATACCTTCACTAACTCAGCCGATGCAGGTTCCATAAAATTTTTAACCTGGTCCTGAATTTCTACTGGAAAAGCTTGTAATAAAGCACCAGATACACTATCTGCGATTGCGGCGTTATCCCGTAATTTTTGCAGCAGATTACTTATGCGAAAATCGTTCTCGCAAACCAAAGCTTGTTCTGGAAAGTAGTAGTATTCTTGCACAAACTTATCTACTTTCTGAGCCAACTCTTTGCCTTGTGCTATTGTGGGTTGGGGGATTTTCAAGAAGGCTTTTATCTCGTCATCCAATTGACAAAACCGATCACAAAAGATCAGAATATCAGCGTGGTGATGAGACTGTATCTTTTGGAATTCGGGCGATAATTCTTTCCACTTTTTATAACTTATGAGAAAATTATTAAAAGATTGCTTCTTTCCTGTTTCTAAATAATACTTACCGACATCACATTTGAATTTCCAAAATCCTTTGTCCACAAAAGCTGGTATCTGAACACTATAAATTTTTGCTGGAAGCACATCGTCTATTTGTTTTTCTATATCTCTAAGCTCTTCCAATGCCTGGCCTGACAATGGCTCGTTATTGACAATTTTGTTGGTAAATTTCTCGGCTTTTTCGGCGATTTTTTCAAACGTAAAAATATATTCTTCCTGGTTCCACCACCGCAATGCGTTTTTCAAAAAGAAACAGAAAGGTGCTAACAATATAACGATAAGAAAAATAGCACTAAAGGAAAACCAAATTTTGCTTTGTACCCGATCAGAAAGGGCTGGTCGTCTCTCTGTCATCCCTTTGATTAGGGTTTCCAAGTCACCTTTTTTCTTAACATAGTCTTTTTGATAAAGTTGCGAGCTAGAGAGCTCCACTGTAGTCCGTAGAATGCTAGGGGTGCAGGTCTTTATCGTTTCTTTCCAGCCGCTAAGGTTCTGTACGAATTCTTGACACGGTTCTAGAAGGGGTTGATACCCTCGTTTTAAGGCATCTGATTCTGTTGGTAATAATGGTGCTTTATCCTCCAATTTTTGTTGAGCTTCTGTTAACAATGTCTCAAGGTCTATTATCTTTTTCAATAAATCATTTTTTTGTTTCTTGAACTCCCAATATTTATCCCTTATTTCTGGTATCGTTATTTCTGGTGTTTTGTTACGACCACCAATCATATAATTTTCCTATCATATCAAAGTATACTATAATCATAACCAAGGGGTAGACGATGAGGCATATTGCGAACCACCCACCATACAAAATTTGGGATTTGTAGAAAAAGATTAACCCCAAGCACCAACATGCCGTTATGTTGGTAATCCAGAGTGGCTTATTAGTAAGGTCACGAAGGCTCACACGAATACTGGCGACGACATAGACAACCAGAAAGCCCAAGCTGATGGGGGGATATGAAAGCAGTACTATCAAAGACATCGCAAATAAGATTGCCAACCGTGCCCTGTATAAGATTGCCAACCATGCCCTGTACCATGTTAAAACTGGTAGATCATTACGGCGATCAGATAGAAGCTTAGGCATGGTCATATCGACAATTTTTCTTGCTTGGGACAGAAGCTTACAAAGGCATGACGCATTCTTTTCATTCTTTTTGTCCTCGATTTGTTCTAAAACTTGCCCTATTTTGTCCAGTTGTTTCTTTCTTTTCTGCAAGATACTAAGAGTTTTAATATAAAGAGCGTCATCAACTGTAGCCTCTGGTGCAACAAACCAGCCGACAATCCAGGCGAAAATATTCAATACCCGCCTCCTACTTTTTTTTATAAGTTTCTCGAAACTATTTACTGAGGATGCTGGCGGCGGTGTTATCTCAGTTTTTTTTTCATCTATTGGCAGATCAGGTATAAGTAATTGTGCAGTAATATCCCCCCATATCTTTTCGACTTTGTCTTTTTCTACATCAAAAATAGCATTCTGAAATGGCAAGGAAGATTTCTTGTTGTTGATATGGTACTTCATGCTGACATCAGTCAGATAATCATTTGCAGGCAAATAGTAATGAGTTAAAGCGGCCACAATTTCGTCCGATGCTTCTTGTACAATTTTGTCCGATGCTTTTTGTTGAGTCTTTTTTTTATAATACCAAATTTCCGCAGGTTGGTCTTGACGAAGATTTTGGTTACGAGGGTCCAAAAAAAATGGAAAACAAGTAGACATTTGAGAAAAATTTTGATGGTATCGTAACTGATATTTCCCCCACAAAGAACACTTTGGATCTTCAGAAGTATGGTTTAATGTAGCCAGTTCATATGACTGCTGAAAAAAAGGAAATTCTGTGCAAATTGCTTTCTCGAAAGAGGCAAACCCCAATTCCTTAGCCTGCTGCTTTTTGGGTTGTAGTCCCCAAAGCCATAATTTAGGGTAGAGATAGTGTTTGTCATCTACCACCACATCAATGATCGTGACATACTCTGGATAGATTATGCCAAGGTCTTTGTCAGAGGTAAGGCTGAGAATTTCTGTCAGTAATTGGCAAATATACCTGATCGTCAAGATTGTGTGAAGAAAAACAAAGATATCTTCCTCTTTGCTTGTTTCTGTTTTTAGTCGCGCAAAATACTCAGAGAAAGACGGGCAATCTACAAGGCTATCTTTGACGATAGAGGCTGATTGATGTTGGAATACGAGATTGGATGGAAACGGCTCTGGTATCAAATTGGATGCCCAAAACGGATGCGAGATAGTATCAAACGGTAAAGGGGAAAAGGTAGGATGCAAATTGAGATTTACAAAACTTTCCGCATCGAACTCGCTCACATCTACACAGAAACAGGACCCGATGAATTTACCTGGCATTTCTACCAATTCATGCCTAATGCCTATCACGTCTTAATCTCCTTATCTCCAATGACTATCTACTGTCCAACCTTATAGCATTCTAAGGATGGTACAGTCTAACTCTTTTTTTTGCGCATGTCTAGTTTTTTTTGGCAACGACGAAAAATTGATGCCTGTGTAAGAACCTCTTGAACCTCGGAGAGGTTCAGTGATAGAGCCTGGCCACTTTAGCCATCGCTGTCAACCTAAGGTGTAACTTATGTGCTAGGTAACATGTAGAAAATATTTCCGCAGGCACAAAAAGATTGCAGAATCAGCAAGAGAGAAGATCGTTAGCCTGAGATCTTTGAAAAATGAGCTAACCAGCCTGGGTACGTTCTCCAATAGTTGGATGCTTTCGCCAGATCGAAATCAAATTCGGCAATGAAAAGTTGTAGACCACGTTGTGTTCACGATATTGCCAGGTAAAACTACGGAATGAGTCGATCAACTCATCCAATGATTCGTAGAGCCAATTGCCGCAAATACGATGCTTGAGAAATCGCCAAAATCGTTCAATCGGGTTGAGGATAGGCGTATGTTTTGGCAAAAAGTGTATCACGACCTGCCCGGCATAAGTATTTCGAAATTGCTTGAGCAACTTCGTGTGTGGATCATGAATACTGGCATTGTCGATCACGAGATGAATGACGCGGCCTGGATACCTTGCTCGCAATTGGTGCAAAGCGGCAATGAAGTTTTTCGCTGTTTTGTTATGCCTGGTACGCACCAGTTTATAAAAGAACTCTTGGGTCTGCGGATTGAAAAAGCCAAAACTGCACAGCACCTGGTTCTTACCGGGCGTCGGTATTTGCAACTGTTCACCTTTGGGCATCCACGCACCGCTGAGATAAGGCAACCACTCGAAATCGGCTTCGTCGCCAAATAGCAAGACTTCATTGGCGTCAATATCATATATATACGGCTTGTGCTAGTTGAAAAACAAAATAATGCCAATGAGTTAGGAAATTGTTGCGTGCAGAGACAAAAAAAGGTATCCTCAATAAAAACATCAAGAGAAAGGATACCTGATGACCATGATACCAGAAGCACATGCACAAGTAAAGCCTTCCCAACTCAAAGAA
>VMEP01000018.1 GCA_007375595.1 Parcubacteria group bacterium LiPW_30 | reverse complement strand
ACGTAACCAAAAAAGATTTTAGTTTCTGGATCGTACTCAGTGGCATACCAGTACCCACCACCATAAGGCCAGAAGTATTTAGCAATAACCAACGGGTCGCGGTTTTCTTCTTGGCAGCCTACCTCTTTAAATCGTGCCTCAAGTTCTTTAGTCATAAGTTGCATATAGATGAAAGTTAATAATCAACTACTTGTAAAAGAAAAAAATACAGCGGCGGACTACAAACTATTAAAAGAATAACGACCCATTTAAAAATTTCCTTGGTGATGTAGTTGTCAATGTGGGTCACTAATTCCTCGACAAAATCGTCATCTTGTATAAATTGTTCTAAATTTTTATGCATAAAATTTTTATAATTATTTTTTGAAGGCAAGGGGAAATTTTTTAGGCTCCCGCTTTTATTTTTTCCTATAGTATTTTTATAACTCTATATATAGCATGGGTGTACTAAAAATTGGTAATATCGTTTCAAGGAGATAGCAATCAAGATATAGCTTCGGCTATTGAACAATTGTATTAAGACGTAATTCCCTGGAGAAAAAAATGGATGCGCAATTTCCATTAGGTCAGACCTATGTGGATGGAGGAACTGCAAATTTACTAAAAACAGGCTTCAATCTTAACGCACATCTCCATCGCCATGAATCTGGCGATTATGGTGAGTTAACATCGCAAGATGAACTTGAGGCAAACCAACATACTCTAACGATAGAAAAAGGGCTAATAAAAAGTCGTTATCAAATCAGTAAAGAAAATGTGCTTGAAATTGTTACTGAAATTGCCCAGGGGCGTTCATGCACACGAGTAACATTCTTGGAAAAGGTTTCGGCCTCAGAATACGTTCAACGGCTGACGAAAGCCGCAGGGCAAGGAAATGCTGAGGCATTGGATCTGCTTAGAAAAGCTGCGGAACAAGGAAGTAAAGAGGCACAACAAAAATTGGCAGCCATTGAGGCATTGGAGCAAAAGCAACAACCCTTGCAACACCAAGGTAATGCTTTAGGCTTGTTTATAAATGGGTTATCAAGAGTAAAGGATGATCCTGAGGGTCGCTATGAGCCAGGTATGCCGTTTTTTGAAAAGGCCTTGGAATCAGGGTTAGCCAAAGTGAATTTTTTTGCCTATTTAGAGGCAATGCGCATAGTTGGCAGTTATTATTTTGCAAAAGGTGATCATAAAACAAGTCGTCATGTTTTAGAAGAATTACTGGCAGCAGGCAAAGAGAGCACGCTTACCACAAATGGCGAAAAAATCAACATTAACTTTTGGAAAAAATTAAAGGAAGGTTATTTCAACTCTCCTGACGCGCCGGTGTTTACCATCGAGATCGGGGAAGGAATATTATACAACGGACAAATTTGCAGCCCCACTTTCTATGCGAAACTTATCGAAATGATAAATTTTTTGTACTACAAACAAGAAGACGAGCAAGAAATTTCTAGACAAGGCGTTGAATATATTCAATCTAAATTAGAATTATGTCCTGACTCATGTGTCCTACACTGTCTTTTAGCAAAAGCATATGTTTTATCAGTAGCTGATCAAAGTTTTGATAACGCATCATGTAGAAAAGCTGTAAAAAACATATTGCAAGAACATAAAATGGCAATACAACTGGCTCTGCAATTTCCCAGCACACACATCAATGTTGGCGAATCAATAATCAAATTTGCGCAGAATGCTATAACGAAAATGAAAACCGTAGTAGAAAAATATGCGTTTTCTAGAGAATTACTAGCCGAAAATGGCGATGGCAAATATGAGCATCTAAGGCTAACTGACGATGAGCAAACATTTCTCCAATTCGTTAAAAACTTTGAAATACCTGGCGTAGTAGAGCAACAACAACCAGTCGCGTCTCAAAATTCTACCGGATGTTTAGTCGTAGTTGCGTTAATTGCATCTATGACTTTTTCTACATTATTGGCATTATTTGTAGCTATGTAATCAGAAGCGAGAAAATTGCATGGGTATCAAAGAAAGTGAGACATCGAACAATAACTGTAGCCACAAGCCTATAGTTCCACCTGACAAGCCTCACAGCCTTACAATTTTAGCTGAACCAACATCAGATTGTAATCTTGCTTGTGCCTATTGTTACAAAGGAAATAAATCACATAAGATTATGTCACACTTGACGCTTGAGAATATGCTTAAAAAAATAATTTTGTATAACGAGCAGCATAATCTTTCTTCTTCATTTGTTTGGCATGGTGGAGAACCCACCATGGTGGGGCAAAATTTTTTCAAAAAAGTTTTTGATTATATTGACAGTTTGAACTGCAAACATTCCATAAGCCATGCAATACAAACTAATGGCACACTCTTGAATGATCCACTACTTGACATCCTTGCAGAACATAAAGTTTCCATTGGTGTCAGTTTAGATGGTATTGCGGAATACCACGACAGAATAAGGCCTTTTAAAAAAGGCACACCGACACATCACAAAATTCTTGAGGGGCTACAAAAGGCTAAAGATAAAAATATTGATATTGGCATCTTAATGTCAATCACTAACGACAATATAGCCTATATAACGGAAATGTTTGAATTTTGCCGTAAAAATCGATTTACTTTTGGGATCAATCCAATAACAGCAGACCTTCATTCGCCACATTCAGAGCCTCTGCCAGGATTCGTACTTTTTTTATCACGGAGGCTCTGCGAAGACCGAAACTAGAGCGTGATATTTTTTTCTGGCATTTTTTGCTATTCCCC
>VMEP01000017.1 GCA_007375595.1 Parcubacteria group bacterium LiPW_30 | reverse complement strand
ATAATTTTTAAAGCGATGGAGGTCCAATATGCCGTACCAAAGGGGCGAAACACATTCGTAATTGATGCTCTTGACAGTAATTTACGAAAATTGAAAATGACTGAGGGTTCTCTGTATCATAGACTCAAGGACAAGTTTTTAAGTGATCCATTACCTCTGGAAAAAGAGATGTCCACGCGAGATCTCCTTATAGCCCTATGCATCTGCCTTCTGCTTATAATATTTGGTATTATAATGGGGAGGTTTATGGCTAAAAAAATCGAGACCGGCAATAGACTTTATTCAAGGCCCTATATACGCGATATTATAGTGTTTACATTGTCTATTAGCCTGTCATTTTGGGTCTTTGACTCAATGATGCTTTGGTTCTCTTTTAATGATAAGCACAAGTTGACCTTGTTGGAGTTGACATTAACTAACATCCCCCCTGAAAATATGTATATTCGGGGGATGTTCTTCTTGTTGTGCTGTTTTTTTGGCCTGTTTTTAGCAAAATATATCAGCCGTTACGAAGAAATGTATCATTTTTTGTTGGTCAGCGTTAACCGTTTTGAACGGTTAACTGACAATGCAAAAGACATGATTTTTCACATGGCCCTCCCCAGTGGCAGATATGAGTACGTCAGCAAGGCTTCTTCCCAGATTTTCGGTTATTCTCCTGAAGAATTCCACCAGAAACCGCTGCTTATCCAGGAATTGATTCACCCTCTTTGGATAACATATTTCCGTTCTCAATGGAAAAATCTTTTGGACGGTAAAATTCCTTCTTACTACGAATTTCAAGTTATCAACAAGGAAGGTGAGGTTAGATGGGTCAACCAGAGAAATACCTTATATTTTGATGAGTCAGGCGTTCCCAATGCATTGGAGGGGATAATAACCGATGTTACAGAACAGAAATCCGCTACAACGAAACAAGAGTAACCGTTAAGCCCTGTGAGCAGGGTGTCTGATTTTGGTATCACTGGTTAATAATTACAAATACAATTATACGAATTTTCCAGTTATGGTCGATAATGCTTACTGGATTGTTTCTTTTTTGATTAGTTGCCTAGATGTGAAAATTTTGTTCGAAAAGGATTATTTTTTAAATCAGCCTTTAAATCGAAAAAATTGTTCTAACTGAGGTGATCATAATTGAATGACAAACATAAAGAAAATATATGTGCTGATCTTTGTAAACGAATATTAAATTCAGTTGCCGATGGTGTCTTTACTGTCGATAACGATCTTAAAATTACTTTTTTTAACAGATCGGCAGAAAAAATAACCGGAATAATTGAAAAAAACGCTATTGGCAAGAAATGCTATGAAGTGTTCAAAACTGATATTTGTAAATCAAAATGTGCTTTGAAACAATCTATTGAGACGGGTAGTGATATGGTTACCCAGAGGGTTAATATAATTAACAGCAAAGGAATAGCGATACCAATTAGTGTCAGCACCTCTGTCCTCTTGGATTATGATGGAATTGTCGTGGGAGGGGTGCAAACATTTCGTGATATTTCTACCATTGAAACCTTGCGCAAGGAAATCTCGAAGCAGTACATGTTTGAAGATATTATCAGTAAAAATTATAAGATACAGCAAATACTGGCAACCCTGCCTGACATATCTGAAAGTGCGAGCACTGTCCTCATTGAAGGGCCAAGTGGGTCGGGTAAAGAGCTCTTTGCCAAGGCAATTCACAAGCTAAGCAAACGAAAGGGAGAATTCATTGCCCTGAACTGTGCTGCTCTTCCAGACACCTTGCTTGAGTCAGAACTTTTTGGCTACAAGGAAGGGGCCTTTACTGGTGCCAAAAAAGACAAACCAGGGCGGTTTGCCTTGGCCGAGCAAGGAACGATTTTCCTCGATGAAATCGGTGACATATCGCCTGCTCTACAGTTGCGTCTACTGCGGGTTTTACAAGAGATGGAATATGAACCTCTTGGTGGAATGGTTACAGTAAAAGCGGACGTAAGAGTTGTGGCTGCCACTAATAAATGTTTGAAAGATCTTGTTGCTGAGGGTCTATTCCGCGACGATCTCTTTTTCCGGTTAAATGTAATAAAAATCCCCCTCCCCCCACTCTGTCAGCACAAGGAAGATATCCCCCTGCTGGTTGATCATTTTATCTTGAAGTTCAATAAACTCAAACAAAAGTCAATTGAATTGGTCTCACCGGATGTCCTCAACCTTTTGATGAAATATGATTACCCCGGGAATATAAGGGAGCTTGAAAATATTATTGAGTATGCCTTTGTCTTATGTCATGGGTGGCAGATTGAGTTGCACCATTTACCTTTGGAATTGCTGGAGTCCATGAAAGAAAAAACCTCGGAAAACAAGGAATCAACTCCGTTGGCTTCAGCCGAGGAACACGCAATAATCGATGCCTTAAATAATTTTGGAGGAAGGAGATCACCTACCGCCCAATTTTTAGGGATCGAAAAATCTACCCTTTGGCGGAAAATGAAAAAATTTGGAATTAAATTTCCTGCAAAAGGGATGTCCAACCCAGAATGAGGATTTTTCCCTGAAAACGAGTGTAGTCTTCTGGATGTTTACAGAGTCAACTCAGTATTTTTTGTGCGGGCTTTAAGTCTGAACTCTTTTCTTTTTTATCGTACCAAGGGGCGGCGATGACGTTGTGCTGCAATTAGTAATCGTCGTTAACAAAGGGTGAAATACTAAAAGGAGGAAAATGTATGTTGCAAGGAAAAAATGCACGACGGGCAATTGGTCTCATTGCTGTTGGAAGCGCATTGTTCTGGCCGGGACTGAGCCGTTCCTTTGATCCAAATGACGCTCCCGAAATGGTAACGATTGACAGCCTTGTTGACCTCTATGGGTCAGTTGAATTCCACCATAAGCAGCACACCGAGATGGCTTCCTGCTCAGACTGTCACCACCATACATTAGGAAATGCGCCCACGAGGTGGAACTGCAAAA
>VMEP01000001.1:404987-680130 GCA_007375595.1 Parcubacteria group bacterium LiPW_30 | reverse complement strand
TTTAGGATGTATAACTCATCGGCAGTTGAGACTGTGCATATATCTGCTGCGACGGATGTCAGCTACTTCAACACCGGCAACGTCGGCATCGGGACGACGGGGCCGGGGGAAAAGTTAGTAATACGAGAAGGTGGTGGAACGGCTAAAACACAACTTCGTGTGGCAGGTGCGACTAATGCTACAGCTGGTGGGTATTTCGATATTGCTTTAGGTTCTGCTGGTGATTTTGGTTCTGGTATGCGGGCTTATGTTGAGGCAGGTCAAGCATACGATTGGCAAAGTCTTGAATTCTATACATCCGCATATCCCAACAGTCGTATTCCTCAGATGACGATAAAATCAAGCGGCAACGTCGGCATTGGCACAACGTCACCGTTCAGCAGACTGTCGGTGACGGGAGCAGGGACAGGCACCGGGCGGGGATTCTCGGTTGCAGACTCAAGCAACGTGGACAACTTCTACGTCCTCGATAACGGGAATGCGTATCACAAAGGCAACGTCGGCATCGGGACGACGAGTCCATCTACTAAATTACATGTTGACGGAGTTACACCGGGCATTAGTATCAGCGATAGCACAGCAGGCGGTCACCGCTGGGTAATTTATTCCGGCTACGCAGCAGGAGATGGAAAGTTCCAGATATACGATGCCACGGCAGGTCAGCCCCGTATGATAGTAGATAGTTCCGGCAATGTTGGCATCGGTACGACAGATCCATCAGCGGCGAAGTTACACATTACCAGCACCGATACGACTATGTTGTGGGAGGATTCAGATGCGGCAGTGAACGAGAAAGGATATTCATGGAGAAATACGGGTGGCCTCTTCAAGCTCCAGCTTAACGGGGATTCTTTCGCTTCGGTGGGAGATTTGGCGATAGAAATGGACAGGACCGGTTCGGCTTTGGATTATATCCAATTCGCCAACGGAGATTTCAGGGTAGGGACTGGAGGTAGCAGACTGTTCATCAACGAAAGCACCGGCAACGTCGGCATCGGGACGACGAGTCCATCGGCTCTGTTGAGTTTAGGTAATGGTAGCGGTGCGGCAGGAACAACGGCCGCTCTCGGTATCAACTTCGGCGACCCGACAGCGAACTTGTATAGGAGTGCGGCGGGGACGATTAAAACGGACGGCGCTCTGAATGTTACTGGTCATTTTACAGGAACAACGGGCTCATATTCGTCCTACCTAACAATGGGAGCCTTAGTAGTTGCTGACCCCGGTGCTGCATATTATGCATTCGGCAGTAGAATTGGTGGAACAGTAGGATTTTCTTCAAGTGTTTCAATCGGTTCTGGTGGTGCAGCAGCTCCATCAAATGGATTGTTGGTCGGTGGCAACGTGGGTATCGGCACAACTTCTCCATACGCAAAACTATCAGTTGCGGGGAATGTTGTTGCGGACGCATTTATTGCAACTTCAACCACAGCCACCTCAACGTTTGCCGGAGGGTTTGCGGTAGAAACAAACGGTTTGGTTTATGATTATTCGTCAAACAATGTGGGAATTGGGACTACCTTACCTCAAGCTAAATTACAAGTTTCAGGTAAGGCAAATATTGGTCCAAGCACATTTAATAATAGTGGTGCGGGTTATGGCTCAGCTCTTAACTTGAGTGGGACTTTAGATATGCAAGGTAATGCTATTTACCTTAATGTGAATGGCTCAAGCAGTTATTATTTAACCTCTCATACGTTATCTATTGGGTTTGGTGGGTCTGGTAGCATTACCACAGCTGATGGCGCATTGAGTATCGACCCAGCAGGTAGTTCGTCATTATTATTACAACCAACCGCTGGCAACGTCGGCATCGGAACCACTTCACCTACATATAAACTATCAGTAGAAGGTTCATCAACACTTGGCAACCAGGCAATCGCCGGATACTTTACCGCAACTTCAACTACCGCAACATCAACATTTGCTGGTGGACTTACTGTCGGGACGGATAAATTTGTAGTAAACAGTTTCAACAGCAACGTCGGCATCGGAACGACGACTCCATACGCAAAACTCACTATCTCCGGCGGTGGTCTTGGCGCAGAATCAATTATCCTCTCTCAGTCATACAACAGCATTGCCTCTGCCGTAGTTGGAAGCAGTACTGGATACACTAATTTCTCAGGAGGTATCGGCACTGGAGGCTCAGATTCAATCGGTGGACCATTCAACAACGCACTTCGTCTCACACACACCGGTAATCTCGTTAACATTGGCTCTATACAGGGAGGTGAAATTAATCTTACTAAGGGTGGTACTTTTGCTACCAATGTGGATTACACTACAGGAACAAACCCATACTCCGTCTCCACTGGCGACCTTAACGGTGATGGTAAGGCTGATCTTGCGGTGACGAATTTTGGTGCCGCCTCCGTCTCCATCTTTATCAATAACGGCAATGGCACCTTCGCCACCAAAGTCGATTACACTACAGGAACAAGCCCACGCTCTATCTCTATCGGCGACCTTAACGGTGATGGTAAGGCTGATCTCGCCGTAGCAAACAGTGGTAGTACCTCCGTCTCAGTCTTCCTCAACAACGGCAATGGCACCTTCGCCACCAAGGTCGACTACACCACAGGAACAGCCCCCCGATCCATCTCTATTGGCGATCTTAATGGTGATGGTAAGGCTGACCTTGCCGTGACGAACGCTAGTAGCGCCTCCGTCTCCGTCTTCCTTAACAATGGCAATGGTACCTTCGCCACCAAAGTCGATTACACTACAGGAACAAGTCCAATCTCCGTTTCCATTGGTGACCTCAATGGCGACGGTAAGGCTGATCTTGCTGTGGCTAACGGCGACAGTGACTCCGTCTCCGTCTTTCTTAACAATGGCAATGGCACCTTCGCCACTAAGGTCGATTACACCACAGGATCGGTCCCGTACTCCGTCTCCATCGGCGACCTTAGCGGTGATGGTAAGGCTGATCTTGCGGTGACGAATGCTAGTAGTAATTCCGTCTCCGTCTTTCTTAACAATGGCAATGGCACCTTCGCCACCAGGGTCGATTACACAACAGGATCCTTTCCAGTCTCCGTCTCCACAGGCGATCTTAATGGTGATGGTAAGGCTGATCTCGCTGTGGTGAATTACTCAAGTGGATCTATCTCCGTCCTTCTTAACAATGGCAGTGGCACCTTCGCCACCAAAGTCGATTACACTACAGGAACACAACCGAATTCCGTCTCCACAGGCGATCTTAATGGTGATGGTAAGGCTGATCTCGCTGTGGCGAATTATTTAAGTAATTCCGTCTCCGTCTTTCTCAACAACGCTACTTCAATGCTTTTTGCTCAAGCATCCACGGGCAATGTCGGTATTGGGACAAGTTCACCGCTTACAAAACTTTCTATTCAAGGAACAGCAGGAACTGATTTATTAAACATTGCTTCTTCAACAGGCGCATCAATGTTTTACATAAACTCTGCCGGGCAGGTTGGTATTGGTACCCAAACTCCAACCGCGCTTTTCTCAATTGCAAATACCGCATCGTCAATTTCAACAAAATCAACAACGGGTGATTTCTCGGTTTCTGGCTCAAGTGCGACTGTTGGTGTCGCAACAACAAGCAGTCAGATTTCTTTGAATCTTGCAACAACGACGAGTATTGGGCTTGGGACAATGACCGCAGGGCCAGCGATAGTTGGTACCGCGGCGAACCTTGCTCAGTACGGCGCCCATTCTATAGAGCGTCCCGACGGTAAGTTTTTGGTTGTGTTAGGAGGCAATTCATCCAATACATCTATCTACGACCCAGTCGCTAATACTTTCTCTGCCGGCCCTGCGGTAGTTGGAACTGCTGCGAACACCGCTCATCTCGGCGCCCATTCCATAAAGCGTCCCGACGGTAAGTTTTTGGTTGTGTTAGGGAACGGTACCTCCAATACTTCTATCTACGACCCAGTCGCTAATACCTTTGTTGCAGGCCCTGCACTTGTTGGTACCGCTGCGAACCTTGCTTATACTGGCGCCCATTCTATAGAGCGTCCTGACGGTAAGTTTTTGGTTGTGTTAGGAAATAACACCTCCAATACATCTATCTACGACCCAGTCGCTAATACCTTTGTTGCAGGCCCTGCGATAGTCGGAACTGCTGCGAACCTCGCTCAACTCGGTGCTCATTCCATAGAGCGTCCCGACGGTAAATTCTTACTAATAATGGGAGCCAACACCTCCAACACTTCTATCTACGACCCAGTCGCGAACACATTTACCGCCGGCCCTGCGATAGTTGGAACTGCTGCGAACCTTGCTCAAATTGGTGCCAACTCTATCCAACGCCCTGATGGCAAGTTTTTAGTGATTTTGGGAGCCGCTACCTCAAACACATCGATCTACGACCCAGTCGCGAACACATTTACCGCTGGACCTGCAATAGTTGGCACCGCAGCAAATCTTGCTGGTTACGGCTCTCACTCCACTCAACGCCCCGACGGTAAATTGTTAGTTGTTTTAGGACACAACACCTCCAATACTTCTATCTACGACCCAGTCGCGAACACATTTACCGCCGGCCCTGCGATAGTTGGTACGGCAGCAAGCCTTGCTCAGTACGGCTCTCACTCCATTCAACGCCCCGACGGTAAATTCTTGATTGTCTTAGGTAATGGCACCTCCAACACTTCTATCTACGATCCAGGTTTTGTGGTGTCTGGTTCATATGAATCTGAGTCAATGAATATGCCGAAATTAAATACTTCGTCAATTTTGAAATTCAGTACGAACGGAGAAGGAAAAGTTGAGCTCGCCGTTAGAACTGCGACAACAGAAGGAGGGTTGTCTTCTGCAACATACGCCACGACCACAAATAATGGATACATCTATCCAGTTAATGGCGCGCTTTGGGCACAGGTGAGAGTGACATTAACTCGCACAATTCCAACTAACGCTCAGCCAAATCAAATTAAGAAGGAAACCAAAACATGGCTTGGTGAATCAGACGTTAAATATCAGCGCTCGTTCGCGCAACCAATTTTGTATGACTTTACGGTTGATAATGGAACTATTTTCCGAAAAGATAATGCTGATTTTGGGGTTGGTTTTGCAACATCAACTTCCAGTGGAAATGCTACAACCTCTGGGCCAACCCTTTCTAATTTGCTTGGTGGAGATAATGGATTGACCTTGCCATATGGTTTTAATTCAGCAAGCACAACGGCGACGTCAACAACGATTGGAAATTATTTCTCTGCGGGTCCAGCGGTTGTGGGGACTGCCGCTAATTTAGCGAAGGATGGCGCTCACTCAATTCAACGTCCCGACGGCAAGTTTTTGATTGTGTTAGGTAATACTACTTCGAACACAGCTATATATGATCCAACAACAAACGATTTTGTTGCAGGTCCTACGGTTGTTGGTACAGCTGCTAGTCTTGTGCACGCTGGCGGGCACTCCATCCAACGCCCCGACGGCAAGTTTTTGGTCTCTATCTACGATCCAGTAGCAAACACATTTGCGGCAGGCCCTGCAATAGTTGGAACATCGGCAAGTTCTGCTTATTATGGCGCTCACTCAATTCAACGCCCCGACGGCAAGTTTTTGGTGATTTTGGGTAACACCACCTCCAATACTTCTATCTACGACCCAGTCGCTAATACCTTTGTTGCAGGCCCTGCACTTGTTGGTACTGCGGCTAACTTGGCGAGAGAAGGCGCTCACTCAATTCAACGCCCCGACGGTAAGTTTTTGGTGATTTTGGGTAACACCACCTCCAATACTTCTATCTACGACCCAGTCGCTAACACCTTTGTCGCTGGTCCTGCGGTTATAGGCACAGCAGGTAATAATATTCTCTATCTACGATCCAGTAGCAAACACATTTGCGGCAGGCCCTGCAATAGTTGGAACATCGGCAAGTTCTGCTTATTATGGCGCTCACTCAATTCAACGTCCCGACGGCAAGTTTTTGGTTGTGTTGGCGAATGGTTCCTCCGATACTTCTATTTATGACCCTGTTGCAAATACTTTTGTTGCAGGACCCGCGGTTGTTGGTAATGGTGGAAGTATTGTAAATCCTGGCGGCCATTCCATTCAACGCCCAGATGGTAAATTCTTGTCAGTGCTAGGAAACAACACGGCAACTACGACCGTTTACGATGCTGGCTGGGTTACGTCTGGTTCATATCAATCAGAATATATTTATAACCCAAGCCTAGATAGCACATCCGCTTTGATGTGGACAGGGAATGCTGATTCATTTAAACCCGGCGCGGTGTCCTTCAGGGTGAAAACTGCAGCAACAAATGATGCCCTAGCTACCGCAACATGGAGAAGTGTTCCAACTTCTGGAGGTCTCATTAATCCAACTTCTGGAGATGTTTGGATGCAAGTGCGCGTTGACATGAAGAGAGAAATCCCAAGACAACCAAACAGTCAAAAGAATGTTTGGCTCGGGGAATCTTCCGTTGTTTATAATCGTCTCCCACTCAATGACGAAGAAAATAAAGCCGGAGTATTTAGTAAGCCAACTATTACAGGATTTAAAGTTATAAACACAAATAATAGCGACCTTGCGACGTTCTCTTCTGGTGGACAAAATCTTTTCAGATTTTCTTCTGGCGGTAATGCTTATACAACAACTGGTGGCTCGTGGAATGCTGGCGGTGCCGACATTGCTGAATATTTCCCAACAGATGATTCTTCTTTGGAACCAGGAGATGTTGTAAGCGTGTCCCCAGAAGATTCATCGGGACTCGTCTCTAAATCAAGTGGTGCATATGATGCATACACAGTTGGTGTTATTACAACTACTCCTGGAGTTTTGCTCGGTTCAGATATTTCTGGCGGACAAGCTGGGAAGGCGCCGGTTGCTTTGGCTGGGCGTGTGCCGGTTAAGGTTTCGTTTGAGGGTGGAGAAATTAAGAAAGGTGATTTTCTTACCGCGTCTTCAAAGCCAGGTATCGCGATGAAAGCAACTGATGCTGGTCGCGTCGTTGCTATTGCCTTGGAATCATATTCACTTTCAGATTTTGAAAATGGAAAAACAAGTATTCTCGCAATGATTAATACTATTGAATATAGCGGAAACGGTGGATTCTTCTCAACTGCTGGAAAGAAACTTTCACTTTGGGCTAAGGCGGTCACCGAATCCTTGAATTCTCTTGGCATCTTCGCAGAAAACGGAAAAATTGGAATTGGTACAGGCACTTCAACTCCGATGTCGACACTTACAGTTTCTGGCGGAACGAGTATTGGAGAAAATTATAATGTTGAAGCACCAAAGAACGGCTTAATAGTTGAAGGTAATGTCGGTGTTGGCACAACAACTCCAATAGCTAAACTTACCGTCCAGGGTTCCAATTTTGGAGGTTTCACCTCCAAAATTGGAGAGATGGGTTCGACAACAGTGTCGGAATTGGTTTTGCCATTAACTTTTGCCGCGCTTGATGCGGAAGGTAATACATCGTTTGTAATTACGGGTGATGGTCGTGTTGGTATTGGCATATCGGCGCCAAAATCAGCATTAAATATTTCCGCTCCTTCTCCTCGACTCACACTCACCGACACAGCTTCTGTGATTGAGGCTATTGGAACAAATGGAAGTGTTGGTGTTGGTATAATAAGCACGACGACAAAAGATTGGTTTGTTGAATCAAAAAATGGAACTTTCTCAATCGGCGAAATTTTAAATTCAACAGATATTAACGGGAGCTCAACAGAAAACACCTATCTTTCAATCTCAGCAACAAGTACGCCAGTATTGACGTTTGCTGGAAATATTAAGGCAAATATAATTTCTGCTAAGACAATTATTTCTGAAGGTATGTGTGTTGCTTCGTTCTGTGATGTCTTGAACTCAAACACAATTTCTTCCGACAGATTTGCTTCCACTCAATCAGGAATTGCAGAACATTTTGCAGACTTATCTTCTCCGGAGATTGAAGCTGGTGACATTGTCGCGATGAGTGCGACAACAACGCCAAACCAAGCATCAACAATTACAGGAGCGACAACAACTTCCGCAGTTTTGGTCCGCGCTGATAAGACAAACATGGCGTCGGTTGTTGGAATCGCAAATATTGCCGGACTCACTTTCTCAAGCACAAGTACTTCACCTTCAGTTGTCTTCTCTGGAAAAACTGTGGTGAAGGTTTCCACTGAAGGTGGCGTAATCAAGCCGGGCGACCGCATCACACTTTCCTCTATTCCTGGTGTTGGTATGAAAGCAACGACATCATCACAGACCATTGGTATCGCTTTGAGTTCATTTGATGGCACGCAATCGGCAACTTCAACTGTTACCTCAACTAACGTTGATGGCACATTTGTCTACCAAGGCTCAGTTGTGGTTTCTGTCTCTGTTGGTTGGACTCATCTTGATTCATCAATCGCAAACGCCACATCAACAAGCGTGACACTCGCCGTTGATTCAACGACCGGACGTGTCGCATCGCAAGGAGTGCTTGATATGGCAGGATTTGCGATTGAAAATGTTGGCGCAATTACGGGAGCTTCGGGAACATGGAGTATCGATGCAAGCGGTAAACTTTTGGCAGATAATATTGAAGTTCGTGGGGGAGTTAAGATTGGTTCACCAGACCGACGTTCTGGAATCACAATGTATGATGAGGAAAGTGGCGCGCCATATTGTCTAACAGTTTCAGGCGGACTTCCAAAGACAACATCAGGTGAATGTTTGGTCGGTGGGTCAACGGCTGTGACGCAAACATCAAGCTCTTCTGTTGTAGGCTCAATTGTTGATGCTTTGTCTGGAAGCGTGAACGCTCTTACAGAAACGACGACAACCTACACAGCACCAGTTGATACAACAGCTACCACGACAACAGTAGATACGGCAACGACCACAACACCAGCGATAACAGACACGACAACAGAAGCAACTGCAACAACACCGATAACGACAGAGACTGTAGTTGAACCAATTACGACAACCGACACGACAGTGACGGAGACAACAACAACCAGCACAACAGAAACAGCAACAAGCACTCCAGCTATTTAAAATTTATGAAAACAAACTTTAAAAATATAATAAAATTAACTACTACTAGTTTTTTTATTTTCATTTTTATTGCAACACCACTTATGGTTTCTGCCGCGGCGACAGTAAAAACACCAACGAAAACAGGACTGATTGGTTACTGGTCATTTAACGATAATTACGGGACAAAAGCAGGGGATGCATCTGGTAACGGAAATACCGGCACACTGACAAACAGTCCAACGTGGACTGGTGGCAAGTTTGGTAAGGCGCTTAGTTTTAATGGAAGCAGTAGTTACGTTGTTGGTAGTGGTTCAGCTTTATCAAACGTTGGTACTGCTGGTAATGTGACAATATCTGCTTGGATAAAACCAAATACAGTTAGTGGGCAACAAACAGTTTTTTCAAAAGGAGCGAGTGGAAGTTGTTTTAATTATGGAATGACAATTTATTCTGGTGGAGTTTTGCGTGGACGAAACAGTACTAATGATTACGCCTTAGGCGGGACAATTGTTGCAAATCAATGGCAACACTTGTCTATAGTTTTTAGTCCGGCTGGTATGCAAGGGTTTATTAATGGTGTTTCAATCGGGACTGTTGCGAATACAACTACTACTTGCGCGGATAATAATTGGGTAATCGGGACACGTGCTTACAATGCGGCGACGAGTGAATTTTTTTCTGGGTTAATAGATGATGTGCGTGTTTATAATCGAGCCTTGGCGGTGTCCGAGATTATTACAATATATAAATCTGGTACAACTGTACAAAAAAACTCTGTTAACACAAACCTTTTGGGTTATTGGCCACTTAATGGCGATTACGGTGATTATAGTGGTAAGAAAAATAACTTTACGGTTTATGGAACATGCTTATCAACAACAACCGACGCTGTGACGGGCAGAATATCTATAACTAACTGGGCAACATGCGGGACGTCTCCACAAAAGCTTGGATATTTGGGCACTGGGAATATTTTTAATAGTGCAACTGAGCTAACTTTTGTTGCTTGGGTTAAAGGTTCTGGGATTGTCTGGTCCGGAGCCCCAACTTTTTGGTTTACGGCAACAGCGAGCGGGGCGTATTTACAAAAATATACTGGATCATGGGTTACTGTTGCAACAGGGTCAGGTGGAGGAACTTCATCGGGGTGGCGACAGCTCGTAGTTACGAAAGCAAGTGATGGTGGAATAAAAATTTATAGTAATACAACAGAGATTGCATCAAGTACAACGGAAACTTTTTATGCACTGACATCTCAAACAGTTGGAAGATATGCTGTTTACGATGACAGCGGATACCACTTTACTGGTAAAATTGACGACATTCGTTTGTATAATAAAGTTCTCTCGCAGTCAGAAATTAACGAACTTTACAAACTTAGAGCGGTGACAATTAATTCCAGTCAAAATGACAAGGTCTTTTGATGGTAAGGATATGAATTGGGCGACAAATAAATCGCTTGATAGAAGTGGGCAGGGAAATGATGGGACTCTTGTTGGAATGAGCACAACAACTAGTCCGACTCCAGGTAAAATTGGCTCTGCTTTAAAATTTGACGGCTCAGATGATTATATTTCTGTTAATAATACTTCATCACTTCAACCACTCACTGGTAATTGGGCGGTTAGTTTTTGGATATATCGTTTGGGTACTGGTTTATCTGATTATCCGCAAGTTGTTGGTTCTCGTCCATGGACTACGAGCACCGATAAGGGGTGGGCTGTTTCCTACTCAACCGCCAGTAGTAAAATAGGGGCCCATTACGCAGACGGATCAATTGGTTTTGATGTTACTGCTACTCAAAGTACAAGCGTTGTTCCATTAAGAACATGGCAACACTGGGTTGTTGTTTTTGACAGGACAAACGGCAAGCTTAACTACTACCTAAATGGCCAACTCGATGTTCAGCAATCCCCAACGTTTCCTTCTGGAACAATAAATCAGATAGATAATTTATATATGGGAAGAGAAATAGGGGGAGCTAATGCTCGCAGACTTAACGCAAACATTGATGACGTTCGTGTTTACAACCGGGCTCTTTCAGCGACAGAAATTAAACAACTGTATAATTTAGGTCGTTAGAGATTTTTGTGTATCGTATTTATCTTTATGAAAATTTTTTTTAAAAAAAATAATAAAAACGAGAACTCCATATTTGGAGGTGAAACCTCCAAATATGGGAGGTTTGTGTTTGTTGGTTTGTTAGTTTTTACTTTTTTTGTCGCACCAATAATCACTTCTGCTTCGGCTGTAAAAACTGCAAATAAAAATGGCTTAGTTGGTTACTGGGCTTTTAACGAGGGGGTTGGCACTAAAACGGGGGATGCATCCGGTAAGGGGATTAACGGAACAGTCGCTAACACCACATGGTCATCAGGGCGTTTTGGAAAAGCTCTCTATTTCAATGGTACAGATAGTATTGTTTCAGCTCCATATAATTCTGCGTTGGACCTTACTAACAATATCACCATGTCTGTTTGGTATAAGAAAGATGTTGGTAGTGGAACAAATAAATGGTTATTGCACAAAGCGACGGTAAATACTTCGTACGCAATGTTCATTGAAGGTGGTTTAAAAATGAGATTGGAGCATCCTAGTATGCAAGACTGCCTAGTCACCGAGCCGTCTGAAGGGGTGTGGCATCACGCAGTTTCTACTTACGATGGGGCAAACATGAAAGTGTATGTTGATGGTGTTTTAAAAAATACATGCGCAGCAACTGGCAATATAAACTTAACTGGTGGTGGAATTGAAATTGGAATGTTTAGTTCTCCCGGGTATTACCCATTTAAGGGGTTAATTGACGAAGTGCGAATTTATAATCGGGCTTTAACTGCGTCTGAAATTTTAGATTTATATAAAGCTGGTGATGGTGGAATAATAAAAACAATTGTATCTGGTAAAACCGGGTTGGTTGGATATTGGCCGATGAATGAGGGGGTCGGGACGCGGGCCGATGATGTTTCTGGGTATAAAAATAACGGAACTTTATTAAACAGTCCAACGTGGGTAACAGGAAAATTGGGAAAGGCTTTGAGTTTCAATGGTACTAATAGTGTTGTTGATTTTGGCACAAAGTTTCCGAATATCACCACCGCCATTACCGTTTCAGCTTGGGTTAATCCTGGAAGTACGCAAATGACCTACGCTGATATTTGGGGAAATCATCAGGGGGATGTGAAAGGCATAGTAATGCAACAGAATGCTGCTACCACAAATCAGTTTCTGTGGAGTTATGGTAATGGTGTCGGGTGGACAAACAATAGTGGTACGTTCAACCTTACGGCTAATACTTGGACTCACGTAGTCGCTATTAAAGATGCTAGCTATTGTTATGTTTATCTAAACGGAGTTGAACAGGTGAGTGCACGTGGAAATTGCGTCAGCGACATAGTCCCAGCCACGACGATGAACTTTAGCGCTGGTCTTGGGTATGCGGGTGGTGGGAGATATTTTAATGGTAAAATCGATGACATTCGTGTTTATAATCGTGCTTTATCTGCGTCTGAAGTTTCAGATTTATATAAATCTGGTGGACAGGTAACGTTAAATGCCTCTCGAGGTCTTTTGATGGTAAGGATATGAATTGGGCGACAAATAAATCGCTTGATAGAAGTGGGCAGGGAAATGATGGGACTCTTGTTGGAATGAGCACAACAAGCTCTCCCGTTATAGGTAAAATTGGACAGGCCCTTAGTTTCAACGGGACCAGTAGTTATATTAATCTTGGGTCGCCTTCGACACTAAATTTAGGTGCGGGGAATTTTACTCTTTGTTCGTGGTTTAAGACAACAGATACGGAAGCAGACATTATTTCTAATGGGGTTGGGACAAACGGGCATTACCTACTAATGTCATATCTGGGAAAACTTCGGGGGCATATTTGGTATAGTGGCAACAGCAACACGATAGACAGTAATGCTACAGTTAATAACAACACGTGGCAACACGGATGCCAAGTGGTGGACTCTTTAAATATAATTCTTTACATAAACGGCCTTCTCGATAAATCACAGGCGTTGTCCGGAAGTAAAACGGGTCTTACCAATAACGCAATTATAGGTTATAGATCAGCTGGAGCTGGCACTGCTAGTTTTGAAGGACTGATTGATGATGTTCGTGTTTACAACCGCGCTCTTTCAGCGACAGAAATTAAACAACTGTATAATTTAGGCCGTTAAGATTATTTATCACTTGGCAGTGAAACAACAAAATAGCGATAATGTTTTTGGCCTATTTTTTCGTTCGGTGTTTTGGTACAATTGGAGAAATTAATCTTTGAATAATATGGATAAAAATGTACGTGTGGCGATAAATGGTTTTGGAAGAATTGGACGAGCTTTTTTGAAATTGGCGCTTAATGATTCGCGTATGATCATTGTTGCGATAAACGACTTAGGTGACGCAGAAAATTTAGCTTATCTTCTCCGATACGACACTGTTTATGGACGCGGGCGTACTCCGATTGAGATTTTAGATAAAGGTGGTGAAAAATATTTAAAAATTGGCGCAAAAGAAATTCTTCTTATAGCAGAGCGTGACCCAGCGAAACTTCCATGGAGAAATCTTGATATAGATGTTGCCGTTGAAGCAACTGGTGTGTTTGAAGGTTTTGATAAGGCAAGAGCTCATATTGATGCTGGGGCAAAGCGTGTTGTTATTTCGGCTCCAGCAAAAGACGGTGAAGAGAATGGACCAAACGGAGCAACAGTGCTTATGGGTGTAAACGAAGTTGAGCTTTCTACATGCAAGGTTAGCTCCAACGCTTCTTGCACTACAAACGCTAGCGGTCCGGTAATTCAGATTTTGGACGATGCTATTGGAATTGAAAAAGCTATTTTAAACACAGTTCATGCTTATACAGCAACTCAGCGCCTTGTTGATTCTCCTGATATAAAAGATTTTCGTCGAGGTCGTGCTGGCGCACAAAATATTATTCCTTCAACAACAGGCGCGGCCGTTGCTGTGACAAAAACAATTAAGAGTTTGAATGGAAAGTTTGATGGAGTCGCTATCCGCGTTCCGGTAGTGTCTGGTTCTATTGCGGATATCACCTTCATTTCAAAGAGAGATACAACTGTTGAAGAGGTTAATGAGGTGTTAAAAAAAGCGACGCAAGAATTGCGATGGAAGGGAATTTTTGCTGTAACAGAAGAACCATTGGTTTCCTCTGATATTATCGGAGATACTCGTGCGGCAATTGCTGACTTGTCGTTTACAAAGGTTGTTGGTGGAAATTTGGTAAAGGTTCTTGTTTGGTATGATAATGAAATGGGATACTCGAAAACACTTATTGAGCACGTAGTTAAAGCGGCTTCTTTTATATAAACCATGAAAATTTATCTTGGAAGTGATCACGCAGGATACGACTTAAAAGAAAAACTTTTTCAGTTTTTGATTGACCTTGGATATGAGGTGACAGATGAAGGACCTTTTTCTTTTGATCCCGAAGATGATTATCCAGACCACGTTTCAGAAGTTGCTAAGGAAGTTGCAGACGGGGGTGGGGAAGTTATGGGAATAGTTATCGGTGGTTCTGGCCAAGGTGAGGCGATTGTTGCTAATCGTTTTAAAGGAGTACGCGCTGTTGTTTATTATGGCGGAGCGGGGACAATCGTGCGTCTTTCTCGTGAACATAATGATGCAAACGTCCTTTCAATTGGAGCGCGTTTTGTTGGCGAAGAGGAAGCAAAACAGGCTGTTAAAATGTGGCTTGAGACCGAATTTTCAAAAGAAGAAAGACATAGTAGGAGGATTGCGAAGATAGATAAATTAGTAGACTAGTAGGTATTAGTAAATTATGTCTAATCAATCTAATATAGAAATTATTCCGGCAGTAATGCCACGTAGTTTAAATGATTTAGAAGAACACATTTCACGAGTTGTTGGTTCTGCCCCCTTGGTGCAAATAGATGTGATGGATGGGGTTTTTGTGCGTGGCAAAACATGGCCATATATTTCTTTTGACGCAAAGGCATTTGAATTTGAGTTTGAAGGGTTGCCACACTGGGAAGATATTGATTATGAGTTTGATTTGATGATTAAAAATCCGGAGAAAGAAATTGATCGTTTTGTAACGCTTGGCGCTTCAAGAATTATTTTTCATATTGAAAGCACAGAGAAAATAGGAGAAGCGATAAAACTTGCTAGAGAAAAAGATTTAGAGGTTGGATTGGCTATAAACATCGATACACCAAACGAAACACTTGAAGAATTTATTCCAGATATAGATTTTGTACAGTTTATGGGTATTGCAACAATTGGGCTTCAAGGTGAACCATTCGATAAAAGGGTAGTTGAAAAGATATCCTCATTCAGAAAAAAATTTCCTGATGTTATAATAAGTATTGACGGTGGAGTAGGAATGGAGAATATTTCAGAACTTGTAAAAGCAGGAGTGGATCGTTTGGTCGCAGGTTCGGCAATATTCAAAAATGAAAATACTCACGGTGCGATAGGTGATCTTTATAACACAGCAAACAATGCTATCTGACAAAGAAATAAATTTTTTAGAACTTAAGGCGAACGAAATTCGTCAGTCTATTATTGATATGCTCATGGAAGCTGGTTCTGGTCACACAGCCGGACCTTTAGGTATGGCTGATATTTTTACAGCTGCTTACTTTCGTTTTTTACGCCATGACCCCAAAAGACCAGATTGGGATGAGCGCGACAGGTTAATACTTTCCAACGGCCATATTTGCCCGATACTTTATGCGACCCTCGCACACGCTGGTTACTTTCCTGTAGAAGAATTAAAAACATTACGTAAATTTGGCTCAAGACTACAGGGTCATCCTCACCGCGAATGGCTTCCGTTTGTAGAAACATCATCGGGTCCTTTGGGTTCTGGTCTTTCGCAAACAGTTGGAATGGCGCTTGCAGATAGAATTGACCACGGCCGTTCTACCCCACATTTCTTTTATTGTTTTTTGAGTGATGGAGAGTTAGATGCTGGTGAAAACTGGGAAGCAATAATGCTTGCCGGTAAAGAAAAGCTACGAAATATCATAGCAATTATCGACAGAAATAACATACAAATAGACGGATTTACCGAGGACATAATGCCCCTTGAGCCACTACACGAAAAATGGGAATCATTTGGTTGGCATGTGCAAGAAATTGATGGGCATAGTTTTCAAGGGATTATTGAAGCGGTAGAACAAGCTCGTGCTATTTTTGAAAAACCGTCGGTTATTATCGCGCACACAATTCCAGGCAAAGGAGTTTTTGATTTTGAGAGAGACTTTCGTTGGCACGGGGTACCACCTAATAAAGAGCAGGGGTTGAAGGCGCTGAAAGAGCTTCGAACCTTGCACGGGAAAATAGAAAGCGAACATGATTAATAAAAACTTAAAATTAAATCAAAAACTTTTCGACAAAGACGTTGAACAAGCTCCTATTCGTAAGGGTTTTGGGGAAGGTTTACTCATCGCTGGAACACAGGATGATAGGGTTGTTGGTTTGTGTGCTGATCTTACAGAATCAACCCAGATGCACCTTTTTAAAGAAAGATTTCCATCTCGATTTATAGAAATGGGAGTTGCTGAACAAAATTTGGCGGCGGTCGCTTCGGGGATGGCCGTGATGGGGAAGATTCCATTTTTCACATCATACGCAATGTTTTCTCCTGGAAGAAATTGGGAGCAAATTCGCACAACAATTTGTTACAACAACGTTAACGCAAAGATAGTTGGTTCTCATGCTGGAGTTTCCGTGGGGCCTGACGGTGGAACACATCAAGCAGTTGAAGATATTGCTCTAACCCGTGTTATTCCAAGAATGACGGTGATTGTGCCGTGTGATTCTATTGAAGCGAAAAAAGCGACAATTGCTTCGGCAAAATTTAAAGGCCCTGTTTATATCCGTCTTGCTCGCGAAAAAACTCCAATAGTTACAGGAGAAGATACACCATTTGAAATTGGCAAAGCTCAGATTTTTTACGAAACCGAAAATTCTTATGATAAGAAAGTTGGGATTATTGCTTGTGGAGGTCTTGTTCACAAGGCTCTCGTTTCTGCGCGTGAACTTGAGTCCGAAGGAATTTCAGTTGGGGTTATGAATCTTGCGACAATAAAACCACTTGATAAAGAAGCTGTTCTCTCATTTGCCCGAAAGTATCGCGCAATTGTAACGGTAGAAGAGCATCAGATTGCTGGTGGAATGGGTAGTACAGTTTCCGAGCTTTTATCTGCAGAATTTCCAACCCCAATAAAATTTGTTGGCGTTAAGGATTTATTTGGACAATCTGGAAAACCAGAAGAACTTATAGAACATTATGAAATGGGAGTTTCTTCGATTAAAAAAGCCGTCGGAGACGTCTTGTCTTTGGCCCGCAGGTTAAAGTCGTAGTTAAATATTATATTTTTTGTGGGCGCCATTCTTCTTCGGCAACGGCTTTTTTTAGTAATTCTTCTAGCTTTGCGCGCGAGAGCAATCCCTCTTGTGCTCCGATTTTTTGGACAACAGACATTGAGTTTACTGGCGCCCAAGTGAATGCTTCAAGTGGACTTTTCCCTAAAGCGAGTGCGGACACGAAAGTTGAAGCAAAAGCGTCCCCTGCGCCAGTGCGTTCATATGCTTCTCTGTGGTCTGGGTACAATGGAATGAACCAATTTTCATCTGCGTACGAAAGGTATGCCCCGAGTGGTCCATCCGTTAAGACAACAATCTTTGGTCCAAGCTCTCGCATTGCAGAGAGTAATTTCTTTTTATCGTTTTCGCTGGTGTTTAAAATTAATTGTGCTTCTTCGATATTACAAATAAAAAAATCAGAACGTTCGTATATGTGACGCAATGATTCGTGCCCAAATTTCATTTGATAGGTGCCCGGCTGGAAGGCTAATTTAACACGCGGATTTTCAGTGCAATAATCAGCAATTTTTTTATGAAAAGAAAGAGAATGTTCACCAAGGGAGCTTAGATAAAGCCACTTTGGTGGTTCAAAAAGTGGTAATTCATAAGGGAATTCTTCATGTTTTATTAAAATCGTTCTGTCGTTTTCGAGCCACAAAACGTAGTGATAATTGGTTTTTTTGCCATCATGTTGACGAACAAAATTAGTAGAGACTAACTCTTTTCTAAAAGTATCTATACAAAGTTTTCCGTTTGAATCATGTCCAACGTTTGTGATGATGGCGGTTTTTAATCCAAGCCTTGCCCCAGAGACTGCTGCGTTTGGGCTGTTACCAACAGCTGAAACTAATTTTGAAAACTCAAATGGGACTTTGTTTCGGAACGGAATACAAAGGAGGTTTTTTTCTTCATCTACTTTGCCGTGAGACGAATCACTAAGACGAATAAAATCGTCTATGACTGTATCTCCAATTGCGATGATGTCGAAGGCCATGTATCTATTTTAACATTTTTCCAGAATGTATTGAAAGTGGGGAATTTTTCTTTTAGCTTTTGTTTTTAAAAACGCGCATATCCGCCTGCTGGCGGATTGCTATACTCGCGTCGCCACGCTCCGTAATGTTTTTAAAAATAAAAGCGGAGATAGAAGAGAAGGAAAATCAACAGTCCCGTGTTTTTCGAGAGTATTTTGGGATATTGGAATACAAATACAAGTAATATGGTTTCGGGAAAACCACGTGTTATAATAATTTTCAAATGAAATCACTACGCGAGGTTATTAAAGAAGCGGACGACAAGGGTATTGCAATTGGTCATTTTAATATTTCAAACTTAGAGATGTTAAAAGGTGTTTTTGAAGCGGCAAAAGAATTGAATATGCCCGTTATTGTCGGTGTTTCTGAGGGGGAGAGAGATTATATTGGAGTCGAGCAGGCTGTTGCTTTAGTTCGTAGCTTGCGAGAAGAATATGATTTTCCGATTTTTTTGAATGCAGACCATTCGTATTCGTTTGAACGTACTAAAGAAGCGATTGACGCTTCGTTTGATGCGGTTATTTTTGATGGGGCAAAGTTGCCTCTTTTAGAGAATATTGAAATTACAAAAAGATGTGTTGATTATGCTCGTGCGAGTGGTAAAGACGTTCTCGTTGAAGCAGAGGTTGGTTATATCGGAACTTCGTCACAGGTGATAGATGCTATTCCCGAAGGAATTGATTTGAAGAACTTTACAAAAAAAGAAGAAGCGGAAAATTTTATAAATGCTACTGGAATAGATTTATTCGCGCCGTCAGTCGGAAACATTCACGGGTTTATTAAAGGTATTGGAAATCCAGCGCTAAACATAGAAGCGATTAGAGACCTAAAAAATGCTATTAAGACACCACTTGTTTTGCACGGTGGTTCTGGAATATCCCCGGAAGATTTTAAAGAAGCTATTCGTGCTGGAATAAGAATTATCCACATTAGTACGGAAATGAGGGTTCTTTATCAGAAATCAACAAAAGAGGCGATAGATGAAAGTATAGAGAAAAATGAGGTTGCTCCGTATAAATATGATGCATCCGTTGTTGAGGATCTGAAAAATTTCGTAAAAAATTACATAACGATGTTTAGTAGTGTTTAATTTTCACCTAAAAAATATCTATTATTTAAAGGCTTCACAATTTTATTTGGTTGTGTATAATGTCCGCCATGTTTGAACTAGCAATAGAAGAAAGAGATGTTAAGGCGGATCTCGCAAAAGTAAGAAAAAGCGGGCGTATTCCTGCTGTTTTCTACGGACCAAAAGCAAAGGCAACTTCGTTTTTTGTAGACACGATTCAATTTAAGAAAGTCCTGAAAGACGCAGGGGAGTCATCTATCGTTCGCCTAAAAGGTTTAAATAGTAATACAGACGTCTTGGTGCACGAGGTTCAGTATGACCCAATTCGTCACGAACCAGTTCATGTTGATTTTTACGTAGTTGAAAAAGATAAAAAGACTCAAGTTGGAGTTCCTCTTGAATTTATCGGTGTTTCTCCTGCGGTTAAAGATTTTGGTGGTGTTTTGGTTAAGGTTTTGCACGAGATTGAAGTTGAGGCTCTTCCACAGGATTTGCCACACAATATTTCGATTGACGTTTCCTCGCTTGCAACTATTGATAGTCATATTGTAGTTAGTGATATCGTTATGCCAAAAGGTGTTACAGCTATAACTAAGGGGGAGGAAATCGTTGCCCTTATTTCGGAGGCAACAAAAGAGGAGGAGGCTCCAGTTGCATCTATCGACCTATCATCAATTGAAGTTGAAAAGAAGGGTAAGAAAGAAGAGGGAGAAGCTTCCGAGGAAGAAAAGTAACTTGAATAGTTTTGTTAAAAAAGAAGGCCAAAAACCTTCTTTTTTAATTTAAGGCTAATACAATTTTCTCAAATTGTACGCCCTAGGGCGTCTGGGTACAAACACCCGGGCTAGCCCGAACATTTTGTCATACAAAATATTTTAGGGCTGTGGCTTCAATGGGCTGGTTGGGATAGAATATAAAGACAGGAGGACAAAGAGTTTCTCGGATTTTTGCTTTTTTGTATGAGATTTAATTTTTTCTTTTTCAAATTATTTTTATCGATATTTTTACTCGGTGGCCTTTTGGCGCCGTCATCATTAAACGTTGAGGCTCAATCGGCAGAGCAGGTGGCACAACAAGAGGCAAAACTTCAAGCAGAATACAACGCTCTTCAAAAAGAGATTGATACTTGGCAGAGGGTTTTGGATGAAACCCGCCAAAAAGCAAATACCATTCAAGGAGATATAACTATCCTTACCGCAAAAATAAAAGAAGCGGAATTAATGATAAGGCAAAAAAATTTAGCAATTTCAAAACTCGGGGCTCAAATCGCCGATAAGAGTAAAAAAATTAAAACCCTGGAGGTGAAGCTTGATGATGGACGTCGATCACTTGCTCAGATTATAAGAAAAACAAATGAAATAGATTCAAAAACTTTAGCGGAGGTGTTTTTTGCCGAAGAAAGTGTTTCAGAATTTTTCCAGGATATTGATTCATACGATTCAATAAAAAGCCAAATGAAGGAACATTTTACGGTTGTGCGAGAAGTTAAGGCTATTACAGAAGAAGAGCGTCAAAAGTTAGACAAACAAAAAAACGAAGAAGCTGATGCGAAGTATGTTGTAGAAGTGAAGAAAAAAACAATTGCTCAAACAGAATCTGAGAAGAAAAAACTTTTAGCTGTTACAAAAACCGAAGCTAGTGGATATCAAGCGGTGTTGAGCGAAAGACAAAAAAGGGCCGCACAAATTAGGGCAGCTCTTTTTAAGCTTCGTGACACCGAAGGAATTCCTTTCGCAAAGGCGCTTGAATATGCTAACTTTGCGGGCGATAAGACAGGTATTCGCCCAGTACTTATTTTGGCAATCCTTACCCAAGAATCTGATCTTGGTAAAAACCAGGGCTCATGTATTTTGTCGAGTATTGATACAGGAGATGGTGTTGGTAAAAACACGGGGACATTTTTTGAGAAGATAATGAAGTCTCCAAGAGACACGGAACCGTTTAAAGATATTACAAATAGATTAGGGTTGGATTGGAAAATTACACCAGTATCATGTCCACCTAAAGCTATTTGGTCGTCATCGCGCGGTTATGGTGGGGGAATGGGCCCTTCACAATTCATCCCTTCAACATGGGAAATTTTTAAAAAGCGCATAGCAAGCGCTGTTGGTGTTTCTCAGAACGAAGCAAATCCATGGAACCCAGAACACTCGTTTACCGCAACAGCGATATATTTATCAGACCTTGGGGCGGTGAGTGGTAGTTATAGCGCTGAAAGAAACGCGGCTTGTAGATATTACTCTGGTAGAAAATGTGATAATCAAAAACCAGCCAACTCCTTTTATGGAACACAGGTTTTACAGAAAGCTGAAGATATTCAAGCTAATATTGATTTCTTGAAGGGGGTTTAATTTGTTTTTAATATCCCCATTATCTGCTTTTAAAATACATTACGGAGCGCGACTGGCGCGAGTATAGCCAATTTTCAGCAGAAAATTAGGCGTGTATTTTAAAAGCAGATATAGAATAAAAGTTTGCAAAATAGTAGACTTTCTAGTAAAGTACGGGCTTATGAAGAAAGATATCCATCCTAAATATAATGATGAAATCAAGGCCACCTGCGCCTGTGGAGCGACTTATGTCGTTTCTTCTGGCTTGCCAGAGATAAACGTTGAAATTTGTAGTTCTTGCCACCCATTCTATACAGGCAACGAAAAAGTTATTGACACCGCTGGTCGCGTTGAAAGATTCAAGAAGCGAAGGGCAGCAGCAGAACCAGTTAAGAAAGTAGCTAAGAAGTCTTAGATAATCAGTAAGAAAAACAGCGAGATAATTGCTGTTTTTTCTTTATCTATCAAAATTATGCAAGATCTTGAAAGCTGGAAAAAAAACTCTAAAACCGCATATCTTGCGACACAGTTTGAACAATTGCTTAAAGAGGAAGAAGAGGTTCGCTCAATGGTTGAGCACGACCCTTCGGTTCATGAACTAGGAGAGGAAGAATTAAAAAGAATTAGTGAGCAAAAAGAAACAATAGAAAAACAAATAGAAACAATTTTTGATTCAGAAAAAGAGGAAGTTGCCAAACCAACAGGAGCTATTTTAGAGGTGTACGCTGGAGCGGGAGGGGAAGAGGCTGCACTTTTCGCAGAAGAACTTACTGTCATGTATCAGAGGTATGCCGAATCACGTAATTGGTCGGTGACGAGACTTGATGAATCAAGAAGCGAGCTTGGTGGTTATAAGGAGGCGTCTTTTGAGATAAAAGGTAAGGGGGCTTATGAAGCGCTTCAGTTTGAAACAGGAGTTCATCGAGTTCAAAGAATTCCTGCGACAGAAAAATCTGGCCGAGTACACACATCGACAGCCTCTGTTTCTGTCTTACCTATACGTACTCGTTTTTCTTTTACAATATCTCCAAGTGATGTGGAGATGGAGCTTTCGCGCTCTGGTGGTGCCGGAGGGCAGAATGTTAATAAAGTTGAAACAGCCGTTCGTCTCATCCACAAACCAACGGGAGTTGCGGTGCGTTGTCAGAGCGAGAGAAGTCAATTAAAAAACCGTGAAAAAGCTTTTGAGATGCTTTCAGCGCGCCTTTCAATGTTGAAGGAAGAAGAAGAATTTAATAAACTTTCTGCTGAAAAAAAGAGCCAAATCGGGACACGCGATCGTTCTGAAAAAATTCGCACATACAATGTTCTTCAAGATCGTGTTACTGACCATCGTATTAAGCAGACGTGGCACAATATTGAAGGAATATTGGCTGGCAATCTCGATCCAATCATAAGGACATTTGAAAAATTTGAGGGGGTATTACCGGCTGTGGGGGAAAGCGGTGGGGATGAAGAATAATCAATATTGGACTGTTGGGGCTTGTGGGTTGCTTCAAACAGAGCTTTTTGTTAGTATAGTCCCATTAGAAGTTCGGCTGGTTTTGTTGTATATATAGCGTTTTAACCTACGGGAATCGCCTTGCGGCTTTCTTTTTTTGTTAAAAACGACTAAGATGATAACTTCTAACGGGATAAATATATAAATATGCAGAAAAATACTAAAGAAACACCAAACATGGAAGCATTGCTTAAGGCAGGGGCTCATTTTGGTTATTCTCGTACGAGACGCCATCCCTCAATTAAGAAATCACTCTTAGGGTCAAAAAATCACTCTGATGTTATAGACCTTGAAAAAACTAGCCAAATGCTTGAAACAGCATGTGACTTTGTTAGAGAACTAGGTAAACAGGGTAAGCAAATAATTTTTGTTGGTTCTAAGCCAGAAGCACGAGATATTGTAAAAGAAGCAGCGCAGTCAATTGATATGCCGTTTGTTACAGAGCGCTGGCTTGGCGGTACCTTGACCAACCTTTCAGAAATCAGAAAACGCGTTGAGAGACTTTTGCAGATTAATGATGAAAAAGAAAAGGGGACAATCGCTCGCTACACAAAAAAGGAACGTTTAGTTATTGACCTAGAACTTGGAAGATTAAACCGATATTTTTTTGGTTTGATTTCTCTAAAGAGCATACCAGGCGCAATGTTTGTTATTGATTCTAAGAAAGAGGCAATTGCGATAGCAGAAGCAAAAAATGTTAAGGTTCCAGTTATTAGTCTTTCAAACTCTGATTGTGACGTTTCTGTTATTACATACCCAATTGTTGGTAATGACGCCTCAACTTCAAGCATCCAGCTTTTTGTTGAGAGCATTGTGAATGCATACCAAGAAGGTATGTCAATGCGTGAGGTTGTTTAGTAATTTATTCATAAGCTCTTTATTTAAACCATGGTAACGATGGATCAAGTTAAGGAATTGCGTGACATGACCGGTGTGTCTGTTATGCAGTGTAAAAAAGCTCTAGAGGAAGCTCAAGGAGACAAAGATAAGGCAATTGAAATCTTGAAACGTAAAAGTAAAGATATTGCTGGTAAGAAAGGTGACAGAACATTGGGTTCTGGGACGATTCAATCTTATATCCACTTAGGTGGTGCGGTTGGTTCAATGGTTTTGCTTTCTTCTGAAACTGATTTCGTTTCTAAAAACGAAGAGTTTAAAAAACTTGCTTATGATATAGCGATGCATATTGCCGCGGCAAACCCAGAATTTGTTAGCCGTGATGAGGTTTCAGAAGAGACGGTTAATGACTTAAAAAAGGTTTTTGAAGAAGAGGCGGAGGCTTCTGGTAAAACTGACCCAGCTATTAAGGAGAAGGTTGTTTTAGGTAAGTTGAATACTTACTTTGCAGAGCGTGCCTTGCTTGAACAGCCGTTTGTGAAAAATGGTGATGTTACGGTTGGGGCCTTGGTAGATGAAGCTATTCAGAAGTTTGGAGAGAGGATTGAGATATCCCGCTTTGCACGTTTCTCTTCAGATAGGTAGTATATTGATATAGTATGTTTTTACCATTCATATTTTCACTAGTTTTTGCAGTAGCAATTTCCGGCATGGTTTTTGTTAGGGTATGGAACATAAGGAGAGGTAGGGTGGTGGCAGAAGAGGAATATGAAATAAGCGAGATTTTTTCAGTTGTTGATTGGGAGAAAACTTTTGATAAAACCTCATCGTTTGTTCTTGGTAAATTACAAAAAGTTTCTGTTGTTGCTTCTCGTGTTTTGGTAAATTTTTACCATATAGCAAAGAAGTTTATTGATGAAAGAGTAGAACATTTTTCAATGTCCATCCCATCAACCAATAACGGAGATAGTGAAAGAGGTACCGCTTCTTTTTTCTTGAAAGACATATCTGCACATAAGGATAGTTTCAGGAATGGGGGAGTTGATAAAATAGTTTAGTTAAATTGCTCTAAAACATTTTGTATGACAAAATGTTCGGACGAACAATCTGGAACAGATTGTATTAGCCCTAAACCACCTTGCTTTCAAGGTGGACGGGCGTACAATTTGAGAAAATTGTATTAGCCGCCTTAGCTCAGTGGTAGAGCGTCGCTTTTGTAAAGCGAGGGTCCTCGGTTCAAATCCGAGAGGCGGCTCCAAGTATATCTATCAAGCAGAATCAGTCCTGCACGATAGACTGTAAATATGGAAGGAGAAGAAAAAAAACTTAATATTTCTTTGGTGAATAAGGAGTCGATTAATACTCCTTATTTTCATGTGGGTCGCGCCACCGATCTTTCTAAAGAAGACTATCGTCTTTATAGATTTCTTGAAATGATTCCTGGGCTTATGGCTTGGGGGACAATTCTAGCTATAATCATTTTTTCCATTTTTGCACCAACGGTGGCGGCAATATTTATTATTGCGTTTGATGTGTATTGGGTTTTGAAAACAGCCCACCTTTCTTACCATCTTCGTTATAATTGGAAAAGGATTAAGCACAACTTAAAAGCGGATTGGCCCCTAATGCTTTCTAATCTTAAGTATGAACATGTTTATCACATGATTGTTCTTCCTTATTATGATGAGAGTGAACAAGTCCTTAATAATACTGTTGAGAAATTGTTTGAATCAAACTATGACTTAAAGAAGCTTATTGTTGTTTTGGGGGCGGAAGAGAAGGCAGGTAAAGAGGCGATTGCTCGGGGGGAGGCAATTATCTCAAAATATAAAGACAAGTTTTATGATGTTTTGCTCACAGTTCATCCGGACGGGGTTTTAGGTGAGATGGCGGGTAAGGGGTCAAATATATCTTATATGGCCGAAACAGCCCGTAAACTAATTTTAGACAAAAAAAATATTTCTTACGAAGATGTTTTAGTATCTGCCTTTGATAGTGACACAGTGGTTTATCCGAATTATTTCACATGTCTTACTTGGCATTTTTTGACTTGCGAAAGACCATATCAATCATCTTTCCAGCCAGTTCCTTTGTATAACAATAATATCTGGGACGCACCTGCTCCTTCTCGTGTTGCTGCGATGTCTTCTACTTTTTGGCAAATGATTCAACAGGAAAGGCCGGAAAAACTTGTTACCTTCTCATCTCACGCTGTTTCGTTTAAAACTCTTTATGAAGCAGGGTATTGGCAGAAGAATATGGTTTCTGAAGATTCGAGAATTTTCTGGAATCTTTTGGTCGCACATGATGGTAATTACGAAATAGTTTCAATTGCATATCCTGTTTCTATGGACGCCAATTTAGCGCCAACCCTGTGGCAGACAATGAAGAATGTTTACAAACAACATCGTCGTTGGGCTTATGGGTCAGAAAACGTTCCTTACATTCTTATGAATTTTCTTAAGAATAAAAGGATTCCTTTGGCTCAAAAAATAAAAATTTCTTTGGTTCAACTTGAAGGGTATTGGTCGCTTTCAACAAACCCACTAATAATATTCTTGCTTGGTTGGTTGCCGGTAATGATTGGTGGAAGTATTTTTAACCAAACAATTCTTTCTTATAATCTTCCAATAATCACGAGAGATTTAATGGTCCTCTCAATGCTCGGTCTTTTTCTTACAGCAGCAATTTCTTATTCTTTCCTACCACCAAGGCCCTCAAATAGGACATGGAGAGATAATTTTTTCATGATTATTCAATGGGTTTTAGTTCCAGTTACGATAACAATATTTGGCGCTATCCCAGGTCTTGAGGCTCAAACAAGATTGATGCTCGGTCGCTATATGGGATTTTGGGTCACACCTAAACACCGTGGAGAAATAAATGTTTTTAGTAAGACAAAAAATGTTAACATTTAAAACATGCCGATAAAACCACTTTCAGTTAAAAGCAGGAATATATTTTTTTACCTATCCATTGTTATTTTTTTGATAGCTGTCCCTGTTTTGGTTTTATATACCACTGGCTATAGATTTGGTGAGGGGATAATATCTAAAACTGGTGGAATATCAGTCTACCTAAGTCCTTCGGGGTCCAGTTTATATATAAACGGTAAGTTTAATGACACGCTTGGGTTTTTATCTAGATCATTTTTTGTTCAAGATTTAAAGGTTGGTTCTTATTCTATAGAAGTTAAAAAAGAGGGATATTATTCTTGGAAAAAAAATATAGTTGTCTATCCTAAAATCGTTACCGAAAATTATTCTTTTCTTTCTCCCGAGAAATTTGTTTTAAAAGAGATTACTCAGTTTAGTAAACCAAAAGATATTGTTTCGACGACAACAAAAGAAACGATAAAAATTGCAACAAGTACTACAGAGTATTTAGAGGTGAAGGCACTTTTTGAAAAAAAGAAGCTAACTAAAGCCGAAGAAAAGAAAGAGATTTTGGCAATGGAAAATATTTACGAGAAGTTTAGTATCGACAAAGCAGATGATATTTTAGTTTCTGGTAAAAGTATCGTGTATTTAAAAGAGAATGTTGTGTTGGCTTCTTGGATAGGAAATGTTTCAGATGCCCCATATTTTTTCCACGTTTCCACTTCTACTGTTGCCACAACAACGGCTATCTTTAGAAGTGATGAAAAGATTTCAAATATTGAATTTTACCCAGGAAGAACTGATGTTGTTTTGATGGAAATGCCATCTGGAATATTCGCACTACAATTAAATGTCGGTTCAAAAATGGAAGATTTACGTCCCGTTTTTATCGACCCTCAGTCAAAAATTAGAATATCTTCAAATGGGGAATATTTTATAAAAAACAAGGAGGGACGGTTTTATAGCCTAGAACTGCCCTAAAAACTTTGTCTAACGACTCTATTTGGCTATAATCAAAGAATTATGCTATCTCAGGAAGAAAGAGGACTAAAACTTCCTAACGGAAGTTCGCCCGACCAAGCAAAGCTTGGTTTAGGACATATACACCCGATAACTATTGCAATTAATCGTATTTCAAGCATTTTCTCAAGAATGGGGTTTGATACTGTTGATGGTCCAGAGCTTGAAAATGAGTGGCACAACTTTGACGCACTAAACGTTCCTGGTGATCACCCAGCTCGCGATATGCAGGATACTTTTTGGATTAAAGACATGAGGAGTAAAAATAAGTATGGCGAAGATGTCGGATATGTTCTTCGCACTCATACAAGCAACATGCAGATTCGGGCGATGGAAAAGTATGTGGCGGAAGGTCGCGATTTTCCACTCGCAATTTGTTGTCCTGGAAAAGTTTTTCGTAATGAAGCAACAGATGCGACACACGAAGCGCAGTTTTATCAAATTGAAGGTTTTTATGTTGCTAAAGACTCATCTCTTTCAATGATGGTTGGGGTAATGCAGAAACTTTTTTCAGAATTTTTTGAAACAGATATTGTAATTAGACTTCGTTCGTCGTACTTTCCTTTCGTTGAACCCGGCAATGAATTTGATATGCAGTGTTTTAAGTGTAAAGGAAGTGGATGTAATATTTGCAAACAAACAGGCTGGATAGAAATAGGTGGCGCAGGAATGGTTCATCCTCGCGTGCTTGAAGCGGGTGGTATTAATCCTCGCGAATACCGCGGTTTTGCTTTTGGTTGCGGAATAGACAGAATGGTGATGCTTAAATACGGAATTGACGACGTACGTCTTTTATACAATGGTGATCTTCGGGTGGTTAATCAATTTTAAACATGAAAATTGTCTCTGTTATAACAAAAGATGGGCTCGAGCTTTATGGGATGATGAATGATATAAATCATAGCAAGGCCATGTTTTTACATACCCATGGGACTGGCTCTAGTTTTTATATGGAAGGGTATGAACAAGAAATAATGGAAGTTCTTGGTTTGAAAAATATTGACAGCTTATTTGTAAACAACCGAGGAGCATACTTACTTGAGGCCTGGCAACAGTCTGGCGCAGCAGTAGAGAAATTTGAGGACAGTGTATTTGATATTGATGCTTGGATAAAGTTTGCGTTAGATAATGGATATGAATCTATTATTCTTTCGGGGCATTCTCTGGGGTCTGAAAAGGTTGCTTATTATAGTAAAAACGGGAATTATAAAAATAAGGTAACAAAGTTGTTTCTTCTTGGTTTCTCGGATAGTTTTGGTTCCCAAGAGAGGTATCTTAAGAAAAATGATTTTGATTTTATGGAAGAAGCAAATAATTTAGTAGAACAAAGTTTTGGACAAAGATTACTTTCGTCCGGATTGCCGGTACATTCGGGAGAAATTCCAATGTCTGCGCAATCATACATTGACTTTTATGGTAGTGACAATAAATTTAAACAAGCATTGCCTTTTGCCTCTGGCAATCTTGAGCACTTGAAAGATATTACCATACCAGTTATTGGTATTATTGGAGACGATGAGCATGAGGAATGGACGATTGTTCCAATAGACGTCGCAATGAATCTTCTTAAAGATACCCTGTTAGATTTTACTGGTTATAAATTGGTAAATTGTAGTCATACATTTACAAACCATCATAAAGAATTGTCGAGCATTATTTCAAAACACATATGAAATTCTCTAAACAATGGCTACAAGATTATATTGTTGAAACTCTTCCCGAAAATGAGGTTGTTGTTGATACCTTAAATAAAAAATCGTTTGAAGTAGAAGAGGTTACTTCTTTACCTAATGACACTGTTTACGATATTAAAGTTCTTCCAAATCGCGCACACGATGCACTAGGACACCGTGGTATGGCCCGTGAATTATGTGCTGATTTAGGACTTACTTTTAAAGAAGATTCACGTGTTGAAAAACGAGATGATTTTACTAATTCTTTAGTTCCTGCTCCTGTGCTTTCCGTTAATGATGCTAAATTTTGTTCACGATTTATGAGCATGAGGATTGACGGTGTTGTTGTCGAGGAAAGCCCAGAGTGGTTAAAAACGCGCCTTGAGGCAATAGGGCAGAGAAGTATAAACAACATCGTTGATGCGACTAATTACGTGCAATTCGCGCTTAATAAGCCAATGCACGCTTATGACACAAGGAGTATAAAAGGAACGCTCGCCACTCGTTTTGCGAAGAGTGGAGAAGTGCTTACTACACTCGACGACAAAGAACTGGCACTTGATGAGAAAACTCTTGTGATTGCCGATGAAGAAAAATCTCTCGGTCTTGCTGGAATAAAGGGCGGAAAACATAGTGGTATAAATGAAGACACAACAAGTATTATTCTTGAAAGTGCCAACTTCAATCCAAGTTTAATTAGGAAGACCTCACAAAGGTATGACCTCCACACAGACGCATCCAAGCGTTTTGAAAATGGTATTGCAAACTCTCTTATAGAAGAAGGTTTATATATGACGGCGAATTTAATTAAGGAGTTATGTAAAGATGTGGAAGGGAGTGTCGCAACAGATGTGTATCTTCGCAAGGATACTAAATATCATGTGGGAATTTCGCTTTCCGAACTGAATATGATTCTAGGTACAACATATACCAATAACGATGTTGAAAGCACCCTTAGAAGACTTTCTTTTTCTTTTGAAAAAATAATTCCTGAAAATTATATAACAGAAACGTATAAGGCTGTTGTTGGGGTGCCATACAAAAACCCTTCAAGTATGCGCGAAGATGCTCCACACGCCTTTAATTGTTCTTCTTTGATTAGTTATTTATATAAAGGTATTTGGATGCCGAGTATTTCCGTTGATAAATATGTTTTTTCGGAAAGAGTAAAATTAGAAGAATTAAGGTTTGGAGATTTAGTGTTTGCGAATTCTGGCGAAGGAAAAATTTATTTTGAATCAGTAGAATTTTTAAGAGGAACTAAAGTTCCTGAGGGGGTTGATCATGTTGGTATGTATTTAGGTGGTGGCAAAATCGTTCACTCAACAAGAGTGCACGGGAAAGTCGTTGTGGAAAGTATGGAGGAGTTTTCGGCAACAAGAAAAATAGTTGGATATGGGAGAGTGGTGGAAAATTTAAAAGAAGAGAGATACGTGGTAAATGTTCCTTCTGAGCGTTTAGATATTCGTATCAAAGAGGATCTTGCAGAAGAAATAGGACGTATTTTGGGTTATGAAAAATTAGTTCCTGTACTACCAAAACTTTCTCGGGTTGGTTTGGTTCATAAACGCTTGTTTTACGAGGATAAGGTTCGTGAAATATTGCTCAATCACGGATTTTCTGAGGTAATGACATACACCTTTGGAAGTGAGGGTGAAGTTTCAATTATAAAAGGTCTTGCAGGAGATAAGGAAAAATTACGCGTAAGTTTACGAAAAGGGATGGAAGAATCTCTTAAATTAAATGTTCACAATGCTCCGCTTCTTGGGCAGAAGGTAATTAAGATTTTTGAATTTGGCAATGTGTTTACTAAAGATAGCGAAATTAAAAAACTGGCATTTGCTTTGGGTGGAGGAACAAAGAAAGATAATTTTGGGGAGGAAGCAAAAAGCATTGTTAAAGAAATAGGGGAAACTTTTGGCGTGGACGTTTCAAAGTTTGTTTCCTGCGAAGAAAAGCCATGTATTACAGAAATTGATTTTGATGCAGTAATTGAAAAACTTGAAGAACCTAAAGAACATGAAGTTTTGACTTACCAGTTTTTGCTAGGCTCTAGTTATAAAACAGTTTCTCCTTATCCATTTGCGCTTCGTGATATTGCGGTGTTTGTGGGTAGTGGAACAGGAGAAGATGCTGTAAAAGAAATTATTAAAAGTGAAGCAGGTAGTTTACTTACGCGAATAGAGATGTTTGATAAATTCGAAAAGGATAGCAAAATTTCTTACGCTTTCCATCTAGTATTTTTATCCCAAGAAAAAACACTTAGTGACATAGAACTTGATGAAATTATGAATCGCGTAACAAACGCTCTTAATAGTAAGGAGGGTTGGCAGGTAAGGTAGAGAATTAGTATGGAATTACATAAAATTAGGGGCGGAAACATAATAGATTTGGAGAATAAACAATACAACATTGGGGTAGGAATTAGTTTGGGTAATAAGTGGTTTACTACTGAAAACATAATAGAAGAGATAAGGTGGGCTTTACAAAACACAAAGGATTTTGTTTTGGTCTATGTTGCGGATAGTATCCACTCCATTAACTTAGAGGTTAGAAAAAAAATTTCAAAAGAGAAAGCTATGCGTTTGGCGCTTGATCAAGGGAGTAGAATTTTGTCTGATGTGAAAAATCAAGTAGAAAAAACTTTTAGTAAGGATGATATAAATCGAATTTATTATAAAAATTGGAATAGTTTATTAAATGAATCATATAAAAAAAAATTGGAATACTTATGTTCTTTTTATATAAAAAACGAAGAATTTAAAAAGCAGATACATGAATTGGTTATCAGCTATGTTTCAAAAGAGGAAAGAAAGTTTGACGATGAAGAAATAAATAAACTTGGTACGTATATAATAGAAGAATTACCAGAAATTCTTTGTCGTGTTTCTTTTGGAAATTTAATTACTGATGCTTACATGTATCCTTTTGACAGCGATTTAGTAAGGTTTGTGGAGGATATACAGTTTGGTCGGATTTTTCCAGAAATTAAAGAAAATATTATTGACACAGAGCCGAAGGTATTTTTAGAAGTAAGATAATGAAACTTAACGTACCATACTATTCTCAATTCTTAGATGTAAACGACAACCCATATTGGATGCCGAGAGCTTGTGGCATGACGTGTTTAAAAATGGTGTTAGATTATCATTCTAGTATTTTGCAAAATACTAGAATGATAAAGACTCCGTCACTTTTGGAGATGTGTGAAAAAGGGAAGAAGGATGGAGGGTATGGTCCATCAGGATGGTTCCATGATTACTTTGTGAAGACAGCTAAGGAGTACGGTTTAAATTCTGAAAGAGGGGAGAAGATAGGAGAAATTTTAGGTTTGCAAAAAATACACGATGAACTTAAAGATGGACGTCCAGTAATTGTTTCTGTTTCAAAATATACCCTCGGCCAGATAAAATTTCACATGGTGGTATTAACTGGTTATGAAGAAAATGATGGAGTTGAGTTTCCTGAAAGGAAAGGTCAACTCACAGGGTTTTACTTCAATGAGCCAGAATCACTCTCTAAAGAACAAGGGAAAGACCTCTTTGTGGATATCAAGTCGTTTAAGCACGATTGGCGTAGAATGGCCATATTTTTCAAGCCATAATTCACCTTATTTTACCCTTAAAAAGCTTTCATTTTAGGGCTAAAACTTTCTAAAGAAAGTTCGCCCGATTGCCCGATTTATACTGGCAATTTAGGGTATTTTCTGATATACTTTTCTATAACAAAGCGAAGGCGCTTTTTTGATTTAACCCTTAAAATATGGCTGAAAAGAAAGGAAACGGACACCACTACGACGCCCAAGATATTACAGTTTTGGAAGGACTCGAGCCGGTACGAAAGCGTCCCGGAATGTACATTGGTACAACCGGTATCGATGGCCTCCACCACTTAATTTGGGAAATTTTTGATAACTCACGCGACGAAGCGATGGGTGGTTTTGCTGATCATATTGAGGTCGTGCTTTTGCCTGGTAATCGTATTCGCGTTGCGGATAATGGCCGTGGTATTCCAGTTGAGATTCATAAAAAGACAAAAGTTTCCGCTCTTGAAACAGTTATGACAACCCTCCACGCTGGGGGAAAGTTTGGTGGTGAAGGGTATAAAGTTTCTGGAGGTTTACACGGAGTGGGAGCTTCTGTTGTTAACGCGCTATCTGTTTACGCAAAAGTTGAAGTGCATCGCGATGGAGGAAAACATTTTCAGGAATACAAACAGGGTGTAAAAAAAGCAGCGGTTAAAAAATTTGGAAGTTCTAAACTAAACGGAACTATTGTAACGTTTGAACCAGACAAAGAAATATTTAAAGAAATAAAATTTGAATGGAATACGGTAGTGAACCACATGCGTGGTCAGGCTTACTTAGTTAAAGGCCTTCGTATTGGAGTTATCGATGCGCGTTTGTACGAAGGAAAGATTGATGATAGTGATGTATTTTATTTTGAAGAATTAGGACTTGAGGTTCCATCCATGAGTTTCTTCTTTGAAGGAGGCTTGCTTTCACTCGTTAAGTTCCACAACCAAACACAAAAGCCAGTTCATAAAAATATTTTTTATACTGAAAAAGAAGCAGATGGAGTGCATGTTGAAGTTGCTCTTCAGTATGTTGACGACATAACCCCAAAAATAATTCCATACGCTAACAATACTTATAACCCAGAAGGTGGAACACATATAACTGGTTTTAAAACCGCCCTTACTCGTGTTCTAAATTCATATGGGCGAAAGAATAATATAATTAAAGAAAAAGAAGAGAATCTAACAGGGGAAGATGTTCTCGAAGGAATCACTGCTGTCGTCTCTGTTAAATTGCGTGAGATTCAGTTTGAAGGTCAGACAAAAGCAAAATTGGGTAGCGTTGAAGCTCAAGGTGCTGTGGCAACCGTCTTTGGCGAAGCGTTTAACTACTTCCTTGAAGAAAACCCTGATGACGCGCGCGATATTCTAAATAAGGTGTTATTGGCGCTCAAGGCGCGAAAAGCGGCTAAAGCTGCTAAAGATAGCGTTCTTCGTAAGGGTGCGCTTGAAGGGATGACGTTGCCGGGGAAACTTGCTGATTGTCAGACGAGAAATGCAGAAGAAGCGGAAATATTTATCGTTGAGGGAGATTCTGCAGGCGGTTCTTCTAAACAAGGTCGCGACAGACGCACACAAGCAATTCTTCCATTAAAGGGAAAAATCTTGAACGTTGAGCGTTCTCGAATTGATAAGATGCTTACCTCAAATGAAATTAAAGCTCTCGTTATTGCGATGGGTACGGCTATTGGTGATACGTTTGATTTGTCGAAACTTCGTTATCATAAAATTATAATCGCGACAGATGCCGACGTTGACGGTGCGCATATTCGTACTCTTTTATTAACACTATTCTTTAGATATTTTAAACCAGTTATTGATGGAGGATTTTTGTATATTGCCCAACCACCACTTTATAAAATAAAGAAAGGTAAAGATATCAAATATGCATATTCCGATGATGAGAAACTTAAAATAGTTGGCAAAGATGTTTCTATAGAAGAAATTGAGGAGGTAGTGGAAGAGGGAGAAGTTGAGACAGAAGAAGAGGTTGAAGAAAAAACAAAGAAGCGCGAAGCAAAAGTTTCTATTCAGAGATATAAAGGTCTTGGAGAAATGAATCCAGAGGAATTGTGGGAGACAACAATGGACCCAGAGAAACGTGTGTTGAAACAGGTTACCGTTGACGATGCGGCCGACGCAGAAAAAGTATTCGTGACACTCATGGGTTCTGACGTTCCATCACGTAAGTCGTTCATCCAGTCTAATGCTAAGATGGCAAACCTAGACGTGTAATGGGTTTATAAATTTGTAGCTAGAGAAGCATGTCATCTATTTTGTTTATTACAGACAAAGAATCTTTATAATATCTTTTTATATCTTTTAGTGTAACGTTAACGTCATTTCCGTGCGCTAGGGAGTTTTTCTGGGTAATAATATTATCTATGGCGGTTTGCGATTCTATAGGTAATTTGCTTATTTCCGATTTCCACCCTGGGTTAAATTTTCCCAGCAAATCTTTTATTTTTTCCATGTTTGGGTTCTGAAATGTGCCAGATACGGTTTTTTTGATATAAGTACTAACTTCAACATTTTTTAGTTTATCAATTCGTTCGTAAATTACGTTCTCTATAATTTCCTCATAAATTCCACAAATAAAAACTACTAAAAATTTTGCCAGATAAGATTTCTCTAAATCAGAGATATTAGAAAAATTATCAATATCTTCTATGGCTAGCTCTATTTTTTTTATGTATTTTTCCGCCAGACTAGATTTCATTTATTTTAAAGTCTGGATTGCTAGTTTCATTCTAGCTTCTACTCTATCTGAGTCCGTTGTTGATTTTGATACCGAGTCTAGGTATGCGTTATTAGTTTTAAGTATTGTTATTTTACTTTTCAAGTCGTTGGTGTTATTAACACCAATAAGAGCTAGTGCCGCCATGATTGAATCAAAAATTGCTATATTTATTCCAGCTTTTAGTCTAAAAGCATCTTCACCAACGTTAGTATATATTTTATCTACGACATCTTTAAACACTTGAGAATATTCCGTCTGTTTTTCGTCGCTGATATCTTTATTTTTTCTCATAAATTCCGTAACAAAATCCTTCATTGGTTTTTTATAATCTTTCCAGTTTTGCCATAACGCAAAAAATCGCAAAATCATTTCTATGTCCTTCATTCGTGCATCAGGTGACTCTTTTTTAAGTAATTTTCTCCAGTTAGGATATAAATTTAATTCTTCTATAAAACTATTTATCTTGCCACGAACAACACACCTTCTTATTTCTTGCTCATTTAAGGGCATTCCCCCAGTGTTTAATCTTTCAAAAATTTCAAAAATACTGGAGTGATCTTTTGGATCAACCTGTTCAAATATTGTTGCTCTTAATATGTAATTATTAAATCTTCGTCTGTCTGGTTCGGTTAGCGTAGAATATTTTTTGCCCTCCCATTCTGGTTTTACACCCCTTAGGTAAAATTCTGTTTCGTTTTCAAATAACTCTTTAATAAAATAATTTATAGTTTTTAAACGCTGTTGGCCGTCTACTACTAATAAATCTTGATTTTCTTCTTCTCTGTATAAAAATACTTGAGGAACCGGTAACCCAAGTAAAAAGGACTCTATTAGTCGACTTGCTTTTTTAGGAGGCCACACATACTTTCTTTGAAAGTCTGGAACTATGATTTCTTTTGTATCAAATTTTTTTGACAAAATTTCAATAGTAAAATCAGCTCCATAGGTTTTGATTTCATAAGAAGCATTGTCAATATCAAGATCTTCTTGTTCAGACGGAATATCTTCTAACTCTATTTTGTCTTCATTGTTATTATTTTCCATATTTTTATTTACTTCTTCTCCTTAATTTCTTTTTGTAATTTTTGAATTATTTCTTCAGCTGAAAATGCGCCAACTTGTCCGGCGTCACGGCTTTCTAGTGTTGCCGTATTGTTTTCCATTTCTTTGTCGCCAATAACGAGGAAGTATGGAGTTTTGCTTGTTTTAGCATTTCGTATTTTTTTACCAAGAGTTTCGTTTGTCGAATCGATCTCGGTTCGGATGCCAGCTTCTTTAAGTAAACGGTTAATATTTTGCGCATACTCTTCTTGTTTTTCGCCAATAGGAATTACGACAATTTGTACAGGTGAGAGCCAAAGAGGAAATGCACCACCATAATGCTCAATTAAGATTCCCATAAAGCGTTCTGTTGAACCCAAGATTGCTCGATGGATAACAACAGGTTGAGATTTTTTTCCTTCTTTATCGGTGTATTCAAGATCAAATTTCTTAGGGAGATTGAAGTCTAGTTGAATTGTTGAAAGTTGCCACTCACGTCCTAAAACATCTTTAAACATGAAGTCGAGTTTTGGTCCGTAAAAAGCAGCTTCGTTTTCGGCTTCTTTATAATTCCAACCAGTACTCCCGATAACTGAACGTAATGCATTTTCGGCTTTTTCCCAAACAGCGTCATCGCCAAGATATTTCCCTTTGTTTTTAGAATCTCGAAGAGAAATGCGTACCCAAAAATCTTTGAATCCAAAAGCTTTATATGTCTCACCAATCATTTCAGCCATGGTGCTTATTTCCGTTTCAATTTGATCGCTTTCGCAGAATACATGACAATCGTCTTGAGTTAACGAGCGAACGCGGGTAAGGCCTGAAAGCTCACCAGATTTTTCATAGCGATAGTTTGTTGTGGTTGAGGTGTAGCGAAGTGGTAATTCGCGATATGAATGTGGAAGAGATTTATAAAGCATCATGAAGTGCGGACAATTCATTGGCTTTAGGTAGTAATCAATTTCATCAACTTTCATTGGGCTATACATCGCATCATATTTATCCAAGTGTCCGGATATTTCATAAAGTTTCCCTTTTGTGATGTGCGGAATCCATATTGGCAGATATCCACGTTTTTCTTGTTCTTCTGTTATATATCCTTCAATTAAACGACGAAGAATCGCGCCTTTAGGATAAAACAGCGGTAGCCCAGCACCAACTTCATCTATTAAAGTGAAAAGCTCAAGTTCTTTGCCAAGTTTACGATGGTCGCGTTTCTTTGCTTCTTCTTGCATCACGATATATGAGTCGAGTTCTTCTTTTGTGGTAAATGCGAGACCGTAGATACGAGTCAACATTTTATTTTTTTCATTTCCACGCCAGTAAGCGCCAGCAGTGTGGGTGAGAGCGAAAGCATCTCCGTTTATTTTTTTTGCATCATCAACATGACCGCCACGACAGAGGTCGGTAAAATTGCCCGATGCGTATAAGGTTAGTTTTTCACCACGCTGATTAATCTCGTTAATTAATTCAAGTTTGTATGGGTTTCCTGAAAAAGCTTCAGTGGCTTCGGCTTCACTAACTTCGTGACCTTCAAACTCTTTCCATCCTTTTAAAATCTTACGCATTTCCTTCTCAATCTTTGGAAGGTCTGCGTCACTAATTGGAGTCTTAAATTCAAAGTCATAATAGAAGCCATTTTCGATAGCTGGACCGATTGCTGGTAGCGCATCAGGATAAAGTTCTTTAATTGCTGCCGCCAAGAGGTGGGCGAGTGAGTGTCTTAGGTTTTGTAGTTTTTCTTCTGTCATAAAGGCAATAATAGCAATTTTATTGATTTTACCAAATATTACTTCAGCTCTTTTACCTCTTCGATAATTAAACTTGTTTCGTCATTTCTTTTTGATATGCGACCGCGAGCAACGACACATTTATCAGGTACACATAAATCTTTCACGTCTTTGTATAGTTTAGGGAAGACAACAGCTTCCATGGTGCCGGTAAAGTCAGATATTTTTAGGAATGCCATTCGGTCGTTTGTTTTGGTTATAACTTCTTTTGATTCTTCAACGATTCCCGCAACAACGGCAAGCATCCCTTCTTTGTATGTTGCTTTAAGTTTTGCGACCGTCATGTCGCGACCATTTAATTTTTCCTTCCATGGATCAAGGGGATGCCCAGAAATATAAAGACCAAGTAACTCTTTTTCCCACGCAAGCATGTCGCTTTTTTTTGCTGGTTCTGCGGGTTTTAAATTTATTGTTGCTTCTGGTTCGGATGCCATTCCGCCAAAGAGTGATGTTTGTGCGCTATCCATATGGCTTGCGGCATGCGCAAACTCGAGCGCTTCCTCCATATTTGCAAGAAATTGCCCTCGTTCACCAAGCTTATCCATACTTCCAGATTTAATAAGAGCTTCAAGAGATTTTTTGTTTAGGTTTTTATGTTTAACGCGTGTTAGGAAATCAGCAAACGAGGTGTATTTTCCATTTAATTTTCTTTCGGTGATTATCGCTTCTGCGATATCAATGCCGAGATTTTTTGTTGAGATTAAACCAAAGCGTATTTCTTCTACTCCTTTTTCATTTTTAACTACAGTAAAGTCCCCGAAGCTTTCGTTAACATCTGGCGGTAACACGCTGATATTCATATGCTTACATTCCGTAATGATTTCCGCGACCTTATCAATATCACCAGATTCAGCAGAAAGTATCGCCGCCATATAAGGAGCAGGGTAGTGCGCTTTCATATACGCTGTTTGGTAAGAAACGCGACCATAACTTGCGGCGTGGGCTTTGTTAAAACCATAAGCGGCAAACGGCTCAATCAGTTTCCAAATTTCAAGCGCTTTTTCTGGTTTCAACCCTTTGTCGACACAGCCAGAAATAAACTTTTCTTCTTGTGCAGCCATTTCTTTTGGAATTTTTTTACCCATGGCTTTGCGAAGTTTGTCGGCTTCGAGCCATGAATATCCTGCAAGTGTAATTGCGGTTAAAAGAACATCGTCTTGATAAGCGATAACACCATAGGACTCTTTTAGAATATCTTTTAGTCTTGGGTCTGGATATTTAATTAAGGCTGGATTTCGTTTTCTTGCGATGTAGTCGGGAATAGAAATCATTGGTCCTGGGCGATAGAGGGCGACCATGGCGTTAATATCGTGGATGGTGGTTGGTTTTAGTTCTTTCAAGTAGCGAGTCATTCCGTCACCATTTAATTGGAATAACCCTTCGGTCTCGCCACGGGCTAAAAGCTCAAACGTTAATTTGTCATCAAGAGGTATGCGTTCGATATCAACGTCTTCGTCGTAAAGTTTTTTAACCAAATCAACAGCTCTTCCTAAAATAGAAAGATTCCTAATTCCAAGGAAGTCGAATTTTAGAAGACCGACATCTTCAACGACATACATATCGTATTGAGTAATAATTTTTCCACCCTTTGGATCAAATTGTAGTGGGGTGAAATCAGTGAGTGGGGTAGGCGAGATAACAACTCCAGCAGCGTGCACCGAAACGTGTCTCACACAACCTTCGAGTTTTTTTGCTAAGTCTATTATTTCTTTTGCATCTTTCTCGTTTTTATAAATAGCCTTAAGTTCCGGAGTTATTTTAAGTGCGTTTTCTATTGTCATCGGAAAACCTTGTGACCCCATTGGGATTAATTTAGAAAGACGATCGCCAGTTGCATACGGATATCCGAGTGCTCTTGCGACATCACGCACGGCTCCGCGTGCCATCATGGTTCCAAACGTTCCAATTTGAGCAACTTTATCAGCGCCATATTTTTGCTTCACATACTCAATCATTTCGTCGCGACGGTTGTCGGCGAAGTCCATATCAATATCGGGCGCCGATGGACGTTCCGGATTTAGAAATCGTTCAAAAGGAAGTTTGTATTCAAGCGGGTTAACTTTAGTAATTCCTGTTAGGTACGTGACAATAGAGCCCGCGACAGAGCCTCTAATGTTTGTGAAGATTTTATTTTCAGCCGCGAAGCGGAGAAGGTCGGCCACAACCAAGAAATACGGTGCATATCCTTTATCTTTAATGATTTTTAATTCGTATTCTATACGCTCTTCAACTTCTGGTGTTTTTTCAAGTTCGCGCCTGGTAAGACCTTCGTAGGTTATATTTTTTAATTCTTCATCATAACTTGAGCTTCTCTCTGGAAGTTTTATGTCTGGAAAAACCCATTTCCCGAGCTCAATTTCTATGTCGCACATCTCGGCTATTTTAAGCGTGTTTTCAACAGCGTCGGGAATATCCTTGAAAAGTTCGTATGCTTTTTTAGCATCTATTAAAGAAAAGTTGTCGTCTCCGAATGTGAGACGATTGGCATCAGTGGTGTCAGATCCTGTTTGCACCGCAAGTAAAGTGTCGTGCGCCTTGTGGTCGTCTTCATCTAAATAGTGTGAATCGTGAGTGGCGACAAGCGGAATGTTTAATTCTCGCCCAAGCGCAACAATTTTATCGCGAACTTCTTTCGCTCCGTCCATCTTTACGTGAGCCATTATTTCAAGGAAATAATTTTCTTTACCAAAAATATCTTGATACTCGGCAATTATCGCGCGTGCTTTTTCGTCGTTGTGTGCTGACAGTGCGCGGGAAAGCTCACCGCCAAAACATCCAGATAGACAGATAATTCCCTCGCTGTGTTCACGAAGAAGCTCTTTGTCCATTCTCGGTTTGTAATAATAGCCTTCGAGGTTTGCGCGACTAACGAGTTTTAAAAGATTTTTGTATCCTTTTTCGTTTTTGGCGAGAAGAGTGAGGTGATAACGCTTGGCATCAATACCAGGCTCTTTATCAAAACGTGTTCGCTCGGCGATATATGCCTCAACTCCGATAATAGGTTTTATGCCGTGACTTTTACAGAGTTTATAGAATTCAATTGCTCCATACATGTTGCCGTGGTCGGTGAGGGCAAGCGCCGGCATTTTGAGTTCTTGGGCGCGCTTTACCATTGCATCAACCTTACTTAATCCGTCTAAGAGGGAATAGTGCGAGTGGGTGTGAAGATGAACAAAATTTTTCTCCATAAATTATTTTAAAAGTATATCACATCGTGTTTTCAACACGTTGACAAATCTACTATTTATGTTATTTTTCGATTAGAAAAAGCTCGTTATATAACTTAAAAGAAATTTCACCACAGCGAGAAACGGAAACTACAAGGTCGAACCTTGTAATTTGAGTTAAGGTTTTACCTTAAATTTTTCTCGCTGTGGTGAAACTCAGCCGTTCGGTTGAGGCTATCAGCGAGGAGATTGTTATGACGCTCCACAAGGGTGTTGAAGACGATCAGCTTGGCCAGTATTACCGCAGGACTATGGCGATTGCTGACCGGCTAGGGAAGTCGTTGTCGTTTAAGGATGTCATGGAAATGCTTCAGCGTATCCATGACGGAGAATTCGGACAGCTTGGGGTGCCTGTCAACATCATCGACTGTGACGCCAACCCCTTCATTCCCGACGGCTGGAAAGTCGAAGAGCACCGGTACGGTGGTCCGTTCAAGTGGGACACTGCACAAGTGCAGCTCTTCCTCGCTGAAGGCCAGCAGAACGGTAAGACGATGGATGGTAACAGGCTCCGCAAAGATCTTGCCGGTAAGCCCGTCTTGAACGCCAACGTTCTCGACTACCTCCTCGCCAATCCACACCTCATTCCCGAGGAATGGAAAGGCAAAACAATATTCTTCTGGGGTACGGTTTACCGCGACTCTGACGGCTACCTGTGCGTCCGTTGCCTCCGCTGGAACGGCGACAGGTGGGACTGGGACTACCACTGGCTCGGCTACGGCTGGCTTGATGACAATCTTGCTGCTTTGCGCGCAAGTTAGCGCCCAGGTCCTTGAGGGCTTAGAACTCTTAGACCCTTTGAACTTTGTCCGTCGCTTTCCCAAGCGACGGACTTTTTGTTTGGCTTTATTTTAAGTCGCCTTGTATGATTGGTTTGTGAGAAAGTCTATTAAAAAACCGAAATACATAATCGGTATTGATGAAGTAGGGCGTGGCCCGTTGGCAGGGCCGGTGGCTGTTGGTGCCGTGGCCATAAATTCGGACGTATATAATTCTCGACTAAAAAAAGAGTTCAAAGGAATACGGGATTCAAAGAAACTTTCAGAGAAAAAAAGAGGAGAGTGGTTTAAGAAAATAAAATTGGCGCAAATGCGTGGCGATATAAAATTTTCTGTTTCTTTTACTGCTCCAACAATTATTGATAAAAAGGGAATAGTTTTTTCTATACAAAGCGCGCTTGATAAATCTCTTTCAAATCTTAAGGTTAAACCAGAGTATGCGCAGATATTTCTTGATGGGGGATTGAAGGCGCCTAAAGAATATAAAAACCAAAAAACTATAATCCATGGAGATGATTTGGTGCAGATAATTTCCATTGCCTCGGTTGTTGCCAAGGTAACCCGCGACCGATTAATGGTGCGATTCGCCAAGAAGTTTCCACAATATGGTTTTGAAAGGCACAAGGGTTATGGCACTAAGGCTCACTATTTGGCAATTAAAAAGTATGGCATTACCAAAATCCATCGCCGAAGTTTTTTAAGGTTTTAAATAAAAATTAAGCCCACCTATAATTACGCGGTCGCGTAATTATAGGTGGGCGATTAAAAATAAGTTTTTGGTGGATTTATGCTAAAAAATACCCACGACTATTATTACGCTATCGCGTAATAATAGTCGTGAGAGAAAAAAACTATAATTTTGCTGTTTGACGTACTTATTAAATAGTGGTATAAATTGCATTAGTAATTCACTGTTTCAATCTTTAGGAGATTTTGGTGCGAGTGATAAAAATTGTAGCGACAATAGCCATTGCGGTTGGTTCCGCTTTTCTTTCCCCGGATGTGTTTCTAGGGGTGCTTCTGTCTGGGGTGTTCCTTGTCGCAATCGTTCTCATAGCTCGCGAACACGTAGATTCACGCGATTAGTTGTTTTTTGTCGCATAAACCCAAGCGGGCTGATTAATTTCAGCCCGCTTTACTTTTTACGGCGTTTTTGTAATACTACGCAAGTTATGGTTGTACGAATGAGACACACGCGGGCTCACACCCGCAATCGCCGTTCCCACCACGCATTAGTGGGGGGTTCGTTATCTAAGTGCGAGAAATGTGCGGCACCGCACCTTACGCATCGGGCCTGCCCGAACTGCGGTACTTACCGTGGTCGCCAAGTCCTTGATGTAAACAAAAAGATAGCGAAGAAAGAAAAGAAGGCTAAGAAAGCTTCGGCGGTAAAATAACGTTTTCTCATCTCGTACCATTACGGTATGGCTAACAGGCACCTTTCACGGTCAATAGTTCTCCAAACCCTCTTTGAGTGGGATTTTAATGGCCAGCCGGAAAATACTCTAGAAGATACTTTAAAACGAAATATTGAAGAATTTGCCCCAGGAACAAGTGACGCAGATTTTATGCGTACACTTTCCGTCAATATTGCTTCTCGTACAAAAACACTAGACGACATTATAGAAAAAGCGGCGCCAGCTTGGCCGATTGATCGAATTGCAGCAGTTGATAGAAATATCTTACGTCTAGGGCTCTTTGAGCTTCTTTTTGCAGATAGGCTTGAGGTTCCACCAAAGGTTGCAATTAACGAAGCAATTGAATTGGCAAAATCTTTTGGCGGAGAGAATAGCGGAAAATTTGTTAACGGGGTTTTGGGTGCAGTCTATAAAGAGTTGGGCGAACCAGGAAAAGACGATACGAGCAAAAGTAAACATAGTAAGGATCTTGAGGATATTTCAAAAATGCCAGTTGAAAGACTTGGCGGGGCTATTGTATACGCAAGGAAAGACGAGCAACTATATCTCGCGTTGGTGCATGATATTTTTGGTCACTGGACGCTGTCTAAAGGTCGTATCGAGGAAGGAGAAGACGAAGAAGAGGCCACGGTGAGAGAAATAAAAGAAGAAATTGGTATTGATGTTGTGATTAAGGAAAAAGTCGGCGAGAATGAGTACACTGCTTCAAGGCCTAGAGAAAACGCCGAAACTGGCGAAAGGGAAAAGTACCGTAAGCACGTTTCGTACTTTTTAGCCGAAACAGAGCTTGGTGGGCTTAAACTTGAAGAGGGTAAGGGCGGTCTGGATGATTGTCGCTGGTTTAGAGCTGTGGAGATTATTGACTTGAACATATATGATGATATCTTGCCAATAATCACAAAGGCAATTGGGATTCTTTTGAAGAAATAAAGATAGTTTTAGTGTTTGAATATTAGAAAATAATTCGAACGTAGTTATGGAATTTTGAACAATTATTTTGTTATGTATTCCATGATTCGTGTTCTCAAGAAAAATGATTGATTTCTCAAAGTTTGAAAAAAAGGTAAATGTTAATTTTAAAGATAAAAACCTGCTCAAGCAGGCGTTTATTCATCGTTCATACTTGAACGAAAACCCAAAGGTTGGAATTCACCACAATGAACGTTTAGAGTTTTTAGGTGATGCTGTGCTTGAGCTTATTACCACAAATTATTTGTATAAAAATTATCCAGATAAAAACGAAGGAGACTTAACTTCGTATCGCGCAGCGCTTGTGAACGCGGTCACTCTTTCTATGGTTTCAGAAAAACTTGGGATGAATGATTTCCTATTGCTTTCAAAGGGGGAGTCAAAAGATATTGGTAAGGCAAGACAAGATATTTTAGCGAATACTTTTGAATCGTTTTTAGGCGCTCTTTATCTTGACCAAGGTTACGAAAAATCAAACGATTTTGTTGAAGAGTTTTTGTTTCCAGAAATGAAAGAGATTTTGGAGAAAGGTTCATGGCGCGACGCTAAAAGCGTCTTTCAAGAAAAAGCACAGGAGCATTTTGGTATTACTCCGGTTTATAAAGTGTTATCTGAATCTGGACCAGATCATGATAAACGTTTTACTGTTGGGGTTTTTCTTTCTAAAGAATTAATTGTGGATGGTTCTGGTAAATCAAAACAAGAGGCTGAACAAAAAGCTGCGGAAGGTGCTTTAAAGAAGAAAGGCTGGCTAAAATAATTTTTTGTTTGACAAATTAGCATAAAAATGCTTTAATCTTAGGAGCATTATTGATCGTTGTATTTCCGAAACATTTTTCCTAAGGAGGAAAACCATGAGTGGACAGCACGTTGGCATGGCCGAACAGCTCGGGATGTTTTTTCCGAAAGTGGCTTCGGCGGCAAGAGCCCAGAAGATCGAGGAGGTCAAAAAGGCAAAAAACGAAAGGGCAGAAAAAGCCAAGAAGGGAAACGGCAAGGTGGCGCAAAAGGCCGACCAAGCCAAAGCGGTTGTGGCACCTGCGCCAGCGCCGACCAAGAAGGCTGTTTCGTCCGATGGCGTTGTCTCTCGCGAACTGTTGTGGGCCGAGGACGGGAAGGCTTTGTTTTCGGTCTATATTCCACGCGACGCGGAGTACAAGGTCGGCGTGAATGGAGGAGATGATTACCTTCGCTTTTTTCGCCCAGTGAAAGGTGGTGTGGTGAACATCCACGTTTACCATCCCGATAATCACCCAGGTCAATTTGCCGGGGAAAAGGTGGTTTGCGGCGCGACGGTCTGGATGAAGCGCTACGAAGATGGCAGGGAATACCTCTATCTTAATCTTTTCATTTTTCCGCGCGAGACCGAAGCTGGACGTTTGCCGTCACACGAATGGCGTGTCGTCCAAGGGCGTGATCCCTTCGTGCCGAAGGGGATGAAGAATGTGCATCATTTCCCGACGCCGGAACCGCTCGACGGCGCAGTTGTCGTCGGGGAACGTATTCCGAAGTTCCAGTAATTCACTTTCGCCTCAGAGGGGCCCCGCATCACGCGGGGCCTTATTTTTTTTAAGTTTTAAATAGGCTATACTCTTTATTAAATATTATGTTGAAGAGCCTTGAACTTTCCGGTTTTAAATCGTTCGCTAAAAAAAGCGAGCTTGAATTTTCCGCCCCAATCACATCAATTGTTGGACCTAATGGTTCTGGTAAATCAAATATCGCAGAATCAATTCGTTTTGTTTTAGGCGAACAATCTCTCAAATCTCTTCGAGGAAAAAAGGGAGAGGATATGATTTTTAACGGTTCAAAGGCAATTCCAGCAATGAACCGAGCCCACGTTTCCATTACTTTTGATAACTCAAAAAGAATGTTTTCCCTTGAAGGCGAGTTGTCCGGAGATATAAATTTAAACTTTGATGAAATTATAATTACTCGCGAGGTGTATCGCGATGGGACAAATAAATATTTAATAAACGGCTCGCAAGTGCGACTCCGAGATATTATCGAACTTTTGGCTTCGGTAAATATTGGCGCATCGGGGCATCATATTATTTCACAGGGTGAGGCAGATAGAATTTTGAATGCAAACATTATTGAGCGCCGTACGATGATCGAAGAGGCGCTTGGTTTAAAAATATATCAATGGAAAATAAGTGACGGTGAAAAAAAATTAGAACGTACTCGTGAAAATACCGAAAAGGCCGAGTCGCTTCGTCGTGAAATCGCTCCACATATAAAATTTTTAAAGAAACAGGTTGAGAAGGTTGAAAAAGCAGAAGAGCTTCGTGTTGAACTCTCAAGTCTTTACGCAGAGTATTTAAAACGTGAAGAGTTTTATCTTACGCGCGAAAAAGAAAAAATAGGAAAAGAAAAAAGCGCCCTAACCAACACTCTTCGAGATGTTGAAAGAATGATTGGGAGTATTAAAGACTCTCTTGCTTCAAGAGAAAGGAATCTAGAGACGCTTTCTAGTTTGCGCAGGTTTGAAGAAGGCCTCCGTGCTATTCGCCGCGACAAAGATGAGTTGTCGAGAAAACTTGGGCGACTTGAAGGGAGGATAGAAATTGAGGAAGAAAGGAAAAAGGAAGCTGAAGCAAACGCCCAAGAAGAAGAAGGCGCACAGATTCCTGTTTCTAAGGTTCGTTCTTTCGCCGAGAGAGTTAATTCTTTGTTGGCTGAAGGGGAAACGATTAACGATATTTTGGCGATAAAATCTCTTTTTGTTTCTTTAAAACAATTAACCAATGATTTCTTGGCAATTCTTCGTGAGAATATTCCGCAAAGAGTTATTTTTTCTGAAGAGGATTTTGCTCGATTACGTAGTGAATGTGTTGCGGTTGAAGAGGATATTTTTAAAAAAGAAGGTGAAGAAAATTCTCTCAATCTTGAGTATATGAAGGCAAAGAGCGAGCTTGAAAAAGACAAAGATTTGTCGCATGAACACGAACGAAAGTTATATGAATTATCTGCCCACAGAAGTGAATGTGTTTCTAAGTTGGATATACTTTCTTCAAAGGAACATTCTGTTTTGCGTGACGAAGAAATGATGAAGACGGAAATTGAAGAGGCAAAAGTTTTGATTGGTAATGACGCGATGCGATATCAAACATTTGAAATTGACGAGTCTTCTCTAATGTCTGAGTCACGCGAGATACAAGAAGATCGTCGAAAGAAAATGGAGAGGATGAAAATTCGTCTTGAAGATATGGGTGCCGCTGGTGGAGCAGAACTAATGAGGGAATATCAGGAAGTATCTGAGCGTGATACTTTTCTTGAGCGCGAAATCGGCGACTTAAAGAGAAGCGCAGAAGATATTGAGGCGCTTATCACAAACCTTCGCGATAAATTAAATAATCAATTCTCTGAAGGGATAGAAAAGATAAATAAACAATTTGATGAATTCTTCAAATTAATGTTTGATGGAGGTTCAGCCACACTCTCAATCATTGAGGAGAAAAGAAAGCAAAAAAGTATCGGTTTTGATCCAGACACGGGCGAAGAGCTTTACGACGAATCGTCTGAAGATGAAGATATTAAATATGGAATTGATATTAAGGTAAATCTCCCACAGAAAAAAATTCGTGATTTACAGATGCTATCGGGAGGGGAAAGAGCCCTCACTTCAATTGCTCTTATTTTTGCAGTGTCACAGGTTAATCCTCCACCATTTCTTGTTCTTGATGAAACTGACGCGGCGCTTGATGAAGCAAACTCACGTAAATACGCAGACATGTTGGAGAATCTCGCTAAACATTCGCAGTTGGTTGTTATTACCCACAACAGAGAAACGATGTCTCGCGCAGGAGTGCTTTATGGAATTACAACAGCAGGGGACGCGGCGTCGCGTTTACTATCGGTTAAATTTGAAGAAGCTGTTGCTGTCGCTAAATAATGATCATTTAGATAAGGTTGACTTGCTTGTTTAGCGTATATATCTTAAAGACAGGTTTGGCTTGATAACTGGAGGGACGAATCATGAGCAATAGAAATTTTCCTGAGCTGTCTGAGGAAAACTTGGCCAGGTTTTTTAAGGCCATGAAGGTATTCCAGGAAGAAAATATTCCACTACCTGGCAATAAGTGCAAGGCGGAAAATTGCGGTGGGGATGTTGTGCGCGAAGTTTCCGGCTGGTTTAACGGGGCATTCCTTTATCGCACTGCGGCTTGTCGTAAGTGTGGTAGACAGTATCTTCACGCGGGAGATGATGTTCCTAAGGTCGGAGAAAAAGAATTCATAGAAATGATGAATACTCCGTTCACAATTTAGCCATTCGTGGCATAAATAATAAAACCCGCCAGCTGGCGGGTTTTTTTGTTTGACACTTTTTTACAAAGCGTGTAGAGATTCTACTTCTTGCGGAGATGGGTTCTTGCAAGAGAGTATGTTTCGGCCATTGGTTACAACTTTCGCTCTATAACCACAAACACAGTGATAAAGACGAGTTATTTTAATATCTTTATCCGTCCTTTCTTCGTTGAGTTGTTTGAAATAAATGGCGTCCCCGTGACATGCTGGGCAAAATCCATCTCCCGAAGGTGCGATAACATCCATACTAGCTTTCTCCTAAAAACAACAGATTTTAATATAACTCAACTTAATTATTTTAGGCAAATCTAATTTACCAAAGAGTAATCAATAGTTTTTCTTCCAAGGTCTGTTTTTTCAACCTTGAATTTTATTTTATCTCCGAGAGAGTATATTTTTTTCGTTTTTTCGCCAACCAAGCGGTAGCGTTTTTCTTCAAAATTATAGAAGTCATCGTTTAATGTTCGTAAAGGAACCATACCTTCACACTTCGTCTCTTTTTCCTCAACATAGAAACCCCACTCAGTAACCCCAGAAATTACGCCGTCAAAAACTTGTCCAATGCGTTCCGACATATATTCCACTTGTTTGTATTTGATTGAGCCACGCTCAGCGTCAGAAGCTTCTTTTTCTCGTTGTGATGAAAAGGTAGACATTCTTTCGTAAAACTTCCATTCCTTCGCGTCTATTTTTTCGTTATTTAAATATCGCGCTAAAAGTCTGTGAACCATCGTGTCTGGATAACGACGGATAGGAGAGGTGAAGTGTGTATAGAATTCAAAACCCAAACCAAAGTGGCCAATGTTTTGAGTTGTATAAATTGCTTTTGCCATTGAGCGGACAACAGCGGTTTGAATCATGTCTTTTACGCTTGTGCCCTCGAGTTTTTCTAGAAGATTGTTTATGTCTCTTGAGGTTGTTTTTCCGTCGGTCATTTTTAGGTCATAACCTAAGCTCTTAACGAATATTGCGAGGTTTTGAATACGCTCTGTGTTTGGTTCGTCGTGAATGCGATAAACAAAAACACCTTCTTCGTTCTCGTGTTTTTTGGCGACAAACGAGGCAACTTCGCGGTTAGCGAGTAGCATAAATTCCTCAACGAGCTTGTGGGTATCACCACGAACTTTTTTGTAAATAGATACAGGGCGTCCTGTTTCGTCTAGTTTAAATCGCACTTCTTCTTGTTCAAGAGAAATAGCCCCTTCGTCAAAACGTTTTTGTTTTAGTTTTTTAGCAATCTTGTTTAGGATTACGAGTTCTTCGTAGTACTCGCCGGAGCCGCTGTCGATAGTTTCCTGGGCATTTTCGTAGGTGAAGCGTTTGTTTGATTTTATAACAGAGCGACCAAACCAATGGTCAGATATTTTCCCCTGCATATCAATTTTAAAAACAGCACTAAAGGTTAGTTTGTCTTCGTTTGCGTTTAAACTACATAATCCATTGGAAAGCCCTTCGGGAAGCATTGGAATTGTGCGGTCGACGAGATATATAGAAGTCGTGCGCTTCATTGCTTCTTTATCAATCTCTGTTCCCGGGCGAACATAATGAGAGACATCGGCGATGTGTACACCGATTTCATAAACACCACCGCCTAAATCTTGAATTGATATAGCGTCGTCAAAGTCTTTGGCATCTTCTGGGTCAATTGTGAATGTTGTGGTGTTACGAAAATCACGACGACCCTTTAAATCATCTTCAGTGATACCTTTTTCTTCAAGTTTTTTTGATTCGTTCTCAACTTCTTTTGGAAAGCCAGTATCAAAACCAGATTCCAAAACAATAGCAACCATTTCTGCATCGTGTTCTCCTGGCTTACCCAAAACACGGAGAACCTTACCAATAGGATTTTTCTTTGGATCGGTCCACTCAATGAATGCGACAAAAACCTTGTCTCCCTCTTTTGCTTCCCCTAAATCATCTTTTGGAATAACAAGGTCAACGTAAACACGTTGGTCTTGTGGAATAAGGTAATAGACATCACGGTCTTTTTCTATGGTGCCAGCAAAGCCAGATCTTGCCCGAAGTAGGATTTCAGTAACTTCACCTTGTGGTTGCCCGTTGCGTCCTTTGCCGTGAACAGAAACCTTAACTCGGTCACCATGAAGCGCAGTATTTAGTGAATTAGCAGAGACTTCTATTGATTCCTCTTCTCCTTCAATACGAACAAAACCAATACCCTTGAAACTGACGGTGATAGTGCCCTCCACAGTGTGTTCGTGGTGCTTTTGGGCGTGTTCTTTTATAGGAGCCTTTTTATGCTCCACTTTATGATGTTTATCAGTATGCTTTTTCATGGGTTCAAATAATAACACAAAAGTGGCTAAAATTGGTTAGATTGGGTGATTAGAGCCTCTACCGGGGTGCTCTTGGATAGGATATTCTTGTCTTTATCTAGTCCCTGCTTTTGTTTTTAAAAACATTGCGCAGTGCGACGCTCAATTGCGATAAGTGAAGCAATTGAGAGACGGAGGCTGACGAGCCGAGTCGGGGTCGCGCAAATTTCTAGCAAGAAATTATGCGTGACACGAGCATAGCAAAAACTTAGCAAAGTTTTATGCGCGTTTTATGCATTTTATTTTTCCGCACACACCACTAAAATACCTTGCGCAGACTGGCGAGGCGAGCAGAGCGAAAATTCAGCAGAATTTTACGCGTGTATTTTAGTGGTGTGTGCACAGAGACATAAACTTGACCTATCGGGCCATTTCTATTAGTATTGCCTGCATGTTAAAAATTAGGTTACAAAGAATAGGACGAAAGAACAGCCCGCACTTCCGCGTGGTTGTTGTTGATCACCGCGAAAGCCCAAAGACGGGTAACTTCGTTGAGGTCATCGGTTCTTATGAACCTAAGCTCGGGAACTTCGTTATTAAGGCTGACCGTGTTTTACACTGGATGTCACACGGAGCTTTGCCTTCAGACACAATGCATAATTTCCTAGTTGAGAAAAAAATTATTGCTGGGAAGAAAATAAACGTTTTGCCTAAAAAGAGCCCTATTAAAAAAGATGAACCAGCTAAAGTAGAAGCTCCTGCAACACCTGCACCAGCACCAGTTGCAACTCCTGCTCCTGAAGAAATCCCTGCTGAAGTACCGGTAGTAGAAGAGGCTCCGGCTGAAGCACCAGTTGAGGTGGTAGCAGAAACTCCAGCTGAGGCAGTTGCTGAAGCTCCTGTAGAAGAAGCACCAGCTGCATAATTTTAAATTTTCTATCTAAAAAAAGCTGTCCTAAAAAGGACAGCTTTTTTGTTATTTTTAATATTACGTATTATTGACTTTACTACAAACATATGTTTTTATACTAGGATAGTTCTTTAATTTTTAGCATGTGTTCGTCATAGCAGAAAATGGCTTATAGCATATAGGCCCTTCTCTGCTGTGGCGAAACCCGTTCGGGTCGAGTCGTACAGCGCAACGGAAAAGGATAACGCAATGACAACATCTGTCAGGACCCAGTCCATCACTGGCGGCCAAATCGGCCAGATTAATGACCGACTCGCGACGAAACTTCGCGAGTCCGGCCTTCCGCTCGAAGCAGTGCAGAACGTTCTCAAGATGCCAGGGAATATGGCTTTCGATGAGATGGTCGCGGTTTTCCGCAAGCACGTCGAAGCGCAGAACGACATCATCGTCCGTCGCGTCCGCGTCGACCGCACTCGCACGCCGATGGAAGCGATCAACGCCACGGGCCGCAACAAGTACTTGAGCGACGACACAGTTGCCTCAATGCCGCAAGGTGAAGGTGACGAAGTTGACGTGTATTTCATCCCGACCAGGCGCTTCGTGCCGGCGAAAGAGGTCCCAGCGTTTCTCGCGCAATACGGCCTCGTGTCGGACCCGCGCGCCCAAGCTGCCGTGAACGAAGCCGACCCGGCCTTTGCCGACGAGCATCCGAACGGCACACAGTGGGGCAACAATTGCTGCCTGGCGTTCAGCCGCTGGTTCAGCAAGCGGAGCGTGCTCTGCGACCGCGACGACTGCGTCTGGCACGATGGCTGGTTTCTTTCCGGTGTCCCTGTTTCCGGCAAGTAGTACTCGGGACTCAGTCACTCGGGTCTTTTGAACGGACCCTGCATCTGCTTATACAGAGATGCAGGGTTTTTTTATTTTGATTTGTTGCGTAATTCGCATTTCGGCTCTCTAAAAAACATTGAGTATTTATATTTTGTTGCGTTTTCCTGAAAGCCCAAACTTTTTCTTTTGAAAAACCTTACCTGCCAGCGTGTACGCGCAGGCGGGCGGAGCGCGACGGCGCGAGTAGAGAAAAATTCAGCAGAATTTTATCGTGTTTTTCAGGAGAAAAAGTAAAAAAGAAAGAATCATTGACCCAAGACAATCTAAGTTTTACAATTGATTTAGTAGTGCATTTTGATTGAACTACTTTTTAAAAATAATTTACTGAAATGAATATGGAGAAAGACAAGGAATTTTTAGAATATGTTGTGAAGGCGTTGGTTGATTTTCCAGATGATGTGAAGATAGGAAGAGTTATTGATCAGATGGGTGTGCTTTTGACTCTTGATTTGAATCCAGCAGATATGGGTAAAATTATCGGTCGCAAAGGAAATACCGCAAAGGCGATAAGAACACTTCTTCGTGTTGTTGGAATGAAAAATAATGCGCGCGTTAATTTGAAGATAAACGAACCCGCAGGCGGAGCGCCAAGACCATACGACAGTGGGGTAACATTGAGTACCGTTGAGTCGGTAATGGAAGATATTAAAGACCTCTAGTTAGCTGATTAGCTTATAGTTTCATTAGCTTCGTTAGGTGAATACGGGGTTAAGAAAATTAAGAAGAAACAAAAACCGCCACTTGATATAGGGCGGTTTTTGTTTATGATGTTATTAGTTTAGATCAACAACAAAAAGGAGAGGCGTGATGGTTAAGAGAAATGTGATGTCCGACATTTACGAAGCAACCTCTGGATGTAAAGATGACATTCCATCAAGAGGTACCGAGGAAGATGAGGAAGCCAAGCTTTTTGCACAGCGGAAGGAGAACACCATGTCGATACCGTGTACCGCAACACCTGGTTGCAAAAACAACGCGCCATATGGTCATGACAGCAAAGGCAGACCTGTCGCAATTTATACCGTGGACGGGAAGCCTGCGTGTTCCAGCTGTTACCATGAGGCAATAAACGAAGAGCTGAAAGGGCATCCAGTTAGTCGACACCTACCACTGCGTGGTTGCCGCTGACCAGAATCGAAAAGTCCTGTGAACGCAGGGCTTTTTTCTTTTATGCTATCGTGATAGAACAAGCATATGAAATTTCAAGTAATAACACTTTTCCCAAGCATGTTCGACTCGTATTTAAAAGAGTCGATTATTGGGCGCGCTATAACGGATAAAAAAATCTCGGTTAAGTTTTATAACCCTCGCGATTACACAGAGAACAAATGGGGGAGAGTAGACGGGCGACCATATGGTGGTGGTCCTGGGATGGTCATGGAAGCACAACCTATTTTGACTGCCATAGGCAAGGCTCGTGGAAAGAAAAAAACAAAGGTGATTATTTTTTCGCCAGCTGGTAAAAAATTGACCAATGAATACGCTAGAAATCTTTTGAAAAAAAATAAAGAAATAATTTTAGTATCAGGACGATATGAAGGAATTGACGGACGAGTGAAAAAAATTTTAAAAGCAGAGGAAGTTTCAATTGGGGACTACGTGCTTACTGGCGGAGAATTGCCATCAATGGTTTTGATAGATACTGTCTCTCGTCAGATTAAAGGAGTGCTCAACACTTTTGATTCTGTTGAAGAGAATAGAATTTCATCAAGTGAAGTTTATACTCGTCCGGAAATTTTAAAATATAAAGGAAAAAATTATAAAGTACCAAAAGTCTTGCTTTCAGGTCATCAAGCTAATATTGAGAAATGGAAGAAAGGGGAATAAAACCCCTAAAAGGCGGTGGCTCTTTGTAAATTAGAAAAGTTTGACAGTGTTTTTCCTTCAGGTATACTGTCTTTAACCAGTTTTTGATTGAGTTACGCCCCTGGGAGTGCGAAGATTCGGGAATCTCTTCTCGATGAAAATTGAAGAAAATTATCAGGTGTCCTAGAAAAGGGGCGGGATTTTCCTTGCTTCCCTAATTTCGTTGTTAACGAAACGGGCGACCAATTCTGCTTAACGCATAATTGGTTTAGTCTTTTCTTTTTGCGTAACCGTTTCGCAGAGGGACCAATGCTGTAATGAGAGTGTTGGTCGCTTTACGAGATAAAAAATAATATGGCAAAACAATTGCGTGTGGAGGAGGCAATTCTTCCTAGGTCTTCGGGAAGATTGAGTGGTGCCGGCCGTGAACAGAAACATTTTTCCGCATGGAAAAAACCATTGGCTGAAATGCCAGACTTGATTGAAAATCAGGTCGCATCATATAAATGGCTTTTAGAAAAAGGTCTAAAAGAAATATTTAAGGAATTCTCTCCAATAAAAGATTATTCTGATAAAAAATTTGATCTTGAGTTCACTTCTTTTTTCTTAAGTGAACCAAAGCATAATGAATATTTTGCTAAGGCAAACAAGCTTTCTTACGAAGCTCCTCTTCGTGCAACAATCAAACTAAAGAATAAGACTTTTAACACTGTTAAAGAGCAGGAAATCTTCATGGCAGATTTTCCTCTTATGACTTCTCATGGCACCTTCATCATTAACGGTGTCGAACGTGTTATTGTCCCTCAGCTTGCTAGAAGCTTCGGCGTTTTCTTTAACGACCAAGATATTAAAGGCAAGCGTTTTTTTGGTGCAAAAATAATCCCATCACGTGGTGTTTGGATTGAAATAGAATCTGACGCTGAAGGTATCTTTGTCCGTATCGACAGAAAGAGGAAATTCCCGGTTGCGTCACTACTACGTGTTTTTGGAACAAAGAGCGATAAAGAAATCATAAATAAGTTTAGCAAGGAGATGCAGGAAATGGTTACAGCTCTTCTTGAAAAGGATCCAGCTAAAACCCTTGATGATTCATATATAGAAATTTATAAGCGTCTTCGTGATGGTGATCTTGCAACAGCTGATAATGCTCGCGAATTTATTACCTCAATTTTTAGCGAAGAGCGATATGATCTTTCTCCTGTTGGACGTTTCCGTTTTAATCAGAGATTTGATTTGGATATGAAAGAAGTTGCGCTTGCTCGCCGTACTCTTTCACTTGAAGACGTTGTTCTTATTGTTGAGCACATCACTAATTTAAATAACACTCCAGGATCTCAAGCTGATGATATTGATCACTTAGGATTAAGACGTGTTCGATATGTTGGAGAAATGCTTCAAGCAAAGATTCGTGTTGGTATGGCTCAAATGAAGAGAAATATCCAAGACAGAATGTCTACTATTGATGCTGAGACAACTCTCCCAATTCAGATAGTTAACCAGCGTCCACTTCAGGCTCGCATAAAAGAATTTTTCACCACAAACCAACTTTCTCAGTTTATGAGCCAGGGTAACGTTTTGGATGAAATAGAACACTTGCGAAGACTTTCAGCGCTTGGACCAGGAGGTCTTACTCGCGAAAGAGCCGGCCTTGAAGTTCGTGACGTGCACACTTCTCACTATGGTCGTGTTTGTCCAATCCATACACCAGAAGGCCAAAACATCGGTCTTATTTTGCAGTTGTCGACACATGCTCGAATTAACAATTTCGGCATTATTGAAACTCCTTACGTTAAAGTTAAGAATGGAAAAATTACAAAAGAAATTGTTTATTTAAATGCTCTTGAAGAAGAAGGAAGTGTTATTGCTCACGCAGGTATTCCTTATGACGAAGAAGGAAATATTTTAGAAAAGAAAGTAGAAGCCCGTATTAAAACAGAGCCTGGTATGGTTGATAAAAATGACGTTGACTACATCGACGTTTCAACAACACAGCCTTTCTCTGTTGCAACCTCCCTTATTCCTTTCTTGGAACACGATGACGCCGGTCGCGCACTCATGGGTTCTAACATGCAGAAGCAGGCAACACCTTGTATCATTCCAGAAGCTCCACTTGTTGCGACAGGTATGGAACACTCAGTTGCTTATTACACAGGGCGTTTAGTTCTCGCAGAAGAAGAAGGTGTTGTCACTTACGCTGATGCTAAAAAAATCAAAGTTGATGGAACAAAGTCTGGAAAAGAAAAAGAATATACTTTAGTTAATTACTCAAGAACAAACGATTTTAGCGTTTTCCACCAACGCCCAGTAGTTTCAGTTGGACAGCGCGTTAAGAAGGGAGAAATATTGGCCGACACGTCATCATCTGACCATGGACAAGTAGCACTCGGACAAAACGTCTTGGTTGGTTTTATGGTTTGGGACGGTTCGAACTACGAAGACGCTATTATCCTTTCAGAAAGATTAGTTAAGGATAGTAAGTTTACAAGTATCCACATTGAAGAATTCGTTGTGAATGTTCGTGACACAAAGCTTGGGCCCGAGGTCACAACTTGTGATATTCCAAACGTTGGTGAAGCAAAACTAAAAGACCTAGATATTGATGGAATTATTCGTATCGGCGCCGAGGTTCGTCCAAACGATATTTTGGTTGGAAAGATTACTCCAAAGGGTGAATCAGAACTTACTCCAGAAGAAAGACTTTTGCGTTCTATTTTCGGTGAAAAAGCACGTGACGTTAAAGACACTTCACTTCGCATGGAACACGGCAAGCGTGGACGTATTGTTGGTGTGAAGGTTTTCTCTCGTGATAGTGGTGATTCACTTGATAGTGGAATCATTAAAAGAATTCACATTGAAGTTGCACAGCTTAGAAACATCTCAGTTGGAGACAAGCTCGCAGGGCGCCACGGAAACAAAGGTGTTATTTCTCTTATCTTGCCTGAGCAGGATATGCCATACATGGAAGACGGTACACCTATCGATGTTATTTTGACACCACTTGGAGTTCCTTCTCGTATGAACCTAGGTCAGATTTTGGAACTTCACATGGGTCTTGCAGCAAATACATTAAATTATCAAGCAGTTGTCCCTCCTTTCCAGGGTGCAACAGACCAGGAAATTCGCGATGAACTTAAGAAGGCCGGTTTTTCAGAGACAGGTAAAGTTAAACTTTATGACGGTCGCACCGGTGATTCGTTTGATCAGGAAATCGCACTCGGATACATGTATATCATGAAGCTTCACCACATGGTGGAAGACAAGATTCACATGCGTTCCATAGGACCGTACTCGCTCATTACCCAACAGCCATTGGGAGGTAAAGCTCAAGGTGGAGGTCAGCGTTTTGGTGAAATGGAAGTGTGGGCACTTGAAGGTTATGGGGCAGCACACACACTTCGTGAAATGCTTACAGTTAAGTCAGACGATATTGTTGGTCGTTCACAGACGTTTGATTCTATTATCAAGGGTGAAGATGTTAAGGCGCCAAATGCTCCAGCTTCCTTTACGGTTATGTTGAACTACCTACGTGGATTGGCCCTTGATGTTGAACTTAAAAAAAGACGCCGTAATTAATTAAAATAAACATATGAAAACATTTGATACAACAGATTTCGATGCGATTTCTCTCTCAGTTTCCTCTCCGGAAAAAATAAGAGAATGGTCATATGGCGAGGTAACGAAGCCGGAAACAATCAACTACAGAACCGGTCGTTCCGAGCGCGGTGGTCTTTTTGATGAACGTATATTCGGACCAGAAAAAGACTTCGAGTGTTACTGTGGAAAATATCGACGTATTCGATATAAGGATATTGTTTGTGAGAAATGTGGGGTTGAGGTTACTCGCTCTATTGTCAGGCGTGAAAGAATGGGACACATTGAGCTTGCAAGCCCAGTTGCTCATATTTGGTTCTTGCGTGGCGTGCCATCAAGAATGAGTCTTTTGATGAATGTGCCAGTTACCGACCTTGAGAAGGTTATCTACTTTGCTGGTTACATCATCACTAAAGTTAATGATGAAGAAAAAGATAAGGTTATTAAAAACCTAGAATCAGAATACAAAGCAAAGGTTAAATCAATGACAGATGAAGCTTCTCGCGAGAAAATCAAAGAGATGCTTTCTACTGCAAAGAAAGAAGTTAATGAAATTGTTGTAGGAAAAGTTGTTGATGAGGCTACTTATCACCGCTACGCCTTGAAATACGGTCCCGTCTTTGAAGCAACAATCGGAGCTGAAGCAATCTTTAATCTTTTCAAAAATCTAGACTTAAAGAAGCTTGAAAACGAACTCACAAGTAATACAAAGAAAACCACAGCGATTGAAAGAGAAAAAACCGAAAAGAGACTCTCTCTTATTCGCGCAATGATTAATTCAAATGTTCGCCCTGACTGGATGTTCTTAACAGTAATTCCAGTTATTCCACCAGCACTACGCCCGATGGTTGCGCTTGAAGGAGGACGCCACGCTACATCAGACGTAAACGATCTTTATCGCCGTGTTATCAACCGAAACAATCGTTTACGAAAGCTTCTCGAGATTGGCGCACCAGATGTTATTTTGCGTAACGAAAAGCGTATTTTACAGGAAGCTGTTGACTCACTTATCGATAATTCTATTCGCCGACAGTCAGAAGCTATGGCAATGAATCAGTCTCAGCGTCGTTCACTCAAATCGCTCGCAGATAATTTAAAAGGAAAGCAGGGTCTTTTCCGTCAAAACCTTTTGGGTAAGCGTGTAGATTATTCAGGTCGTTCTGTTATTGTTGTCGGCCCACAGTTGAAACTTGATCAATGTGGTTTGCCAAAGCACATGGCGCTTGAACTTTTCCGCCCATTCGTAATTTCTAAAATTCTTGAACGAGAACTTGCTTATAACATCCGTGGCGCCGGTCGTTTAATTGACGAAGGTGTCCCTGAGGTTTGGGCAATTCTTGAAGAAGTAATTAAAGGAAAGTACGTTCTTCTAAACCGCGCACCAACACTTCATCGTTTAGGTATTCAGGCTTTCCATCCAGTGCTTATTGAAGGAAACGCAATTCAAGTGCACCCACTTGTTTGTACAGCTTTCAACGCAGACTTCGACGGTGACCAGATGGCTGTTCACGTGCCTCTTTCTAAGGAAGCTCAACAAGAAGCAGGGGATTTAATGGCTGCAAACAGAAACCTTCTAAAACCAGGAAACGGGGATCCAATCGTTAATCCAAAGCTTGATATTGTGCTTGGTTGTTACTGGATGACTAAGGTTGTTGAGGGGGAGAAAGGTGAAGGAAAGGCTTTCCCAACTCCAAACAACGCAATCATGTCATATGACTTTGATATCGTAGCCTTTCGTTCGAAGATTAAGGTGTTACCAACAGATAGTCCGAAGTACGCGCAGTTTGAAGGTAAGCTTTTCGAGACTTCGGTTGGACGTCTTCTCTTTAACTCAATCTTGCCTAAAGACCTTCCTTATATAAACGAGGAAATAAACATTAAAAAATTAGCCGCATTGGTTGATGAATTGATTGCCCGATACGGTATAGAGAAAACACCAGCAATTTTGGACAAGATTAAAACATTCGGATACAAGTACGCCACAGTTTCTGGAACTACATGGGGAATGGACGATGTTAAGGTTCACCCAAGAAAGAAAGAAATTGTTGATATTGGAAGAAAGAAAGTTGAAGACGTTTTGAGTCAGTTCAACGAAGGTTTGCTTGCTGAAGAAGAAAGATACAGGAAAACAATTGAAATTTGGCAAGGCGTTAAAGGTGAGCTCGACAAGCTTGTTCCTGAAACCCTCGATAGAAATGGTTCCGCTCACGACTTAGTGACTTCAGGTGCTCGAGGTTCTTTAACTCAGCTTAGCCAGATGTCTGGAATGAAAGGTCTTATTATCAACACCGCTGGACGAACAATCGATTTCCCAATTATCCCGTCATACAAAGAAGGTCTTTCACCTATTGAATACTTCACGACTACTCACGGTGCCCGTAAAGGTTTGGCCGACACGGCACTCAACACTGCAAAGGCAGGTTACTTAACAAGAAAGCTTGTTGACGTTGCTCAAGATTCTGTAATTACAGAAGATGATTGTGGCACAAAGGAAACAAAGAGAATCACTAAAGAAACTCTTTCTGGAATTGAAGTTCCAATTTCTAAGAGTATTCGTGGGCGTATCTTAGCAACTGAAATCAAGGACGAAAAAGGAGAGACCCTTTACAAGAAAGGTCACTTAATTCTAAAGAGCGATGCTTTGAAAATCGAAAACGCTGGTATAACAGAAGTTTTTGTTAGAACACCTCTTACTTGTAAAACACTTCATGGTATTTGCCGCATGTGTTACGGATTAGACCTTGCGAGAAACAGAATGGTTGAAAAAGGTGAAGCTGTTGGTATTATCGCCGCTCAAGCTATCGGTGAACCAGGTACACAGCTAACAATGCGTACGTTCCACGCCGGAGGTGTTGCTGGTATCGACATTACTATGGGTCTTCCTCGCGTTGAAGAAATTTTCGAACGTCGAATTCCTAAGAACCCAGCAATTGTTTCAAGTGTTAACGGAGAAGTAATCGAAATAAATGATGTTGGACGAGAAAAAGTAATTAAAGTATTGCTTGATGAGGAGGATGTTAAAAAGGGTAAAGTTGGTGAAGTTGAATTTGTTGCGCCTTTTAGACGAAGTCCTTTAGTAAAAGTTGGTAGCAAGATAAAGAAAGGAGACATTATCACCGACGGTTCCGCTGATTTGGCAGAGCTTTACAAATACGGTGGGCGTGAAGCCGCTGAAGAATATGTCATCAAAGAAATAAATAATATCTACGAATTACAAGGAGCATCTATTTCTCGTAAGCACATAGAAATTATTATTCGTCAGATGTTCTCCCGAAAGCGAATTAAAGAAAGTGCCGACACATCATTCACTGTTGGGGAACTTGTTGAAAACATGGAATTTGCTCTTGAAAACGCGCGAACCAAAGAAGCTGGCGGTGAAGTTGCTGAAGGGGAAGCTGTTATCCTCGGTATTACAGAGGTTGCTCTTTCAACAAAGAGCTGGCTTTCATCAGCATCATTCCAGAACGTTACTCGTGTTCTTATCAACTCGGCAGTTCGCGGAAAGATCGATGACCTTCGTGGTTTGAAAGAAAACGTAATTGTTGGACGATTAATTCCAGCTGGAACTGGTTTTAAGGCAAAAGATAGCAAGGAAACAGAAGAAGAGGAGAGCGAGGAGTAATTTGGTCAGGTTATTAGCTGTTAGCTTTTAGGAAATTAGGTGAGACATCAAAGCTAAAGAAGCTGAAAGCTAATGAAGCTAAATATTATGTCCACAACACCAGTTGAACAAATAAAAGAACGACTCTCGATTACTGATGTTGCTTTGTCATATATAAAACTCGAGAAAGCAGGCAGTAATTACAAAGCGCGATGTCCATTTCATAATGAACGCACGCCGTCTTTCTTTATTTCGCCAGCTCGTGGCACATATCATTGTTTTGGTTGTAATCGTGGTGGAGACATCTTCAGTTTTGTGGAAGAAATTGAAGGAGTTGATTTTGCTTCAGCTCTTAAAACTTTGGCTGATAAGGCTGGGGTGGAACTGCGCGCAGTTGATCCAAAACTTAAAAGTGAATATGAAAGGCTATACAGCGTGCTTGAAGAAGCAACGAGGTTTTTCGAGAATAGTTTGGGCGCTAATCCAAGCGCAAAAGAATATCTTGCTAAGCGCGGACTTAATGTTGGAACAATCGCTGATTGGCGTTTGGGTTATGCAGACACAAATTGGTCAACGTTATACGATGTTCTAAAAAGAAAAGGTTTTACCGATGAGGAGATTGAAAAAGCCGGTCTCTCTGTATTGGGTAATCGTGGACACTATGACCGTTTTCGCGGAAGAATTATGTTTCCACTTTCAAACACCATTGGTCGTGTTGTTGGGTTTTCTGGAAGACTTTTCGATGCCCCAAGTAAGGGAGAGGCGGCAAAATATGTTAATACCCCAGAAACTCCGCTTTACCACAAATCAAGTGTTTTATATGGATACGATAAAGCAAAACGGGCGATGCTTCAAAGTAATACCGCTATTTTAGTTGAGGGGCAGGTAGATTTATTGATGGCTCACCAAGCTGGGACATTTAACACCGTCGCTCTTTCCGGGACGGCGCTTACTGCGGATCATCTCCAAATGATAAAGCGCTTTTCTGATAGTTTAATTGTTGCGCTTGATGGTGATGACGCCGGATTAAATGCATCTGAAAGAGCTTTTCGTCTTGCAATCTCACTTGGAATTGATGTGAAGGTCGCACGGTTACCAAAAGATGTTGACCCTGCCGATTTAATCGCGAAAGATAAAGACGAATGGAATAAAGTTATTAAAGAGGCGCACCATATTGTTGATTTTGTTTTAAGTTCTATTCGCGAGCGGAAATTAGACGAACCTGCTTTTAGGAGGGAAGTAGGAAAGAGGGTAATTCCATATATCGCTGAAATTTCAAACAAAATTGACCAAGCGCATTTCGTTGGTAAGGTCGCGAACGAACTTAAAGTTGCCGAGGAACATGTTTGGGAAGAAGTTAAAAAGTTGCCGAACATGCCAGCTATCGAGGACACAATAAAAGGAATTGAAAAGCCAAATATATCGCGTCGTAATAAAATTCGTGCTACTATAGCCGGCATTACGTCGTGGCAAGAGGGAATAAAAAATCCACTAATCGACCCTAAAACATTAAGGGAAAGATACGATGCCCTTGCCCGCACCTATGATTTGATGGAAATAGATCTTGTTCCTCCGGAAGAGAAGGAGAAGATGATTTTAGTTTTTGAAAATAATTATAATGATGAGAAAAAGTTAAGCCGAGAGGTGGATGAACTTTTCATTAATCTGGAGTTAGATTGTCTGGAGGAAAAATTTGAGCGCACGATGAGGAAATTAAAAGAAATGGAAGAGAAAGGGGAGATTGAAAAAACAGGAGAATTATTCAAAGAATGTCAGGAAATTTCAAAAAGTATAAATAATTTAAAAAACAGTCGACATTAAAATAATTTAAAAAATATGGCAAAAACAAAAACAAAAGTAAAAACCAAAACAAAGGTAAAGGCGAAAAAACCAAAAGTAGCGGTTAAGAAAGTTAAGAAACCACTTAAGAAAAAGGTGGTTAAAAAAGCTACTTCAAAAAAGAAGGTCGCAGTAAAGAAGCCAAAGGTAGCCAAAGCAAAAAAGCCGATTAAAGAGAAGAAACCAGCAAAGCCTGTTAAGAAAACAAAGCATGATCTCTTAGTTGATAAAGCTGACATTCTTATTGTTAAAGGAAAGAAGCGAGGTTTTATTACTTACGATGAAATTTTAAAAGAGTTTCCAAACGTTGAGAATAATATTTTGTTTTTAGATGAACTTTATGAGCGTTTTAGCAGTGCCGGAATAGACGTTCTTGAAGGGGGAAACTTGCTTGATGTTGATGCCAAAGAAATTTTAGAAAAAAGAGGTTACGGCCGTGAGTCATCTTCTTATGATGCAATTCAGATGTATCTTAGAGAGATTGGGCAATACCCACTTCTTTCTGCAAATGAAGAAAAAGAATACGCTCGACGCATTGAAAAGGGTGACAAGGAGGCAAGGGATTTGCTCTGGAGAGCAAACTTAAGACTTGTCGTTTCTATTGCTAAAAAATTCGTTGGACGTAGTTCAGACCTAACACTTCTTGACCTTATTCAGGAAGGTAATCTTGGTTTACATAAGGCGGTTGATAAATTTGATTGGACCAAAGGATTTAAGTTCTCAACATACGCAACTTGGTGGATTCGTCAGGCAATTACGCGTGCGCTCGCTGACCAATCAAGAACAATTCGTATTCCAGTGCACATGGTGGAAACGATTGCAAAATATAAACAAGTATCACGACGTTTGTCTCAAGATTTGGGACGCGACCCACTTCCAGAAGAAATCGCAACAGAAATGGGAATTGATGTGGAAAAAATTCACATGATTGAAAATATCAACCAAGATACCGTTTCGCTTGAAAAGCCAATTGGGGATGATGAAGACAAATCAACTCTCGGGGAATTCATCGCTGATGAAACGATTCTTTCACCAGCACAAGAATCTTCACGTCGTATTCTTTCTGATCAGGTTAAAGAAATTTTAGACGACCTTTCCCCAAAAGAGAGAAAAATTCTTGAAATGAGACATGGTCTTGTTGATGGGGTGATGCATACTCTCGAAGAAGTTGGGCAGGAGTTCGGGGTGACTCGTGAGCGTATTCGTCAGATTGAAGCTAAGGTTCACGAAAAAATTCGCCAGCACGAGAAGGCAGACAGACTTAGGAATTATTAATCTGAAAAATTAGAAAAGCCCCGCGTGATGCGGGGCTTTTGTCGATAAGGAAAGGCTAGCCCTTGTACGACTCGGCGGCTTGTTGAAAGAATGAGTAGACTTGCGGAATAAAAATAGCTTTTCCTGTGTGCAGAAAGAAGAGGCTTGTGAAAACACCCCTGTTGTTTCGCCAGACATTGGCGAGCCATGGCTTGTCGCAGGTTGCAGGAATTTTTTCCTTGCGCGCGTGTTCGTGGAGAAAGGCGACGAATTCCTCGTTGCCCTTCAGTGCGTTTTCTTCAGTACAATCAGTACTCACGATATTTCTCCTCCTCTTTTTGTTTGGGTTAAATCAAATTTGCAACTGGCGTGATAATACAATATAATTTGTCGCAATGTCAATAGATGAGAAGTTAGTCAATAAGGGACTTTCTGAAACGCTTGTGCGTCATATTTCAGAGAGTAAAAATGAGCCCTCTTGGATGCTAAAAAAGCGCCTAGAGGCTTTTTCTCTGTGGAAAGAGACACTTATCCCAAATTGGGGGCCATCGCTATCAGGGCTCAATTTAGACGATCTTGTTTATTATATTGATCCTTCTGTTGAGGAAACTACTGACTGGAAAGAACTACCTAAAGAAATAACCGATACTTTTGAAAAGCTCGGTATTCCGAAAGCTGAACGCGAATATTTAGGTGGCGTGGGCGCTCAGTATGATTCAGGGATTGTTTATCACAATCTCCAAAAGTCACTTGCTGATAAAGGGGTAATTTTTGAGAATATGGATGTGGCGGTGCAAAAATATCCAGAGCTTGTTGAAAAATATTTTATGACCGACTGTGTTCCATCTTCTGATCACAAGTTTACGATGCTTCATGGTGCTGTTTGGAGCGGTGGCACTTTTATTTATGTTCCTAAAGGAGTAAAAGTTGGCTTGCCTTTGCAGGCGTATTTTAGAATGAACCGTCCATCCGCTGGTCAGTTTGAACACACGTTAATTATCGCCGACGAAGGTTCAGAGATTGAATACATCGAAGGGTGTTCTGCTCCACGATACACATCATCGTCGCTTCATGCTGGTTGTGTGGAAGTTTTTGTTATGAAAGGGGCGAAAGTAAAATATTTAAGTATTGAAAATTGGTCACGCAACACCTATAACCTAAACACCAAAAAAGCGATGGTCTATGAAGACGGAGAAATGCAGTGGGTTAATGGAAACATGGGTTCATGTGTGACAATGCTTTATCCATCGTCTGTTCTTTTGGGGGCAAGAGCAAAAGCAGATAGTTTGGGAATCGTACTTGCCGGCGAGGGGCAGAATCAAGACACAGGGGCAAAAGCACTACACTTGGCGCCGGACACTGTTTCTACGATTCGTTCTAAATCAGTTTCTAAAGATGGCGGTATCTCTACTTATCGCGGATTTGTACAAATAGGGAAGCGCGCAACAGGCGCGGTGTCGTCTGTTGTTTGTGATGCATTAATTTTGGATGATAAATCAGTTTCGAATACATACCCATCAACGAAGAACGACAATAAAAGAGTTAATATTTCTCATGAAGCAAAAGTTGGGCGACTTGGCGACGATGAAGTATTTTACCTACGTTCACGTGGTTTTTCCGAAAGAGAAGCAGAACGTCTTATTGTTGGAGGGTTTTTGGAGCCTATTGTTAAGGCTATGCCACTTGAATACGCGATTGAGCTTAATAAGTTGATTGAACTTGAGATGGAGGGAAGTGTTGGTTAAGCAATATGAAAAACAATACTAAAATAATTTTAAATACTTATGTTGAGCCGAATGCTTTCAAATACGGACTTAAAATAGCATCTTCTTTTTCGGAGGAGTTTTTGGGTATTATTGCAAAGGGAGGCGAAGTAATTGAAGTCGCGCCAAATGAAACAAAAAAAATAGAAAATAATTTATCTCAATCAAAACTTCTTATTGTTTATGTTGGTGAAGGAGCGACCTTTGAATATGTTGAATCTTCTAAGAGTCAGGTTGTAGGGAAAAATGATATTCACATTATTTTAGCCGGTCGTGGCGCCAAAGCTTCAATAACGAGCTCTTACGATTTTGTAGGTGAATCAGAGGTTGATATATATCACAAGATTTATCACGAAGCATCACACACTATTTCTAAAATTGATGTGCGTGGAGTGCTTAAGGATAAGGCGCATGTAATTTACAGAAGCGATATCGCGATGGGTAAAGAGATAGAGGCAAAAGGAGAGGAATCAGCTTCGTTTTTAATTTTATCTGAAGAAGCTCGGGTTGACGCAATCCCATCTCTTGATATTGCAAGTAATGATGTTCGTTGTTCTCATTCACTTTCTATAAAAGATATTTCTCGCGATGAATTGTTTTACCCGATGTCGCGCGGACTTGATGAGGAAAATTCCTATAAACTTTTAGTAGACGGATTTTTAGAAATATAAATGGTATTTACCATTTGATTCAACGTCGTTCGGATGCTGTGTACGAGATTACTCGTCAACGCACTCCTCTCTCGTTGAAATAAAAAGCCCCGGGTGGGGCTTTTGGTTTGACCGTTGAGACAGCTTTTACTGAATTGGCAGCCTCTGGATGGACACGAGGGTGCACCCGTCGCCAGCATATTTCGTGTGGCCGCTGAAGTGGGTTTTGTACAGATCCTTTTCCAGCTTTTGGACATCCGCCATTGAGTTGATGACAATTGGCGATTTACGGTAGATTATCCTGTTAACGGGATACGGCTTTTGGTCCTGGCGGCTGATAACGTATGCGACGAAATGTTTGATCACGAGAATTCCTTTGTTTGGTTGACGGGACTAAGTAACTTCCTTGATTTAACAGCAATACAGGTAAGTTGTCAATAACATTAAAATATGTCATAATTGCGCGATATTTATGTTTGATATAAAGAAAATAAAGGCAGATTTTCCAATTTTTAAAGCCTCAAAAGAGGCTACTTTGCACTACCTAGATTCGGCGGCTTCTTCTCAAACTCCAGAATGTGTAATTTCTGCAATGGACGAATATTATAGAAACTTTAGAAGCAATGTTCATCGTGGCGCATATGCCTTGAGCGAAAAAGCGAGCGAATCATATGAAGGCGCAAGGGCGACTGTTGCTGGGTTTGTTGGTGCTAATCAAAATGAAATTGTTTTCACTGCCGGCGCAACAGCATCAGTCAATATGCTCGCGTATTCTTTTGAACAATCACTAGATTTAAAAGAAGGAGATGAAATCGTTGTTTCGATAATGGAACATCACGCAATGCTTCTGCCATTACAAGAACTCGCAAGACGAAAAAAACTTAATTTAAAATATATAAATGTGGACGAAAATTACAGACTTGACTATAAATCTGTGGAATCGCTTATAACCGAGAGAACGAAGATTGTTGGGATTACGCTTGCGAGCAATGTAACAGGAGCGATTAACGACGTCTCATACATATCTCAAATTGTACGTAAGATGGGGGCATTGGTTGTTGTTGATGCTACGGCAGCCATGGGGCATATTCCGGTTTCTGTAAAAGAGCTAGATTGTGACGCGATGTTTTTCTCTGGACACAAAATGTGTGGACCAACAGGAATTGGCGCGCTTTATATAAATGGTGAACTTGGCGAAAAACTAAATCCGTCGTTTTTTGGTGGTGGAATTGTCACTGACGTAGACTTAGAAAAAGCAGAGTTTGTTTCCGCTCCAGAAAAGTTTGAAGCAGGAACGCCGAATATTTCTGGAGCTATTGGGATAGCTGAAGCGGTGAAATACCTAACTGAAGTTGGTCTTGAAAATATAAAAAAACATACCGAAGAATTAACTTCTTATACAATAGAGAAACTTAAGGAAATTGATGGAGTTAAGATTTTTGCAGAACAAGACGTTGAAAAAAATGTTGGAATTGTTTCTTTTACAGTTGAAGGAGCACATCCTCATGATGTGATTGAGTTTTTGGGACGTGATAATGTTGCTGTGCGTGGTGGGCATCACTGTGCGCTACCATTCGTAAAAACACTTGGGGTTCCAGCAACTGTGCGAGCAAGTATTTACCTTTATAATACAAAGGAAGATATTGATGCTTTAGTATCAAGTGTTAAAAAAGCGCAAGAGTTTTTTAAAAAATAATAAAAATCAACATGAGCTTCGAAGAAGAACTTTATCGAGAAAACATAATGGAACACTATCGTCATCCACATAACCGCGGTGCTCTTTCTGATGCAACATTTAAGGGTGTTGGAAAGAACGCCAACTGTGGCGATAACCTTATCTTCTCAGTTCGATTAGACAAGACCGGAGAGATTGTCGAGGAGGTGACTTTTCAGGGCGATGGTTGTGCGATAAGTTTGGCGGGGGCATCTCTTTTTACAGATAAATTAAAAGGAATGAAATTATCAGAGGTGAAGTTAATGGCTCCTGGGATTATGTATTCTCTTTTAGGTGTGCCAATAAGCCACACTCGCACCCGTTGTGCGCTTTTACCATATGAGGCATTATCAGATGGTATTACAAAATATGGAAAATAGACTAGAAATCAATAATTTAAGTGTTACGACAAAAGAGGGTAAGGTTGTCGCAACAGATGTTTCAATCTCTGTTAAACAGGGCGAGATTGTTATTCTCATGGGGCCAAACGGTTCTGGTAAGTCTAGTTTCTTAAACGCCATTATGGGTCATCCTAAATACGAAGTAACGAGTGGAAGTATAAAACTTGGCGATACTGAGATTACGCATTTAACCCCAGAAAAAAAGGCAAAAGAAGGCTTGTTTCTTTCCATGCAACATTTACCAGAAATTTCCGGCGTACCACTTGCAAGTTTCCTTTATCAAGCTAAAAAAGATTTAACAGGGGAAAATCAAAGCATGATGGATTTCTATAAAGAAGCATCTAATATGGCGCAAAAAATTGGTGTTCCTGAAGAATTTCTTAAGCGCTCTGTAAATAAAGGTCTTTCTGGTGGCGAGAAGAAGTTAAGCGAAATTCTTCAACTTAGTATTCTTAAGCCAAAGTTTGCTTTACTTGATGAGATTGATTCTGGTGTTGATATTGATGCGTTGAAAAAAGTTTTTGGGGCGATAAAAATATTGGCGGAAGAAGGAGTAGGTTTTATTTTGGTGACACACCATCCAAATGTTTTGGAATACATAAAACCTAATATGGTTTATGTGATGAAAGACGGGAAAGTTGAACGAGTAGGTGGGGCCGAGATTATCGAAAACCTTAAAGAGAAAGGATTTGAGTAATATGGAAAAAATTACCGAAAAAGAAGTTATAGATAAATTAAAGACAGTTAAAGATCCAGAGCTTGGTATTGATGTTTGGACGCTTGGGCTTATTTATAAAATAAAGATTGACGAGGAGGGGATTGAAGTTTTAATGACATTAACATCTCCGTTGTGTCCGTTTGCTAACGAACTTATTGAATCCGTTGAGAAAGCGGTGAACTCTTTAAATAAAGGAGAAGCTCGGGTGGAGATTACCTTTGAGCCAGCGTGGCAACCTAGCGATGAATTAAAAGCAATGTTAGGTTTAAGTAGTTAAATTTGAAAATTAAAAAACCCAGGGATATTCCCTGGGTTTTTTAATAATATGATTTCTGTTATTTAAGCAACTTGTCGATAACTTGTTTAACAGTTTCAATTGGTTGAGCGCCAACGATAGATTCTTGGGTCCCTTTTTGATTTAAAACGAATGTTGTTGGAGTGCCAGTAACACCAGCTTTTATACCGCTCTGTACTTGTTCTTCAATTCTTGTCGCAAACTTACCGCTAGATAAACATGCGTTAAACTTTGCCACATCAAGTCCAATTTCCCCAGCAATCTTTGGAAGCTCTGCTTCCCCGAGGCCGTCATTGGCTGGGGTTATTTCATATATACGTTCAATATATTTAAAGAATGCCACGTCGCCACCTTGTTCCCCGGCACACTCAGAAGCCTCGGCCTCTTTACGAGCTTTTTTGTGTAGGGCATCCAATGGGAAATGTCGATAAATTAACGCAACCTTATCCCCGTATTCTGAAATTATTTGTGTTGCTGTTGGTTGGAAGCGCTTACAGAAAGGACATTCAAGATCAGAGTATTCAATTAAAACAACTTTTGCTTTTGAAATATCTCCTTTAATATGGTCGCCTTGTTGTGGTGGGTTTACCTTTGCGGCTATTTGAGCATTAGGATTTTGTGCTAAATCTGGAACACCACTATTTCCTGAAGACTTAAAAGAATTGGTAAATATTATTGCTCCCGCGATTATTATTCCGGCTAGAATAATTGCGTTTGGTGTTGATAATTCAAAATTTTCTTTTTTATGTTCCATTTTTTTGTAATTAATTTATTAAGGGGTATTGTAGCACAATCATTTTTTCCACTCTATTATTTTACTAACATGAAGCTCAAATTCATCGGCATCTCGTAGTTTCTTTAAGATGTTTTTTGGGGCAATTTGTTTGTGTGGGGCATGAAAAATAAAATCGTTTATATCCCAGAGGTCTTTTTCTTCTGTTATCCAAGAATCACCAAATTTTTTTATAATATCAATTGGCTCGGTGTATGCGCGAAGGTTTTTCCTCCTTGTTTTTAAGCCCCAATACTCATGAAAATAAGACATTACAAGCTCCCTTATATTTAAATAAACAGGGTCTCGATAACGTAAAACAAGGTGATTTGACTTACTTATGGCGCCAAAGCGACCGCTTTCTTTAAAGATGGCGATAACATGGTCCTCATCTTCTTTTGTGGTGTGTAGGTGAACTAAAAGCGCAGGGCGTTTGTGGAAATTAAGTATCGCTCCTGCGAGCAATGCCCCTTCAATACAGTGGGCTCGTTTATTCTTTAATACACGGCGAGGGGATTGGCAGGTCTCGCCACCGGCTTCAAAATTATTTGGAATTTTATTAATGAAGTCCTGTATTTTTTGAGGAGTGTTTAGTTTTTGAAAAATTTTCTTTTCCGCTCCAGTAAGTATTTTCTTGTCCATTGATGAATTATATCAAATATTCTTTTATTTTTGGTATATAAATTTTTTTTAGTTTTCTTAAAACTACTAGGCTTTTGCTGATAAAAAACATTACGGAGCGCTTGGCGCGAGTATAGAAAAATTCAGCAGAATTTTATCGTGTTTTTTATCAGCAAAAGCAAAAAAATAAACACGAATATTTTAATTAAACACTTAAGTTTAGAGTGAGACATTTTATGATATTTGGGCAACAAAAAACTCCGCTATTATGCGGAGTTTTTTGTATACATTTAAGTATTAGAAGCGTCGCTCTCGATTGGCTCCTTCCTCACGTGGCTTAGCCTCGTTAACTGTAAGAGTTCGTCCTTCGAATTCTTTTCCATGGAACTGTTCGACTGCGCGATCTGCGTCAGCGTCGTTCTCCATTTCGACGAATCCGAATCCGCGTGAGCGGCCGGTCATCTTATCAGTAATAATGGTTGACGATGCAACCGGGCCAACAGCTTGAAAGAAGTTCTTCAAAGCATCGGCTGTAGAAGTATAAGGTATACCTCCGACATACAATTTCTTTGCCATAAAACTATCCAGTCTCTAATTAATAACAATTGTGAGGCGACTGGATCTCGAGTCGCTTCGGTTCCGAACTAACGTTCTTTTGCGAGAGACAGCACGAGAAAACCTACAATGAAAATATACTAGCAGGATGCGGGCTAAAAGTCAACCCCAGTGGAAATTAGAGACAGATACAAAATTGACAAAACATCAAAATATGTTATTTTTGGCGATAGCAATAAGTTTTCGACAACATTAATGTTAATGTCGTCTTTGAGAAAAAGGGAGGAGAAGATTATGTATTTCACTACAGGTCTTTTGGGTTCGATAACTGTTGTTTTGTTTGCGGTTGCGATTGTAGTGGCTTGGTCGAGGGTAAGGTTTTTGACCTTTGTTTGGTTTGCCGTTTCGGTTTTTTTCGGCTTTCTGACGGTTTGCCAGGCTATAAATGATTTTGGCTGCGGGCAATATTATCGAAAATACGGAGCCCCTTGTGAAGTAACTCGAGATCAGCGGGCAATACCAAACCTTCAGCTAAATAAAAAAAAGAAAATGTCAAAACTTTTTTCATGAAGTTATGTGCTGTCGGATTTGCAACGTTTAAGCTTTACGCAATTCGCGCGAAGAAAGGCGAAACTCCGTCAGAGCACTTCGTTCTGATTGCCAGCAGGCCCGTTGCGGTCGTGCTAGCCAAGATGGTGGAGTCAATGGTTTAGCGCTAACTTCCATTAGAACATTAGTAGACAGACCAAGTTGTTTACAGGAAACCCCTGCCAGGAAACTGGTGGGGGCTTGTTTTTTGCCTACTTTTACCACCTGTGCATTACTCGCTGGCGTGCTTTCTTGTAAGTACTACAATGTTAACAAGAGTCGATATTACAAATTTTAAGTAATTAACTAAAAAACATATGAAATGGCTTCACTTAGTTTCCTTCATTCTTCTCGTTGTGGGAGGTTTGAATTGGTTGCTTGTGGCTTTCGGCTATAACGTTGTTGCTTTGCTCGGCAGTTCAGTTGAGCAGATAGTTTATATTTTAGTTGGGTTGGCAGCTGTGTATGAAGTGGTAACCCACAAAAGTAATTGCAGGGAGTGCGGTTCAGATGGTATGGGTGCATAAAATAAATACCATCCGTGTTACAAAAACATCCGCCCACGCGGATGTTTTTGTTTTTATTATATAGATAAATATCTTAGCCGAACAAACTAGCAATTTCGTTATCATTTAGTGGGCGCGTGGCGCCAGGCTTCAAAGAGCCAAGAGAAATTTTTCCAATACGAACTCTTTTTAAGGAAGTAACTGTGTAATTTAATTCACTTAACATAATTCTAATTTGATGTCTTTTGCCTTCTTTTATTGAAATAGAAATTGTATGGTCACTTAAGATTTTAGCTTTTGCCGGCATTAGTTTTCCAAAAGTTTCCGTGTCCATTCCTTTTGCAAAAATAGCAATTATTCCAGGGCGTAATTTTTCACGAACTTTGACCGTATATTCTTTTTCTAATTTTGAATCTGCCCCAAGGATTGCCGTGGTGATTCTTCCGTCGTCTGTTAAAAGAAGTAACCCTTCAGATTCTTTGTCGAGTCTACCAACAGGAAACAATCCTTTTTTCTGCCACTCACTGATAACAGAAGGGGTGCTGTCGGGAGCCTGAGTAGCAAGACCTCGTGGTTTGTTGTAGACAAGACATGTCTTTTTCTTCGTTTTATTTTCTTTGAGCGTGACGACATCTTTTTCCCCAATAAGCATTCCAACTTCTGCGCGCTTACCATTAACCAAAATAAAACCTTTTTCTATAAGCACGTCGGCTTCTTTGCGGGAAGCATAGCCTTTATCTCGTAGGTATTTATTAAGACGAACAAGCCCAGCCCTTTCGGCTTTGTTTGGAAGTTGTTTTTTAAATACCTTTTTTCGTGGTTTTTTAGTAATCATGTTTATTTAAGTATTTCTATCACAACACTAAGGTTTTAACCACCGGCGCGTTATGTGTAAGGTAAAATCAATTGAAGGTTTTTATTTTAAGAAAATCTCTAATAAATATGGCCCGAAGATAAAAATTCCAACAGTTATCGCGCCTATTGATGAGATAAGAACGGCGGAGGCGGCGAGGTCTTTAATTTTTGCCACATAAGGGTCGTTTTCTGGGCGGAGCTTATCACAGAGTTCTTCAAGTGCTGTATTTAACATTTCTACCGCCAAAACAATAACGATGGTAAGAAAGATTATGGCAAATTGGATAGTGTTAACTTGGAATGTTAATGCAAGGAGGATTGCGATAAGTCCGAGAAAAATTTCAATCTTAAAATTAAACTCCTCTTTCCATGCGAGCTTTAACCCTTTTAGCGCAAAGGTAAAACTTTTTATAAATTTTTTATTCATAATACTTGTCTCGTAAATTATATCACGCCTTGTTTAATCAAATAATTTTATTAAGTAGGCGTTGATATCTCGTTCCGCTTGTTCGTTAAAGTGTTTATTTTCATCGTGTAGTTTGGTTGCGAATTCCACCCCAACAAATCGCCAGTGCCAGGGTTCAAAAATATAATACTTATTACTTGCGGGGTAGGAGAGGGTAAATCCAAAACGGTGCGCGTTTTCATTGAGCCACGAGTAGGCTGGCGATTTATCAAAACCAACAAACATCACCCCATTCTTTTTTGTTGTGAAATCTACAGTTGTGCCAAGTTGGTGTTCTGAGTATCCTTGGTCTGCTGAAAAGCGGTTTGCCCCATTTGTTCCATAAAGGACAGAGTATTGTGACTTTAATGTTGATTGTGTGCCAAACGATCTGTATCCCGAAACAACACTGATATCAATTCCATCAGCGCGGGCGGCGAGCATCAGCATTTCGAGGAATGGTTTAACTTTACTATGAATTTGTTCTGGTTTTTCTTTGCGAAACAAAAAAGAGGTATCTATAAGTGATAGTTCTTCTGGTATGTAGTTTTCATTTAGAAAATATATTTTAGAATATTTTTGTAAAAGTTCTGGGTCGGTAGAGGTAAGTTTTTTAAGTTTTGATACAGTTAAATTTATGTCTTCTATTTCATTTTTGTAATCAGTATTTCTTGTTTTAAGTACCGTTAAGAAATCATTAAGGAAGATATTTTCAGTCGTCGTGCTAGCGAGATGTGTTTCTAGTTTTTTAATGTCGCTTTGTAGGTTTTGAGAAGTTGTTTCGAATTGCTCTTTTGTGTGAGTTAGGTTTTTGTTAAGTGAATAGTATTTAATAACCCCGTATGAAAACACGGCGATGGTGATAGCTATTGTGAGAACAATTTTAAACAAACTAAACGATATTTGGCGTTCAAAAAATTCCTTCATGAAAGTAATAATACTCTATCACGGCTGATAAGGTAATAATTTAAGGTTATAAACTTTGAAATTTTAAATCTACGTGTAATATATGTGCTTGTGAGAAAAAGAAAATTTGAACCAGGTGAATATGATTTAGTGGTTAAGCGCTCGAAAACAGGGCTTGGTCTCTTTACCCTTAATCCTATAAAGAAAGGGGCTTGTATTATTGAATATGTTGGTCGGGAGATTTCTAAAGAAGAACAAATTAGCAGTAGAGGAAAATATTTGTTTGAAATAAATTCTAAGAAAACGATTGATGGTAGTGCAAAAACCAATAAAGCTAGATATATAAATCATTCTTGTTTGCCAAATTGTGAGGCTGAAATATGGAAAGCTCGTGTATTTATTATGGCTAAGAAAAATATTAAAGCAGGGGAAGAATTAAACTATGATTACGATAAAGAGTACTTTGATGCTTACATAAAAAAACACGGTTGCAGGTGTATAAAGTGTCATAAATAAAAATGGGTTCAGTTTTAACTATCTATAAGAAGAAAGGGGAGACACCTCTTCAGGTGCTTTCTCGTTTAAGAAAAGAAAAGCCAGAATTAGAAAAAGAAATATTGTCTTATGCTGGGCGACTTGATCCGCTTGCGGAAGGATTAATGCTAGTGCTTATTGGAGATGCGAATAAGGAGAGAGAAAAATATTTGGGATTGGACAAAACGTATGTTGCAGAAATATTATTTGGTGTTTCGACTGATACACACGATCTGCTTGGGTTGGTAAATGAAATTAAAGAAGTGTTGGTTGATGAGAAAAAATTCAACGAGGCGGCTAGTACTTTTATCGGAAAGTTTTCTCAAAAATATCCAGCGTTTTCTTCAAAAACAGTTGGAGGGGTGCAACTTCACGAACTAAGTAGAAACGGGAAGGTTGTAGATATTCCAGAACACGAAGTTTCTTTGAATAAAATGACTGTAATTTCTCAGAGAAAAATTACAGCGGAAGATGTTCTTCAAAACGCGTTATTTTCAATTGATTTGGTCTCTGGTGATTTTAGACAAGAGGAAATCAGGAATAAATGGGAGTTATTGTTAAAAAACAAAAATATTGAATTTGACTTATTTGAGGTGGAATTACAAGTATCGTCCGGTTTTTATGTCAGGCAATTTGCCAATGATTTGGGAGAAAAACTAGGAATACCGGCTTTGGCATATTCAATTAAGAGAACAATGGCTGGGGAGTGGTCCTAGCGAGTTGCTACTTTATTGATTTAACTAGGTGTAATAATTTTAAGAAATAACTTGATTCTTCTTCTCCGTGCGTGAACGTGACAACCTGATTTTTTCCTTTCTTTTTTGCTTTATACATTGCCCTGTCAGCTTTTTCTATCATTTCATCAAGAGAAGTTTCATCGCTGTGCATAACAATTCCAACACTCATTGTTATTTTTTCAATATTTCCATCTAGTTTTATTTTTGATTCCGCTAAAGCATTACATAGTTTTTCTGCTACACGAACAGATGATTTTTTGCTTGATTGTGGGAGCGCAACAACAAACTCTTCTCCGCCCCATCGAGCATAAATGTCGTTATCCCGTAAAACTCTATTCATCACCTTGGCTGTGTGTTTAAGGACCTTATCTCCCTCGTCATGTCCATATTTATCATTTACCTTCTTGAAGTCGTCTATATCTATGAAAATTACACCAAAAGGCATTGTGTCTATGCGCTTGTTTTGAGTGGGGTTGTGTTTGGAATAAAGATGATTAAACATCCCACCAGCTTCTTCGCTGAAACCACGTCGGTTTAACATTCCGGTTAAGTCGTCGCGGTAAACTAATGTTTTTAATCTTTTTATCTCGGCTTCTAGTTGTTTAATATCTAGCTTAACCTTTGTGGTTTTTCCCATCCTGTTGTCTGTAGATTTATTTTTCATTAAATATTTTTAATATTATATCACAGAGCGGTGTTGATTTAAGATAAAAATCAGAATAATTAAGTTTTTGTTTTATATAAATATAATTATATAAAACAAAAAAATAATTCTACTTAAGTAAAACTTTTTAAATAAGGCAGATGAACAATAGGTAATAGATTATGAACACAAAAGGAGTGAAAAGGTCTATATTAAAAAAATATTTTTTTATGGAACCATTGTGAATTTCGTTCATAAGTCCCCACTCTGTCTTATAAAGAGCGAGAGGGAGGAGTTCTTCTATGCAATGGATTACTCGAAGTTTAGCGACGTTTCTTTTCTTGTATGAATATGTTACAGCCCACCAGACTATTGATATGAGAATACCTGCGAGTGGTAACATAAAATGCCAGACAGATGGACTTAGTTCTTGACGGGAAAGACCAATTCCGATTGCGGTGAAAAGCGCAGTATTTGCGGTTAGAAAATAAGTGTTTATTTTAAGCTTCATCTCACTCGTATAATTAACACTATCTACGTATATTTTATATTGCTCAAAAAAGTGTTTTTTGTAATCAGCCCCGTATTTTTTTTCAGCTGCGGCAAAAATAGTGGCTCGACAAACATTGTTTTGAACTTCCTCTCTTAGCTCCCTTCTTGTTTTTATAGGGGTGTTTTCCATGTATTAAATATACACGAATGGTGGGTTACGGTAAATCAACGAAACACAAGTTCAGTTTAGAGAAAAACAAAAGAACCATGAAGGGCTTTCAAACGACAGAGTGTATCCTAGTTTGGCTACAAAAAAAGAAAAAGACCCCATCTGAAGCGCAAACTGTGGCGCATCTTCTGGGGTCTAAATAGCACTCGTTATTTCTTGTTTTCTTGGTAGGCTTCTTGGCCACTGCGGTAGGCCTCGCGGTCTTCCCACATTTCGCCTTTGATGATGTCATCGAATGCGCACCCAGGAGGGTTATCCTCTCCCTTTGCCGCATCAGATTGACCCTTGTTGTGCGCTTCATTTAGTTCGTTTCCGCGATCTCGAGCCATGATTTTCTCCTGCTATTAGAAAGTACGGTGCTAAAGAAACATTAAAAACTACCAGACACGAACACCGGTTACGTATCCCAGTAAATTGTATAATACAAACGTAATTTTACGTAATACTAAGCTTTTAGTGTTTTTTATGGCAAGGAAATAAAGTTATTAAGAGTCGGAGACAGGATTCGGTCACGGATAAATTTTTGCTAAAATTTTCCTCGACCCCGGCTCGGTCCGCCGACCTCCGCCCTTCGAATCCTGTACGCAAGCAAATCTGGTTGCTTACTCTCCAGAGCTTAAAAACTCTTAAAAAACTAAAGACCCCTAAAAGGGGTCTAAAGTTTTTACAAGCTCCGGAGACAGGTTCGGTCAAGAACATTTTTCCGCTCCGTCGAGCGGAAAAATTTCTCAACCCTGATTTTGCGACCTGTTTTGCTAAACAGGTGCCCGCAAAATCTTTCGAATCCTGTCTCCGGAGGAAAATAGTAAAGCCCCATTGCTTTCACAACAGGGCTAACTATTTCTGGCTCCGGAGACAGGATTCGAACCTGTGACCAATCGCTTAACAGGCGACCGCTCTACCGCTGAGCTACTCCGGAATATATATATCAGGAGTATCTCAGCGGGACCGCAGGTCACAGATATTTTTTTGCTGAAAAATTCTGCGACCCCGGCTCGGCTCGTCAGCCTCCGCCTTTGAAATGCTCTATTTATTCGCATTTCAACTACTCCGGAATATGGAGTTTAATCTAGCAAATAAAAGAGCAGTGTGCAAAAAATAAACAGGAAAAGCTTCCAAGTCTTTTTTAGTTGGTTATAATAGCTGACATGCTATATAAAGATTTTCTTAAAAACTTAGACAAGTGTCCATTTTGTGACGGGGGGAATAACAGACATCTTTTAAAGACAGAAACCGCCTACTTAACTTATGCGTTAGCTCCATACCACAAACACCATTTATTGATTGTGCCATTTAGACACGAAGAGATTATTCTTGGTCTTACAGATAAAGAGGTTTTAGATATGGATTTTTTACAAGAGGAGGCGCTTAAGATTTTTAAAAAGCTGGGATATAAAAATATGTCCGTATTGGAGCGAGAAGGAGACAATACTTCAAAATCAATTCCACATTTACACAATCATGTTATTCCAGAAGTAAGAATCGGCGATTTGGACCATAACGGAAACGAAAGGAGGGTTATGTCTGAGTCGGAAATAAAAGATGTTGTTGATGAAATTTTTTCTGTGCTTTAAAACATATAGATGTACTGCAAAGTAAAAGTAGTTCCAGGCGCCAAAAAAGAATCTTTTGTAAAAAAAAGTGAAGACCATTTTAATGTTTCGGTAAAGGAGCCGGCGGAACACAATTTGGCTAATAAGCGTGTTTTGGAGCTTGTTGCGGAGCATTTTCGAGTGCCTTACGGGAAGGTGAGACTTGTTTCAGGGCACCGTAGTCCGAGTAAGATATTTCGTGTAGACGACTAGTTTTTAGCTCCGTAAATTTTTGCTATAATATGGGTAGTAGTCATTTTTATTTCAACGAGCGAGGATCGCGTGGAAAATTATTATTTTACACAGCGTCCGAGCGACGTTGAATCAAAGGGTAAGTATTTCGTGATCTACCCTTTGGTCAATAACCTTTATTAATAACTAATTTTCTAATCTTATGAAAATAAACACAATTAAAGCGACGAACACAGACTTAACTCCGGCTATTGCTGAGTACGTACAAAAGAAGCTTTCTAGTTTGGATAAGGTTATTGATAAAAATGACGAGAGCGCCACAGTTTCAATTGAGGTTGGTGTTAAGACAAAACACCACCAGCAGGGGGATATTTTCTTCGCAGAAGTAAATTTGCATGTTTCTGGTGGCGATTTTTATGCTATGGCCGAAGGCTCTGATTTATATTCTGCAATTGACGAAGTAAAAGATGAAATCATTCGCGAAGTAAATTCATACAGAAGTAAAAGAAGAAAGTTTTTGAGACGCGGACAGGCAATAGTAAAAAACTTAATGAAAGGGGTAGAGGAGCAGTTCGGAAAAATTAAAAGATTTAGAAAATAGTAATTTAATATGAACAAAGAAACACTTGCGGTGTGGGGTGGACTTTTGGTTTTGATAGCAGGAATTGGCACAGCCGTTTATTTTGGTGTAATAAAAACGACGGTACAAGATAACAAAACATCTACCACAGAAACTACAAGTGGAAGTGAACAAAATTTAGTTAATAATAATTCAACACAAAATACGATGGATAACACAAAAGCAGCACAAGCAACAATAAAAACAAATTACGGCTCTATTGTTGTTGAGTTTGATAATAAAGCCCCTAACACTGTGGCAAACTTTGCAAAACTAGCTTCGGAGAAATTTTATGACGGAATAAAGTTTCATCGCGTTATTAAAGGTTTTATGATTCAGGCTGGGGATCCGTTTTCAAAAGATGATTCACTTAAGAGTCAGTGGGGAACAGGCGGACCTGGTTATAAGTTTAACGATGAGTTGTCTGGAGAAGAGAAATATCCAACAGGGACACTTGCAATGGCAAATGCTGGTCCAAACACAAACGGAAGCCAGTTTTTCATTGTGACCGCACAACCGGAAGCGCCATTGCCACCAAGCTATACAGTTTTTGGTCATGTTGTGTCAGGTATTGAGACGGCCTTAAAAATTGAAGCTGTGCAAACTGAAGCAAGCGACAGGCCGGTTTCCCCAGTCGTTATTGAGTCTATAGAAATTAAATAGTAGTAAAAATATAATGTTGAAAGCCCGCAACGAGTGCGGGCTTTTTACTTGATAGCAGGGGGAAAAGATTCATGCTCGTGGCAACGGATGGAAATACTTCCGAATGTCGAGCCGAACCTTGCCGATGTCGCTTTGCGCGAGGGCAGAGAGCAAACGCTGTTGCCTTTCGTCAACGACGATTTCCCCTTTTTCGTGAATGATTTCGATAAGGCCGAGAATCGTGATGCCTTCGGGGATCGGGAGTTGCTCTTTGTTTGCCGCAAAGTCCTTGCCGATGGTTTCCATGAATCCGAGAATCTGGACTCCGAGGAATTCCTCGGGCATGGTCCCATTTCGGCCGTTTACGGTGTGGACACGCACTTTCCCCGAGATGTCGATTTCTTCGTCGACCTTGCGACTGGTACCGTTCATCATGACGATGATATCGTCTCCGCCATGTTGTTTCCCTTGGTCATCAATGCGCGGGGTTATATAGGTTCCGACGATGAGGATTTGTCCAGGCAATGTTTCTTCCCTGGGAACCCTGACGATTACTTCAATCGTCGGGGGACGTTCTGCTTGCACAAGGGAGGGAACCAGGTGAGGTTTCTCAGTGGTCGGCTCTCGTGTTGCTTGAGCATTTGCCATGGTCGCTTTCATTTTTTAGTCTCCTGCTATTTTGTTGAAGGGAACTGCTTTACTAGTTTTTATTCTATCACAACCCCACCACGCAAGAAATCGTCAAACGCCATTACTTTTCCACCTTCAGGGAGGACTTCTTTTATTACAAATTTATCGTCAATGAATTCGGCTTTTTTGATTGCAACTCTTATTTTTTGCTCACGCCTTAGTGCAAAAAAATATACCCCTGGCCATGGGTCTAGAGCCAAATATTTTAAGTAGTTTTTATACTGGTCGTCATTTTTTAAATTAATTAACCCGTCTTCTTTGGTAACTTTTTTAGTAAATGTTGCTTCTTCGTGGTTTTGTTCTTTTGGTTTAATTTCTTTAGCAATCCATTTTGGAATAACTTCAGAAAGGAGTTTTCCGCCAAGTTGCGCCAAGTCTTTTCCTAGTTCTGATGCATTCTTTTCACTCTCCACTTTCAATTTTCTACTTTCCAATATTGGTCCATGGTCCATCTCTTCATCAATAAGCATAATTGTGACGCCAATTTCTTTTTCGCCCTTCAGTATTTGTGATTGAAGAGGGGAAGCTCCTCTGTATTTTGGTAAAAGTGAAGGATGAACATTAAGCGTTCCGTGTGGCGGAATATCTAAAACTTCTTTAGGAATTATTTTCCCGTAGGCGGCAACAACGAATAGCTTATAGCTTCCAGTTTTTAGCTTATTAGTAAAATCAGTATCGAGTTTTGCTGGTTGAAGAAAAGGAATTTTGTTTTCTTCTGCCCAGACTTTTACTGGGGGCGGGGTGAGAAGAAGTCCGCGACCTTGTGGCTTATCTGGCGCCGTCACTACAAGTGACGGTTTTAATCCCTTGCGAAGGAGTTCTTCCAAAACAAATACCGCAAATTGCGGTGTTCCAAAAAATACAAATGGAATGTTATTCGTCGCCTTCATGATTGTTTAGGTCTTCCGGGTGGAGCTCTCTTAAATCTCTAGCGTTGTCTATAAATAGAATTCCATTTAAATGGTCAGTTTCGTGTTGGAATATTTCTGCGAGAAGCCCGCTTCCTGTTTGGGTGAAAATTTTTCCGTTTTCATCTCGCGCCCTAATCCCAATTTTCTCGCTACGTTTTATTTTCCCGTATATGTGGCGAACAGAAAGACACCCCTCTAGAAGCTCTTTCTCTTTTTTTGAACGTTTTATTATTTCAGGGTTTATGTATGTTTTGTCTGGATAGAGTCTTTGATCCATAATTTTTTCTACATCCTCCTCTCCATTTTTAAGAGCATAGACTCTTCCCGCTACGACGAAAATACGGAGAGATTCTCCGATTTGAGGCGCGGCAATGGCGACACCGTCCGGCTCTTTGGAAAGCGCTACCTTCATGTCGGATATTACTTTCTTTATTTTTTTTGAGTCAATTTCGGCTGTTGGCACCTCTTTAGCCAAAGCCCTTAAGACCAGTTCGCCATTTTGGACTATCTTTTTAGACATCTTTTAATTATACGTATGATTTTGGAAAAGGCGACAGATATACTTAGTGGTGTTTACAAAATTGTTTCTGGGTCAACTTCTATATCAAATTGCGGTGGGAGAGTTTTTAATCTTTCAATAAGTGGAAGACGAGGCCACTGCTTAGGTTCAAATGAAAGCAAACCGTGTAAACGGTATTCTTTTTTAACTTCTTGAATGAAGGCGGGGAAGATGGGGAAGGCGTCAACTCGAAGATAGTTGTGTAAACGATTCATCTCACGGATAGCTTCTTCTTTTTTGCCACGATAGGTAATTTTGAGAAGTTTGGCAAACGGTGGGTATCCAAATTTCTTGCGCTCTTCAAGTTCTCTGCGATAAAAACCAATCAAATCACCCTTTGCGACATCAACTAAAAGCGCACGATCTATATCTCTTGTTTGAATTAGGAGTAATCTTCTTGCTCTGGTTTTTAAATAAGAAAGCGTTTGAAATATTTTTTCTTCAATACGGAAATCGGGAATGGTAAACAGTGAATCAATACCAACAACAGCAACGCAATCAATTTCTTCCGTGAGATATGGCAAAGCAAGTTCTGTCCCGATAAGAAGAGTTGCCTTAGAGCCGTAAAATTCCTTAATAGCTTTGGCGATTGATTTTCTAGTTTTGGCGACGTCACTATCAAGTCTTACGATATTTAGTCGTGGAAACTTTTTTTCAAGTTCGCTTTCAATGCGCCCACTTCCAATGCCAAGTGGCTTCATTCGCCAACTTCCACACGCGCGACAAAGATCTTCTGTTTGTTTACCTAAAATAATTTTTTTACCACATTGGTGGCAGAGATAAAAACGAATCAACCCCTCCTCGTGTAAAACCATCGGGCTTGTGCAATGGCTACACATAAGAGTTTCTCCGCAATCTTCACACACAGTGACAGGGGCGAGTCCGCGACGCCCAGCGAAAACAAATATATTTCCATTACGCTTTATTGTTTCACCGATCTCCGAAATTAAACGCTCGCTTATTATCGGATACACTTTTTTTATAGAAGCTTTTTCGGCTTCTTTTTTCATATCAACGACGACTGTTTCTGCTTGCGCGCGGAGACGGAGTTTTATGGGGCGCCATTCAGGGAACTCGTGTTCATCGTGACGGTGAAGAGTTTCTGTGCGAAGCGTTGTGTCTCCAAAAATAAGACGCGCACCACTTTTTTTAGCTAGAAATTCTGCAAAAGTGCGGGCATCAACATGTGGTCGACCAATGCGTCGATAAGCGCTGCTAGATTCTTTCTCAATGATGAAGGTGGAAATGTCATTTCTTGGCACTGAAAAAAAAGTACTGGTACCGATTATTAAAAGGGGGTGAGTTTCCGAAGCGATTCTTTGCCAGCGAGCAACAGTCTCTTTTTTTGATAGTTCGCTATGTAAGGTGACAACATAATTTTCAATTCCTTTGGCAAGTAGTGTGGTATATCTCTCCACGTCTTCTATTGTTGGTAGGCATAAAAAAAGAGAAGAACCACGAGCAAATTCTTCGCGGAATAAACTACGATAGGCAACAAGGCGTTCTTCTTCGTCGGATTGAAAAACAAATTGTTCGGGAGTGGAGGCGCGTTCTTTTTTGGGGACAGATATCACTTCTCCGGCGGTGGCACTTTCTTCAATAACGGCCCTCGGTGAAAATATTTCAATAATTGCCCCAGCCGACGCTGCAAAATACAAAGCTGCTTCGTCTACAGCATTAATAAAAGCTGAAGAGAAAAGTTGTCGCGGTTTTCCGTTTTCAATTTTTTTGATAGCAAAGGATGCCGCTTTAATTTTTGCCTTACTGTCCTCCGCGCTTTCGACGGAAACAACAAGAGCGGGAATACTTCTTCCTCGAAGTGGAACATTTACCACTGAACCAAGTGGAAGATCTTCCATTGAAAAATACGATAAGTGTTCTTTGAAAATACTTTTGCCAATGGGCATAACTGTCACGAGGTTGATTTGCATGTGGTCTAGTATAGCAAAAACAGCCTAAAAACTGTTTTTTTAGACTTAATTTGTTAACGTACCAAAAACCAAGTAATATGGTGCCATGAAAGAAGTTTTTCTAATTAAAGGTTTGGCTGGAGCGCGAAAATTGGTTGGCGAAATTCCTGTTAAGGGGGCAAAGAATGCTGCCTTAAAAGCAATGGCTTCGGCTATTCTTTTCAGCGATAAGCTTGTGATGAAAAATGTTCCAGAGATTGAAGACGTCAACAGGATGGGGGATTTGTTGGTAGATTTGGGAGCAACAATAGAACATAAGGGTAACGGTGTTTTGGAAATTTCTACAGAAGAAATGTATGACGGAAAAATGTCTGACGAAATTGCAAAACGGCTACGTGCTTCAATTGTTTTGACCGGTCCACTACTTTCTAGATTTGGTACGGTACATTTTCCTCATCCCGGTGGATGTGTTATCGGCGCTCGTCCAATTGATTTATTTTTGGAGGGGTTTAAAAAAATGGGGGCCACTGTAGCTATCTCTGGAGAAAAAGGAAAAGCTCATTATGTTATTTCGGCAAAAGGCGGAAAACTTCGTGGTGCTGAATTGTTTTTTAGAAATCAAAGCGTTACGGGGACAGAAACTTTTATGATGGCGGGAGTTTTGGCAGAAGGGGAAACAGTAATAAAAAACGCCGCGCTTGAGCCAGAAATTGAAGCTTTGGCGGACTTTTTAAATGGCTGTGGTGCAAAGATTCATGGGGCTGGCACACCAACAATCACTATCACCGGTACGCAAAAACTGAAAAGCAAGGGTAAGGCTTATGTCACGACACCAGACAGAATTGAGGCCGGAAGCTTTCTCGTTATCGCCGCACTTTTGGGAAAAGATGTCACCATCACAAAATGTGAACCGAAACATCTCGAATCATTAATTGAACTGCTTCGATATTCTGGAGTGCCAATTAAGGTTGGTAAAAATACCATAACGGTAAAGATTGATAGTAAGAAAAAAATTTCACTTAATGCTGTTGATGTAAAAACACATGAATATCCTGGTTTCCCAACAGACATACAAGCGCCAATGGTTGTTTATCTCACGCAAGCAAAAGGCGATAGTTTGGTTTTTGAAACAATTTTCGAAGGACGACTTAATTATGTTGAATGGTTAAATCGCATGGGCGCGGAAATCACAATGTTTGATCCTCACCGTGTAAAAATTTCTGGACCAACAAAACTTAATTCTAAAGAACTTGAGAGTCCAGACCTTCGTGCTGGTCTTGCTTTCGTTATTGCGGGAATTGTTGCTAAAGGGGAGTCTGTTATCCATAATGTCTATAACATTGATAGAGGGTATGAAAAGGTTGAAGAACGCCTACAAGCAATCGGAGTTTCGATAAAGCGGGCATATATGGCTGATTCGGATATTGTTTAAATATATAAAATGTCATTTTTTACAAAAAAATTAGGAATAGATTTGGGTACCGCAAACACACTCGTGTACTTGCCTGGCAAAGGGATTGTTTTGAATGAGCCATCGGTTGTTGCTGTTTCGGAACAAGAAAATAAAATTTTAGCGGTTGGTATTGAAGCTAAAGAAATGATTGGAAAAACACCAGACAGTATTATTGCGTATCGTCCGATGCGAGATGGTGTTATCGCTGATTATCGCGTGACCGAAGCGATGCTTCGTTATTACATAGGTAAAGCGATGGGACGTTTTAGTATTTTTAAACCAGAGGTGATGGTTTCGGTACCAGCAGGAGTAAGTTCTACAGAACGCCGTGCGGTCGTTGAGGCCGCAATTAAAGCTGGAGCAAAGAATGCTTATGTTGTTAAAGAGCCAATTCTTGCGGCTATTGGCGCGGGAATTCCTATCCATGAACCAAGAGGGCATATGGTAGTGGACATTGGTGGAGGGACGACAGACGTTGCAGTTATCTCTCTTGGTGGAATCGTTGCCTCAAACTCGGTTAAGTGCGCGGGCAATCGCATCGATGCCGCCATTACGGACTACATTAAAAAGACATTTAATTTGGCAATTGGAGATAAAACCGCGGAAGATATAAAAATTCAAATTGGTTCGGCAACGCCAATGGATGAAGAACTCACTATGACAATAAAGGGTCGAGATTTTATTGCGGGGTTACCTCGCACTGCTCAAATTTCTACTAACGAAATTGTTAAGGCAATTGATAAAGAATTAAGACAGATGGTGAAGGCGATTAAAGATGTTCTCCAAGATACCCCACCAGAACTTTCGGCAGATATTATAGACAACGGGATTATCATGACTGGAGGAACTTCTATGCTCCGTAATTTTCCAGAACTTGTTTTTCGTCGCACTGGAGTTAAGGCGATGATGGCCGAAGACCCTTTGTATTGTGTGGCAAAAGGAACAGGAATCGCCCTTGAGCACCTGGATGTTTACAAAAAATCAATAATTGCCAAGAGATAGCTTTATTTTTTACTTTTCCTTTTTAAAAACACTTTTTTTGAATTTAAATATCACAAAATACCATTAAAAAACATTGCGGAGCGCGACCGGCGCGAGCATAGTAAATTTTCAGCAGAAAATTATACGTGTTTTTTAAGGGTATTTTAAAAAAAGATATATAAAATTTTTAGGTAAATATGAAATCTATATTTCAAGAATTTAAGAAAACAGGGAACATACATCATGCTTATTTGATTGAAGGCGAAGAAGAAAGCGCCTTAGCTGAACTTGTTTTGGAAATAGAAAATGGTTTTGGAATTGTTAGTTTGGGTAATCCAGATTTTTTCGTTGCTCATTACGAGACGCTTGGCATTGATGAAAGCAGGGAATTGAAGCGTAAGCAATCAGAAAAGACCTTTGGAAGTGAGCGTAAAATATTCGTGGTTTCAGCGGGGGCTTTTACAAGAGAGGCGCAGAATTCATTGCTTAAGGTTTTTGAAGAACCAACAGAAATGACTCATTTTTTTGTTGTTATTAAGGATGCGAGAACTATTCTTCCAACTTTACGTTCAAGAATGGTTATTGTTTCAAAAAATAAAAATGATTTTTATGAAGATACCGAGATGGGGGAGATTGTCGAAAAGTTTTTGAAAAGCGAACCAACTTCGCGTTTACAAATGCCATTTATAAAAAAACTTATCACTGACAAAGATCGCGAGAAGACAATTGTTTTTATAGATAATCTCCAAGTTGCCCTTGGTAGAAAAATAAACGAAAGAGTGATATCAAAAGAAGAGGTGGCTACTCTTGAAACAGTAATAAAATTACGTGGCTATTTAAACGATCGTTCACCTTCAATAAAAATGATTGTGGAATATTTAGCGATTACGGTTTAATAAAATAGTTGACTTTTTGAAAAAAATGATGTAAAAATTTACGAGATTCTTTGCATTTTAGGGAGGTGAAATGGATATCAAGATAAGCGTTGATTATGAAAAATATTCTTGGAAGCGAGAATATTTCCCCCCGGAGGTCATAATTAAGGCAATTTCTATCCTTTTCCAAAAATGTGGAATAAAGGAAGGTAATTTTAGTGTTGTTTTGGTAAATTATGACAAGATGGCCAATACGAAAGATTTACTTGTCGAGGGGGGTGACGAGAAAACATATTTGAGGTATAGACTTACCAACCGCCGAGTATTAAGTGTTTCGGTCGTTATGAATAATTGCAACCTATCTGTATTTGAGTTTCGCGAAGCTCTAAAATCTTTGTCCAAAAAAATAAATGAGCAAGCGAAGGAAACATGGGAACGTACTGGAGGGATAGAAGACGAGAGAAGGCTAGCTTTACTTGATGGGCAAATTTCACGCCTTGAGTTAAGAAAAAAACTACAAGAAAAGCGAATACAAGTGGCCCAGGCTGAAATAAGAAAAATTGAAGAGCTTGTTACTTCCAAAGGCAAACTAGTATCTGATCTTAAAGTGACGATACGCTCCAAAACAGCCCAAAAGTAGGGCTGTTTTTCTTTTTTAAAAACGCGACATTTATATTTAAAAACATTGCGTAGTGCGACGGCACGAGCATAGCAAAAACTTAGCAAAGTTTTATGCGCGTTTTTAAAGATAAATGTAAAAAAACTTTAAATTCCTTAAAAAATACCTTATACTACAGCTCAACATGGCATACAGTTTTCAACAATTTAAAGATGAATTAAAAAAAGTAGATGAGTGGTTACTTCACGAGTTTGCATCTCTTCATACTGGACGCGCCAACCCCGCAATTTTGGACGGTGTTTTAGTTGAAGCATATGGAGCAAGAACTCCGATTGAACATGTGGCGACTGTCTCTGTTGAAGATCCTCGCACTCTTCGTATTTCTCCCTGGGATAAAACTCACGTTAAAGAAGTTGAGCGCGCTATTTCGGCTGCAAATTTAGGTCTTTCTGTTTCAACAGACGACGAAGGTCTTCGTGTGTCTTTTCCACAGCTTTCTTCAGAGCGCCGAGAAATGCTTGTTAAATTATCAAAAAGCAAACTAGAAGAAGCTCGTATTTCGGTGAGAACAGAAAGAGAAAAAGTTTGGAGTGATATTCAGTCACAGGAAAAGGACGGCTTAATCACAGAAGACGAAAGGTTTAGATATAAAGATGAACTTCAGAAATTAGTTGATGAAGCAAATTCCCGTCTTCTGGAATTCACGGAAAGAAAAGAAAAGGATATTTTTAATTAATACATGTCTATTATCCTATTCTTAGTAATTTTATTCGTCCTCGTTTTAGTTCACGAGTTCGGTCATTTTATAACGGCAAAATGGGCAAAAATTCGTGTTGATGAATTTGCTATCGGTTTTCCACCAAAAGTTTTTTCGTGGAAGCGTGGCGAAACGCAGTATAGTTTAAATTTATTACCATTTGGTGGTTTTGTTAAAATTTTTGGGGAAAATCCTGCGGAAACAGAAGAAGAAAAAAAAGCAGAAAACGGAGACCTTTCTCGTAGTTTTGGAGCACAGCCGAAATGGATTCAGGCTGGCGTTTTGCTTGCTGGAATATTATTTAATGCGCTTTTGGCATGGGCTTTATTTTCAACAAGCTACATGATTGGACTCCCAACTTCTTCGCAGTCTGTGTTTGCAGAAGGTTTACGCGATACAAAATTGGTTATCCTTGATGTTTCAAACGGCTCACCTGCTAGTATTGCGGGAATTGAAGCGGGGGATCAAATCGTGTCTGTTTCTTCGCAATTGGAAAATATAAAAGGATTAAAGCCAGAATTTTTCCGAAGTTTTGTTCAAGATCACAAGGGAGATGCTATTGATATAGGTTATGTTCGAAATGGAGAGACAAGGAATGTTTTAATAACCCCAGCTTCAGTTCCGGGGGCTGGATATGCCGTTGGCGTTGTTATTGACGAAATTGGAGTTATAAAACTTTCTCCTTTTGAGGCAATTTGGCAAGGCCTTAAAACCACCGGCTCACTTTCTTACCTCACCATAAGTTCTTTGGCTGATTTACTTTCCGGAATGTTTAACGGAAAATCTGAAATATCTTCACTCACTGGTCCTGTTGGGATTGTCGGAATGGTTGGGGAGGCAAGTAAGTTTGGTTTTGCTTATTTGCTTTCTTTTACCGCTTTGATTTCTGTTAATCTTGCAGTTTTAAACTTACTACCATTCCCTGCGCTTGATGGTGGAAGATTTCTTTTTGTAATTATTGAAAGTATAAAAGGTTCGCCAATAAAACCAGTTGTTGCAAATACTTTTAATTTAATTGGTTTTGCGATTTTGATTATTTTGATGCTCGTCGTGACTTATCACGACATTGCGCGTCTGTTTGGATAAAATGAATAAATAGGGAAATGAAAAAAGCCGGCCACGAGAGAGTGGTCGGCTTTTGTACTGGGGCTTGATGCCTCTACGTGGTTTCCTTGAAGAGGAAGGACGTTTCGATTTTTTCCCCGTCGTCGAACGATCCTTTGATCACCCGAAAGGAGTGGGGGAGACATTCGTTTTTTGTTGCCCAAGCGTAGAAAATCGGCCTTTTCCTCAGGACTACGCTTGGGCTATAGGAACGAAGCATGAAAAATGGACCATCGTATCCCTCAACGTTGTCGATTTTGGCGAGAACCTCGTACCGTCCCCCGACTTTCATGAACGGGTGAAGATTGTCATAATTTCCAATGAGGGGTATCGGATGGCTGAGTTCTTCTTGCGCGGAGCGGATTCCTCCAACTCGTCCCCACAGCGCGCTACTCCATGATGCCCCAAAAATTAGGACAAGCGCCAATTGAATCAACGTGCGATTTTCGTGCATGGTCGCCAAGCCGAGCGCAAAAATCAGCAAAAGAAATGTTGCTGGCACTACACTGCTACGGTGATTGCCAGCAATTAAAACGGGACTCATGCTCATGATTAGACTCCTGTGCGAGTTTTTGTTAGGTTACTCAAGATTACAATGCTGTAGCAATACTACAGCATTTATCATGTTTTGTCAATTTTTTCTTTTTCTTAAAAAAGTAGTGTAAGATAGCACTATGTTGCAATCAAAACTCTTTACAAAAACACGCAAAGAGGCACCCGCTGACGAGGTGTCTAAAAATGCAGAATTTCTTATTAGGGCCGGTTTCGTTGATAAATTACAAGCGGGTGTTTACACATATTTACCACTTGGTTTACGTGTCTTAAAAAAGATTGAAAATATAATCCGCGAGGAAATGAATAGGGCGGAAGGTGTTGAGATTTTGATGCCGTCACTTCATCCAAAAGAAAATTGGGAAACAACTGGTCGCTGGGAAACAATGGACGATCTTTATAAAGTGTCTGATACTTCTGGTCGCGAAAATGCGCTCGGTCCTACACACGAGGAAGTTGTTGTTCCACTCGCAAAGAAATTTGTTTCTTCGTATCGAGATCTTCCTGTTTATATTTATCAAATTCAAAATAAATTTAGAATGGAGCTTCGCGCGAAGTCTGGAGTTTTGCGCGGAAGGGAATTTATTATGAAAGATTTGTATTCTTTTCATACAAACGAGGAGGATTTGAAAAAGTATTATGAGGTAATGAAAACCGCTTACGAGAACGTTTTTAAGCGCGCAGGTATTGGGATAAATACATATCTAACTTTTGCTTCGGGCGGTAGTTTCTCTAAATATTCCCACGAATTTCAGGCTGTTTCAGAGGCAGGGGAAGATACAATTCACATTTGTGATAAATGTCGCATAGCGGTGAATGAAGAGATTATTTCCGACCAAAGCACATGCCCGGAGTGTGGCGCTGATGATTTAAGAAAAGAAAAAGCAATTGAGGTTGGAAATATTTTTGAATTGAAAACAAAATACTCTAAGCCATTTAATCTCACATACAAAGATGAGGCGGGGAATGATAAAGATGTGATTATGGGTTGTTATGGTATTGGTCTCGGAAGACTTATGGGGACAGTTGTTGAAATTTTATCTGATGAAAAGGGAATGGTTTGGCCAGAAGAAATAGCGCCGTTTAAAGTGCATCTCTTGGAGCTTAGTAGCGATGATATAGAGGTCTCAAAGAAGGCGAGCGAAGTTTATGAAATGCTAAACAAAGCGGGGGTTGAAACGCTACATGATGACCGCACTGATAAAACTGCTGGAGAAAAATTTGCTGATTCAGATTTAATCGGTATCCCATATCGCGTGCTCGTGTCGGATAAAAGTTTGAAAGCAGGTGGGGTTGAAATAAAGAAACGTACAGAAAAAGACTCAAGAATTGTTTCTATCGATGAACTAATGACAGAATTTCCTCAAAATAAATAAATGAAATTATTCGATAAAATGTATGCAGTTTTCTCAAACGATATCGGTATCGATCTTGGTACCGCTAACACCCTTGTTTATTTAAAGGGGCACGGGATTGTTATCAATGAGCCATCGGTTGTTGCTGTTAATCAAAAAACAGGGCAGGTGGTAGCCGTTGGCGCTGAAGCAAAACAAATGCTTGGACGTACCCCGGGACACATTAAGGCAATAAGGCCACTTGTTGATGGTGTTATTTCTGATTTTGAGGTAACAGAAGAAATGATTGCTTATCTTATAAATAAGGCTGATCGTATTGCCCAAAAACCAATTCGCCCCCGTGTTGTTGTTGGAGTGCCTTCTGGAATTACGAACGTTGAGATTCGCGCGGTTTATGACGCCACCAAGAACGCCGGCGCTCGTGAGGTGCATATTGTCGAGGAACCGATGGCGGCTGCGATTGGAATTCGCATGCCGATAAAAGAACCAGTTGGTTCTATGATTATAGACATTGGTGGTGGCACAACCGACATCGCAGTCATTTCTCTTGGTGGTATTGTTGCTTCAAAAAATCTAAAAATCGCCGGGGATAAATTAAATGACGATATTATTTCTTACCTTCGTGATGAATTTAAAATTTTAATAGGGGAGAAGACTGCCGAAGGCGTAAAGATTGCCATTGGTTCTGTTTTTGATGTTGGAAGCACAATTGAAACATCGATAAAAGGACGCGACCTGATAACAGGATTACCACGCGAAGTTATTGTTACCGACGCAGATATCAGAGAAGCAATATCATCATCTATCGGGAACCTTTTGGATTCAGTTAAAGAGGTGCTTGAACGAACACCACCGGAAATAACTTCCGATATAATGAACCGCGGTATTGTTTTGGTTGGAGGTGGAGCGCTTATTCAAGGACTTGCCCCATACCTCAATAACGTTTTGAAAATTCCAGTTTATATCGCAGAAGACCCTCTTTCGGCTGTGGCTCGTGGAGCAGGTATTATTTTGGAAGACCTTGATATTCATCGCGACATTCTTATTGAAAACCAAGATGATTTACCACCGAGATAAAAATAAAAATTTTTCTAGAAACATAATTTCGCTACTTGTATTGGTGCTTGTCATCGTGGTTGGAATTTATAGTAAAGACTCTGTTGCTCGACTTGGAAATAGTACACAGAATTCTTTAGCGCTTGTCTCTGAAAGCAAAGATAACGTTAGTGGTTTTTTTGCCTCATTTTGGTCGGCGATACATTTTAAACGATCACTTTCAGAAGAAAATGGACGGCTAAAGGCAGAACACGTTAGTTTTGAGGCCCTCGCCTTAGAAAGAGATAGATTGGTACAAGAAAACATGGAGCTTAAAGAAGTTTTGGGTAGAAAAACAGAAAAAAAATCAGTACTTGCGGCGATAATAGCAAAACCGAATCGTTCTCCTTACGATACTATCGTGCTTGATGTGGGGGTTGATAGTGGTATTGAAAATGGAGACCGTGTTTTAACATATGGCGGGACTGTTGTGGGCGAAGTTATGTATACGGGAGATGTGACTTCAAAAGTTGAATTATTTTCTTCTCCAGGGAAAACAACTGATGGAATAATTATGGGAGGTAATATAAGTGTTTCTTTGCGCGGGTTGGGTAACGGTAATTTTGAAGCTAAGCTTCCTCGAGATGTTGAAGTGCCTATCGGAGCACAGGTTGTCTCTTTAGGGCTTAATCCGTTTTTAATTGCCATCGTTGGTGCTGTTGTGAATGACCCGCGCGATCCGTTTGAAACGATTCTTCTTACAACGCCGTTTAATATGCAGGACTTAAAACTTGTTGAGGTTTTAAATAGTTAACAACATGAAAAGTGAAAAATCTTTACCGTTTGCTGTTGGAGTAAGAATACTTTCTTTTGTTGTTCTTATTTCATCGGTGTTTTTTGCTCCATGGTGGTTTAGTTTTATCCTTTATGTTTCTATGCTTTTTTTGTTTGAGAATTTTTACGAAGGAATTTTCGCGCTTTTATTGATAGACTTATTATATGGTATTCCCGAGGCCAAGTTTTACGGTTTTCCGTTAGTCTCGACACTCTTTGCGGTGATTTTTTATTATTTTGTTTCTTGGCTTAAACGTTATTTATCTTTCTATTAATTTATACAAATGATATACAGGCGACATAAAATAAAACCAATGTCTTCAAAAGATTTCGACCTGGACGAGGTTTTTCTTGATTCGGCTAATATGCCTGGTTTTGATACTAACCACATGGAGGGGCGCATAGAGAAACCAATTTCACGAACAAGTATCTTTATGATAGGAGGTTTTTTTGCGCTTATTGCCATAATTTTTATTGGTCGTGTTTACTGGTTTCAGGTTGCGATGGGCGAGGAGTACGTGAAGATAAGTGAGCGTAATCACCTTAAACACATTCCTATTTTTTCTGTGCGCGGAGTCATTTATGACAGGAACAAAAAAGAATTAGCTTGGAACACGGTTAGTGAAAAAGATATTTTCCCAAAAAGAAGTTATGGGGATGCACCTGGGATAGCGCATCTTCTTGGTTATGTTAGCCATCCGAAAGTTGATTCAAAGGGTAATTTTTGGCAAACAGAAGTAACAGGGAAAGAGGGCGCCGAAAAAGAGTTTGATGAAGTATTGCGTGGTGAAAACGGTGTGCGTTTAGTTGAGTCTGATGTAATGGGGGAATTGAAATCAGAAGTTTCCCAGAGATTACCAATTGATGGTGACAACGTTGTGCTTTCGATTGACTCGCGCGTTTCTACGAAGCTTTATGAAACAATGGAAGCTCTTTCAAAACAAGTTGGATTTACTGGTGGCGCTGGGGTCATCATTGATGTTAATAACGGAGAAATACTCGCGCTCTCAAGTTACCCAGAATATAGTTCACAGGTTCTTTCAAATGGAGATCAATCAAAAATTATAAATTCGCTTCTTTTAAATAAAAATAAACCATTTCTAAATCGGGTGACATCTGGTTTATATACACCGGGATCAACAGTAAAACCTTTTCTTGCTGCTGGCGCACTTCAAAACAAAATAATAGATCCAAATAAACAGATATATTCTCCTGGATATATTTCTATTCCTAATCGATATTTTCCAGACCAGCCATCTATTTTTAAAGACTGGAGAGCAAATGGATGGACCGACGTTAGACGTGCGCTCGCTGTTTCTAGTGACGTTTATTTTTACGCTATTGGTGGTGGTTATGCCGACCAGAAAGGTTTAGGAATTAAAGAGATTGAAAGAATAATGAGAATGTTTGGGTTTGGTGAAAAAATTGGTATTGATTTTGCGACAGAAGTTGCCGGCACGATACCGAGTCCAGAATGGAAGATAAAAAACTTTGCGGAGGGCAAATGGCTTTTGGGAGATACATATCACACTTCAATTGGACAATATGGAACTCAAGTTTCTCCGCTTCAGCTTGCTCGCGCGACGGCGGCGATTGCAAACGGAGGAACACTTTATATTCCTCATATAAAAATGGGTGAAGAGAATTTACCATCAACAGTTATTCCAATTTCACCTGAGAATTTTAAAATTATTCGAGAGGGGATGAAAATGGCAGTTGATGAAGGGACCGCAAAAGGGCTCCAGATTAGTGGTGTTTCAATTGGAGCAAAGACCGGGACGGCTGAACTTGGAGCAAAAAAAGAATTTGTTAATGCCTGGATTATGGGATTTTTCCCATACGAAAAACCAAGGTACGCTTTTGTGGTGGTTATGGAAAAAGGTCCGCATGAAAATACTGTTGGGGGGCTTTATGTAATGCGCCAAGTTCTTGAGTGGATGGTAGTAAATACGCCGGAATATCTTAAGTAGAAGGTAGAAAATGGAGAGTGGAAGGGGGGGGAAAAGCAAAAACGGGAAAACATAGAGGCGCTGTTGCTTTTGGGGCCTTATTTAGCTACAATACCGCGACACTAAATTATGGAATACCAATTAAGTAAACAAAAAATCGACGAACTAAATGAGGAGGTCCTCTTTTTAAAAGGCACAAAACGTAAGGAAATTGCGGAACAGTTGGAGTATGCCAAGTCCTTAGGTGACCTTTCAGAAAACGCTGAATATCTTCAGGCACGAGAAGACCAGGCAAAAACAGAAGAGAGAATAGCTCAGATTGAAGAGATACTAAAATCAGCCGTTGTTATTGAAAAGCATCACAGTAATATGGTTGAAGTTGGTTCTACTGTTGTTGTTAAAAAATCCGGAAGCTCTACTACTCAAAAGTACGAGATTGTCGGCTCTGAAGAAGCAGACATGTCACAGGGAAAAATTTCAAACATGTCACCGCTTGGCGTTGCTCTTTTTGGAAAGAAAAAAGGAGAAGTTGTTAAATTTAAAACCCCAGCTGGCATAACTCAATACGAGATTATAGACATCGAGTAAAGTTTTACTTTAGTTTCGGTAATTTTTACTCCTTTACTAAAGGTTTTTATTTGTTCTTCTTATTTTTGTGTTTTCTAAAAAAACCAAGACTTTTTCTTTTGAAAAACCTTACGGAGCCTGACGAGGCGAGTAGAGAAAAATTCAGCAGAATTTTATCGTGTTTTTTAAAAGAAAAAGTAAAGAATACAATAAAAAATCATTATGATTTTCACTTTTTTTATAAAAACGGTATAATTGGCCAATTATGGCTTCACTTGAAGAAATCAGAAATGAGCGTCTCCGTAAGCTTTCTATCCTAAAAACGATGGGGGTTACACCTTATCCGATTACTTCAAATTTTGACGCGACACTACTTGAGGCAGTAGCTCAGTTTACAAAACTATCTAAGCGCAAAAAGCCGCTTTCTCTTGTTGGGCGAGTTATGTCTTTGCGTGGGCAAGGCGCTCTCGTTTTTTTTGATTTGAACGATAGCACAGGGTTATTCCAAGGACTTCTTAAAAAAGGAGATATCGAGGACGCCGCATTCGAACTTTTTAAAGACACTATTGATATTGGAGATTTCATTGAAGTTTCTGGAAAATTGTTTGTCACTAAACGAAAAGAAAAGACAATCCTCGTTACAAACTGGAGGATGCTTTCAAAGAGTTTACGACCGTTACCAGATAAATGGCACGGACTACAAGATGTGGAAGAAAGATTTCGTAGACGATATCTCGACACGTTAATGTCGACAGAGGTTCGCGATAGATTTTTGGTCCGCTCTGCCGTAATAAATGAAATACGCGTCGCTCTCACCGAAAACGGTTTCTTGGAAGTTGAAACTCCGCTTTTACAACCACTAGCAGGTGGGGCGACAGCATTACCATTTTCAACTCACCACAATGCTCTTGATATGGACTTGTTTTTGCGTATCGCACCAGAGTTATATTTGAAACAACTTTTGGTTGGAGGATTCAGAAAAGTCTTTGAACTTGGACGAAACTTTAGAAACGAAGGAATAGACGTCACCCACAACCCAGAGTTTACGATGCTCGAATTTTATGAAGCATACAGCGATGCAAAAAAGGCTATGAAGTTTGTGGAAGCGCTTGTGAGGCGTGTGGCTAAAAAGGTGGCCAAGAAAGGTCAGGTCCCGCACGGGGAAGAGGTAATTGATTTTGGAAAACCATTTAGCGTTATTTCTTATGCCGACTTATTAAAAAGATATGCGCTCATCCCAGACTTAATAAAGGTAACCAAAGAAGAGCTTGTTGTAAAAGCAAAGCAACTTGGTATCGACGTTACGCCACATGATGCGAAAGAAAAAATTATAGATAATATCTATAAGAAAACCTGCCGACCAAAACTTATCCAACCAACTTTTATTGTTGATTATCCTGTAGAATTTTCTCCTTTTGCAAAAAGAAAAGAAGATGATCAGAATTTTATTGATAGATTCCAACTTGTTGTTGGTGGTTTTGAGGTTGTTAACGCTTTTTCAGAACTCAATGACCCAAGCGATCAGCGCGAAAGATATGTCGAGCAAGACAAGAAGAAACGCGCTGGAGAAGGGGAAGTTTCTCCTTCAGACGAGGGTTATCTTGAATCAATGGAATACGGAATGCCACCAGCTGCCGGTGTTGGTATTGGGATTGATAGATTGGTAATGATTTTGACTAATACTAAAAATATTAAAGAGGTTATTTTGTTCCCAACAATGAGGCCAAGAGAGTAAAAATTAAAATAAATGAAGTTGTTACTTACCTCTAGTGGTCTAAAAAATGAATACATAGTAGAAGCACTACAAAAGCTTGTTGAGAAATCATTGGCCGAAACCTCAATTGTCTTTGTACCTACAGCAGCAAACCCTGGGACCGATGATAAGAGTTGGGTTATAGAAAATTTAAAAGATTTTCAAAGATGTGGTTTTAAGTCAATTGATATCATAGATGTTGCATTACCTGATGAGGTGTGGAAACCACATTTTTTGGCGGCGGATATAATTTGTTTTGGTGGAGGGAACGAAAAATACTTAGCGAGAATAATTGAGGAAAATAAAATAAAAGAATTTCTAGTGCCACTACTTAATACAAAAGTATATATGGGAATAAGTGCTGGTAGTATGGTTGCTGGACACTTTTTAACCGAAGATTTAAATAGTGAACTATTTCCAGAAGAAGATTACGGGAGTGAACACGGCTTACCAATGGAATTGTATGATTTTGCTTTTATTCCACATCTTAACTCTGGGTGGTTTAAACACTTAAGGAGAGAATTTATAAACAATATAGAGAAAGAAAGATTTAGTACGTCAGTCTATGTTGCCGATGATGAGACGGCAATTAAAATAGACGGCTCTGTTATTGAGGTTGTCGGGAAAGGAGATTACTTAATAATCAACAAATAAACGTTTGTTATATAAACAAAAAACCGCTCAACCAGAGTGGTTTTTTGTTTATATATAAGGCTAAAAACAAACCACTATTGCCTTTTATTTAGTGTTGTTTTCTGGTGCGGTAAACACAAGATTTTGTGGATAACTTTGCTATGAAATGGTGTCTAGTGGGGTATAATGGTATGCAGTGGGATGAAGTGGAAAATCTTTAGATAATCTGTTTTATTCCATACATCGCTTTTGTTTTTAGCCCTAAACCACTTTTGCTGGTGGTCGGGCGAACTTTCAAGAGAAAGTTTTAGCCATTTAACAGAAGCGATGGGTACGAAATTAAATGTCATGCTTATAGGAGAATATGTCCACACGTTGGACGATAAAAAAAGAGTTTCTTTACCCGCTAAGTTCAGAAGAGAAGTGGGAAAGAAAGTGGTAATAACGAACGGGCTTGATAAATGTCTTTTCGTTTACACCATGCCTCAGTGGGAAAAACTCGCGGAGAAACTTTCCGAGCTTCCTCTAGGTCGAGGCGATATGCGTGGCTTTTCTCGTTTTATGCTCTCAGGTGCATATGAAGCAGAAGTTGATTCATTGGGTCGTGTTTTGATACCAGACTCATTGAAAGATTTTGCCGAGCTCAAGAGCAAAATCGTCATCGCGGGCGTTTACGGACGCATCGAGATTTGGAACGAAAAACTTTGGGGCGAGTATAAGGCAAATATCGGTAAGCAGGCAGATTTGTTAGCAGAGAAGTTAGGTGAGGTAGGGGCGATATAAATTAGGCGATTAGGTAAAAATGCAAAAAAAAATAAATACAAAAAGCATTTCACCTAATGAAGCTAAGCACGTACCAGTTCTTTTACAAGAAGCAATAGAAGGTCTCAATCTAAAAGAAGGTGCGGTCGCACTTGATGCCACACTTGGTGTCGGTGGTCACACCAAAGAGATTGCCACTCGTATTGGACATAAGGGCACAATTATCGGCATTGACGCTGATAGTGTAGCCATCACGAGAGCAAAAGATACACTTTCTAATTTTGGTTTTAAGGGCGAGATAAAATTTTTTAATACAAACTTTCGGAATCTCGACTCCGTACTAAAAGAAGCAGGTGTAGAAAAAATCGACGCAGCATTATTTGATCTTGGATTGAGTTCTCCGCAAATAGAAGTTTCAGGAAGAGGGTTTACTTTCAAACAAGAAGAACCGTTGGTAATGACCTTCGCTGAAGAACCAAAAGAAGACGAGGTGACAGCGCTTGAAGTGGTAAACACTTGGAGCGAAGAAACACTCACCCTCATCATCTCTTCCTACGGCGAAGAAAGATTTGCGAAAAGAATAGCCAAAGCAATTGTTGAGAGTAGGGAATTGGGACCAATCACAACCACTTCTCAATTATCAAAGATTATTGAAGAGGCGATACCTTATGTTGCGAGAAAAAAGCAAAAGATTCATCCGGCAACACGTACTTTTCAGGGAATTAGGATGGCGGTAAACGATGAAGTAGGGGCGCTCACTGAAGCTTTACCAAAAGCATTTGGCGCACTTAATTCTCATGGACGAATGGCAATCATTTCATTTCATAGTATCGAAGACAGAATTGTAAAAAGATATTTTCAAGAAAAAGGGAAGGAGGGTACTGCAAAAATTATTACAAAAAGACCTTTGATTGCAAGCGAAGAAGAAACACACGAAAACCCTAAATCCCGCAGTGCCAAGTTGAGAATCATAGAAAAAATTTAGTTCTTTATGAAAAAAAATATTTCAAAATTAAATACAAAAAGCGCCACTCTAATCTGGGGTGACGTTGATCCTTTTTATATGCATTTGGTGTTGGGCGCTTTGGCTCTATCCATGGTTTTATACTTCTATTTTGTGGCTAGCACAGTTTTTAATGTTGCTGGGAGGGCAAACGTAGAAAACGAACTCAGAGTTGTTAAATCAAATCTAAGCGAGCTTGAAATTGAGTATTTGGCCACAGGGAACTCCATTTCCCTTGATTTGGCTCGTTCTATGGGCTATGAGGAGGCTAATAAGGCTGTTTTTGTCTCAAAAAACACTTCTGCAAAAGGCCTAACATTGGGAAATGGTTCAGCACGTTAATCCAATAGGTAGAATCAGGGTAATTTCGCTATTTTTAGCGGCTTGTGTCTGCTTAATAATTATTAAGCTTTTTTTTGTGCAGATTGTTAATGGTTCTTACTATAGTGAGATAGCTGATCGTCAGTATGCAACTCCACGTGGTTCAATTTTTGACCGTGGCTCTATTTTTTTTAAAGAACGAAGTGGAAATCTTATTTCTGCTGCTGGTTTAAAATCCGGTTATATTATTGCGATAAATCCTCAAAAAATTACCGACAAAGAAGGCGCTTATTTAAAACTAGAAAAACACATCAAAGATCTTGACCACGATGTTTTTATAAAAAAAGTTTCAAAAGAAAAAGATCCATATGAAGAAATTGCGCATAGGGTTTCTCGCGAGAACGTTGATGCAATAAGCGCGTTAGAAATTCCTGGTGTTTCAGTTTATAAAGAAAAGTGGAGATTTTATCCAGCGGGTACGATGTCGGCCCAAGTAATTGGTTTTACGGCATATAAGGGCGATATTATTGCTGGACGATATGGAATAGAAAGACAATATAATAATGTTCTTGAAAGAGGGAAGAATGGTCTTTACGTTAATTTTTTTGCTGAAGTATTTTCTAGCTTGAGAAGCACTTTATCGAGCGATGCGATAAACAAAGAAGGAGATTTGGTATTAACGATAGAACCATCCGTTCAAAGTTATCTTCAGAAAACTGTTAAAGGTATAAATGAAAAATATTCTTCGGAAGAAACTGGAGCAATAATTATTAATCCGATGGATGGAAGTATTTACGCCATTGAAGTGACACCTGGTTTTGATTTGAACAAATTCCAAGAAGTAGAAAATGTGGCGCTTTTTTCTAATCCATTGGTTGAAAATGTTTACGAAATGGGCTCGACTGTTAAAGCGCTCACAATGGCGGCCGCTCTTGATAAGGGGGCAGTTAAAGCAAATACAACGTATAACGACACGGGGTCACTCACTTTCAATGGGTACACAATCTACAACTACGACAAGAAGGGACGTGGGGTTACAACCATGCAACACGTATTAGACGAATCTTTGAATACTGGCGTTGCTTTTGCAATGCAAAAAATGGGTAAAGATGAATTTAAGAAATATTTCTTATCTTTTGGTTTTGGGGAGAAAACCGGTATTGATTTACCAAACGAAGGGAGAAATCTTATTTCAAACTTAAACACCAATCGCGATATTGAATTTGCTAATGCCTCTTTCGGACAAGGAATTGCCATGACTCCAATCAGCACGATTCGAGCACTTGCGATTTTAGGAAACGGCGGATACATAGTTACTCCACACCTTGTTTCGGAGATAGAATATAAAGGTGGAATTAATAAAAAAATTGAAACCCCACTCGGCGCTCAAGTTATAAAAAAAGAAACATCGGAGGAAATAACAAGAATGTTGGTGCAGGTTGTCGATAAAGCACTTTTGGGTGGGACGGTAAAAATGCCACACTATAGTATCGCGGCGAAAACTGGAACAGCTCAAATTGCACTTCCAAATGGCAAAGGTTACTATGACGATAGGTACCTCCATTCGTTTTTTGGTTATTTTCCGGCATACAATCCGAAGTTTTTGATTTTCATTTATACCAAGAATCCAAAAGGAGAGAAGTATGCATCTCACACGTTAACCTATCCATTTATGGATATGGCAAAATTCCTCTTAAGTTATTATGAGGTTCCGCCCGACAGATAGTAAAATAAATTGAATATGAAGTTTTTAAAGACACTTTTAAAAAAGATAACAGTTGCGGTTCTAACACTAGAAGCGCGTCTTATTTTAAAAAAATACAAACCTAAAATTGTGGCGATTACTGGTACCGTTGGAAAGACTTCGTCTAAAGATGCTGTTTATGCAGTTTTGTCTCATTTTTATAAAACCAGGAAAAGTGAAAAAAGTTTTAATAGTGAAATTGGAATCCCCCTTACCGTGATTGGTTGTCCTAATGCTTGGAATAATCCACTTATGTGGATTAAGAATTTTTTAGACGGAATCTCGCTTTTGATTCAAAAAAAACCATATCCAGAATGGCTTGTCCTTGAGGTTGGTGCCGACCGCCCAGGAGATATTAAAAAAACAGCTTCTTGGATTAAACCAGACATAGCAATAATTACTCGTTTGAGTAAGGTTCCAGCACACGTGGAGTTTTTTGAGTCGCCTGAAGCTGTTAAAGCCGAAAAAGGGGAGCTTGCGCACGCTGTATCAAAAAACGGGACGATTATTTTAAACGCAGACGATGAGGACGTGATGTCTCTTAAGGAAAAAATAAAAAACCGAACGGAGAGTTATGGTTTTAGTAAAGATGCGACACTTGTAGCTTCATATGAAAATATTGAATACAAAAAAGATGAAAATGATGGATATCCACTTGGAATAACGTTCCGCGTTGATTCAAAGGGATCAAGTATTCCAGTGCATCTTTCCGGCGGTTTCGGGATGAATCATGTTTACTCGGCGCTCTCCGCTCTTGCTGTTGCTGATGTTCGTGAATTGAATATGGTTCGCGCAGCGGAAGCGCTTCACACATATGAAATGGCACCGGGACGTTTGAGATTAATTAAAGGAGTGAAGGGAAGTATTATTATTGATGATACGTATAATGCATCGCCAGTTGCGATGGAGTCGGCGCTCGAAACACTTTCTAAGCTAGAAGGAAAAGCAAAAAAGATTGCAGTTTTGGGAGACATGCTTGAGCTCGGTAAACACGCAAGTACGGAGCATCGTCGAATGGGTGAAATTGCGGGCAAGATTTGCGACATGGTCATTACTGTTGGAATTCGCGCAAGACATATCGCCGAAGGCGCACTTATAGCTGGATTATCAGAAAAGAAAATTTTTCAATTTGAAGACTCTAAAGAAGCTGGTAAGTTTTTGGAACAAAAAATAAAAGAAGGGGACATAGCTCTCGTTAAGGGTTCACAAGGAATGAGAATGGAACGCGCAGTTCTTGAGGTAATGGCAAACCCAGAAAAAGCTAAAGAACTTCTTGTTAGGCAAGAAGAGGAATGGAAGTCTAGGTAGAAGTTGACGTGTAATATTTAGTGTTCTAAAGTAATGGAAGTATAAACAGTTCCAGCTATTTGAGATTGGCTCAAGTGGCGTAGACAACTTGGAGGAAAGATGGAAACAGACATGTATCCCGGTGAGGAAACCGATATTCGCAAGGAAACCAGAAGTATTGAGATTCTGTTTATCCTTCTCGTCACTGTTGCGGTTTTAGCAATTCTCGGTATTTACGGGGATGGATCGGGAATCATCGACAAGATTTTCTCAACCTACAGCGACATCTGGGAAATCATTTTTCCCCGTTGATTGCTAACCCGAACGAAAGCCCGCGTCACCGCGGGCTTTGTTAATTTAAACTTGATAGAAACGGGGAAAAAATATAAGCTATGTGTGTTTATGGTGTTTTTGGCTAAAACAATTTCAGTAGAAATTGTTCGCCCGATCATTTTGAGTACAAAATGATTTAGTGGCCCTATCGTCTAACGGTTAGGACACCGCCTTCTCAAGGCGGGAATCAGAGTTCGATTCTCTGTAGGGTCATTCGGCGTTAAGGAAAAGTGAACTACTTCACTTTTTTAGACGAATGAAGCCACAGCGATGTTTTGTCAGCAGACAAAACCGCGAGGCGGGGTCGCGAGCACTTACGTTTTTTGGAGTACGAAGTGCGAACAAAAAACTTAGTGACTTGTGACCATACAGATTACGTAGGCGTAGCCTTCAATATGGCGTAACTGCGAGTATTTTGTATTTTGGTGCTAATGGTGCCAAAATGCTTAGTAACTCGTGACCGAAGCGTACTCGCGGTCTCTGTAGGGATTAAACTTAGTGACTTGTGACCATGTAAATTTGCGGAGTAGAAATGAGTCCGGGTCTGGAAAATTTTTATGGTTTGGAAATATGATTTGAAGAAAAAAATTATGCTTTTGCTCCTGATAGAATAAACTTATGATTTCTAAAATTAACAGAATAAAAAATCTCGGGCTAGTCTTTTATAACTACACGCGGGACTCTACCCTCCCAGTTTTTAAGCAGTTTAATCTTGTTTATGGTTGGAACGGAAGCGGAAAAACAACTTTATCACGTTTGTTTGATGGAATAGCGGGAGTTTCTGTTGAAGATTTGGAATATGAGATTGAAGATGAGAAAGGGGTTAAATACAAACAAGGCGAAGTATTTCCAAAAAAAATTCGTGTATTCAATCAAGATTATATACAGAATAATGTAAAAATTCTTGAAAGCCGGGCAAATTCAATCTCTGTCTTACTTGGTGAGGAAAATAAGGATTTGATAGAAAAAATTGAAAATGATAAGAAATTACTTGATGGCGACCAGATTGATGTCGTAAACAAGGGAAAGATTTTCTTGCATATGGGATACTCAAGAGATAAGAGGCGAAAATTAACAGAGCGTGATGGAAAATTTACTGAAATTGCAAAGACAATTGGTGCGGCGATTGGTGGAAATGCGTTGCGTGATTATAGAAAACCGCAAGCAGAAATGGGCTTCAGTACTCTAACGACAAAAGCGGAATTGTCGGTTGATGACCTTGAGAGATACTCACTTTCCGCAAAGCAAGATTCCTTAACTATAATTGACCTGCTTACCGTCAAAAAAATAAAAAATGAAGATGTTGGCGAAGAATTTGAAATTTTAAACCTTTTGAAATTAATAGACGATAGGGCAAAGACACTTCTATTTAAAACTGTTGAGTCGGAAATCGTTTCTAGATTTGCTTTGAATGAGGATATATCGGAATGGGTAGAGCAAGGATTCCATTTACACAAAAAACATATATCTGATAATTGCGAATATTGTCTACAGAAAATTCCCGTTGCCCGTATTGAACAGTTAGCCCGACACTTTAATGAAGCGGATAAGAAGTTGAAAGATGACATAGATGTATTGGTAGATAATCTGGAAAAGATTTATCCAGTCATTCAATCTCTGCAGGCTCCAGATAGGGCGAGGTTTTATACTGACCTACAAGATTCTTTTGATACCAAAGGTTCAAATTTTGAATCCGCGAAACAACAAATTCTCGCGAACATTACAAAACTTATTGCAGAATTGAAGTCTAAAAAAAACAAGACAACAGAAACACTTGTTTTGAAAGCAAAACCTGATATTGAAGACTTCTTTGTGCGTATAAACGAATTAAATCAGATTATTGCGGTTCATAATAAAACAACTTCCGATTTTGAGGACGTAAAGAAAGAAGCAATCCAGAGACTAAAATTGCATTATTTAAGTACAATTTTTGATGAAGTAAGGAAACTTGATACCGATATTTTAAAACTTGACGAAGATATTAAATTATTGGAAACAGAAATTTCCGACATTCGGAAGAGTATTGCTGAGAATATGGCACAGATTTCATCTAAACATAAGGCATGTGAGGACATAAATAAGAAACTCTCGACATTTCTAGGACATCAGGAGTTAATTTTTGTTCCCCAGATAGAAAAAGAACCTGATGGTAATGGAGAAGAAAAAGAAATTGTTACCGGGTATCATATTATGCGTGGGGATAAGCCGGCTTCTTTTTTGAGTGAAGGGGAAAAAACTGCCATAGCTTTTATTTATTTTGTCGTGCATCTTGGCGATCAGGATTTTAGGGGAAGCGACGGAATTATTGTTGTGGATGATCCAATCTCAAGCCTTGATTCCAACTCTCTATATCAAGCATTTAGTTTTTTAAAAAATGCTGCAAAGGATGGTGGTCAAGTATTTATACTCACCCATAGTTTTGATTTCCTAAAATTGCTAATGAACTGGAGAAAGGGTAGCAGTGAAAACAAGAAAAATACTGAGTACTATATGATTAAAAATAATTTTGTGAATAATATACGGTCTGCGTATATTACGAAAATGGATAAAGAGCTATGTGATTACGAAAGCGAATACCACTATTTGTTTAAAATATTAAAACAAATGAGGGATGAACAGGACGATTCAATAGAAAAGGCGTATTTTATACCAAATATTGCAAGAAAGGTTTGGGACACCTTTTTAATGTTTGCTGTGCCGAACGGCAGAGCACCGTATCAGAAGATAGAAGAATTAAAAAAAGATAAGTTTGATGAGCAAAAATTGGATGCAATATATAAGTTCACTAACAATCAATCACATATTACTGGTTCTGGGTTTGACCCAGCACTTGTGCCGGAAACAAAAAAAGTAGTTAGAGAATTATTTGAGATGATGGAAGCAATTTCCCCAGCTCATTTTAAAATAATCAATAAGGCGACTGATTAATCTGATTTTGTTATTATTATGAAATTATCTCAGTCAATAAAAGTTTGTGAAAAGAATGGAAACAGGCTTTTAGAAGATTCTGAGTATTTATTTGACCTAGACAGATATGCCTCAGCATATGGATTAGCAAAATTGGCACAAGAAGAATTTGCGAAAGGATTTATATTAAAATTAGTAAAAAATGGTGCATTAAAATGGACAAATGAGGTAAGAAGTTCTCTTAATCATCATGTTTCTAAACAATTAATGGTTATTATTCTTGAGTTCCTTAACCCAAGTACGGATGAATTTTTGGAAATGATTAAAAGTAAAACGCTACTTAGTAGACCGAGGGTGGTTTCTGATGCAATTAACATATATGTTCATGAAGTTTTACGTAGATGGGAATCATCAAATTGGGATTGGGTTGAAACTCCAGAATATGACGAAGAGGCTAAGTCAGTATTAAACGGGAAAGAGGATAAAATAAAACAGAATTCGTTTTATGTGAGAATTTCTAAAGATGGTCAGGCTGTTGATTTTACTGATGATTTTAAAAAAGAAAATGTTGAAAGGGAAATAGAAAAAGCAAAGAGGTGCGGCCATTTTTTAAATTGGAGTGATGAAGATAGTAGATATAAAGAGATTGTTGAAATTATTAAGTTATTAAAAAAAGAATAAAAAAACACCTCCCCCACAAAAAACAGACACACTTAGTATCCCCCCTTCCCATCACTCAATTCCTGTGGTACTGTGAATAAAGCAATCCTGTACAACAAAAACGGAGGAAAATAGCCATGAAATTTTTGAGCAACCTGTGGGGCAAGTTTACCCTGGCGGCCGATGAATTCATCGCCGGCCTTCTCGGAGAAGATGAGGTGGACCAACTCGAAATCAATTCGCAAGAGCTCGCCACCATGGTCGAAACCGACTCCTTCGAGAGCTGGTAAAACCTACATGAACAGCACCGTTCCATTCGCCACCCTTATTGGGTGGCCTTGTTTTTGTGTATATAAAAATTAGGCAAAAAAATAAGCGCCCTGATAATTTGGGCGCTGTTTGCACAATTACGCACATCATGAGTCTCTTTACTTCGCCCAAGATTCGGCGAATCGAAGTTTGTGTTGCTTCACAAGGCTCTGGTGGTTTTTGAATTTCTTTTCCACCAGTGGTTTGATTGCTCTCCAGTGATACGGGCGACTTTCTGATACCGCACCGTTCGCAGTGAGGAGGGGATAGAGGATTTGACTGTACCTCTTTTCGTCGAAGGAAGTCAGATGCTCTTTCGCCATTTGATCAAAAACTTTTCCAGCAATTTCTTTTTGGAAATCGGTGGTAGCCATGACAAATCTCCACTAGTTGATCTTTTTGGAGTATAACAGAAAACAGAGATTTGTCAATGTATCTTTTTTTGTTTTTACCTTTAAAAACACGCATAAAACTTTGCTAAGTTTTTACTATGCTCGCGCCACGCATAATTTCTTGCTAGAAATTTGCGTGGTCACAGGTTTTTGCTTGCTAGCAAAACTCGCGACCCCGTCTCCTTCGCCTTCGCTCAGTCCGACCTTGCGAAAGCTTCATTCTTCGCTTTCTCACCCGACTCGGCTCGACAGCCTCCGTCTCTCAATTACTTCACTTATCGCAATTGAGCGTCGGTCTGCGCAATGTTTTTAAAGATAAAAACTTAGTGTCTAAAGAAAGAAAAACACAACATCGCGCAATGTATGTATTTAAGGATATACACGGGTACCAGGGAAAATGCTGAAAAAACTAAAGTTTAAACCAAAAGTTCATCTATAACGTCTTTAACATCGTTGCCATCTGCTACACCTTTTAGTTCATTCATGACTATACCCATAAGCATCCCTTTTTTAGATTTATCAACAATTCCGCCAAGGTCTTCAATTTTTGATTTAACAACACGAGCTATATCATCACGACCCATTGTAGGCGGGAGGTATTTTTCAAGAAGGGAAATCTCTGCCATTTCAACTTGTGCAAGATCAGAACGGTTTCCTTTCATGTATTGTTCAACTGAATCTTTTCTTTGTTTAACGGCGCGCTTTATAACAGTAATAATATCTTCATCACACAAGATTTCTTGAGGTGAGCGTTTTGTTGCGACGAGCTCGTTTGTGCAGGCGGAAAGTATTCCACGAACGGTGTTTAGCGCGGTTTCGTCGTGCGCCTTCATGGCGGTCTTTAGTTCTTCTTTGAGTTGTTCGTAAAGTGTCATTTTTATATATGTGAAATTAAGTATACAATAGTGGAAATTATAAAACCACAAAAATGTCACAGTATTACAATCCCCGCCGAACAAAAAATAAATTTAGCCCAGAGAGCACAGAACCATTTGCCCTTTCCCGTTCAAAGATAGATTTGTTCTTGGAATGCCCTAGATGTTTTTATTTGGATCGAAGATTGGGTGTAGGGAGGCCACCAGGGTTTCCTTTTTCTCTTAACTCAGCTGTCGACAAACTTCTCAAAAAAGAATTTGATATTTATCGAGCGAAGGCTTCGGCTCATCCTTTGATGGCGAAGTATAAAATCGATGCTGTGCCGTTTAAGCATGACAATCTTGAAGATTGGCGAAACAATTTTGTTGGGGTGCGTTTTTTACATAAGAAAACAAACTTCATCGTGACTGGCGCGGTGGATGATATTTGGGAAGCGCCATCTGGCGAAATTATGGTTGTTGATTATAAGGCGACAAGTAAAGAAGGGGAAGTGTCTTTAGATGCAGAGTGGCAAGATGGATATAAGCGTCAAATGGAAGTGTATCAATGGCTTCTTCGTCAGAACGACCATATCGTCTCAAATACGGGATACTTCGTTTACTGCAATGGTATTTCAGATAAGGAGGCTTTTGATGCCAAGCTTGAGTTTGATGTGAAGGTTATTCCATATAAAGGTTCAGATGATTGGATAGAAGAAGCGCTTATTGGGGCTAAAAAATGTTTATTGCTGGATGAGCCACCAAAAGAAAGTGAGAGCTGTGACTACTGCTTATATCGTGAGGCGGTGACAGAAGTTATGCCGAAGAAAAAAAGCGTGGGGACAGCGTCATTGTGGTAATTTTTAACTATTGACTTTTTGATATTAAGTTGTAATGTTTCTGGTAGTTTAACAATTCTCAAAGGGAGGATGGCATGTACGTTCCAAAGATAGTGAAGGCAATTCCGGGAAAGGTGGATGCAATCAACGAGAAAGTCGCAAGGGCAACCTTACCGTTTGTGCAAACAAAAATCGGGAAAGTGTTTTTGGGTTTCGTTCTCGTGGGCCCGTTGACATTCATTCCGACCTTGCACATGGCGTGGACGGCCGAAAACATTGATTCACTGCGGACATTAACCTGGCCGTTGATGATTTTGGTCAACATGAGCGCTTCGCTGGCGGTTGTTCACAACGGTGATTGGCGTATGCGCATCATAATGGTCGTCTGGGTGTTGATGATGACTGCGGTTTTTGCTGCAACCATCGTCCGCTAAACCAACCCCATCAACAAGGGAGAGTTCCATGAGGTATCCGAAATTACGTTTGGAAAAGTCAGTGAACGGGAAAAAGGCATTCATTTTTGCATTGCTTTTTCTCGCGTACTTTTACGCGTTGGTGGCGAAGATACTGGCTCCTGCGGTCGTGGAAGTGGCAATGATGCACACCGAAGCCTACATCTCGACCAAGAAAAGCGACGCTTCGTTGCCGAGCAGGGTTTTGGGCGCGATAATGGGGCCCATCGGCTGGAACGGTTTCAATTACGTATCTTGTTGGCACAGTCTGGAAGTTTACACGGACGAGCGCGTAGCCCGTACGTGCATAGTGGCCTACTTCTAGAGCCGTTGCCATGTTCCACCCGGAATGCCTGCCGTTGCAAGCCGAGGTTCTCGTGGGAATCTGATAGCAACGACTTCACCAAACCTGTGCAGAGAACCCGCTTCGGCGGGTTTTTTCTTTTGTCTAAATAATTTGTTACAATCAACGGGATGGAATTAGGCACTATTATATTTTTAGTAATTGGAATTGTTGTCGGGGCTTTTATTGTTTGGATTATTTTACGTGGTCAGTCTCAAAAACCTTCCGTTGAAACAGATAGTCTTCTTTTAATTCAGAATCAACTTGCGACTCTTGCAAGAACAATGGATGACAAACTAGGGGAGTCGAATAAAGAAATGCAGGCTGCCGTTCGGCATCAATTTGGCGAATCACAAAGTTTAATTCGTGATATTACAGAGAAGCTGACCCGTCTTGATGAGACAAATAAGCAGGTTATTTCTGTTACTGATCAACTTCAATCTTTGCAGGACATTTTAAAGAATCCAAAACAACGTGGAATTTTGGGTGAATATTATCTTGAGACACTACTTAAGAACGTCATGCCACCAGGGAGTTATCAAATGCAGTACGCTTTTTCTGATGGGGAGATTGTTGATGCGGCGGTTTTTGTGAAAGATAAAATAATTCCTGTTGATTCTAAATTTTCACTTGAGAACTACAACCGTATTGTTGAGGAAAGAAATCCGGCAGAACGCGAACGTCTCGCTAAGGTTTTTGAAAATGATTTAAAATTACGTATTACGGAAACAGCAAAATATATTCGTCCGAACGAAGGCACGATGGACTTTGCTTTTATGTTTATCCCACATGAAGCGATTTATTATGATTTGCTTGTGAACAAGGTTGGTTCGATTAAAGAAAATGAAGAGAATTTGATACAACGCGCGGCGGGTAAGTATCGCGTTATTATTGTTTCGCCGACATCATTCCTCGCATATCTACAAACAGTTCTTCAGGGTCTTAAGGCGATGCAGATTGAAGAAACAGCAAAAGATATTGTTAAGCGTGTAGAGGAACTTGGGAAGCATTTAAAAGCATATGAAAAATCTCATGGAAGTTTGGGGAATACGCTTCAGACTGCGGTAAATCACTACAATACTTCAAGTAAGGAGTTGAAGAAAGTTGATAAGGATGTTTTAAGAATTGCCGGCACGAGCCCAGGGTTTGAAGTTTCTTTACTTGAGGGACCAGAAAAGGACGACGAGTAGGCAGAATAATAAAAAAAGCCCCGCGCCCAAAGGGGAGGAGGGCGGGGGCAAAGTGTACCAGCATTGGGAGGTGAAGGCCTTCGGTTCTCTGCTTCCGAAGGAGCTGATATCAACCAAAAATAGCACGTAAAAATTATCCTGTCAAAAACAGGAGAAGGTTTATTTTTTTGTTTTTATAGAAAATAAACCCCGCCAGAGTAGCGGGGTTTTTGGTAACTGGAACTATATACGCCTGTTTCTCATACGACCCGGAGGTTTTGTGGTGCCCCAGTCGGAAAGAGATCTTCTCGCTTGCCGGACGCCGATGGCGTTTGTCCCTTGGATTAATGGAAGGACTTGCGATGTTTTTCTCCTGTTGTCGCGTTTCAGGCTTGCGAACTCACGGTCGTCTCGCAACCTGGTCTCGGCGCTAATTTTGTGGGAGCGCATTTTCCTCAGGGCCTGATCCTTCTTTCCTTCCCAAAGTAATTCGTTTGTCTCCGGGAAGAAATGGTAGAAAAATGCTCTTACTGGAAAACCTAAATGGCAGAAGTTTTTGGGAGATCTCCCATTAACTCCAATTCCCGAGAAGATGGAGATGAAACCACCGTTGATTATTTGGTCGTATTGAAAACCATAAGGCTCCAAGAATCTAAACACGGCGACAAACATGTGCATATCTGCCTCCCACGCCTCAATCAGAAATTCATCCCACGCTTTCCAGGCTGGTTTTTCCATTTTGTCCTCCTTGTTGTTGTTTGGTGTACTGTTGAATATTTTGAGTAGGAAATAATTCCTCCTCTGCCTGAGAAATATTTAAGCATGCTTTAGTGGTGACGTCAACGGGGGTTAGATTTTGTTTCTAGCTTGCGTTTCGGCGCCCTTTATGTAAAATAGTGTGTCTATGGTAGTTAGCAAAAAAACCCCAGCAAAGAAGGCAGAATCAACAGAATTTGCCGTTATAAAGACCGGTGGAAAGCAATATCGCGTTGCAGTTGGCGATGTTGTTACTATTGAGAAGATTCTCGGGGAACACAAGGAAGGCGATGCTGTCGTTTTCGACAAGGTTTTACTGGTTGATGATGGAAAGAACACCACTATTGGGACTCCTTATATCGACGGGGCAAAAGTTACAGGGGCTTTGACTAAGATTGGTAAAGCAAAGAAGGTTGAGGTAATGAAATATAAGGCAAAGAGCCGATACCTAAAGATTAGAGGACACAGACAACCATACTTCAAGGTTACTATTGAAAAGATAAAGTAATTAAAATGAAAAAATCCGCTTACTGCGGATTTTTTACTGAAATCCAGTATTTGGAGGTTTCACCTCCAAATATGGAGAAAAATTTTACTTGACGGTTTCACCGCCAAGTATTTATTTATTTTCTGTTTTCAATTGCGTATTTGAGGGTTTCGCCGTCGGAATATTCAATTTCGGAACCAGTTGAGAGGCCACGACCGAGAGTACTTAAATTAATAGAGTATTTTTGAGTTAATGGCTGGAGAATTCCCTTAATATATTGGTAAGTATTTTCACCTTCTCCGTTTAAAGAAAGCGCAATAATTATTTCTTTTAGATTTCCAGTTTCTGCTTGGCGGAGAACTTCGGCGACTAATTCACGAGCGCGTATTTTTTTTGCCGGCTCTTCTTCAAGTATTGGCAATAATCCGCCAAGAACAAAAAAGCGACCATTATAAAATCCGCTTTTGTGAACATTTTCAAAATCAACATCTTTCTCGACAATAAGAATTGTTTTCTGGTCAGTGTTTACGCTTCGGCAAACTTGGCAGGCGGTATTACCATCGTTTGGAAAAAATCGATAACAAGAATTACATTGAGAAATATTTTTCTTAAGGTCTGAGAGGGCGAGGGCAAGCTCGGAAGTAAAACCTGAATTTCTGGTTAATAAAAAATAAACAAAGCGTTTAGCTTGGCGTGGCCCGATTCCTGGAAACATTGCGAAAAGGCGTTCTAATTTATCTCGCGAGTCCATAGATATTTAAAAATCATTATCTTTATCAAGTGTTGCATAGTCTCCTTTATCAACCGGAAGGAAGGTAGTTTTTTTGTCGTCGAAATACAATTCAATTTTACCCGTTGGTCCATTTCTATGCTTTTCAATAAGAATTTCGGCGATGTTTGGTCGTTCAGAATCGTCTTTATACTTATCTTCACGATGAATAAACATGACCAAATCCGCGTCTTGTTCAATAGAACCTGAATCACGTAGGTCGGATAGTCGAGGGCGTCCACCGCGTGATTCCACGGCACGAGATAGCTGTGAGAGGGCCAAAACTGGGATATCAAGCTCGCGAGCAAGGCTCTTTAGGGAACGGGAAATTTCTGTCACTTGATTCACCATAGAGTCGTAATTCTTTGATGTGGTCATGAGCTGGAGGTAATCAACAATAATCATGCCGAGACCGTGTTCGCTTTTTAGTCTTCGCGCAACAGAACGCATTTTAAGAATCGAGTTACCGGCTTGGTCGTCGATATAAATCGGGGCTTTGGACAGAACGCTCATTGCATCACGTAGTCTTGAAAAATCTTCGTCAGCAGTAATTTTACCAGTACGTAATTTCCAAGAATCAACGCGCGACTCTGCGGCAAGCATACGGTCGGTTAATTGGTGCGCGCTCATTTCAAGAGAAAAGATTCCAATCGGAACATTGTGTTTAGTTGCAGCCATTCGCGCGATATCAAGAGCAAGAGCGGTTTTACCCATTGATGGGCGAGCAGCGAGAATAATTAAATCTGATTTTTGGAAACCAGCAGTCTTTAAATCAAGGTCAGGAAATCCGGTTGGAACACCACGAATTTCATCGCCCGATTTATGTAGATGATCGAGTCTTTCCCATGCTTCGGTTAATGTATCTTTTAGATTTACGAATTTGTGAACTTTTGGAGAATTTGTAATACCGAATATTTTTTTTTCGGCTTCGTCTAAAACTTGATCTAACTCTTTTGATTCCGTAAAACCCAAATCAGAGATGTGGTCGGCGGCGTCAATAAGCCTTCGCAAGATACTCGTCTTATCTACGAGATTTGCATAATGGAGCACGTTTGATGTTGAAGGAACGGTGTTGATTAATTCAACAAGATACGCGCGACCACCGATGCGTTCAAGGTCGTTTTTATCATTTAGGCGGGATGAAACAGTGATGACATCTATTGGTTCGTTTTTAGCAAAGAGTTCACGAATTGCGTTATAGATTATGCGATGCTTTTCTGCATAAAAAGAATCTGGTTCAATTGAGTCAACGATTTCATTGATTGCATCCGCGCGCACCATAAGTGCCCCAAGAAGAGCCTTTTCAGAATCAATATTTTGCGGTGGAACACGAACTGAACTTCCTTTTGATTGTGCCATAGTTGTCTTATCTTAACATATTGTCGTAATGCACCAGCAAATCGAGCTTGGGGTTAAGCTGTGTGTAAGATGGGACAAGAAAATCCCTTAAATTTGAGAAAAATTAGCGTTTGGTCACCTTCGGTCCTTCTGGGGAATCGTCCACCAAATAGCCCATTTTAGCGATTTCTGCGCGTATTAAGTCGGCTCTTTCGAAGTCTTGTTTTGTTCTTGCTATTTCACGCTCATCTACTAAGTTTTTGACAGGGATTGGAATATCTTCTTCTTTTGCGTCTTTAGCCATGAAAGCGCTTCGCCCTTTTTCTATATCAATACCGAGCACTTTATCAAAATCAAACAATGTCGCGAGCTTTGTTTCAGAAGAAAGAGGGGAACGAAGAAGATCAAAAACAAGGGCGAGGGCTTGAGGAGTGTTGAAGTCGTTGTTTATAACATCACGAAATTTTGAACGATATTCTTCGTCTGCCACACCACCTTCTTTAAGGAGAGATGCTTCACGATAAATTCCTTGAAGAGTTTTTTCTGAGCCGGAAAGTGCTGACCATGTAAAGTTTAGTGGCATGCGATAACTTGCCCCCAAGAGGAAATAACGAAAGGCGAGCGGAGAGATTTCACTGTTTTCAATATCACTAACGGTCGTAAAGTTTCCTAAAGATTTCGCCATCTTCTGTCCATCGACAGTTAAGAATGCTGAGTGAACCCAGTAGTTAGCGAGCGGTTCGCCGGTTGCGGCTTCAGATTGCGCAATTTCGTTTGTGTGGTGCACTGAAATATGATCAACCCCGCCAGTATGTATATCAAAATGATTCCCGAGATATTTCATCGACATCGCGGAACATTCAATGTGCCAACCAGGGAAACCAATACCCCAAGGTGATTCCCATTCTTGCTGGCGAACTCCTGGGACGGGGGATAATTTCCAAAGAGAAAAATCCGTTGGGTTTCTTTTTTCTGGATTAATTTCAACTCTTGCTCCTTCGCGTAAATTTTTTATATCAAGAAGCGCTAATTTCCCGTAATTTGGGAATTTTGCGGTATCAAAATACATTCCCTTACTTGTTTTGTAAGCAAAACCTTTTTCTTCAAGAATGCGCACGAGCTCTATTTGTTCTGGAATATGTTCTGAAGCCCTTGGAAAAATTGTATTCTCCGTTATTATGTTTAATTTTTTTAAATCGCCAAAGAAAACGTCGGTATAAAATTTTGCGACTTCCTCTGCTGTTTTGTGCTCTCTTGTTGAAGCAGTTTCAATTTTGTCTTCACCATCGTCTTCGTCTGAAGACGGGTGTCCAACGTCGGTAATATTTATGATTTGTTTTACTTTAAATCCATTCCACGCAAAGGTCCTCCTTAAAATATCAGCAAAAACATATGCCCGCATATTTCCGATGTGTGCATAGTCATATACCGTTGGACCACAGTGGTACATTGAAACCTCCCCCGGGTTGATGGGCTCAAAAAAGGTTTTATCTCTCGTTAACGTGTTATAGATTCTTATAGCCATTTTTTGTATTTAAAAATAGCAAAACCTGAAATTCCAACAAAGGCCATTATTGAGATAATAACCCAAAATCCATTAGGAGAATCTTGAAGAGGTATTTCTTTAATACTCACACCAAAAACCTGCCCGATAAAAGTCATAGGCAAAATAATAAAAGCCATGACAGTTAGTGTTTTCATTACAGCGTTTGTTTTACTGGAAAGAAGGGAATCGTTTGTGTCACGAAGTTCGCTCACTGTATCGCGATGCCCCTCAAGGGTACTCGCAACTTTGTGATATTCCGAAAGCATCGACCTTAAATGGTAATTAAAATCTTCTCCAAAGAAATGGCGTCCAGCAGTTTCAAATGACTCGAGTACCCCCTTGTGGTATTGAATCGCTTGTTTAAAAGTGAGAAGTTTTCTGTTTATGTGGGAAATCGTTCGAACCATTGCATGTTCTTCACCGCGGAAAATTCGGTCCTCAATATTTTTTAAATTCTTGTCTATGTCGAAGAGTTGTTCCATCGAGTTTTTGTAAAGTTCGCGGAGTAGGTAAAACAACATGTAGCCACCGTGTTCACCCATGTCACTTTTATCTAAAATTGAATTTACTTCAAAAATTTTTGAAAATTGATGAATTGGATCAAGTGATTCATAGTGGGCGGTAATAATATAATCTTTACCAATAACAAAATCTATTTCATTTGAGTGGCTTTTCGAGTGTGAGTGAGTAACGCAAGGGAAGTGAAGGATAAGATAGATACAGTCGTTATATAAATCAACTTTAGGTCTAAGTGTCGGGACAAGTAATTCCTCGGCAATTAGTGGGTGTACCCTGTAATCGTTAATTACGTTTCTTATCTCCTCTTTTGTTGGCGACTCTAAATCAATCCAAGTTACATTTTTATGCTTGTATACGTTTTGCATGTTCTAGATATTATATAACGACTTACAAACTTAATCCAAGGGCTTTATTTATATTTTTTCACTTTTCGTCTTAAGAGCACGGATAATTTTCTGCTGAAAATTTCCTCGAGCTCGCGTCGCCACGCTCACTAGTCTCTTAAGACAAAAACTATTGGTTTTTTTAGGAAAAACCAATAGTTTAAAATTTGGGAAAAAGTTACCCCCACCTTTCGTTAGATTGGTGGGGGGGGTGCGCGACTCGCGAATCAGTCGTCACATCCGGCGCCGATGGCCAGGACACCAATCGGATGGTCTTCGTCTTCGTCAGCGACCTTGGCGGTGATGATGCCGGGTTTCAGTTTTTTCATGGCGTGTTCTCCTTTTTGCTGTTGACGTGTTGTTGTGTACTATCGGCAAAACTTTACCGACCTACATATCCTCACATATAGATAATAAAAGTCAATTTCTAATTGACCCGACATCTCTTCATGTGAGATAATCCACAAATGTTCTTACACTATCGAAAATCTTTTTACGCCGTTTTGTTTGGCGTAGTGTTCGCCGTTATTTTTAGCTCTGGTTTTTATTTTGGTAAACAATCAGTTTTAGAGAGTAAGGAAATTTCTCTCTTAAATAAAGAATTACCCGCTGGTGTCGAAACAGACTTTGGGGCTTTTTGGAAAGCATGGTCTGTTTTAGACGAAAAATTTGTTTCTAAAAAAGAGATGCCAACCGACCAGGAGAAAGTTTATGGAGCAATCGCGGGGCTCACAAAATCTTTTGGTGATCCATACACGGTATTTTTCCCGCCAGTTGAAGCTAAAGCGTTTGCTGAAGATATAAAAGGGGAGTTTGGTGGCGTTGGGATGGAAATAGGACTACGCGACGAAGTTTTAACGGTTGTTTCGCCACTGAAAGATTCCCCAGCTGAACGTGCTGGTATTAAGGCGGGAGATAAAATTTTCAAAATAGACGACAAAACAACCACAGACATGGCGGTTGATGCTGCCGTTAAACTTATTCGCGGAGAAAAGGGGACTTCTGTTAAGTTGTTGATTGTTCGTAACGGCGATGTTAAACCAATAGAAATTTCTGTTGTAAGAGATACAATAAACATTCCCACAATCGATACTAAATTAAGGAGTGACGGAATCTTTATTATTAGTCTTTATAGTTTTTCAGAGAATTCACCAAGTCTTTTTACTAAAGCATTACGCGAGTTTGTAATTTCTGGTAGCGACAAGTTGATTTTAGATCTAAGAGGTAATCCTGGGGGATATCTTGAAGCGTCTGTTGATATGGCTAGTTGGTTTTTGCCGACCGGAAAGGTTATTGTGCGTGAAGATTTTGGTAAAAAACAAAAAGAAGAAGTTTACCGAAGTAAGGGCTACGATATTTTTAGCGATAAATTAAAAATGGTTATTTTGATAAACCGTGGCTCAGCTTCAGCCTCAGAGATTTTGACGGGGGCACTTTCGGAACACGGTAAAGCTACCGTTGTTGGAGAGCGTAGTTTTGGTAAAGGGTCAGTCCAAGAATTAGTTAATATAACAAATGACACTTCTTTGAAGATAACTATTGCAAGATGGCTTACTCCAAACGGTAAGTCTATTTCCGAAGAAGGTATTACTCCTACCTACGTGGCAACATCATCTGAAAAAGACTTAAAAGACGGTAGGGATGTGCAACTAGAGAAGGCAGTTGAAATTCTTCTGAAAAAAAGCTAGACTAGCGCTCTAACTAAATCAAAACACATGAAAGTCATATTTTTACACGACGTGCCAAGACAAGGGAAAAAATACGAGGTAAAGGAGGTTTCTGACGGATTTGTTAAGAATTTCCTTTTTCCTAGAAAGTTGGTTGAAGTTGCAACAGATAAAGCTTTAGCTCGCCTTGAGTTAACAAAGAAATCTCTTGTGGCTGAGAAAGAAATCCAGGATGACCTTTTAGAGAAGAATTTCCATGACATTAATGGAGTCACCTTGACCATGAAAGAAAAAGCAAACGAACAAGGTCATTTATTTGCTGGTATTCACAAAGAGGAGATTTCTAAAGCCCTTGCAGAAGCAAGCAGACTTTCTGTTAAACCAGAGATGATTATGCTTGAAGAACCAATAAGAGAGCTTGGTGAATTTTCTATTAACATCGTGGTTAAGGACAAAAAAGCAAAAATTACATTGAAGGTAGAAGGTATTTAGTGCTGTTCTGAAAATAGTAATAAAAAAAGAGCGGTAACAAACCGCTCTTTTTTTATTAACTCTATTTAAGATCTATTAGATAATGTTTACAACCTTCTTTACTGTTGTTTTGCCATTGAAACCAACTTTTCTTGCTGTAGTAAATTTCACCTTTCCAGCTTTTAGGGCAAAAATAGTGTGATCTGTACCAAGACCAGTGTTCTTTCCTGACATGATTTTTGTCCCACGCTGACGCACGATAATAGAACCGGACTTTGCGGTTTCGCCGTCATGAAGCTTAGTACCTAAGTACTTTGCATTGGAATCTCTAAGGTTTTTAGCTGTACCTCCAGCTTTTCGTGTTGCCATAAAATTAGCTTATTAGTTTTTAGCTGTTAGTTTTTAGTTAAATTGCAAAATGCACTATAATACCAACAATGCAGGAGATTCTAGAACATATTAGGGAAAAAATCAACAGGGTGAGGATAGTTTTTCATCCTTTAGTTAAAATATTACAAAATAAGGATATTTTCACTATTCTTACAATAATTCTGGTGGCTTTTGCTTCTTTTGGGTTGGGAAGGCTTTCAAAAATAGAAGAAACTAAAACTCCTGTGACAATAACGGGGAATGGCGAGATCGGGGAAATTTCTAATTTTAATAACATCACAGCGGGGGAGAAACGTTTTGTTGCTTCCAGAAACGGTAAGAAATATTTTCTAGAATGGTGTTCTGGAGCAAAGACGATTAGTCCTCAAAATAAAATTACATTCTCTTCTGAAGAAGAAGCAAAAAATGCTGGTTATACGCCGGCCGCCAATTGCCCAGGGCTTACACCTTAAGAAATCTTATTTCAACTTACTCTTCTTCTAACTCTCCTTTTTTCTTGGTTGATTTTAGTGTTGCGAATTTTTTTGTAATTTTAGCTTCTTTCATTGCAGATATTTCTTCTTCGGTAAGTTCGTTTACAATTTCTTCAAGTTTTTTTGCATCGGGGGTTAGTAGTTTTTGCCAATGCCCGTGCGCTTCTAATTGTGGTCGGATTTTTTCTAAATCATAAGACACACGCTCTTGGTTTGTTCGAGTAATAAAACCAGGGCCCCCGAAAACTCGTTCAACTTTTTCTTTATCCATATAGTTGATGATTACTTCCCGCAGCTCTCCTAAACGATCTTTGTTTTTATCCTCATTTTCTTTTAGCGCAAAAAATTCATCAATTGCGGAAGTAACCTCTTTTTCATTGGGTTCATTTTTTTCTACCTTATATTCATGCGACCACATAGGGCAAATTGGGCGAAATCCACAATAATCACACAATGGTCCTGGCATAGGCTCAAAGCTATCTTTCTCGGTTTTTTCCTCAACCTCACGGATTGTAGAGAGTAATGCTTCGCGCGCTTTTTTTATTACCTCTTCGTTTGGGGTAAGTGATATTTTTTCGTTATGTTTTAGAAAATATAAAGATAGTTTAATTTTTCCAGAAGTTATTGAGGGCCAGCGTTTTGTTAAGGCTAAATGGTACAAGTTTAATTGCAAGTTTTCTTCGAGTGTTGATTCTGCCGGCATTTTTTTTGCAGTTTTGTAATCAATTATTTCGTATGATTCGTCTTCTTCATTTTTGTCGATACGATCAATTATTCCAGAAAGCGTGTGGGTACGATTCGTTTTTTCATCAACGAGGTCTAAAGAGAATCTCGTCTCAAGTTCTAGGGCGTTAAAATTCCAAGGTTGATTCTTTTTGTAAAAATTACGTAACATTCGAACACCCTCTTCGAAATACATTTTTTCTTCAGCTTCTTTTGTTTTTGGGTCGTTAAATAAAACACCTTCTGCTTTTTCGTTAAATTTTACAGTAAAAAAATTAATTACTTCGTCCAGTGTTGGATAAAGGGGATTGCGTTCAAACATATATTTCAAGGCGCTATGAATTAGGGTACCGAAAATCGCTTCTATTCTTTTTGGGGCTGGGCGCCTTTCAATAACCTGATATTTATATTTCAGAGGGCAGACTTTAAATGTGTCTAGTGCTGAGTATGAAGTACGCATCCCATTAGAAAGAAGTATTAGCGCTTCTGTATTTTGTTTTATTAATTTTTACCGTAGGCATCTTTTTGTTGATTATAGCATTACGGCTTCTAACGGGACGAGTGTTTGTCTGTCCTAAAACGCACAAAAGAGAATTTTTGCCTTGGTGGGGAGGAGAAAAGAAACTAAAATATGTTATAATGTCGGTATTATTCGGCTAGATTTTTAATCTAATTTTTTTATGTCCTTTTTATTGCGATACCTAGAAATAATCAAAACTTTTTGTATTAAAAAACCGTGGCTCTCGGGTTTTTTGGCTGTAGTTGTCATAATTGCCGGTTTTTATCTTTATAGAAATTTTACAAAAACCCCAGAGATGAATTATGTGACGGTTGCCCGCGGAACAGTCTCGCAGGTTGTTTCTGTTACAGGAAAAGTTAAACCAGCCCAAACTGTTGATTTATCTTTTGAAAAAATTGGGAAGATTATTGCTGTATACCACGGTGTTGGAGAGCACGTTTACCAAGGAGAAGCACTTGCGGCAATTAGTACCGCCGACATCTCGGCTCAGCTTGATGGAGCAATGGCAACAGTAAAAGCAGAACAAGCAAAATTAGATGAACTTAAGAGTGGGACTCGAGCAGAAGATATTTACGTCTCGCAGGTTGATGTTGATAGCGCAACTAGTGATGTTATTAACGACATTAAGAGTAGTTATGTATACACTGACGATGCTATTCGAAATAAAGTTGATCAGTTTATGAGCAATCCAAAGAGCTCAAATCCACAGATAAACTTTGTTCTTTCTGATAACCAATTAAAAAATGACATTGAGGCGGGAAGATTGGCCATGGAAGGAATGCTAGTTGCTTGGAATTCTTCAGTTTCTAAAATTTCAGCATCACAGGATGTTGTTTCGTATGCTAATGAAGCAAAAACAAATCTAAGATCAGTACAAAGTTACCTTGATAAAATTGCATTTGCGGTAAATGGACTTTCCGTCAGTTCAACTTTAACCCAAACAACTATTGATGGTTATAAATCAGCAATAGCAACGGGTAGAACAAACGTAACTTCTGCGCTTTCCACATTAACTTCTGCCTCTGAAACTTTGATTAGTAATAAATCAAAACTCGCCCTAAAACAAGCGGGCAGTGTTCCTGAGAAAATTTTGGCACAAGAAGCGGCTCTTGATGCGGCCAAAGCAAATGTAGCAAACCTAGAATCTCAATTGGCTAAATCTGTGGTTTATTCTCCAATAGGAGGTGTGGTGGTTAAACAGGATTCTAAAGTTGGAGAAATAGCTTCTCCTTCAGCTGTCTTAATGTCTGTTATTTCAGATGCACAATATGAAGTTGAAGCGAATGTGCCAGAGTCTGATATTGCAAAGATAAAAACTGGCAATAAAGCAGAAATTACTTTGGATGCTTACGGAAGTGACGTTATTTTCACAGCAACAGTTTCAAAAATAGATCCAGCTGAAACAATAGTCGACGGGGTTGCAACATATAAGACAACATTTAATTTTGACAAGAATGATTCTCGTATTAAATCTGGTATGACTGCTAATACGGACGTAGAAGGAGAAAGAAAAGACAACGTTTTGTTTGTTCCGGGGCGTACAATTACCACAAAAGATAAAATAAAGACCGTTACTATTTTTGATGGAGAAAATACCAGTGAAGTTGTTATTACGACTGGAATCAGAGGTTCTAATGGTGACGTTGAAGTGCTCTCGGGGTTGAAAGAAGGGGATAGGGTCAAAACAAAGTAGTAATTTATAAATAAAATTAAATACTTTAAACAGGATGGCATTAATGGCAGTTAAAAATTTAGAGAAAACATATCACGATGAACAGGTCGCGACGAATGTTTTAAAAAAGGTTTCTTTCGAAATACCCGAAGGGCAGTTTGTTGCGATAATGGGTCCTTCAGGTTCTGGTAAATCAACACTACTTCATATTCTTGGGTTTTTGGATAAACCTACTGGGGGAGAATATATTTTCGATGGTAAAAATCTTGAGGACTACAACGAAGAAGAGGTGGCTCATGTTAGAAATAAAAAACTAGGATTTATTTTCCAGTCTTTTAATCTTTTACCACGAACTACTGTTTTAGAGAATGTAAAATTACCGCTTACTTATTCAGGAGTTAAAGAAGAACTTTGGGACGAAATGGCAAAAGAAGCTATTGAATCAGTTGGTTTAGCACACAGGCTAGATTTTGAACCATCTCAATTATCTGGCGGGGAAAAACAGCGAGTCGCTATTGCCCGAGCTCTGGTTAATAAGCCTCAGGTTATTTTTGCAGATGAACCAACCGGTAATCTCGATTCAAAATCGGGAGAACTAGTTATGGATATAATTCAGAAATTAAATCGTGATAGAGGGCATACAATTATTCTTATTACCCACGAAACATATACCGCTGAATATGCAGAAAGGATAATTAGACTTCGTGACGGTGTAATAGAAAGTGACGAAAAGGTCAAAGAGCGACGCACAGGGAAAGCCTTCTTAAAATAAAATGAGCTTAAAACATAGTATAAAAATTGCTTCGGGGGGACTTAAGACTAATAAAACAAGATCGAGCCTTACTATACTCGGAATCGTTATTGGAGTTACCGCGATAATAATGGTTGTTTCGCTAGGGCAGGGGGCTGAAAACCTTATTTTGGGTCAAATACAGGGGATTGGGGCCAAGACGATTGGTATAGTTCCTGGGAGAACACCAAAGGGTCCGACTGATGTTATTGCAACATTAAGTGCTTCTTTGAAGCAAAGAGACTTAGATCTTCTTTCTCGAAAAGAAAATCTGCCACACCAAGATGGAATTATGCCGATTGTTTTTGGTAACGAGACAGCTTCATATGAAGGGGAAACATATGCTCTAAATATTTTTGGGGGAACGGAAATGATGGCTGAAATTTATGATGCTTTTCCTTCGGAGGGAAGAAATTTAAATGAAGACGATGTGCGGGGGTATGCTGACGTTGTTATTTTGGGAGCAAAGGCGGCAAAAGAACTTTCTCCAAATCAAAGTCTCTTGGGAGAACGCATAAAAATTAAAGGTAGAAATTTTTTAGTAATTGGATTACTTCCAGAAAAGGGTGGTTCGTCATTATTTAATTTTGATGAAATTGCGATGTTGCCATATACCACAGCTCAAAGCTATATTTTCGGAATAAAACATTTTAATAGAATAGTTGTTCGGGCAGATAATGAAGCTAATATAGACAAAACCGTAGAAGATATAAAGACAACATTACGTGACGCACATAATATTACAGACCCAAGCAAAGATGATTTTGGAATTGAAACACAAGCCGATGCATTAGAAACAGTAGGAACGATACTAAACACCCTAACACTTTTTTTGGCGTTAGTGGCAGCGATTTCGCTTGTTGTTGGTGGTATTGGAATTATGAATATTATGCTCGTTTCTGTTACTGAAAGGACAAGAGAAATTGGTTTACGTAAGGCACTTGGTGCGACAAAAAAGAATATTCTTACTCAATTTTTACTTGAAGCGACGATATTGACCGGTATCGGAGGTTTAATCGGCATAGCGCTCGGTTCCTTGCTTTCGTTTTTGATAGCTTTTATCATTAGTACTTTTTATGGAATGGCTTGGAGCTTTACTTTCCCGTGGTCGGCGGCATTTTTGGGTATAGCTGTCTCTGCAACAGTTGGGTTAATCTTCGGTATCTATCCTGCAAAAAAAGCGGCGGCCAAAAGCCCAATTGAAGCTTTGAGGTACGAATAGTTTTGGTTTTTCCACGTTTAATGAAATGAAAAAAGTTTTTAAATTTAGTATCTATATTCTAGTAATTGCAGTTTTTGCTGTTACCTTCAAAGAACCCATAAAAGAGCGCTACCAACTCGTAGTGGGTAGTATTCAGTCAATTTATGACCCATGTGGTACACCAATCGCGTATTCACTTGGTATATTCGATTCACGTTTTGGTTTGTCAAAGGAAGAATTCTTGGGCGTTCTTAAAGAATCAGAAAATATTTGGGAAAAAGAGATTGATAAAAATCTTTTTCAATATGATCCTCAAGGAAATCTGAAGGTAAATCTTATTTACGATTATCGACAAGAAGCAACGAGTAAATTAAAAAGTTTGGGTATGTCAGTTGATCAAAGTAGAAGCACCTACGATGAATTAAACGCAAAATACGTTGAACTAAGTACACTCTACAAAGAGGCAAAAGCAAATTATGATGCGCGCCTTGATGTTTTTAATAAAAAGGTAGAGGAGTACGATAGGCAGGTTACTTTTTGGAACGCAAAGGGGGGTGCTCCTAAAAAAGACTATGAAAAACTTCAAGCAGAGAGAGCGGTAATTGAAGCAGAAATAAAAGAACTAGAGGTGCTTAAAAATATTGTTAATGAATATGTTTCCAACATAAGGTCGCTTGTGGTAGTGATTAATAGTATTGCGAATGAACTTAATTTAGATGTTCAGGAGTACAACCAAATTGGAGATTCCTTGGGTGATGAATTCGAAGAGGGTGTTTATCGTAATGATGGGAAAGGTGGAGAAGAGATTGATATCTACGAATTTAATAGTCGCGCTAAATTATTAAGGGTTTTGTCTCACGAGTTAGGTCATGCGTTAAGCCTCCCTCATGTTGAAGATAAAACCGCAATTATGTATAAGTTGAATGTAAGTAAAAATCAAACGTTAACTCCTGATGATATCGCAGCTCTTAAAACGAGGTGTGGAATAAAATAAATGATTTATAACCCTACTTTAATTTTTAAAAAATACATCATAAAATACGAGCGTTATATTGGAATAACCTCAATACTTCTTGGTTTTATCTGGGATTCCATTACGTTTGCGCACCCTGATCAATTATTTGGCAATCTCGTTCTCATTCTTTATTTAATCTTATCGGCGTTTGGTATCTTACTTTTATCCCTATATAAGAAAAAAGGGGAGGTGATACCGGTTGTTTTGCTTGCAATAATCCAGTTTGCTTTTGGTAATATTGCTGGGAGTTTCCTTTTTCTTTATGGAAAAAGCGGGACATTTGAAGGTAGTTCTCTCTTTTTGTTAATATTGGGCGCGTTTGTTGTCGGAAATGAGTTTATCCGCGAGCACTATACTCGAATTACTTTTCATGTTTCTGTTTGGTATTTCTTGTCTCTACTTTATCTTACGTTTGTTATCCCAATGATTTTGGGAGAAATGGGGAATTATGTTTTTGCAGTTAGTGGAATAGCGAGTCTAGTCTTAATAGGAGTTTTTTTGGGAATTATTTTTCTTACAAACAAAGAGGTTATTAGTAAAATAAAGAAAATATTTTTCTCAATACTTACAATCTTCGTTTTATTTAATGCTTTATATTTTTTAAATATTATTCCACCAGTACCACTATCTCTTCAAGAAATTGGTATATATCATCTTGTTGAGAAAACAAATAAGGGAAGTTATAGAGTTTTATACGAAGAGCCTAGATGGTTTGATTTCTTTAACGACACAAGTAAAGTTTTCAATAAACAATTAAACGAATCAACGTACTGCTTTAGTTCTGTCTTTGCACCCGTTAAACTCTCAACGAATATAAATCACAAATGGGAGTATTACGACAACGTAGAATCTAAGTGGCAGATATCATCAATAATTAGTTTTCCAATAGAAGGTGGGCGGGAAGGTGGTTATCGCGGTTATAGTAAAAAATTAAACTTACGCCCTGGTCTTTGGCGATGTTCAACTGAAACAGCTTCAGGGGCGCTTATCGGCAGAACTACATTTACAGTAGTAGATTCAAATAAGATTTCAAATCTCAAAGAAGAAGAAAAGTAAAATGTATTAATTGTTGAAATAAAACTTATAACTATATTTAAGGTAACCCTCAAAAAAAAGGAGGGGGAAGCCCCCAAGTGAGGATTATTAGAGAAAGTATACCTAGTATCTATTTTGATAAATATTATTCAAATATATTGAAGCGGAGAAATAAATAAAACTTACACGTAAAAGAATATAAAACATTAACAATAATTAAAAACCCCAATACACAGGCCTTAATACTTAAGGGGAGTGCCTGCGCTAGATTATATAGATGTCGCACAATATACCTTTTACGACGTGTAGCATTAGCACACGTCGTAAAAGGTGGCGCGATTGTGCGGACCCTAGTAGTTATAATGTCAGGGTCGCACAATCGCTTTTCGACACGTAGGCTCAGAAAACTAGGCTGGAAGGTCTCTTCTCAATCAATCTCCCTAAACCTTCTAACACATTGGATTTAAACTTTCTGCACTATCTTTTTAAATTGATTCATAAAACAAAAATCTTCTACACAATCCCCTAAGTTTATTTATGAAAATAATTTTAATAAATTATTTTTTAATTACCAGTGGTAGTTGCCATTGGTATGTTAAATTGCGGTACTAAACTGAAAAATGTTGATGTTCCCTGCCCACTGATCATTTGACGCATATTTTCAGCAAACGGCACTATAACCACGTTTTTGAACGTAGTGTTCCAAAAAAACATGACTGGGGTTCTTAAATAATCCTCCCAAACGTTTTTAGCGAGATCTGATATATAGGTAATGTTATCTTTGAATGCTGGCGAGTTTACTATATCGCGTAAATTTAGATTTAAGGCGCTTAAAATTAATATTCCTATTGCTATTATTAGAATCAGTTTAAAAAAACCACGGTTGTTTGTTTTGTTCATGGAGTTTAACGTAATTTAAATTATGCGGAATTTTTACAAATAAGACAAGGGATTAAGATACGCTGCTCGTGGAGCCAATGGCATTCTTAGATATGTCCCGCAAATTCTACTCTTATATTCTGTTGGTCCTGAGATATGAACTGCATCAGCAGCGTAAACCGTAAAATGCAAATGTGGACCAGTTGAATATCCAGTATTACCACTATAACCAATAATATCTCCAGACTGTACACTATCTCCTGTTGAAACTTTTATCATTGACAAGTGCGCATACAAGGTTGCAAGCCCATTGTCATGCTTTACAAGAACCCACTTACCATAAGAAACTCCGTAACACGCAGTATCGGTATTGCCAGAGCCATAAACAACGCCATTCCCTGCTGATTTAACCGGTGTGCCTATTGGTATACCAAAATCAACACCATTGTGGCCCATTCCGTTATAAACCTGTGGGTTTTTGGTAGCAAAAGTAGTTTTTCCGAAATATTGAGTAATTCTTATCGTAGACACTGGCCAATTAAGTATTCCCACCCCAACACGAGGAAGTTTTGACACATCAACTTCTTCTTTTAATTTAGATTCAAAATCTAAAATTTCAGTTTCTAACTGTTCTTTTTTTTCTAAACGTTCGGCTAATAACTTTTTATAAGTTGTTTCTTTATTGTTAGTCTCTTTTAAAACTTTATTTTTTTCACTTTTATTTTGTTCAACTAAAGTTTTTTGATCGCCAAGATTACTTTTTAAAGTCACGAGTCCCTTTTTGGCTGTCTCCGTTGCCAACTTGTCTTTAAGGAGGCTTTGCTTAACTTCCCTCAATTCGTCGACATGCTCTATTACCGCTTTTTCAAATTGCGCAGTTTGGTCAATAGTCATCCATGCTTCAGAGAAGTTTGATTTAGAAAGCATTATTTCAATAGTCGACTCCCCTTCAATTTCTGCAACTGTACGGATATTTTTTGCAATTGTGTTTAAGCTATTTGATACTTTAGTATTTTTATCTTCAATTTGTTTACCGAGACTGTTAATTGTCGTATTTGTTACAGATATTTTTTTCTCTGTAATTTTAATATCGGTTCCTAGTTTTGCGCGGGCTAAATCTAGTTGTTTTATTAAATTTTTTAAACTAGCTGCTTCTTTAGATGTTATCTCTATTTGCCCTTGATATTGTTTTATTTCATTCTCTAGCTGGGCTATCTCCGCGTTACGCTTATCAATTTCTATTTGATAAGCTGATTTTGCCGGAGCGGTGACTGTTTCAGTTGTCTCTGTTTGCGCGTATACAACATTAAAAAATAGTACAAATAACACAAGCGTTATAAATAGTGTAGTAGTTTTTGTTAAAAGAATCGACATTATTTTAAAAGATTTACTGCCTGTGATATACGCAAAATAGATTCATCTTTACCCAAAAGATAAGCACTCATAAACGGATCTGGCGATTTCTCTTGTCCTGTTAAAGAAAATCTCATTGGCCACAAAACTCCTCCCCTTCCAACGGAGTCAGCAAACGGGAAAATCAATTCCTTTATTCTTTCGGCGGAAAATTCACTACTATCAATCATCTGAATTATTTCTAAAATTTTTGAAAGATTTTCTTTTGTTTTAAACACCCCTTCATCTTTCCAGATAAGTTTTTCCACGTCATATTTAGGCGATTTTTCAAGAAACAATAGCTCTTCTTGCCATACCGCACTAGCTTCATTAAGTGTTGAAATTTTCTCAGTAATAAGTGGAATTGAACGAACAAACATCTCTTCGTTAGAAATAGACAACCCCCATGTTAAAATTTTTTCCCTAATAATCTCTCTTAAATCTTCTTGTGGAATTTTTTTAATATACTGCTTATTTATCCATTCTAATTTTTTAATATCAAAGACGGCACCACTTTTACTAACTTTTTCTAACTCAAATTTTTCAACGACATCCTCAAAACTTAAAACATTCTCCTCCTCTCCCCTGCTCTGTGGAGACCACCCGAGTATCGCCAGAAAATTAACTATTGCCTCTGGTAAAAAACCATTTTCCCTATATTCCGTTACTGCGATTGCCCCATGTCTTTTTGATAGTTTCGACTTATCAGGAGCCAAAATTAGTGGCAAATGAGCATAGGTTGGAATATTTGCCCCAATTGCTTCAAGTAACATTATCTGTCTTGGAGTATTTGAAATGTGATCTTCTCCACGAATGACGTGGGAAATTTTCATTTCGTGGTCATCAACAACTACTGCCAAATGATAAAGTGGCGTATCAAGGTCTTTAGCAATTACAAAATCGCCAAGATCTTTAGTTTCAAATGTTATAGGTCCACGGATTATGTCATTGAACGTTACTGCTTTATTTGGATTTTTAAAACGAATAACCTCACTTCTTTTTCCCTCACCGGCTTCTTCTTTGGAAATATAAGCAGAGCCATCAGCAATTAATTTTTCTATGTATTTTTTATATATTTCTGTCCTTTCGGATTGTCGATAAAACTCATCTGGCTTAATCTTAAGCCAAGATAGCCCATCTAATATATTGTCTTCAAATTCTTTCTTGGATCTTTCTTTGTCGGTATCCTCAATTCGAATAATAAAAACACCTGATTGTTGTTTCGCGAAAATGTAGTTAAAAAGCGCCGTTCTTGCGGTACCGATATGCAAAGAGCCTGTTGGAGACGGCGCAATTCTTACCCTAATCTGTTTTACTGGTGAATTCATTGTTATTTTATTCTTCGTGGCGCAAAGCGATTTTTAAAACTTCCCTCGCTATTTTTTCGGCCGCATCGGCTTTGTAAAAATCTTTTGCATTTTTCGACATTTTTTCTTTACGCTCCTTATCTCCCATAAGTCCGTTAATCTCAGCGAGTAGTAGGTGTGGGCTTAAATTAATTTCTTCTATAACAACCCCCGCACCAGAACGGCCGTAATTAAAGGCATTTTTACGCTGATGATCGCCGTTCGAGTCTTTAATTGGAATTATTATTGATGGCAACCCCCAAGCGGCAATTTCAAAAATTGTTGAACCACCACGGGAGATTATAAGTGGAGATGTTCCCGCAGCCATACGGAGGGCTAGAGAATTTAGGTAACCAAACATTCGATATCTTTCTTTAAGCGGACTATCTTCCCCTAAAACAACAGAAACTAACGCCTGGGTTTCTTTCATTTTATCTCCACCAACTTGATGTATAACCTGATACTTTTGAAGAAGCTCTGGTAGGATATCAATTATTGTTTCGTTTATTAATTTTGCACCAGAAGATCCTCCTAGTATAAAAATTGTTGGGAGGTCTGGTGAAAGTTTTAAATATTCATAAGCTCCACTTTGCAAAGGGATTAATATTTCTTTTCTAACTGGTTGGCCGGTGAAAGCGACCTTATTTGCAGGAAAATGTTTTCCAGCTTCTTCGTATGAAACTGCGATTCGCTCAGCAAACTTTCCCGCCCACATATTGGTTCTTCCGGGGTATGAATCTGATTCATGGATAACAACAGGAATTCTAAGTAGTTTCGCTGCCATAAGTGCTGGAAAACTTGCATACCCACCTTTACCAACAACAACATCTGGGTAAATTAGGTACATACTTAGAAATGCTTTTATAACCCCAGCGACTGTTTTGAAAATATCAATTATATTAAGGATAGAAAAATAGCGTCTAACCTTACCGGCACTTGCGAAAACGAAAATCATTTCATTTTCATAAAGAACAGCCTTGTTGTATGGACTATCAGACATAAAATACAACTTTGCGTCCAAAATTTTTTCTTTTTGTATTAACTCATTAATTTTTTGAGCAATTGCGATAATTGGATAAAAATGACCACCACTTCCACCCCCTGTAAATAAAATTTTCATCCTAATTAAAAAGGAGGGTTAACAAAACCTCCGTCAGTTAGCTTAATAGCGACCTTCTGTGCATTCAACTGTTTTATAATCATATTTAATTTCATTTATATAAATATTTCTGGAACTACATTAAACAGAGCCTAACAAAAGGTATTATAGCAAAAAAATAGAGTTAAATTAAGAGATTTACGAGGAAAAACGAGATATATTGGCAACAATACCAACCTCAGCCAAAGCAAATAAAAGAGCTGTTCCGCCCTGACTCACGAAAATCAGTGGTACTCCGGTTAGTGGAACAATTCCAGTAAGCGCGGCAATATTTAAAAAAGAACCAACAGATATCATAACAACAAACCCGGTTGCTAAAAATTTACCGAAATTATCGTTGGATTTATTCGCTATACGTAATCCTCTCATCGTAAAAATAAGAAAAAGCAAAACAATAAAAACACTTCCAATAAAACCGAACTCTTCACTCCAAACAGCGAATATCGAGTCCCCCACTGGTTCTGGGAGGAAGTTAAATTTTTGAACACTTTGTCCATAGCCTCGCCCTGTAAGGCCACCAGACCCTATTGCGACCAAGGATTGTTGGATTTGATACGAAGAGCCGAGTGGGTCGCTTGATGGGTTTATAAAGGTCATTACGCGATCCTTGATGTATGGGCGCATAGAAACAAGCAACACAACGGAAACTAGCGCAATAAAAGCTAACACAACAATATGCTTAAATGGAGCGCCGGCCGAAAAATATATCGCAAACACTCCAGCTGACAAAACAATGAACGTCCCAGTGTCTGGTTGTGTTAAGACCAAGGTTGTGGCTAATCCAATAAAAACAATAAATGGAAGCAACCCATAGCGCCAATTCTCAACACGGGTTTTTACGAAAGAATACCAAGCCGCTGCATATAAAATTATGCCAAATTTTAAAAACTCAGATGGTTGAAAAGAAAAACCCAGAATGTGTATCCACCTTTTAGCACCGCCGTGTTCAAAACCAATTCCACTAACAAAAACTAAGGCAGTCGTGATTGCGGAAAAAACAAGTATTGGAAGTGCAAATTTTTTCCATTTTTTATATGGAATTAACGCAAGAATTATAAAGGAAACAAGCCCACCACAAACCCCCAATAGAAACTGACTAGAAATCATGTTAAAAAAAATAGCCTCGCTTTTTGCAAGAATTCCTAAAGATGCTGACCAAAATGCGAATATTCCAGTAACCAACAAAGTTAAAACGATTCCAATAAAAATTTTATCAAAAGAGGAACCACGCATGTCATCCAATAAGGGCAACAACCACCCCGATTAACGCGCAAACAACGGATATTATCCAGAAACGCATAGTAACCTTATAGGCCGGCCATCCAAGTGCCTCAAAGTGGTGGTGTATTGGTGCGACAAGAAATACTTTTTTCCCATTGCGAAATTTCTTTGAAAGAATTTGAATAATAACAGACAAAGAGGCCACAAAAAGTGGTAGAGCAATTATTGGAAGGACAGCTACTCCATTCGTTAAAAAAGCGACCACAGTAAGCGACGTTGTAAGTCCGAGCATTCCAGTCTCTGTCATGTAAAATCTTGCTGGTGGAATATTAAACCACAAGAAGGCAAGCAAGCTTCCAACAACCGCTGCGCAAAAAGCCGCTAAGTCTATTTGATTTTGGAAAAAAGCAAGAATTGAGTAGGCAGAAAAAATCGACGCCATGATTCCACCAGAAAGTCCGTCAATTCCGTCAATAACTCCTCCGGAAAAAATCGCGAGCATTACCAACATAAAAAACGGAATAAACAGATAGCCCAAATCGAAATTCCCCATAAATGGGATAAAAACACTTGTTGTCTCTAGTTTATCGAAAAACCACCAACCACCAATAAAACCAAGCAATAAAACAACTCCAATACGCACCTTTAAAGGAAGGCCTCCTGCAATGTAGCCACCGGTGCCTTTTATAACTAGAATATCATCAATTAAACCAACGAGCGCTCCAGCTATTAACGTAAAAAGTGGAAGCCATGTTTGATTACGACTTAAAAAATTTAGTTTTTCAGTAAGGGTTTCTGGAAAAAAGAAATAGAACAAAGAAAAACCAACCGTTGTGATAAGCACACTTGCCCAGACAACAATACCGCCCATACGTGGTGTTCCCACTTCTTTTTCTTTATGTAGTTTGTTAAATATTGGCGTCCCCCCACCACCAAGACCTTCTGTGCGAGCCTTTTTTTTCCAAAGCTCGTGTTTGTAAAGGTAATGAGTAAGGATTGGTGTAATTCCAATACCAATTAGAAAAGCAGTAGAAGCTGGTAAAAAAACTTTAAGTACATCTAAAACCATATATTTACAGTCATTATACAGAAATTACCCCGCTCCCGCAAAAAAACTAGATATCTTCACCCATTGTTTTTATGGTAGCTGAGATGAGTTTTTGGGCGTCCTCAAAACGTCCATCTTGAGTTGAACCCAAAACGATAACTGCGACTAGTCTATTTAAACCAACATTAAAAACTATTGCTAGGTTTCCTTGAGCCATATCTGTAAATCCGGTTTTTGAAGCTAAAATACCTGGGATGGTTTCTACTATGGGATTAGTATTTTTTACTACGTGTTTCTTCTCTAGAGAGTAAAGCTCTTCCGTTTTTTGTGTTGTAGCAGAAAAGATTTCAGGATATTTTTTTACGCTGTAATAAAGTAGTTTTGCTATATCTTCTGCCGATCCATATCCCCCACTCAATTCTTTAGACAAATCTAAACCAGATTCGTTTACATAGTATGTTTGAGTCAAACCAAGTTCTAACGCTTTATTATTCATTAAATCAATAAAGTTTTGACTACCCGCCACTTCGTTATAGTTTGATGAAATTGCGGAAGCGGCGTCGTTTGATGATGATGTAAGCATGAGCTTAACAATTTCAGTATTTTTAAATACCTCTTTTGTTTTTAATCCTGAGTCACCAAACGCTTTTATATCCGATGAACCAATAATTATATTTTCCTTGCCACCTTCAAGCGCGACCACTGCCGTCATAATTTTATTAAGAGAGGCCAACGGTAATTGATAGGTGGAATTTTTTTCAAAAAGAACCTTGTCATTTTTTATATCCCATACATACGCTGCTTGTGCATCCAAAGAAATATTCTCAAAATAAAACTGTTTTTCTTTAAGGGTTGTAGCAAGAAGTAGGGATGCAGATTGTTTTTTATGGTCAGACACTGGCAACCCGAACGACGAAAAAATACCGACGGAAAGCATTGTTCCGAGCGTAAAAATAAGTGTAATGTCTTTGATTCTATCCATTTGTTTGTGTTTTTACTTCCTCTCCTGAAGGCACCTCCCCTTCTTCATCGGAAGAATTGTCTCCTTGTTTAATTCCAGAATCCAAAGAGGCGTTAATCTCGTTAAAATCCGGCAATTTTTGAACTTCTGTTATACCGAGATGCTGCATTAAATCAAAAGTTGGTTTATAGATAAAACCACGACCAACCTTATTCTGCTCTTTTTCAATAAGCCCCCTTACTAAAAGGTTACGTAAAATAAAACCAGAGTTTACACCACGAATATAGTCTATCTCGCTCTTTAATATTGGCCCACGATACAAAACAATCGCCAACGTTTCAAGCCCAGCTTTTCCTAAGTCGCGGTTTAGTTCTTCCTTTATCAACTCTTCAACAATGGGACTCATCTCCGAAGCAGTTCCAAGCATAAAAGATTCGCCTTTCTTGAGAAGACAAATTCCACGCCCTTCTAGTTTTTCTTCAAGTATTTTTATTCCGTTTAAAATTTCTTCTTCTGAAACTTTAAGCATTTTCGCCAAATCCAAAGAAGACACCGGTTCGGTTTTAAAAAAAAGCATTGCTTCAATTTTTGCGTCTATTGTCATGTATATTGTGGGTTTATTTCTGCTTCAGTATCAGGGTTATTTTTCTCGATAATTATATCGTCAAAATGCGCTGCTTGCTTAACTTCAAAAATACCTTGCTTAACAAGCTCAAGTAGCGCAAGAAAACTAACAATCATGTGGACGCGTGCTTCTTTGCCACCATCCCCGCTTGAAATCCTTTTAAAACTCATCGACATCCCAGCTGTAATTCTATCAGTTAAATTACTAATCATCTCCTCTATTGTAATAACCTTTTTTACAGCAACCTCTGGAACTAGATTTTTTTTAGGCAATCTCTCAATTATATTAAGAATTGCTCCGTGTAAATTATCTTTTGTCATCGCCTCATCTGGCAAAAAAACTACTTCTTTGTTTCTAGAAAACGGTCTAGCAAAAATTGTGTTTCCAAGGAATAAAGAACGTAGAGTTGGAACGATATCACGTACTATTTTGTAAAGCCTGATTCTGTTTTCAAGATCCCCGATTGATTCTTCTTCTTCACTCGTTAGTGTAAAGTCTGGGAGTAAAGATTTTGACTTAACCAAAAGAAGAGTTGAAGCAATAACGATAAAATTTGCGATACTTCCAATTGAAATAGCGGTAGCGCCTTTTAAAAAGTTTAAATACTCATCGGTAACACTTGCGAGTGACACCTCGTTTATAAAAAGTTTACGCTTTTCAATGAGAGACAGGAGAAGCTCAACCGGCCCTTCAAATGCATCAGTTTTAACACGATAGGTTTCTACCATCGTCAAATAATACCAATTTTACAGCCATTTTCAAGGCTTTAGGGATATTTACGGGTTAAAAAACGGAAGTTTTCTACTTAATTATCTTGATTCCAACTTCTTTAAGTTGCTTGTCACTGATTTCTGCTGGAGCATCCATCATTAAGTCTTTTCCTTCGCCAGTCTTAGGAAACGCAATAACTTCACGAATATTCGGTTCTCCTTGAAGGAGCATTACAATTCTATCTATTCCAGGTGCAAAACCTCCATGAGGAGGAGCCCCAAATTTGAAAGCTGACAACATGTGTCCAAATTTCTTTTGTTGTTCTTCCTCGCTTATATTTAATAATTCAAAAACACGTTTTTGTTCAGCTTCTTGGTGAATACGAATTGAGCCAGATGAAAGTTCGTAACCATTTAAAACTAGGTCGTAAGAATTTGCCCTGATTGAAAAAATATCTTCACCTGACATAAAGTTTTCCTTATCCTCTGGATTAATCGCACAGAAAGGATGGTGCGCTGCTTGGATTTCACCATCTTTTGTTTTTTCAAACATTGGGAAATCAACAATCCAAGCAAAAGCAAGCTCGTTTGCATCATTTTTATCTTTACGTAAATCTGGTTTATCGCTACCATATTTTTCAATAGATTCTTTGTAGGTTATGCGAGGGAAAGGAGTTTCAGAAATCTTTTTCTCAGGATAAAGTTTTTTGACGAGTTCAATAAACATCTCTTCGGTATAAGAAAGAATATCTTCTCTTTCCACAAAAGACATTTCAAAGTCGAGTTGTGTAAATTCTGGTTGACGGTCTCCTCGTTGGTCTTCGTCACGCATACATCGAGCAATTTGGAAATATCTCTCAAACGAGGCAACCATTGAGAGTTGCTTAAACTGCTGTGGTGATTGCGGTAAAACATAAAATTTTCCCGCATGTAGGCGGGAAGGAACAACATATTCACGACTTCCTTCCGGTGTCCCCTTCATAAGCATTGGTGTTTCAATTTCAACAAAATTATTTCTATGCATGTAGTCACGGAAAAAAGAAATAATCTTGTCACGCATTCTAATGTTTTTTTGCATACGCTCACTTCTCAAATCAAGGTAGCGGTATTTAAGACGAACTTCCTCGTTCACTTCACGAGTATCAGAGTGGATATCAAAAGGCATTGGCTCAGCTCCATTTAAAATGGTTATCTCTAAAATCTCAAGCTCAACGCCTCCATTTAATCTATCCGCTTGTTTATTTTTTTCTGGTCGCTCGTTGATTTTTCCACGCACCGTTACGACAAATTCATCGCGAATTCCTTTTGCAATTTCCATTGCAGGAGATGCTGGTAAAACAACACCTTGCACCTTCCCGGTCATGTCGCGAAAATCAAAAAAAACAAGCTTACCCTGATCACGACGCACGTCTACCCAGCCAGAAATTAAAACTTCCTCACCAACATGTTCACGAAGCTTGTCTATGTATGTCCTTTTCATAATTATGTAGTTATTAGTCCAACTTTTTCTCTAACCTCGATCATTTTTTCGCGAGCAATTTTTTGTGCAACTTCCCTACCATCTTTAAGAGTTTGCATGATAAAATCGTCATCCACAATAATTTCTTTACGCTTTTCTCGAAGAGGTGCAATAAATTTTTCAATATTCTCAACTAAAATTTCTTTAGATTCTTTATAACCAATACCACCATTGCGATATCGCTCTTCAAGTAAAGGTAAACTATCTTCGCTAAATAGTTTATGTAAGGCAAAAACATTACAAACTTCTGGGTCTTTCTCCTCATCAACGCCCTTTGAGTCTGTTGGAATGGACATCACCGCTTTTTTTATTTCTTCATATTCTGCAAAAAGTGGAATTGTGTTGTTATAACTCTTGCTCATTTTTCTTCCGTCTGTACCAACAACCGTTTTAACGTCATCTAAAATGTAAGGTTCTGGTAATTTAAATGTTTCTCCGTAAACATAGTTGAATTTTTCTGCAATATCTCTTGCGTATTCAACGTGTTGTTTTTGGTCTTGCCCAACAGGAACAACATCAGCTCCATAAAGCAAAATGTCGGCAGCCATTAAAACTGGGTATTCGAAAGTTCCAACATTTAACTCTTTATTTTTTGCTGCTGCATCTTTATACGCGTGCGCCCTCATAAGATATGGCATCGTAATCAAGTTATTAAAAATTGCCATAAGCTCTGTAACTTCTGGAACATCAGATTGTAAGAATAGTGTTGTTTGTTTTGGATCAAGACCAATCGCAAGATATGTCGCAATAACATTTTTTGAGTTACTTAAAAGCTCTTCTTTTGTTGGATTATTAGTTAGTGCATGATAATTGGCCACAAAAACGAATCCTTTGTATTTATCCTGCAATAGAACAAACTGACGCATAGCGCCGAAATAGTTGCCAATATGTGGCTCCCCTGTTGGTTTTACCCCGGAAAGCATTATTTTCTTATCGGACATGCTTGAAATAATAGCAAAATATGGCTTATTTTAAAAGCTTTTGAGATTTAAAAGATTAGCTATGTCAGCTTTTCTATTTTTGACGAATCTAAAACATTAATACTAATTATGTCTGCTCTTTTTATGTTTATAGAATCTACAATTTCACCGTTTTTAGAATTAAAAGCTACCTCGATTAAATTGTCGTTTTCTTCCACTAAAACGCCAACGCATTCATATTCGTTGTTGTCGTCAGCCCTAAAAATAACGTCTACAATTACATTTTCATCACTATCTTTTACAAGTAATTTTTTCATATTTTTTACTTCACAACTTCAATATCAGTAATAAATGATATTGGTATAACAAGGTATGTTGGAAGCCCGCTACCTGGATGATTTTTAACTGGCGTTGGATATGTGCGAATAGTTTTTGGATCTTTTAAAATAACGTAGTCACTTTCAATTTTAACTAAAATTCCTTCTGTATACATAACAGAACAATCATATCTTGGTAAATTTTCAACATGTACTACGTCGCGCCATGTTACAGAAACAGCATAATTTATCTTAATGTTATCTAAAATATTCGTTTTATAAGCAGAAGAAATTGACGCCAAAGAAGTATCTGGTATCACTAAGCCGTTGATGATGTTTACCTCTTTGTCATGATTTTGCTTCTCCTCAGATATTCCGTGTTTTTTTATAAAAGTTATGACAATATTATTTTTATTCTTTTCAACATATCCATAAGCTTCAAATAAATCTAACTTAGTTTGATTTATACTTTCCTCATAACTATAGGAAGCGTCAACGTATTTAATATTATAAATCTTGTCCATTTCTACATATTTTACCACACAACAATATTAAAAATATGAAGGGGTGAGCGCAAGCACTCACCCCAGCCAAACCCAACCATCATTTTTTGGACCCGAAAATCGAGTTCCAAAAACCCGTCGCTTCGCGCCCAGACTCATCGTCTCGACTAAAGCGCTCGCTGTTTTTCGAGCTATTTCCACGCTCGAAAACACCGGCTTTTGTTGCGTCGTCGCGTGCAGTGTGCTCTGCCTCTGCGACCTTGCTTGCGGAATCACCGCTATAGGCTGCGGTATCAGCGTTAGTCCATTTTCCCATGACAAGCTCCCTAAAAAGAACATTGATGTCGTCAGGATTCTCCCAACAATTAAACCATCAACGCCTACCAAAAACGGTAGCACGTATTTAAAACTAAATAAACCCTGCTTAATTCAACGCAGGAAGTTCTATATAAAATGTTGAGCCCTTACCCTCTCCTTCAGAATTAACCCCAATTGAACCTTTGTGGGCTTCTATCATTTGTTTTGCAATGTATAAACCTAACCCTGTGCCATTTGCGTGAAGCTTACTGACGTCATCCCCTCGGCTAAATTTTTCAAAAAGTCGCGTACGTAATTCCGGAGTAATACCAACACCAGAATCTGTAACCATAACCTTAATTATTTTTTTCACAGAATCTCTAGAAACATTCACCTTAACCGATCCTTCCTTTGTATATTTTATTGCGTTATCAACTAAATTTAGTACAACTTGGCGAATTTTCAATAAATCTGCGTTCACAAAATAATCTTGAGCGTTATCGTTTTCAAAAGTTAGTCCGAGTTTTTTATTAAGCGCGTTTGGATAAAGCGAATCAACAATTTCTTTAGTTAATGCTGATAGATCAACTTTCTCAAAAGAATATTCCATTCTACCTTGCTCTAGACGCGTAATGTTTAGCAAATCATCAACAATCCCAACAAGATTTTGAGCCGATTGAAAAATGCGCTCAACAGCCTCTCTTGTTTTTGGTTCTATAAAACCAAATGACCCCTCAAGAACCATTGATGTATACCCCTTAATGGCTGTAAGCGGACTTCTTAGTTGATGTGATGCGATAGAAACGAATTCAGACTTTTGTTTATCAAGGAATTGCAGTCTATCATTAGCCTTTTTTAGATCACCTGCAAGTAATTCAATCTGTTCGCGAGCCCTAACTTCTTTTGAAACACCGCGAACAATAAGAATACTAAAAAATGAAACCAGAGCTAAGAGCAACGCCCTAATAAGCCAATCTTGTAACGTAACCGAGGTAAGCAAATTAAAGAAAAATAAAATAACAACACCACCGGCAAAAAGTTCTGTCGCGGCGGTCTTAAGGTCAAAAAACTTATATTTAATAATTGAATAACTAATAAAAAATATATAAAGCAAAACAAAATAATTGCCGAACGGAAAAATATTAAAAAATTGCGGTAGAAAATTCGTAATACCACCACTAAAACCGATAGCCCCGGCGATTATTTGTAAGCGTATTTGTGCGCGTAAGCGTTTATCAGTTTTGTGTTTCCAGTACGAGTTAAAAAGAAAGGCTAAAGATAACAAAACACATACAATAAAAAAAGCTGGGAACAATAGATAATAAGGTCCGGGATTTATCCAGAAAAAACCAAACTTATTTACAATGCCAATTTTAAAAAGTGGTGTTGTGCTTAAAAAGGCTAAAAATAACCCAACGATAAAAGTAATGAAAATTAACCATTTTTTTCTAATTGAAAGAAAACTTAAAATAAAATTAAGGTAAAGAACCGGAATAAAAATTGCTATCACATCAAGTGCGTATTGCCACAACATCGCAGTTTCAACATCTTTAGCTGAAGTTACTCCATAAAGCGAGAATCCCCAAAACGCAATAAGGGATGAGAATAAAAACCAAGAACTGTTTAATTTTGCTTTTGTGTTATTAACGTAAACAAATAAACCAAAGGTTAAACTTGCAAAAAATATGAGGATGCTTGAAATATAAAAAAGATTCATATTTGTTTACTTAAAAATCAAAATTGGCCAGTTTCTTTTTACCGCAATATTTCTTAAATTATTTGACGGGTTAACAACAAACGGGTGTTTAGCTAATTCTAACATGAAGACATCTGAAATGTGATCTCCGTATGCGTATACATTATCCAGTTCTATATTGTTGTCTGATATATATTTTTTAACAATATTGCTTTTCTCAACTCCATAAACAATTGGACCTTCAATTTTCCCAGTAAGTTTACCGTCTTTTACTTCAAGAGTAGTTCCCCTAAAATCATTCACCGCAAGATATTCTGCGATTTTTTCTACCAAAACATCGACGGCATTTGATATTAAAATTATACGAAATCTCTTATCTTTTAATTCATTAACTAATTTTATTCCATCACCATAAAACCTACCTTTTAGGTCTTCATTGAAAAACTCATTGATAATTTCTTTTACTTCTTGTTCTGACTTTCCACCAAAAACGGAAAAGGCGTATTCCATTATTTTTTTTGGGTTTTTTACAATATGTAATTTATATAAAACAAACCAAAAAATAATTTTAATGTAATAACAATTTTTAATGTACCCCTTTTTATAAATAAATTTAAGCAAAGCTTCTTGGCTTTGCCCTTTAATTAAAGTTCTATCAATATCAAAAATGGCTAAATTTTTTGTGGCCATGGTGGGTAAATTTTATACGGATAAGCTTTTCCTGATAACTCAGAGATTCTTAACATTATCTTGTTTGTTATAACCTTAAAGGCTTTGCGGTTTAATTTACTTTTGTGATATACAGAAAGGTCTATAGGGCTCCCAATAATAATTTGGATGCTTTTTTTAATTTTCGGCTTTTCATCAAAACGAGACATTACTTCATATGCACCTTTTATGCCAATTGGTATAACTGGGACGTTACCATGATAGGCGTATCTAGCTACCCCGATAAATGCCTCAAGCATTTTTTCTTTATGTGGAGAACGTGTTCCCTCTGGAAATATTCCCACTAATTTACCGCGTTTTAAGTGTGATTGTATTGAGGAATGTAAAAGATTTTTATTCTTACTAGTTCTTTCTACCTTTATTTGCCCCATTATTTTCATAACAGGACGCCAAAAATAACTGGAGAAAAATTTTTCTGCGGAAAGATAGTGTATATGTCGTGGGCACACTGCAATAAAACAAATAAAGTCAAAATAACTTTGATGATTAAACGCTAATATAGCAGCTCCTTCTTTCGGTATATTTTCAAGTCCAGATACTCTTTTAATCCAAAATAACTTAACGAACGGGGAAAGAAATATTCTTATTGTGTGGTAAGCAATTTCAAAAAACAAATTATCACGATGTGGTATTTTCATCCTATTTTATGTAAGGGTTTTTCGTGTCCTAAAAAAACATCACCGGTTGGTACGAATTCATATCAAAATTATACCGTAAAAATACTAAAGATTGTAACCCTCATATTATACTGATGAATAAGAAAATTTTTTAATTGCTATAGAAATTCTTTCTAATGTCTCTTTTTTTCCCAAAATAGCAGCAATACTAAAAGGGTCGAGAGATTTCTCTTTTCCAGAAAGCGCAAAACGCATCGGCCAAAGCACTGTACCTCTGTCGTTTTCGGTGGCGTAATTCCAAACAAGACCTTTAATTCTTTCGATATCAAATTCATTTTCCTCAATAGAAGATAATGCATCTAGGATAAACGAGAGGTGCTTTTGTATTATTCCCACAGATTCTCCTTTCTTAATATTTGGTGGGTAAATTAAATTATCAATTAAATATTCTGGTCGCTCAAAAAAATATACCCATTCATCGTCGTACCTATCTCGAATATCTCCAAATTTAGAAATGCGCTCCCTGATAAACGGTAGTAGGCGTTTTGACAGTTTTGTATACCTTCCCCAGACCTCCTTAGGCAGAAAAGAAAGTACACCTTTCCCAAAATCATCATCGGAAAGTAAGGCCATGTGCTTTCGGTTTAACCAATCAATTTTTTCTTCATTAAACACTGCTGGTGATTTTTGTAACCCTTCAATACCAAAAAACTCAATGAGTTGCTCTTGTGTAAGTACTTCTTTGTCATTCCCCGGATTCCACCCAAGAAAAGCTAAATAATTAACGATGGTAGATGGTAGATAACCAGCATTTCGATATTCTAAAACCGGCAGAGCACCATCTCGTTTAGAAAGTTTAGAGCGATCCCTTCCTAAAATAAGTGGTAAATGAATATATATTGGTAACCGAGCACCAATTGCTTCTTGTATGAGTATTTGTCTGGGTGTGTTCGGTATATGGTCTTCTCCTCGGATAATATGCGTTACCCCCATTTCATAATCATCAACAACAACCGCAAAATTATAGAGTGGTTCCTCGAAACTCTTTGCTATAACGAAATCGCCTAAGTCGGTTGTATCAAATTGAATATTGCCACGAAGTTCGTCCTTAAACATAACGATTTTATTCGGATTCCGAAATCTAATAACCTCATCTCGTTTTTCAATATTATCCCCACTACCAGATATACCCTCTTGTGAAATATAGGCCAAATTCCGAGTTATAAGTTGTTGGATATAATTTTTATAGATATCTACCCTTTTAGATTGGTAATATAATTCATCGAAATCAAGACCAAGCCACGAAAGCGTCTCTAAAATATTATCCTCAAACTCTTTTTTTGACCTATCTTTATCCGTGTCCTCAATGCGTAAAATATATTTACCATTATTTTTTTTTGAAAAAAGAAAGTTAAAAAGTGCTGTTCTCGCTGTTCCAAGATGAACAACCCCCGTAGGAGATGGGGCGAATCGCACGACTATTTTTTCATTATTTTTATTCATAACTGAACTTCTTTTGCTTATTGTAAGTACCCCTGAGAGGATTCGAACCTCTGTTTCTAGATCGAAAATCTAGCGTCCTTGTCCTACCTAAACGACAGGGGCAATATAAATTACTGAGTAATTATTTCTCGGTATGTTTTTTTGCAAAAAGAATTAACTATCTGCTTACTTTTTTTGGGGCTAATAGTTCTGAAAAACAGTTTGCGGTCATGAATATAAACGGACTTGGCTTGTTTCAGAATCTGGACAATATTTTGTTGTTTCTGATAATTCTCAATGAATTTTATCATTTTATCTTGAAATCCAGAAATATACACCTGTGCTTGTGGTATTTGTTGTTTTCGACCACGTATATTTTTTATTGTCTTAAGATTTAATGTATCAATGTTAACAAGCTTTACTAGCGATATTTTTGCTAAATGTGGGTCAATGTTACGTGGAACTCCAAGGTCTACAAGTAACATATCCCTTTCGACTCCATCCCTAAAGCAGTCTGAATTTACAACATAGCCAAATCTACTGGTCATACTGACAATGATATCAAAATATTTTGCTATTTCTACAACTTTGTCTATTTTTAACTTATCACATGACACATTAACTTTATTTAAAGTACGGTTTGCGACGCTGATTTTTTCAATTTCTTTCATTGAATTGAGTATCTTAAATATGGTAGCGGTAATTTCACCCCACCCAATAATCAGAACCTGCAATTTGTCTTGGCCTGTTTTTTTTATAAACCCCTCAACTTCCTGAATAACCAACCCTGAGAGTGAAAGCCTTCCTCTTGAAATCGGAATTTTTCGTTTAATTTTTCGTGCAATAAATTGTAGTTGCTGGAATACTCTATTAAGAATCGGGCCGGTTAATTTATGCTTAAGGAAAATTCCAAAAAATAACTTAATCTGTCCTAAAATTTGATCTTCACCAAAAATGGGCGATTCCATACCAACGGCAAGGCGGACAAGCCTCGATAAAGCGTTACGTCCAGTATAAAACTGAATATACTGTTCTGAAATATGTATTTTTGCCCACAGGTCAAAAAGTTCCAATGACCGTTTTTTTGCGTTATTCAGATTTTCTTTATGACAAATAAAGATAAGTAGACTCCTATTGCATGTGCACAGGAATAGTTTTTCTAGTAAAATTGGTTCGTCGCGCAAAGACTCTATAATTAGTTTTAATTCAGTGCTATGATAATTAAGACGTTCGCGAATTTCTATTGGCGTATGTTGATTAACTTCGACAAACACGATCTCAAAACTCTTATTTTTCATATTTATGGACAAAATCGCATAACTTTTCCAAAATATTTATAGCATTTGAATTTTGAAAAATGTTCCTTCCCACCGAAACACCGCGGATTCCACTACCGAGACCATTTTGGATTTTTCTCAAAAAAACAGCTTCATCCGACATTTTTTCACCTCCCGCAATAAAAACTGGGATTGAAGAGTAGCCTATCGCCTCTTGAAGACCTTGGAAATCATCACCTGGATCTATTTTTACCATATCAGCACCAAGCTCAATACTTAAACGAATAGATCCCCTGATTCGCTCTCCAATCTCTATGTGATTTCTTTTATCGTAAATCATAAGCAAAACTGGTAACTCGAGACCGTCGGCCCTCTCAATCAAATGTACAGCCTCTTTAATCTGTGTTTCCTCGTTCTGTGTACCGATGTTAATTTGAAACGAAACAGCATCCGCCCCTAAAAGAAGAGCTTGGTATGGATCAGCGGTCAAGAATTTATTTACACCATTACTTATATCACTCCCCGCTAAATGCATTATGAGCGGTGGAAAATTACCCTCAAAGGTATTTAGTGGTAAGTTCTTAATCGCTCCCCTATGAAGAATCACCGCATCTACATCACAACGAGCTAGTTTTTTAACTGTTGCGCCAAGGTCTTCAAGACCATATATTGGTCCCATGGAGAACCCATGATCAAGAGCAAGAAAGACGACTTGCTTCCTATGTAGTAGTTTCTGCATTCTTAGGTTTATCCCTCTCATTGTTAATTTTTTAGTTCTGCTAATACTTCACGTAGCATGTGCTTCGATCCACTCAACTTCCTTATTTTGTAGCTTTGTATAAGGTACTTTTCGCCAGTTTTTTTCTTACCCATCTGCTTTAGTAGTATACCTTTATTTAGTAATGATGACGAAAGACCTAATTGATCGTGTAACTGTTTTCTTATGCGGACACTTTCGTTAAAATACTCCAAAGCCTTGGTTAGATCTCCCTCCATTCTTGATACTCCACCAAGATTGTTTAAGGTTCGTGCTTGTAATTGCCGCGCGTTGATATCCCGCTCAAGTTTATGGGCCTTCGTGTAATATATCCGAGCCCTCCGATATTGCCCTTGTTTGCGGAAAATAAAACCAATATTGTTGAGTAATCGAGCACGAAAGAAAGTATTATTTTTATTCACCCTTTTAATCAAAAATAAGTAAATTTTTAGCGCATCATCATAGTTGGATGTTTCCCTCAACAACCCTGCCTTATTATGAAGTACCGCGAATTCTGTTTTGATTGAAATATCATGTTTTTTTCCAAAAAGACCAGTCGCCATATCAATATATCGGAGCGCCATTTTTCTATTACCAGCAACTCGGTAACCATACCCAATAGCGTTCAGGGTATTTGCAAATAATTCATTGTTGAGCAAAATACCTGACTCCGATGCTAAATTTTTAAGTTGCTTTAACCCAACATCAATATGTCCCATTGCAATATTAATCCGGCCAACTTTAATTCTAGCTACATTTGCGAGATCTACTTTTTTAATTTTTACTGCTAGTTCGCGGGCCATGCGGTAATTTTGTAGCGCCTTTAAAAAATAGCCCATTTTTTCGTAGATCTCTCCAGTAAAGAGTTTTAATATGACTTGTTCTGATGGTTTTAAACTATTAATTTTAATGTTATGAAGGCTCTCAAGTGCTGTTTGAAATTTTCCATTTTCAAAAAAATTAAATATTTTTCTAAGCACTCCATTTGTTTCAAAAGACAACTCTGGATCAACATCAACTATAATTGTTGGTCGGTGCGAATTCATGTCGAAATTATACCGTAAAAATACCGAGGATTCTAGGCGTTGACATAATATAAATAAAACGTCATGCTTTATATGGCCTATTAAAAGGTTGGGATTTCTTAACCGGTAGGTCACGAGGAGATTTAAATGAAAAAGCTGTTTGGTGGCGATGACGACTGGGACTCCACGCCCGCGGATGAGCAGGGCAACAATCCGGGGAATCCCCCAGCTTGACCCTTCGGCCTGGTCGTGCGGGTAGAAGTTTTGCGCTTCTACCCGTTTTCGTTGCCATTAAACACATATAACCTAAATAAAGATTTTCTAAATTATGATAAAAATAAATTACGGATATAAGGTTTTTGTTGACAGATTGGTACTTAATTTTATTAAAGAAAATGATGACAAAATACTTCCATCTTTCATAAAAGAAGAGTTTCAAGCTATAAAAAAATTATTTTTTACGCGCAAAAACCTAAAAGAAGTAAAATCTTTGCTATCTAAAAAAAATGACAGTGATAGAAAGTTAGAAGAGAAACTCTTTGAATACATAAAAAGTATAATTTCAGAAAAAGATTTTGAAATAAAAAATGGTAAAAATTTTCTATTCTCTAAAAATATTATAAAAAAATTTAATGTTCAAGAAACAATAAAAGTTATAGAGGGGTTTTATGGTATTAAAGTCAAAAATATCAATATATACCTTTTGCCGTCATATTTAGACAAAAAAAACGTTGGTGCTAGTGCAAGCTCCAGTATAGATTCTATCTATATTTATATACTAAACAAGAAGAGTAAGGACTATATTTCAAACTTGAAAATTAATTTAATTCACGAACTAGCCCACTTACACGAAAAAGAACGTGTTTTAGAAAAAATAAAAAATATTTTTAGACCAAGAGAAAAAGACTTCTATAAATCTTGGTTTTTGTTAAAAAAGGAATTTGGAAATGGATATTATATAACAAGAGAAATACTTGCCAATTTATTTTCAAATTGGGACTTTAGTTATCTTGGTAAAAAAGAGGGTATTTATAATTTACAAAAATATAACCCAAAACAATTTACAGATAAAGATGAATTACTGAATGGAAAGTTTAATAAAAAAGATAATTATAGTTTTCACCGAGTCTATTATTTATACGCTTTTTATTGTAAAGATTTTTTCTGGGAATATGTAAACAACAAGAAAAAAATAGACGAAGAATTTTTTATAAAAATCGCCGACGTATTAACAGAAAAGCGGTCTAAAAACATTATAAGTTCAACAATAAATTAAAATCGTCATCTTTTGTGGTTTTATTTTTTCGAACAAAACCACATTTAATACACTGGTGTGTAATTACATACTCCCCCGCCTTAACCTCAACCCCAGTTGGTTCCATAGATCCTAAACAATCGGATTTTCTATCTCCTGGATTTATATCAACGTGTTTACTCCATAAACATTTTGGACAGTGGTTTGTATAACCATTCCCCTCAACAAAAAAACCACATTCACTACAAGTAAAGTCTTCAATATTCCGCTTAAATTTTTTTGTTTTTATATTGAGAGTCAAGGTTAAAGCTAGCGATAAAAAATAACTATTAAAGATTTTTCGCGATAATATCCATAATTTTTTGTATCTCTGTTTTATAATCATCGGTTAATGGAAAAACCGGAGTACCAAAGATTATCTTTATTCTCGCGCGACGAAAAATAAAATCACTTAATTTGATATTGAAAACACCCTTAATTGAAGTTGGCACTATCGGCGCCTGTGAAGCCCTTGCTAGATATATCGCTCCACCGTGTGCGGGCAACAAATTTCCATCCTTAGTTTTTTCACCTTCCGGGAAAACTAACAAAGAGTGTCCTTTGTTTAAAATTTCTAGATGCTTTTTTAGTGATTTTTCGTAATCATGCTTTCCAACTAAAACGCGATACGCGCCCCATATTTCGAAAAACCATTCACGATAAAAAAGCCATTTTAAAAAAGAATGTCTATCATAAAACTCCTTCTCTCTTGATGTGTAGAAAGCTGGTGAGAATCGTGACAAAAATGGGAACGAGGCCGGTAATAATATTGGATCAAGTTCACTACTATGATTACTAACAAAAATAATTTTTCCTTTTAGGTTTTTCAAATTCTCAAATCCAATAATTTCAAAATGTCCAAAAAATTTTAGAAATATTCGAGTAGGCACCCAAACTAGATTCTGTAGAAAAAAAGGTGGTAAAAATTCTTTCATTTATTTAATTATTCATTTGAACAGAAATGTTCTCGCCTGTCGTCTGTTTTTTGTTTAAAACAACACGCTCAACAATGATTCCTAATAGCATACCAGTAATACTAGCCAAAAAGCCAACAATTATTGAAGGAACAATAAAATTCTCATCTGTGAAATGTTCAACGTATTGCCAAGAAAGCGCCCCGAGAAGCATTGCAAACATTGCTCCTAAACTATTTGCCTTCTTTAAATACAAACCAGCAGCAAGTGGCACAAAAGCAGAAACAAGTGTTATTGAATACGCACCACCAACCAATTCGTAAATATTTCCTTGTTTAACTGCGAGCAATATTGCACCAGCAGAAATAACCAAAATCGATATTTTAATAAAACGCAACAAACGAATGTCAGATACACGTGGGAAAAAGGGCTTAATAATATTTTCTGCAAGTAGTGTTGCAGGAGCAAGAAGCGCCCCCGAGGCAGTACTCATGATTGCTGAGAGTAATGCCCCATAAAATATTACCTGAGTAAATATGTTTGTATTATTAGCAATAAGAGTTGGTATCAAAAGCTGAGAATCTGCCCCTGGGGCAACTAATTCCGGATAAAGTGCGCGAGCGGCAAGCCCTAAGAAAATTGGAATTAAAACGATTGTAAAATACAACACTCCGCCCACAATCGCGGCCCATTTTGATACATCTGCTGATTTTGCAGACATCGCTCTTTGATAAACATCTTGCTGTGGAATTGAGCCGAGGCCAATTGTCATTAATGCCGCAATAAACGCAAGCCAATCTTTAGTTGTATGTTCCGGAATAATATTAAAAAATTCTGGAGGGGTTGCCACGATTACATCGTGGATACTTATTTTATAGGTTATTTCAATTAATATTGCGAAAAGCCCTAAAATAATTATTGTGGTTTGTATAAGGTCATGCATAACAACCGACCACATTCCACCAATGTATGTATAAAGAACAACAACCCCTGCTGCTACCAATAAACCATTTATAAAAGACATCCCAAAAACGAACTGCATGATAATACCAAGCGCAACAAATTGCGCGGCGACCCAACCAAAATAAGTGACAGTTATGGCGATACTTAAAAGCATCGCAACTGTCTTGTTATAACGTTCAGCAAAGTAGTCTCCTATTGTTAAATGATTTAATGAATATAATTTTTTTGCAAAAAATAAACCAATTAAAATAAGACATAACCCGGCGCCAAACGGATCTTCAATCACGTTTAAAAAACCACCCTCTGCCATTTTTGAACTAGCCCCTAAAATAGATTCTGATCCAAACCAAGTAGCAAAAACAGTGGCAAGTGCCATATAAAAAGGCAAGTTTCGCCCAGCTAAAACATAATCTTTTGAGTTCTTAACAAATCGTGAAGCATAAAAGCTCACTGGTATCATCGCAACAAGATATATAAATACTGATGCGCCGAGAATTGTCATTTTATTTACATTCCCTCTCCCTTTAAGTCCTCTACTATGCCACGGGCTTTTTTGGATAGTTTATGGGGCAAAACAACTTTTATTTTCACAAGCAAATCTCCTCTTTGGTTATTATTACCCTGTGGGACGCCCTTACCTTTTAGTCGAAGAATTTCTCCAGTATTAACGCCTTCTGGAATTTTCAAATCAATTTTCCCGTCAAGAGTATCAATCGAACGCTCTCCCCCAAGCAACGCTTCTGTCAGTTTAATATCAAGATTCATTGTTAGGTTGTTTCCTTCGCGTTTCAAGGTCTGGTGTGGCAAAACGCTTATCTTAACGTACAAATCACCAGAAACACCACGCAAAACTGCTTCACCCATACCTGAAAGACGAATCATTTCACCATTTTCAATTCCCGCTGGAACATGGATAGCAATTTCTTCCTGCTTCCTAAGAATGCCTTGACCTTTACAGGTTGAACACTTCTCTTCTGGAATTGTGCCAGAGCCCATACAAGAATTACATTCTCTCACGCTCGTGAAAACACCTATAAACGATTTCTTTGTCTCGCGAACTTTTCCTTGACCATTACAGGTATCACACTTCTTACGTTTTGTTCCCGGCTTTTCGCCGTCTCCTTTACAGGTATCGCATAGCGCTCTTTTTGTTATCAAAACTTTGCGAGTTGTTCCAAAGATTGATTCTGAAAAGCTTACTGTTATTTCAATAGAAATATCGGAGCCACGTCTTCCTTGTGCGCCACCACGACCGCCGTTAAATATTTCACTAAAAATATCTCCAAAACCACCAGCGTTACTAAAATCAAAATCACCAAACTGTGATGGATCAAAACCATGAAATCCAGATGCCCCTTGTTGCTGACCACTTCCATCATTAAAAACTTGGCCATAAGTATCATACTCAGACCTTTTCTTTTCATTGGAAAGAACCTGGTATGCTTCGTTTACCTCTTTAAATCGCTCCTCATCACCCCCCTTTTTATCAGGATGATATTTGTGAGCTAGCTTGTGAAAAGCTTTTTTTATTTCCTCTTTAGAAGCCTTTCGCTCAACTCCTAAAATTTGGTAGTAGTCTTTTTGCATCCCATTAGAAATTAGAAGTATAAAATACTTCTATCATTTAATTTTAATATAATCTTTCTCATTTTTAATTACCGATTTTATTCGTCTTTATCCCGTAAACATAACTGCGTGATTTCTAACGGGATTATTATACGGAATTATACATAAAAACAAATAAAGGTGAAGTTTAAGAAAAACAAAAAAACTACTTATCAAAAAAGTAGTTTTTTTGTTGATTTTACGATGTTTTATCTTCTGTCCCGGTATCGCCTTCCTTAAAGTCGGCGTCGTGGATTTTATCTTCGGGAGCCCCTGAGCCACCATCTTTTGGCGCTTCCTCTTTAGTCCCACTTTCTTGTTGTGCCTTCATCATCGCCTCTCCTATTTTTTGCATTTCAAGAGAAAGCTCTGTTGAAGCCTTTCTAATAGCCTCAATATCGGTTCCATTTTTAACAGCCTTTAGTGCATTAACTTTTTCTTCAACTGAAGTTTTTATTTCTGCTGGAACCTTATCACCTGCATCACGTAGAGATTTTTCCGCGGTATAAACCATTATTTCTGAATCATTTTTAAAATCAGCAACTTCTTTTTTCTTGCGATCTTCGTCGGCGTGTAATTCAGCTTCTTTGGTCATTCTTTCAATATCAGCATCTGTTAAACCAGAACTTGCTTCAATGCGAATGCTTTGTGTTTTACCAGAAGTTTTTTCTTTTGCCGTGACATTTAAAATTCCATTGGCATCAACATCAAGAGAAACTTCAACTTGGGGCATTCCACGTGGTGCTGGTGGCACTCCATCCAAAATAAATCTACCTAAAGATTTATTGTCAGCCGCCATTGGTCGTTCACCTTGAACAATGTGTATTTCAACAGATGTTTGATTATCGGCCGCCGTTGAAAAAACCTGTGACTTAGATGTTGGGATAGTCATGTTCTTTTCAATAAGTTTTGTCGCAACACCTCCAAACGTCTCGATACCAAGGGAAAGCGGAATAACATCGAGCAATAGGATATCACGGACATCTCCCTGCAAAACACCAGCTTGAACTGCGGCTCCTGCGGCCACAACTTCGTCTGGGTTGATTGAGCGATTTGGTTCTTTGCCAAATAATTCTTTAACCGCAGCAATAATCGCCGGCATTCGTGTTTGCCCACCAACCATTACGATTTCATTAATTTCACCCATCTTAACCGGTGACTTTTCAAAAGCTCTTTTTGTAATTTCAATAGAGCGATCAATAAATTCACGAGCAAGCTCTTCTAGTGTCGATCGAGACATCTTAAGAAGAAGATGTTTTGGTCCTGATGCGTCTGAACTTATAAACGGAATATTAATTTCCGATTCCATTGTTGTCGAAAGTTCGTGTTTTGCTTTTTCAGCAGATTCTTTTAATCTCTGAAGCGCTAAAACATCTTTAGTAATATCAATACCACTTTCTTTTTTAAATTGTTCTGCAATCCAAGCAACAATTTTTTGATCAATATCTTCACCACCCATGTGAGAATCTCCGTCGGTTGCTTTAACTTCAATAACATCGTCTCCAACTTCCAAGATAGAAACGTCAAAAGTTCCTCCACCAAAGTCGTAAACAACTATTTTCTCGTTTTTCTTTTTATTAAATCCATAAGCTAAAGCAGCGGCAGTTGGTTCATTAATAATGCGCTTTACATCAAGGCCCGCAATTTTACCAGCATCTTTTGTTGCTTTACGCTGTGAATCATCAAAGTATGCCGGCACAGTAATAACCGCCTCTGTTACAGGCTCACCAATCTTAGCTTCCACGTCGTGTTTTATCTTCTGAAGAATCATCGCTGAAATTTCCTCAGGACGATAAAAATCTACACCCATCTTAACCTTAACGCCTCCACCTTCGTTTTCTTCAATAGCATATGGTGAAAAACTCTTGTCTCGTTTTACTTCTGCGTCGTCAAAACGGTGACCCATAAGACGCTTGATTCCATAGACTGTATTTTCTGGATTTGTAACCGCTTGACGCTTTGCAAGTAAACCAACAAGTCTTTCTCCGTTTTTAGCAAGCGCAACAACCGAAGGAGTTGTACGATTACCTTCAATATTTTCAATTATTTTTGGAACGCCACCTTCTATTAAGGCGACGGCCGAATTTGTTGTTCCTAAGTCAATACCGATTATTTTTCCCATATTTTTATTACAAAGTTATAAATTAAATATCTTAATTAAAATTATTATACCGAATAATTTATAATTGTCAATTATTTTTAATATTCGCCATTAAAATACGCGTATAATTTTCTGCTGAAAATTTACTATACTCGCCTCGTCAGACTCCGTAATGTATTTTAATGGCGAATACAGGGGTTCAAAAGACAAAATTCCTATTCTACTCACTAAAAACAAAAACTTTCACTTTTGCCGGTCTTATTACTTTTCCCTGTAAAACATATCCATTTTGAATTATTTCCGCAATGGTATGGTCATCTTTCTTATCTTCAGTTGGAATATTTTCTACCGCATTGTGGTAATTGGGATCAAAAACTTCACCTATTTTACCAATCTCCTCTACCCCCATATTACTTATTGATGTTTTCAGTTGTGATGCAATATACTCAACCCCTTTTCGCCAATTTTCATCAACCTTTTCCCACGATTCTTTGTTAGCAAAAGCTAAAGCAAAGCTATCAAGTACCGGTAATATTTCTAAAACCATTCTTTCGCTAGCAATACGTGTCGCATTTGTCCCCGAGGCAAGTTCATCTTTTCTTGCGTTTATATAATCTGCCTTAGCCCTCTGCCAACCAGCTAAATATTCATCTCTTTCCTTTAGCGCTGTGGCCAGCTTGTCACGAAGTTCTTTAATTTTTTGTTTAGAAACAGAAATTTCACCTTCGCCTTCGTCTGGTTCAAAAGCAAAGTCGTCTTTAATATTTTCCTCCTCGTTTAATTCATCTGTCATAAATTTAAATAATTATGAGCTACTTTTTACATAGATCAAATTATAGATAAATAGTTGAGTGTTATTAGAAAACTAACGTTTCGACCACTGTGGAGCCTTTCGTGCCTTCTTCAAACCGAACTTCCTTCTTTCCTTCATTCTTGGGTCACGCTTTAAATAACCAAGTCTCTTTAGACGAGTTTTCAATTCCTCGTCTGTTGTAGATAGCGCGCGAGCTATTCCGTGTCGCACAGCTTCTGCCTGTGAGTGAATACCACCACCCTTAACAAGTGCTGTAACAGAGTATTTCTCTAGTGGCTTTGCTTTATTGAAAGCATCTGTGATAATTCCCTGCATTTCTTCTGTTGGGAAATATTCTTTGTAGTCTTTCTCATTAACAATAACATTCAATTTTGCTCCAGGAGTTACGCGAACACGAGCAGATGATGTCTTGCGACGGCCGACTGTCTCAATATAGCGTCCTTCTTTTTTGGTTTTTGTTGTAGTTTCCATATTATTATTCGGTGACAATCAAATTCTTTAACATAACGGCTTGCAATCTATTTTTGGGAAGCATTCCTGTGATTGCAATTAACATAACTTCCTTCATACCCTTTTTCTCGGCAACCTCTTCTAAGCGCCTTTCTTTTAAACCACCAGGGTATCCAGAGTAAGTATGAAATAGAGTTTGCTTCTTTTTCTTCTCTGTAACCTTTGCTTTTGAGCAGTTTAGAACAGTGACAGTAACCTCCGGTGCTTTGTTTCGCACAAAAGATGTTGTGTTTTTACCCATAAGCAAAGAAGCTGCTTCCGCTGCGACTCTACCTATTGTTCTTCCTGTAGCATCTATTGTGTATTTCATAATCTTTTTTATATAAATTCGATAACAGCAAGCTTACTTGCATCACCCTTTCTTGGTGTTGAAAGTTTGGTTATACGAGTATAACCACCCGGTCTTTCAACATATTTAGGGGCGATAACTTCAAAAAGTTTTTTGACTTCTTTCGTGCTGTTGAAAAACTCAGCACCAACAAGGCGTCTTGACGCAAGAGAATCTTTCTTTGCTCTTGTAACAAATTTTTCAATATATGGTCGAAGTTCTTTTGCTTTTGCTTCTGTAGTTTTTATCTTCCCACGAACAATAAGAGCAAGCGCGAGAGAACGCATAAGTGCTTTTCTCACTTTTCTTACACGACCGAATTTTCTGTTTGCATTATGGTGACGCATGTTATTTTAGTGTGATTCCGAAATTACCAAGCACACGCTTGATTTCCTGAATTCCTTTTTCTCCTAAACCGCCGACTTCAAGTAAATCATCTTTCTTTTTTCGTGCCAAACCACCGATTGTGCGGATGTTTGCATTGGTCAAGGCATTTAATGTTCTAGTTGAAAAATCAAGAGTTTCTATTCTTGTCTTCATAACGTCATCGTCTTCACCTTTCTCTCCCTCACCTTCATTCTTACTAGAAGAAGAAACAGCTCGTCCATCAATCTCAACTTCAGGTTCCTTAAAACCAACGATGGCTTTAAGCTGATGAATCATAACTTCAATAGAATTTTCAAGAGCTTCGCGGGGAGTTAATGTACCATCGGTCTCAACAAAAATACGTAGGCGGTTGTAGTCTGTACGATCGCCAACACGCATGTTCTCAACTTCGTAATTAACGCGACGAATTGGAGTAAAAATGGCATCTACTGCAATACTACCTATATCAACCTTGTCTTTATGCATCGCCTCTTTTGGAACGTAACCAAGGCCTTTTTCAATACTTAATTCAATATTTAAAGATGAACCCTTTCCAACAAGTTCTGCTATGTAAGCATCTCCATTTAAAACTTCAACCTGTCCTGGTGTGACAATATCCTTTGCGGTAACAACCTTAGGTCCCTTAACAGAAAGGGTAACCTTCTGTGGTTCGTCGGTAAGTAGTTTAAAACGAACCTTCTTTAAGTTCAACAAAATACCAACAACATCTTCTTTAACTCCGTCGATTACAGAAAATTCATGGCTAACTCCATCTATCTTGAGCGCAGTTATAGCAGCCCCAGGAAGGGAGGATAGAATTATACGACGAAGAGAGTTACCTAGTGTGTGTCCATAACCAGGATAGAGTCCCTCGATTTCAAAAACAGCACTTGTTTCCTCATCCGAAATAACTTTCGGCTTTGAAGGTAAAATAATGTTGTGGTCAGACATAATATTTTTTTAAAATTAATAAATTAACGACTATAAAATTCAATCACCGAATGTAAGTTAACCGTCATATCTTTTTCTTTCTCAGAAGGTAGGCTTTTTATTTCCGCCCTACCTGTCTTTGCGTCAAAAGAAATCCACCCTGGTACTTTATGATCTAACATTCTTTTTCCGGCTTCAATGATTGGAGCTGTTTCCTTGCTTCCCTCTCGAACAGCAATAACATCTCCAATTTTAATTGCTCTTGAAGCCACCATTGAACGAACCCCGTTGACTGTAATGTGTCCATGGGAAACCATCTGCCTTGCCATTGTTCTTGATTTTGCTAAACCAAGACGGAATGTAACGTTATCAAGACGATTCTCAAGACTCTGATAAAGGCGCTCTGCTGGGTCTCCAGATTTCTTTTCAGATGCCTTAACAACATAGTTTGAAAATTGCTTTTCGCTTACTCCGTAAATATTACGAACTTTCTGCTTTTCTCTAAGCTGGCGACCATATTCAGTAAGAGTTGATTTATGCTTTCTTTCTGAATCAAGCTTGCCTGGTGCATATGGTTTTTTATTAAAAACACATTTTGGGGTAAAACACTTTTCCCCTTTAAGGAAAAGTTTCTCTCCAGCACGACGGCAAACTTTACATTTTTTATCGATTATCATGATATTTATATTCTTCGTGGCTTCTTAGGCTTTGGTCCATTATGTGGGACTGGTGTTTTATCCTTAACACCCTCAAGGTCAATTCCTTTTGAAATAAAAGCTCTAACAGAAGACTCTCTTCCTGGGCCAACCCCTTTTATAATAACGTTGACTTCTTTCATTCCAACGAGTAAACCTTTTTCACCCATAAGCTCGCCAACTTTTGCGGCTGCGAATGGAGTACCCTTTTTTGCACCTTTGAAACCAAGTGCACCAGAAGATGACCAGAACAAAGCATTTCCGCTTTTATCCGCCAAGAGCAACTTGGTGTTGTTGTATGTTGCGCCAACATAAAGGGTTCCTGATACAACTTTCTTTTTTGGAACCTTCGACAAAGAACGGGACTTTAGTCCTTCATCGGCTCCACTTCCTCCTTTTTTTATAATTCTTTTTTTACCCATGTTATTTTATGTCTTTTCAGCCTTACGTCTTCCTGAACCCATCGTCTTTCGAACGTTTCCACGAACGGTACGGGAGTTAGTTTTTGTGCGCTGACCGCGTGCTGGAAGGCGTTTTGCGTGTCTTGTTCCGCGATAAGACTTAATGTCTTTCAATCGCTTAACGTTTGCTCCTATTTCGCGTCTCAAATCTCCTTCAAGTTTTATGGATTCAATTTCTTTACGAATCTTAGCTTCTTCGTCGGTACTTAATTCGGTTGCTTTTTTACCATATGGCACGCCGGCACGATCAAGGATTTCTTGAGCTCTTGGGCGACCAATTCCGTAAAAAACAGTTAGAGCTATCTCTAATCTTTTTTGTTCTGGGACTGTTATACCAAAAATTCTCATGTTTATACTTAAAATTAAGACTATCCTTGTCTTTGTTTATGGCGTGGATTATCGCAAATAACAACGACTAAACCCTTACGGCGTACCATTTTACATTTTGCGCATCTTTTTTTTACCGACGACTTTACTTTCATTTTTTTTATTTAAAATTTTGCACTAACAAAAACAGAACCCAACCCTTTTTCAGGGAGTGTCGTGTTTCGTATACTACAATATCTATAATCTTTTTACAACCCTTCCTTTACCACCGTACGGGTCAAGCTGTACCGAAACCTTATCTCCGATTAAAACCTTGATTCGGTTAAAGCGCATTTTCCCTCCCAAGTAAGCAAGAATCTCTGACCCATCCTTAAGCGTAACTCTAAAAAGGGTGCTAGGTAACGCTTCGGTTACAACCCCCTCTTTCACTAATTCTGGATCAACTTCATTACTCATTTAGTGTTTGAAATATAACAAAATATGGGTTTTTAGTCAAATTTCTTATTAAGATACATCTGAAAGACACGCATAAAACTTTGCTAAATTTTTGCTATGCTCATGCCGCCGCATTCCGCAATGTCTTTCAGCTGTATCTTATGGGTATTTAGATACGAAATACCGTCGCGCTCCGTAATGTTTTTAAAATGGAAAAAGGGGAATTTTTAAGAAAATTCACAAGTCTGCGCAAGGTATTTTAGGGGTGTATGCGGGAAATAAAATACCCAGAAATGTGCGTACGGAAAAACGTCTTACCTTAAAAAGAACTCATTAACTTGTAGCTATCTATCGCTAGTTTGGACAATAGTGATCTTTTCTTCATTTGTTGGAATATATCGAGCCCAGAAAGGATTCATAGAAAGTGTTGCGGTCTTAATCCCCTTGTAATCTGCAAGTAGTTTATTAAAATCACTTCTTGGTTTTCCGGCAATATCTTTTTTCAATTTTTCAGTATCAACCAGAGCTTCTACTATTGCTGTTCCTTTAAGCGTGAAGCTTATGCTTGTTGCTTTAAGTAGTGACTCGTTGGCACCATCAAACATAAAAACTAAGCTTTCTGTATTTTTTAGAGTTGTCGCATCAACATCTTTCATTGAATAGTTGGCCTTCTTTAAAATTTCTTCAGACAACAAATTCTTTGGTAAAAGTATTCCCGTATAAGTTCCTTCCTCTTTGACAATAACTCCACTTTCATTCTTTAGATCGTCTTTTGTCTCGAAGGTAATTTCTGACGCCTCTTTAAATAAGACAAAAGATTCTGGTATTTGTGATGAAATTTGTCTTAATAGTGAGTCCTTAATCACTGTTCTAAGTTCATTTCTGGTCGCATTGACAGCGTCTGGTGATGCCACTTGAACACTGCCAACATAACCTCCTTTTATCTCCCCCTTCGAGCGTGCATAGAATTTACTGTACCTAGGGTCACCTTTAAATCCTGTAATTGTGAAGTCTGCTAGTCCTATGTTGTATTGCTCGCCGGGCTTGTCAGCATATACCGAAACTTCGACTGAACCGGGGATTGTCTCTCCATTAACAGTTTTAAGACCTGGAACAACAATGTTTGAAACAATACGGTATATTTTTCCGTCGGTAGTTTCTAATCTAGTGTCTTTAATTAATTTCTGAGTTGCAGTGCTATAGGCATTATAAATAACAACTCGGCCAGTAGCTTTTTCTGAAACGTCTTTAGTACCAGTTGAGGCAACGAGTTTACTTCCCTCTTCAGATAAACTTACTGTCTCAAAAGCAAAACTTGTTTTTGCATCACCCTTTTTTGCATTTAGTGAAGCTGAAACTTCAAGCTGTTCAGACTTTGGGGTAATTTTTAGTTCTGCGCCAGAAAATAAAATTGATATTACGAGATAAACAACCAAAATGATGCCGACTGGAATTGAAACCCAAGCTGTTTTTTTAACAAGATTTTTAGTTTTATTAAGGTCTCCAACAGTAGCATTTTCTCGGTGGATAGTTGGTTCTTTAATAACATACTCAACTTCTTTCTTTTTCTGTACAGGTTTTATCACCTCCCTGTTTTTTATAGGTGTTTGTTGTTTATGATTATTTCTTTGAATGACGTCGGAAAGTGGTCTTCTTCCAGCTGTATTTCGTATTACCACATCACTTAGAATTTTCTTTTCCTTCATATATTTAGATTATACCACCTAGAACGCCTCCGAACGAAAATTTTTATTAGTATTATGAATAATGTAAAAAGCCCCTATTCCAAGAAAAACATCGACTTCTCCTTTTTCAAAAATATGCTTTCCTCGCGCATTAAAAAGAGTATTCGTATCAACAACGGAAAACGGAGTGTGAGTCATAACGTATTGACTAAAACTTTCTTTTTTTATGCCCTCAACAAGCCATTTTTTGATGTCATCGTCGGCTGTCAAGAAAACCTGATCTGGTAGATAAAACGTGTCAGCTAATTTCTCGAGCGCTTTTTCAAACGAAACCACCCAGGAATCAGCTACTTCAGCAAAAGCTTTTTCAATCTTAATACTCATTTCTTTATTGGTTTTACCGGTAAAGAAAGTGCTCAATAAAGAAATAATTTCTTCTGCTGGTCTATGTAAAGAAGAAGAGAGTCGACGAAAAATTGTGTTTCTCCCAAGAGGGAAAGACGTTATTTCAAGTAATGCTCCGTTTAAAACAAAAGCTATATCGGTCACCTCTCCACTCACATCAACTAAAAGCGCATCGTCAAATTTAGGATAAAGTTCTCGAGCTGCGAAAAAGTAGGCTAACGGAAACGTACCGAAAACTATGTCAATTTTCGGAAAAACATTTTTTATAGCGGAAACAAACGCCTCCAAAACAACTTGTGGGGCAACACTTAAATACAAAGGCATTTCAATGGTTTTTACTTTCTTATCAAAAGGATCTTCAATTTCATAACCATTACATTTTAGCTGAACGACATGTTGCTCAATTAAAACCAAATTATCTTCTTTTGCGGCCTTCTTAAACCTGCCTTTTATATGTTCATTCTTAAAATCATCACTCTCTTTTTTAATCATTTCTGCGAATAATTCTTCAGTAAAAGTAAAGGGTTCGCTTTTGCGTAAATTAACCACTCGCGTTTGGGATGCATACCAAGGAGAAGCCAAAATAAGATATGCTTTTTCAATTGGATATTTTAACTCAGCTTGCACCCTCTTTGCGGCACTTTCAATACTCTTAGCAACAGTTTTCGTAAAATGATCAAATCGTAAATGCTCTTGAAAAGGAATCGTTTCTCTATAAACCTCTACGAGCTTTGCTTTGTTTAAGATATTTTTATTGTCAGAAATTTCAGCGACAGCAACACCAATACTCCCATTTCCGATATCAAACAAAAGAACGAACTCCTTATCATTTTTTGAAAAAAATCCCATAAGTTTTCTATTCCTAAAATTGTATCACACCATTAAGTCAAAATCGCTTTAATTCTACGCACTCCAGAAGAAACGGCTTCTTCTTTTGTTATTTTAAAATTACCAAGCTCGCTCGTATTTTTAACATGTGGTCCTCCACAAAACTCAAGACTAAAATCCCCAACTTTATAAACACGAACAACGTCACCATACTTCTCTTCAAATAATCTTATTGCCCCTCTTTTTTCCGCCTCAACAAGTGGAATATCCTCATATGACACAGGAAGTGCTTCTTTTATTTTTTGATTAACTAAATCTTCAACTTTCTTTTTTTCCTCATCGGTCATTTTTTGGTTATGCGAAAAATCAAAACGAAGTCGTTCCCCCGTTATATTACTACCCTTTTGCGCGACATGATTACCTAATATTTCTATAAGTGCTTTTTGAAGTAAATGTGTTGCAGTGTGATATTTAACAGCCATTTCACCGTGATCAGCTAATCCACCTTTAAATTTCTGATCTGATTGTGATTTCGACAAAATCTTATGCTTTTCCATCTCAGCCTTAAACCCATCTAAATCAACAGAAAGTTCTTTTTCTTTTGCAAGCTCCAGTGTAAGCTCGATAGGAAAACCGTAGGTAGTAAACAGAAGAAAAGCTTCGTGTCCGCTAATACCTTCACTTTTTATTTTTTCAAATTGACGCATTCCAACCTCAAGAGTTTTTCTAAACTTCACTTCCTCGTTTTTTACTCCTTCACGAATATATTCAATTTTCTCCTGAATTTCAGGATAAACATCTTTATAAATCAAAGAAATTGAATCAACTGTTTTTTGAAGTTCGTTTTCTTTTAGCCCGAGTAGATCCGCGTATCTAACGGCGCGTCTAATTAACCTTCTTAAGACGTAGCCCTGTTCAGTATTTGCCGGCAAAATTCCACCACTCATCATAAAGACAGCTCCCTTCATATGATCCGCAATAATTCTAAAAGCAGAGTCATCTTTTACTAAACCGCCTTGATATTTTTTCTGAGAAAGTTTTTCTATAGATTCAATAATAGGCTTAAAAAGATCTGTCCCGAAAATATCAGCTCCACCTAAGCTAGCTGCCGCAATTCTTTCCAGCCCACCACCAAAATCAACATTTTTTTGAGGCAATGTAGAAAAACTTCCATCTGCTTCTTTTACGTATTCCATAAATACGGAATTACCTATCTCCATAAAACGCCCGCAGTCACAATTAGGGTGACAATTCTCCCCAAAACTTTTATCGTGTGGTGTTCCAAAATCATAAAAAACCTCAGAATCTGGTCCACCCGGCTCACCTGCTGGCATATTTTCTGGGACACCAGAGCGACTCCACCAATTCTTTTTAGAGTTGTAATAAAAAATTCTTCCGCCTTGCATTCCAGTCTTTCCGCCATCTTCTTCGCTACCAATAAATATATCTTTAGCATCAATTCCAACTTTTTTAAAAAGTTCTTTCCAGATCAAAACCGCTTCGTTATCTTTTGGAATTCCATATTTTTCTTCTCCCGCAAAAACTGTTACATATAATTTTTCAGGAGAAAGGCCGACCTCTTTAGTGAAAAAATCAAAAATCCAATTTAATTGTTCTTTTTTAAAGTAGTCACCTAAAGACCAATTGCCGAGCATTTCAAAACAGGTCGTATGGCGATTATCTCCTATTTCCTCAATATCTTCGGCACGAAAACATTTCTGAGAATTAACCAAACGAGCCCCTTTTGGGTGAGGAGAACCCAAAAGATACGGGAGAAGTGGTTGCATCCCAGAGCTCGTAAAAAGGGTTGTGGGGTCATTTTCCGGAATAATTGGGGCGGACGGAATAATCGCGTGTTCACGCGAATTAAAATATTCCAGATATTTTTTTCTTATCTCAGTCCCGTTCATTTTTTCTATTGTAATACAATTAAAACTATCTGGGCAAACATAACAAGAAGAGTAGGATTAAATTACTCATTTTCACCTCGTTTAAAAAACAAAAACTCCAAGAACTCCTAGAACTCAAAAAACTTAACCTTGCAATCTGCTCTACATGTCGCAGGGCTTTCTCCTTTAGTTCGCTGACATTTATTATCACCACAAGATGTATTTGAACTGCACGAAACATCCGTTCCTCCGTATTCTCCTGCACAAGTCCATGTCCATGAAGAAGGAGTACCACTTTCTGGTAAGACGCTAATATTTTCCGGCGAGACAACGGGTCCTGGTAATCCTACTGTATTACAGAGATTCGATGTTGGTTTGTTTTGAGATGCAGCCCCATTTGCAGACCCGCAAACTCCGTTTATTGGATCTGGAGTGTTCACGGTTATCAGGCGATTCGGACAATTAGTAGACCACACACCAGAATCATCTTTACCCCTAAAATAAACCCTGTATGTTCCGGCAGAAAATTGATGAACAAAACTTGCCAAAGAGCTAAGTAGCGTACCGGAGGAACAACCACCAGTTCTCCATTCATAGGCCACGATTGTCCCATCGGCATCAAGGTCAGTAGCCGTCCCTGTAAACTGCTGTGATTGGGAAGTATTTATTGTAATGTTTGTAGTAGGGCTAGAAATAGAAGCCGTTGGTGTTTTATTTTTGTAAGCATAACAAACGGAATCTGTTCCATTAGTTCCGCGACAATCCCATCTGTAATAAGTACCCCCGTCCATAACAAAACTCAAAGTACCAGCATCACAAAGACCAGAGGTCGGAGCGGTTGTTAATCTTGTAGTACCATTAGCTGGACCACACACACCGTTAACTATAGTAGATACAATATTAATACTTTTTAAAACTTGGGTTGAGTAGTTATTATTTATATCTTGAGTTTTTGCGTTAAAATATTTATACCCAGTTGTACTCCATGTGTGACTAACTGTTTGCGATGTACCTGACGATACATATCCAACGGAAGGGACCCACTCGTCAATCGTATTATTTCGATCCCAATCAAAACCATACCTAATATTATCACCGTCAGCATCGGTTGAAGTAACAGTAAAGTCAACGGGAGTATTAACAAGGCTTGGATTTTGATATGTAACAGTTGGTGTTGTTGGTGGGCTACTTGGAGGAGCGGCAACAAACGAAAAAGAGATTGCTTGGGCTGGGACACTAAAACTAAGGCCACCGGAACGAGAGTATGTGGCCGTCGATCCGCTGTCGTAACTTACAAATTCCCCAGCTCTCATAGCTCCACTTGCAGAAGGGTACGCAACATTCATTGTTATTGACTCCCCAGAAAGAGCGGTAACCACACAATCGGCGTAAAAAGGAGAGTAGCTCACCACGGTGGCGCAATAAGTTGGCGATGGAACATATTGGCACATAAAAGCATTATATGGGCCACTTGTTCTAACCCCACCTAAAGTAGTCCCACAAGTAAGACCACTTCCAGAAATAGAAAATGAAGGTGGGGTAATAGCCATATCTCCTTGATATATAATCCGATAAAAACTACCGTAAATAGTGTTAATCCCATAACAATCACTATAAGTCGTACAAGATTTAGCCGAAGAATCCCATCGCCCATAAGGAGAATCGTATGTCCCGCCAGTACCAACCCATGAAGTATTACTGCTACCTGGGGCCCACTGCACCCGGACAGTGGAACCAGAAGGAATTGAGGATCCGTCGACAAGGTCTGCCCCAAAAAGAGATACGGTCGCGTTATATGTCACTGTCGTTGATATTCCGCCAATACCATTACCTCCAGGGTTAGCAGACCCTTCGTAAAAACCAAGTATTGGCAAACTTTGCGTAACTGAAACGCTCTTTGCCTCTGCGCTATTGGGTGTTCCTAAAAACAAAGCAGGTAAAACAATAAGTAAATAAACGGCTAATGGTATTATCCCTTTATTTTTCAAAATTTTTCCAAAAGCAAAAATAAATAGCAAGACAGTCACCACAATTATAACTTTTGTCGTAGTACTCATTGGTTTTGGGCAAGAATTCACATCAATATCACGACAATCATAAACAACCCTCACTTCTTCAACTGTCTTACCTTTATGTTTAAGGTTTGCAGTGAGAGAGAAAGTTGTATAATTTTTTAATGGAACAAAAGAGTCCTTTATTCCCATCATTGCGCTTGTTATATCCCCTTCATAGGTGTAAGTATGAATAACCCTTTCTTTCTCGTCCCTTAACGTTAAAGTCAAACTATTATCTTTAACCACACCATCGCCAATTGAGTGAACGCATGAAAAAATATTATTCTCCTTATTTTTTTCCAGTGGATAAGCAACAATGCTTGGAAAATTTATTCTAGTTTCTTCTATACCATCGCGAGCAAAACGAATATTAAGAATTGATTTACTTGCTTGATCACTGGTTTCTACTACAAGATAGGAAACAATTTCCTTAATTGGCAAAGCTGTATATGAAATTTCCTTTATCTCCTTTGGTTTTAATTGAACAGCTTCTATTTTTGTGTCTCTAAGAGCTTCTTCGCGAAGACTATCCCATGCATACAATTTCCACACAACAGGAACCGTAACAGCTTCGTTTCTTGGGTTTACAATCCGAACAACAACTTTTACGTTTTCATCTTTAGCAAAACGAAGTGGGAAGGCAGCGAAACGGTGTGTTTGGTTATTTAAAGTTACTGTATTTTTATCCAAAGCGACAGTTCCTTTGTCATCATCACTTATCACAGAAAAGTGGACTTGGTTACCTGTCACGTCGTCAGTAAAAGAAAGACCCAAAAGATTGTACCGCTTACTAGTCTGAAAAAAGAAAGCCGCGGTATATTCTCCCCCTTCTGCATTTTCTGGAACGTTCCAAGAAAATGTTATTTTTTTACTACCGAGTGCCGGAATAACAAACATTTCTTCAAGTGGAAACTGGTCAACAAGAGCGGAACCATTCTCTTGGTTGAAATCACCGTTTTTTACCTTAAATATTTTTACATAAACTTGCCCATCTACAATTGGATAAACATTATTGTTTTTTATTTCCCCAGAAAAACCGATTGTCGCACCAGGAACAGTTTGGGAAAGTGTCGTAGACAAGTCAACTTGAACAGACCCAAAATGATAGTAATCAAAACAATTAACTGTTCCGGGAAGAGAAGGACCGGTTGATCCGACACTAGGAGAATTTGTTGAAATAACATAACCAGTAACCTTTTCTTTTTCCTCTGTGGTCCAAGTCTTACTATCTCTGTCAATAATAATTTGAATATCCTTAGGCACACCACCGTCAGAAATACCAGTAACTGGTGTTTGCGCCTGTGCTTGGAATGAAACTAAAAATAAAAGAAACGACAAGAAAAAGAAAATTTTTTTCATATACTCATAAATATACCATTTATGCTCCTATTTAAAAAAGAAAAGATACCCACAGGCATACTAACAAAATGGATATGCAAAACAACTCTATATTTTTAATTCAACGAAGATTTATTATAACTGCTATGTATAACTTATTAATTTTTACCGTAATACAATCAAGAGGGCTCCAGCAACTATTAAGAACGCACCAGCCAAAGATTTAACCCCAAGTTCTTCTCCAAGAAAAAGAGCAGCAAAGATAATAACAAAAACAATGCTCAACTTATCTATTGTTGCGACGCTCGTTGTCTTTCCTTCTTTCAACGCAGAAAAATAAAACAGCCAAGAAAGAGCACCTGCAACAGCAGATAAAATAATAAAAATCCAATCACGCCCAGTAAAACTAGAAAAAGAAAAATCATTAAATTTTTTAAGAGAAAGGCTCGTTATAAGAAGAAACCCCGCCATGATAACAGCGCGAACAGTTGTCGCAAGCGTTGTATCAATACCCCTAAGACCCATTTTTCCGAAAATAGCTACAAGCGAAGCAAATACTGCGGAGAAAATTGCGTACCAAAACCACATATACTAACGCTCTTCAGGAACATCAATCCCTTTATAGGCAGTGAATAGTTTTTCTTCAACGTACCAAAGTAGCGTGAAAATTGCCAAAGTAAAAATTGTTGTAAAAAAGGCTGCAAGATAATACCCAAAACCAACAGCCATTCCGATCGCTGAAACAACCCACAAACCAGCAGCCGTGGTTAATCCTGTAAGCTTGGAATCTTTGAAGATAATTATTCCTGCCCCCAAAAAACCCACCCCCACAACAATGTTTGACGCAACCTGAAGCGGATTAACTTGAATGCCGGTATAGAGATATTGTTTTACAACATACTCAGAAGAAAGGATGAAGAGAGCCGAACCCATCGAAACAAGGGCGTATGTTCTTATTCCGGCACTCTTTTTCGCAAAAACACGCTCTAATCCAAGAATTGCACCAAGGGACATTGCAAGGAAAAGACGAACAAATGTTTCGGTGTTTTCTGGGGTGACCAAAATGGCTAAGTCTGAAATCATATATTTAAATTTAAAGTTAACTTAAATATAGTATAGCAAAAGATACCTCTTTAAACATTTCGGATATACACACCGTCGGCAAAATTAAAAAAATGAGGGTATTTTTAATTCTTCTCAACAATTACACCACCACCAACACAAACATCTTTTTTGTACAAAACAAGAGACTGCCCAGTTGATACAAGTTTTTCTTTATTAAACCTTATTTCTACTGTTTTTTTTGATAAATCTATACCAACCAAAGAGCAGGGTGATAATTTTTCCCGATATCTTGTTCGAGCATCAAGTTTTTCACCAATCTTAATATCCGATTCAATAAGGTTGAAATCATTTAACCTGACAATCTTTGATAAGCCATGGCTTTTTTTAGGAAAAGGAGAAACGGTTACTGTGTTATTTTTTAAGTTTTTAGAAACAACATATTGTGGCGGTGTTTCTTTTGAGTTTGTCTTTTTTGTTACAACAAAATTATGCCTCTCCCCTTCTGTAAGAAAAATTGCCCCACTATGGTAGCCAATTATCTCGCCATTTTCATTCAATAAATTACCCTTTTTTTCTTTTATGTAATGCTTTAAAAAATCCTTGATATCTAATTTGCCGACAAAACAAAGACCCTGACTATCTTTCTTCTCCCAGGTTATCAAATTATATTTTTTTGCGAGCGCGCGGACTTCTGTTTTTTTATAACCACCCACTGGAAATAAAATTTTAGGGAGTAATCCTTTTTTTATTGTCCAAAGAAAATATGACTGGTCTTTTTCTTTATCGACACCTGCTAAAAGTTGGTACTCTTGACTACCTTTATTTTTACTTTCAACTTTCAACTCTCTACTCTCTACTCTGGCATAATGCCCTGTGGCCACAAAATCTGCTCCATTTTTTAACGCAAAATCCAAAAATGCACCAAACTTAACATGCTTATTACACATGACATCTGGATTTGGAGTACGACCATTTTTGTATTCAGAAATCATGTAATCAATAACTTCCTTTTTATATTCTTTTTCTAGGTCTAATGTTAAAAATGGAATGTTAAGCTTGGCAGCAACGCGCATAGCGTCTAATCTGTCTTCCTTCCAGGTGCAGGCAAAAAAATCCGGTTGCCAAACCTTTATAAAAACACCTACCACTTCATACCCGTCTTTTTTAAGTAAAGCTGCAGATACAGATGAATCAACTCCACCAGACAGCCCGATAAATACCTTTTCCTTTTTCATAACGCTATCCTATCAGAGAAAAACCGATGGTAAAGTTACATATTTACAAGCTTTTGAAAAATCTCATATGTAGCACGGGCATCAGATAACGCTGAGTGAGCACGCTTATTTTCTATTCCTAAATAATCACAAAGCGCCCTTAGGGAAAATTTTTCAACTTCTTTATGGTTATGTAATTTGGCGTAAGCAATAGAAATTGTATCGAGCTTGTGGTAATGCATTGGGTTTTGAATTCCGGTTTCTTCAAAAGCTTTTTCCAAAAAAGCGAAATCAAAAGCAACATTATGCCCAACCATAATCGTATTTTTAACTCTTGCGGCTGTGGCCTCAATCGCTTCTTTTAAACCAATTGCAAAAATCCAATCTTTCTCGTCGTAGCCATTAATACTAAGACCGACAGGATCAGCTGTTTCAATATGCGTTGGTTTTACCTTATATTCAAACTCATCAATATACTCCAAAGTTAAAACTCCGCTCTCTGAGAATTCTTGTCGAGCTAAAACACAACCAATTTCTATGATTTCGTGTTTATTAGGCAAAAGCCCTGTTGTCTCTAAATCGATAAATGCCAGTATTTGATTTTTCATTCTTTAAATTATTTAGCTTTCCAGTTTTTATAGATATAATTCCCGATTTCTTTTATGCTCCTCAAAATCCTTCCCGTAATAGACAGTACCATTTTTATCTGAAAGGTAGAAAAGATAAGGCGATTCTGTAGGATAAAGAGCTGCTGTTATTGAAGAAATTCCTGGATTTGAAATTGGTCCAACCGGCAAACCTCTATTTTGATAAGTGTTATATGGCGAATTACCCCTCAAATCGCTTTTTGTTAATTCATAGGTATTTCTACCAATTGAATATATAAAAGGTGCATCAACTTGTAGTGCCATACCGATCTTAATTCTTTTCCATAAAATCCCAGAAATCATTTTTCTGTCTTCCTCTTTCCTTGCCTCTTCTTCAATAATTGAAGCCATAATTATAATATCCCTAAAATCTTTGCCTAATTTTTCGGCTGAGCGTTTCAGTGTATCTGTTTTTACTTTAAAATTTTCTTCTAACATATTTGCCACATTTTCTGTTTTTGTGTTTGTGTAAAAAACATAAGTATCTGGAAAGAGATAACCCTCCTTACCTTCCGTCAATTTAATAAATTCCTCGGCATTAAATCTTGGGAGTTTTTTTTCTGCAATTTTTGCCATCTCCGCTATTGTCGAGCCTTCGGGAAAAGTTATCTTCACTGGTTCAAAACCAAAATCACCTTTTATAATTCTAAAAGACAAACTAACAACACTGGCTGGTTTCGGTAAAAAATATTCCCCAACTTGCACACCACGTTCTCCACCAAGAATGTAGACAAATGCCTTAAATACAAATGGTGAACGAATTACATTTTCATTTTTCAAAAGATCAGCCGTTTCTGAAAGAGTAAGCCCTTCTTTTATCTCAATAGAATGTTGTGCAGGAAAATTATATGGTGGAATTATATACACCCCCAAAAACACAAAAATCGAAAGTACAGCAACGGCTATCCATCTCCACCACTTACCAGATATCAATGAATAAAAAGCGTAATTTTTAAAAGGAATCATAAAAAATTAAAACGGTAAATTTGCTGGTGGCTCTGAACGCTTAGAATCAACTCTTGCCAAAGTTGGCGTCTCAGCAACTCCACTTGGAAAATGGAATATAGTGGCCAACTCTTCAACGTTTAATACAAATGGTTTACGCTTATATGGCTCATAAAAATAAGCTCTGAGTCGATATGAATCAAAGAGACTTTTCAAAATTGTCTTTTTACGAATATCTCTAAAGTCATCCCATGGATAATCAAGAACAGTAAGTCCATAACCCGGTTTAAACCCATTCATATTATGTGATGAATACTGTTTAAAGGTGCTTAAAAGCGCGGTAATATTTGCAGGGTTAAATTTACCTTTTTCTGCAAAATATAATCCCCGAATACCAACTTCAAAGGCTGGTTTTGAGATGCTTCTTTCGATAGCGTTAATAACATCGGTTTCTCCTTTCGTTAATCTTGTTGTTACGGCCTTATCATCATCCTTATCGTCTCTGTGCATTAACTTTTTTATCAACTCTTTACCTTCAGCTTTCCAACCTTCCCCCCTCGTTGCGCGAACAAGAATCTGAATCCACGTTTGTTCTCCCTTTCCCATAGAACCGAGAAACTCTAGTGTTGGAGCCATTGTCTCAATACGCTGTTTTTCGTCTACATAGCCCTTATCCATTCCATAATCAACATAAGTTTTTATTGGATATGGATCTGGTTGGGTAAGCGCAAATTCAGAACCCCAAAGAGATATTTCGCTTTTATTATCCCAAGGCATGTTTTCTGTGTAATCAGAGGCTTCACTAATTATCGCCTCTGGATATTGCGAATACACATGTGCTTCAATAATATTTTTGTATTTTGAAAGACATCTAATGTATACGCGAATAGATCCCTCAACAGAAACAATCTCGAAAGAAAACCAGTCTGGAACACGACCCTTCCAATACTGATCTAGTTTATTCCCCGAGCTAGGTTGTTGAAGCCCATTTAAAACAAGCTCCATTGCCATTGGAGTTTTGAAAACCTCTTTTGGTAATCTAACTTCAAGAAGTATCCATTTTAGTTTAGAAATCCAATCAGCTTGAATATACGCAATCCAAACTTTCCAAAAAACATAAACAAGGACTACCGGCAACCAAAAATTGGCGGAGTTGTTTATAAATTCAAATATAATTACCAGTATATAAAAAAGAAAATCTACCATTCTCTATATCTTATCGCGAAATTAAATTAAGTGGTAGTTAAAAAGGCGGGTCATATAGCGACCCGCCTTTTTACTATAGTTTTTTAGATTAAACAGCTGTGTACAAACCGTTCTTATTTTTCTTAAAGTTATTAGTATTTTGAAGGTTAACCAAGACTGTATTTTCTTTAACGTATCTTTCCTTCATAACTCTTTTCAATATATCTTCTTTACTCATTGGGCCTTCTTTCTTTAAAAGCTCTTTTATAACGTCGCGAACAACCCCTTTGTTGTAGCCCCACTCAGATAGTGCGTATAAACCACGACCAACTAAAACAAAGCGTTTGTCTTTTATAAGCTCGTTGTGACAAGTAGCAACGTGCGCTGGTTTTTTAAAAGAAGCAGTAATTGCTTTTGCAACTTCAGAGAAATGCATTGGAGAACCGTGTCTACGTAAAACTAAATATGCATAATCTCTCATTCCGCGCGCTCTAATGTTTGAAGAAGATGAACGACCCCATTCTCCAAAAGGATTACGGTCTATCAATTTAGAAAGTTTTAACCATCGCTTTAAAATCTCTTCATCACGATATTTTTCTGAAACATCTTTAAGGTGAGAAAGGAAACGTGTGACCAATTCACCTTCTGGAACTATCTCCTCATCACTTAATCCTTCGTAAAGTTTTTTTAATGAAGCGTGAACCTTTTCAGACATATCTGAATCAATACTCCATCGGTGTTTAAAATGATTATCTTCTTTTGAGCGAACAAAAGCGTCACCTAAAACTAAAAAGAAATTAATATGATTTTGTGTTGCCTTGTCTTCCGAGAAGTGACTAAGTAATTCATCCTCTGAAACAACGGCACCTAATGCCTCTATAGCAGAAAATAGGTTCTCAAAAGCCTCTTTTTCTTTCGCAAAAACTTCTGATTTTTTTATAGCCTGAATAGAAAAATTTTCAATTTGTCTGACGCGTTCACGGGTAATACCATATTTCTTCCCAATAGCATCAAGGGTTTTGGCTTCGCTTGATTCCCCTAAACCAAAGCGATTAACGATGACGTCAAAATTACGCTCTGGAAGAACGGTCAAAAGTTTTTTAGCTACCTGTTTTGGCTTAAAATTGATTTGTGACATTTTGTTTTTTTCTTAGAAATGACTGGCTAACTGCTTATGTGTTCTAATTTCTATCATTTATTAAGGTAAAGGTCAAGTACTCGTTTTTTCATACACCACTAAAATACACACGTAAAATTCTGCTGAATTTTCGCTCTGCTCGATTCGTCAATCTGCGCAAGGTATTTTAGGGGTGTATGCGGGTAGGTAATAATGCAAAAAAGAGAAGAATTACTCCAAAACAATACTAAACATTCTTCCTTTTATATATATTGTTTTCTTAATTTTTTTATCCAAAATCCACGATTTAACACGAGGAGAATTCATAACCGCTTCCTTAATTTCATCCTCTGAAACGTTGCTTAAAAACTCGAGTGTCTCTCTCAATTTTCCGTTAATCTGCACTGCAATTACAACCTTCCCTCCAGTTAATTTAGATTCGTCGTAGATTGGCCAAACAGCCTTATTCATTGATTTTTCGTTACCAACTATCTCCCACAACTCTTCGGCGAAATGTGGAGCAAACGGTGATAAAAGAAGCAACAGTTCATTAAAAGATTTATGAGAGATATTTTCCTCAGACTCAAGCGTGCTCACTAAAATCATCATTTGGCTTATTGCGGTATTAAACTTAAATTCTTCAACATCTTCTCCAACCTTTTTTATAGTCTGATTTAAAACCATTATCGTATTATCACTTTCGGTATAATTTTCATCACTTGAAATTTTTTCTTGTAGTTTCCAAACTCTTTCCAAAAATCTACGTGGGCCGATTATTGATTTTGTGTCCCATGCGCTAGCTTGACCGAAAGGTCCCATAAACATTTCGTAAATTCGAAGTGTGTCGGCCCCATATAACTCAACTATCTCATCGGGATTAACTATATTGCCTAAACGCTTAGACATCTTTACCCCACCACCAGCCAAAATAAGACCGACACTTTCAAGGCGCATGAATGGCTCTTTGGTTGAAACTATCCCCAAATCATATAAAAACTTATGCCAGAAGCGGGCATAAATAAGATGCCGTGTCGCATGTTCCGCCCCACCAACATAAACATCAACCGGAGACCAATTTTTTTCTTTCTTCTCGTCTACTAAGGCCTTATCATTTTTAGGATCGATAAATCTTAAATAATACCAAGATGAGCCTGCCCACTGAGGCATTGTATTTGTCTCGCGCTTAGCATTACCTCCACATTTTGGACACTTTGTATTTACCCATTCAGGAATATCAGCAAGTGGTGATTCCCCCGTTCCTGTTGGCTCATATGCCTTAACATCCGGCAAAACAACCGGCAGATCCTTTTCTGGCACGGGTACAACTCCACAGCTTTCACAGTGAATAATTGGAATCGGTTCCCCCCAATATCTCTGGCGAGAAAAAACCCAATCACGAAGCTTGTATGTGGTTTTCATTTTTCCGCCAACAAATTTGGTTATTTTTATCTTTGCCTCTTCGGAAGATAAACCACTAAAATCAGGTGACTCAGTAAGAATTCCATTTCCTGTATACACTTTATTTTTTATAAATTTTTGAAACACATATTGATGTAGCGGGTCACTCACTTTTTTCTCGGCCTCCTCTTCTGTTATCCACTCCACCTTAAACTTACCTCTTTCGGATTCGTCTTGTGATGTTAATTCTTGTTTATTTCCAATTAGTTCAAAATGCAAACCAATAGCATCAATATTCCTTGCCACCCCTTTTGAATGTGCGAAGTAATGATGATGAATTGTTTCCGAAGTTCCAACCAAACGGATCTCGCTATAACCTGTCTCTTCTTTTATTTCCCTAATTGCCGTGCTCTCCGCATTTTCTCCGTCTTCAATTCCACCACCAATAAATAACTGTCCACCAAATTTTTCACCCCAATTAAGAGATAGGATTTTCCCATTTTTTGGGTCTCTAACTATCGCAACGATACTTTTTCTTTTTTCTTCATTTTCCTTAACTTCCCCTGTAACAGGCTCGATAACCACCTTAATCGGTAAATTAAATTTTTTGGCAAATTCATAGTCTCTATCATCGTGCGCTGGAACCGCCATAATTGCCCCAGTACCATAGTGAACTAAAACATAATCTGCAATAAAAACCGGAAGCTTGTCTTGATTTGCTGGATTAATTGCAAAAATTCCCTCTAATTTCACCCCCGTTTTTTCTTTTCCTTCAGATGTTCGTTCAATCTCCGTTTTTTCACCTGCTATTTTTTGATACTGCAAAACTTCATCCCAATTTGTAATATTAGATTTTAACTCAGCAACTAATTTATGTTCTGGCGAAAGAACTGTATATGTCGCACCAAAAAGGGTATCTGCGCGCGTCGTAAACACTGTAAATTTTTTATCCATTCCATCTATCTTAAAATCTATTTCTGAGCCTTCGCTTTTTCCTATCCAATTTCTTTCCGCTTCTTTAAATGATTCCGGCCAATCTTTCAAAATATCCAAATCCTCAACCAACCTATCTGCATATTCAGTAATTTTAATAACCCACTGTCTCATTAGTTTTTTTTCTGCTACGGTTCCACATATTTCGCAGGCGTTGCCCTCCAAATCCTCGTTAGACAATCCGGTCTGACACGTAGGACACCAAACTATCGGCTGATAAGACTCGTAAGCTAACCCTTTTTCATACATTTTAAGAAACATCCACTGCGTCCATTTGTAAAACTTTGGATCAGTGGTATCAATTTCTCTTTCCCAATCATAAGAAAAACCAACCGACTTCATTTGCCGTTTAAAAGTAGCAACATTATTATCCACCGCCACACGAGGATGAATTTTATGTTTTATCGCGAAACGCTCTGCTGGTAAACCGAAAGCATCCCACCCTGTTGGGTGAAGAACTCGAAAACCATTCATTCGTTTATAACGTGCGTAAATATCACTCGCCGTGTAGACCTTAACGTGTCCGGTGTGAAGACCCTCTCCTGATGGATATGGAAACATATCCAAAATATAAGATTTTGGTTTACTTAAATCTTCGTCTGTAGCAAAAGTATTTTCTTCTTCCCAAACCTTCTGCCATTTTTTTTCAATTTTTCGGTGGTCGTACTGCTCCATAAGTTTAATTACGTGTTCTCATCATAATGTTCGAAAAGACCCTTGTAAAGCATCATTTTTTGTGCTTTTTGTTTTCGTGAGTATAATGCGCAGAAATGAACAAGTTTAAAGAATTACTAGAAAAATATTCGATGAAAATTACCGGCGGAATTGGTTCAGTTCCTTCGCTTGTTATTCATACCTTATTTTTTATTGGTATTTTTACCCTCGCCTTACTTGATGTGTCATTTGATAAAATAATGCTCGTCCTAACAACTATCGTTTCTCTTGAGGCGATTTATCTTTCAATCTTTATTCAGCTAACGATAAACCGCACAACCGCACAATTGCATGCCGTCGAGAAAGACATTGAGGAAATCTCTGAGGACATAGAGGAAATTCAGGAAGACGTTGAAGAAATCCAGGAAGACGTTGAAGACATTCAAGAGGATGTTGAGGATATTCAAGAAGACGAAACAGAGGAAGAAAAGAAAGACCGCGAAGATAAAAAACTTCTTTCAAATATTGAAAACCAGCTCATGACTATTGTTCGAGAAATCGAAGAACTAAAAAAGAAGTAGTGAACCCCCACCTATAATTACGCTATAGCGTAATTATAGGTGGGGTATTAGTTTGTTCTTATTTAAATCTCAGACTTTACCGCACCGCCATTTTCTAAAATGGTTTAAACTTAAATATCTACAGAAAGCTTGCAAACACGGTTTTATATAGCAACCAATTTAATATATGTTGTGTATCAGATTGTATCAGTTTTATTTTCCGAAAATGAAAAGGGCCCCACTCAACCGAAGTTGTGCTGGGGGCCCTGGTGATCCGAAGACCAATAGTTTTTCCGTACTAACGTGTGCCAGATTGAAGGCGTCGTGGCTATTTTGACCGGCTCACGATACCAGACTGACTAAACAGAAGACCACGTTGCGCATTCTGCGCTTAAAGAACAGAAGGGACTTTTGCAATCATCCCGTTATGAGTTCACCACTTTCCGGTCCCACCTCGGGTTTGCACCCAAGGCTGGTTCCCTCATCACTATCGCCCACTATAGCAGGTCTATTTTATTTGTCAAGTGCCACGTCCAGTTAACACCTTTGGGTTATAAAAAGATCATTTAGAGGTAACAGGTATTAACTAAAGAGTACTTAAATCCTAAACTCAATCACATCTCCGTCTTTGACGATATATTCTTTTCCTTCTATACGGACTAGCCCCTTGGCGCGCGCTTCAGTATACGATCCAGACGACAGTAAATCATCACAATAAACAACTTCAGCACGAATAAATTTATCTTTAAAATCATTATGAATTGCAGTACCCGCTTCTGGCGCAGTTGAATTTTTGGGAACTGTCCAAGCTCTCGTCTCGTCTTCCCCTGTTGTAAAATACGTAATTAAACCAAGCATCTCATACCCAGCACGAATTAAATCTTTAATACCATCATCTTTTGCACCGAGCTCTTCTCTTAAGTTATTTTTTTCTTCCCCTTCAAACGACTTAAGTTCGTCTTCAATTTTTGCGTCAACAATAACAAAACTTCTGTTCCCATCTTTTAAAAACTTCATCAGGGCAACAAAACGCTCATCCTCCGGTGATTCGTCAAGATTTTTTCCTCCAGCCTTTTTGTTTAAAACATAAAGAAACTGTTTTGAAGTAATCAAGTGAATACTTCTTACAACCGCGGTCTCTTCTACCGAAAGTGGTATTTCTGAAGCAAGTTTACCTTCTAAAAGAGCAATTTTTACTTTTTCCAAAATACCCTTTTCAAATATGGCGATTTTGTCGCCCTTTTTAACATCGCGTTCAATATTTATTAATCTCTTTGAAACCGTGTCTAAATCAGCAAGAGCAAGTTCTGTATTTATTGTTTCAATGTCACGAAGAGGATTTATTCCACCATCAACATGAATGACATTATCGTCCTCAAAAATTCTAACGACTTCTGCTATTGCGTTTGTTTCTCTGATATGAGAAAGAAATTTATTTCCAAGGCCTTCACCGTCTGCCGCACCCTTAACAAGGCCCGCAATATCAACAAACTGAACGACTGCTGGTATTGTCTTTGCTGAATGAGATAAAGTTGTTAGTTTCTCCACTCGTTCGTCTGGCACAGAAACAACCCCAACAGATGGGTCAATCGTACAAAATGGATAATTCTCAGCCGGCACCGAATTTTTAGTGAGCGCATTAAAAAGCGTCGATTTGCCGACGTTTGGAAGTCCTACGATTCCTATAGATAGATTCATAATTAAAGTTTAAGCGACTTTCTTCCCGTGCTTCTCTACTTTTTCAAGCCAATGAACACGCTCATCATCTGACATCATTTTAATCGCGCCTATTTTTGTTATCGAAACAGGGCTAAAACCAACAAAACCTAAAATGTCTCTCTTGATTTCATTAGCATTATCACCAAACATCATTCGAGCAATAAGTGGAGGTGAATCCATTGTTATGTAAACACGAGCACTGCGGTCAGATAAAAGTTTATCCCACATATACCCATTCTTGTGAAAACGAAAAGCAAAACCAGGCAAAATCATTCTGTCGAACATTCCCTTAAGTAGTGCCGGCATTGTCCCCCACCAATTTGGATAAACAACAACCAAATGTTCCGCCCACTTAATATCTTCTTGCACCTTTGTTAAATCAGGTTCAAGTGGCTGAATTACTTTATATCCATAGTGCAAAATTGGATCAAACTTTAAATCCCCAATAGCGACCAATCGCACTTCATGGCCAGCTTCTTTTGCCCCTTTTTCATAGCGCCGCGCAAGCTCACCACAATATGTGTTCTTATCTGGGTGTCCGATTATTATTGTTATTTTTTTCTTATTGTCCATTTATTAAGAAATTAGCGAAGACAACTGATCTTTGTATTTTACTGCGACATCTTTCGCCGCCGACATATAATCTTTTCCATTTTTCACTTCAACCTCTACTTCTCCCATTATTTTAGAAATAAGTTCTGGGTTTTCGCTTGCAACCTTAACAATCTTATCTTGCATTTCTTTAGGGATATCTTTTAGCTGCCTTTCAAGCATTTTTTTCATTAAAAATTCTTTCATATTTTTTTATTTTTTTCTCGAAATCTAATTATCGCATAAAAAAGAAGTAGAACCGAATAATTTAAAACCATAAACCACAAGACGCCCCACGAAATACCATCTACCTTAAAATCAGAAAATGGCCAAAGAAACGGCGTTGGAAAAAATTGATAACTATGTGTCGGGATATCAAAAAGAATGTGTAAAAACCAACCAAACATTTCAAGTGGCAGTCGTTTTGTAAATACATACACAAACCCAAATATTACGCCAAAAACAAAAAAGCTGTGGCTTATGTTGTATAAGTTGTTTACGAGCGACGAAAAAGGGAGTAAATCTTGTGACGGCTCGACATGTGGCGAAGGTGGCGGCCAATAAGAAAGTGGCATATCACCAAAAAATATATTCCATAAAAGGAAAAATATCGGAATGGTAAAAGCAAATAAATCTGGAAACACACCCCAAAGAAACGCCTTAATAGCACTCACTCGGCGAGTTTTATTAGAAAGAGCTCTCCCGGAAAGTCCTCCCCAGAGTCCATGCGCTAGCGTATCCATGCTTTATTTACTGAATCGTTCCGATTGCTTTGCTAATTTTTTGCAAAACATCTTCAATATCTTCTCTTAGCGCTACGTTGTGTCCTTCTTTTACGACAGTAGCTAAATAACCACCTAATTCATTCTTTACGCCAATAATTTGTTTTTCCAACATATCAACGTTTTCAGATGATGGCCCATCAACTTCGCGCAACACCATAAGATTACCGATAAGTTGATTTATGGCGTCAACTCGCTCATAAAAATCTTCTTCGATGTCCGAGATTTCTAAACTACGACCTTCCTTTTTAATCAATGGGGTTGTTATATCTTCATCAGAAATAAAAACCTCTTTTCGCTGTGCTGGGTCATGTTCTCCAAAATTCATAATATTTTTTTATCTTTATTTATAAAGGGTATCAAGCATTAATAAATATTGGTTACACCGTCTGTTTAAAAATTACACAGACGGTGTTTTACCAAATTTATTAAACCACAAAACACGTTTTCCGGCGATGACTTAAGGTGCCTGGCGAGAAGACTATTTCTCCACCTCATCCTCTGTCTTTTTCAGCGGAAAGCTCATGGCATGGGCATAAATAACGGCTGGCCCATGCACAAAGGTCGCAAACCACCAGGCAAGCATGAGGCCAGAAATACTTCCGTGAACGTCACTCAAATATTCGAATTTCATGGTTTTCTCCTTAAGGTGCCTTCGTTTAGCATACCCTATACCCTAAATTGGTCAACACATAAAAATCATTTATTAAAAAAATAAAGACTTCTAAACAGATACAAATTAACTTATACTATATAGATGAAATCTAGAACCACCACGAAAAGGATATCAAAAAGAATTCCAAGAACTCAACAAAAAACAAAACTCCTTAGTAAAAAAATAATTGCAACTGGATTTTTTCTTGTACTATTTTTTGTTGCAATAATAATCCTATATCTGGCCGGGAAAAAAGAATCTCTTTCTCCAGACCAAAACTTTATTGTTACAGTTAACCCGATAAAAAAGACGATTGCTGACGATCGATTTGAGCCTGAAAATAAAGATGCTCAGCTTGCGCGAGAAATCTCAATGAAGGTTTATGAAATTTTAAGTGACAATATTTCCTCTGTCGCATCGCTTGCAAATCCATCTATTAAACATATACGTGTACAACCGGGAATGCGGAAAGAAGAAATTGCCGACATTCTCGCAAAAAAATTAAACTGGGATGCAAAGGCTGAAAATATTTTTCTAACAACAAGAAGTGTGGTTGCTCTTGATGATATAAAATTTACCGAAGGGTATTATTTCCCAACTGGTTATTCTTTTGAAAAAAACACACCGCCAGAAAAGGTTGCTGAGGTAATGATAAGTGAATTTAAGGAAGAAATTGCTGATAAGTTTGCTAGTTCAACCAAATCCATAATCTCAATAGAAACTGCTCTCAAGATAGCCTCAATAATCGAACGTGAATCAAACGGGACCCGTGATATGCGTCTTATTTCGGGGATTATCTGGAATCGTATTTTCAACGGAATGAGCTTAGATATTGACGCAACATTACAATACGCAAAAGGATCTGAGAAAAATGGTTGGTGGCCAAAAGTATTATCTGAAGACAAATACATAGAATCACCATATAATACGTATCAGAACAAAGGGCTTCCACCATCACCAATCTCAAGTCCAAGCATGGCAGCAATCCAAGCTGCATTAAATCCAAAAAAAACAGAGTGCCTCTTTTATCTACACGATAAAAGAAGGAATATCCACTGCTCTGTAACATACCAAGAACACGTTAAAAATATTAATCGTTATTATTAAAAACAAACACAATGAACCAAATTTTTTCACAAAGTTTTTTAGATCAATACATAGCAAGCAACCCCCAATTAATTCCATACCTGAGTTTTTTGTTCGCAGTGCTTTTAGTTTGGAGTTTGGTGTGGAAGGGGCTAGCCCTCTGGAAATCAGCACAGCTAGGAAAGAAGTGGTGGTTTATCGCCATGCTCTTAATAAACACTATTGGAATTCTTGAAATACTCTATATCTTTGTGTTTAGTAAAATGAAGGACAAAACCGAAGAGAGTAAGTAAAAAATTAATGGAGTGTTTTGGCGCAATACGCTTCGTACTTCTTCATAACGTCTTCCATATCTTCGAATTTTCCAACCTCTTCTAAGGAATGGTTTTTGGTGTAATTTTCAACTACGAACTTACCTTCTTCTGTATCAATCCAATCATGAAATTCACTACCGAAATTTCTTGTTTCTTCTGCTATAATTTCATTTTCTTCTTTATTTGGGGAATACAGTTCAGCATCTACGCCTGTCTTTCTTTGAGCATGATAAAGCTGTAAAAAATTACGCACTAAAAAAACTTTTTCACTATCAACCGCCGACAACTCTGGTTTTTTTGAAGATGGCTGTTCTAATTGATTCATATATAAAAAATTAAAATGATTTCAAATAATAAACATAAACAACAGAACCATCAACCAATAGGCCTATAACTCCTATTAAAAACAAAACAATAATCATCCACTTTTTTACATAAATTCTACGCAATAATAACCAAGACAATAAAGTAATATAGACAAAAACAACAAAACCGAAAATATCAAAAAATTGTGGTTCTAAAGAAAACATAATTATGGTGATATTTTAACATTTTTGCAAAAACAATTTAACAGGAACTCAGCCACATACAAAAATAAAAAACACCAGATACTTTGATATCTGGCTTCTTTATTTTGTGGACTACGTCTGTGTTGATTGAAACAAAATTATAAAAGAATTGGCTGTTTGGGAAGTTACTCTTTCCAACTATGTCCTAATTCAGAAAGTTGCAACCAAACTTTAACTTCTCTCAGCGAAGGGTTTTCTTTTTGTATATACTCCATAATTTTAAGACAAATTTCATCCTGTTTTTTCACTCGTTCTGCAAAAGAGTGAGCAGTTATCTCAACTTCTACGGCACCGATCATTTCACCGCCAGTAACCTCAATAAGACGGATGCTTACTTCGTTTGGTTTTAACTTAATATCTCCACAGGTTAATTCTTCAGCGATATAATCCTTAAGTCCGCCCACTAATGCTTGGAGTGGCGGTTCTTTTTCTGAATCTTTGTAGAAGATATTTACGGTTGGCATAGATGTGCGTCAATACAAATATTTTAAAGTGGTTTTGGTGGACTAAAGTAAACTATTACTGTGGAAGTTCTGGGGGTTTAGGTATTGCCGACGGTTTTTGTGTTTCAGTTTTTTTCTGTGTTAGTGACGTTTGCGTCGAAGTTGTTTTGTCTACACCAAAATTATTTATAACTTCTTTGTTAGATTGAGTGGCTTGAGAGGATTCATCGCTTGGAAATGCTGGCGGATACAAAGTTGAATCGTTATTTTTTTTGTTCAGATAAAAACCTATGCCAAGCGCCACCAAGACCAATATAATTATAACGACTATCCATTTGTTCATAAATTTTAATTTGGCAATTGTGGTAATGGCGCAACAGGGACGGAACCACTCGTTCCAAGTTGGCAATTATTTGAAACTTTCACAACCCATACTATCCCTGTTGCGTCTTTGATGCGATCAACCGGAAAAGATATCCATTGTTTAGTATCAACACTATCGTAGTAGTATGATTTTTCTATTTTGCATGTGCCCACTATTTCTTCAAAAGTTTTTGTTCCCATGTCAGGAGTTACAACAACAAAATTCCAACCTTTGAGTAATTTTCTTTTGTTCATTAACTCCTTCATTTGCCCCGCAAACATTTCGTATTTCAGAATTCCATCTTTGTTGGAGTACAACCACATTCCGCTTGTCAAAAGGTAATTATGAATTTTTGTGTCTTGTTCATTGTTTGGGTCTATGCCTAAAGCGTAGACATCTTTTCCAATACCATCCCACGCCTCGTTTACATTTGGCCAAAAATTCAAGTATTTATTTTGATTAGCTGAGTAGTAAAACAATGCTTGTATATTTTCCTTTTGTATTTCACTATCAAAAGATATTGGGCCTCTCGCTTTGTATTCAGATTTCGGAACACTACCTCGGTCATAACCAGAAAGGTCGTAGTTCATATTAAAAGCTGGGATGAGATTCCAGCCCTTTTTGACTTCCTGCGTAACTTTGTACATCTCACCCAATTCCGGTCTTTCTTGAGAGGTATAAGGAATGAGCGTCGCGTAGGCAGATTCAGCGGCTGCAAACATAAGGATTAAAGCAAATATAGATAATATTTTTTTCATATGTTTATATTAGTAATTATTAAAAATAATAGCAACCTTTTACTTTCCATAATTTTCTGCTGAAAATTTGTGCGGTCACAGGTTTTTGCTTGCTAGCAAAACCCGCGACCCCGTCTCCTTCGCCTTCGCTCAGTCCGACCTTGCGAAAGCTTCATTCTTCGCTTTCTCACCCGACTCGCGCCGTCGCGCTCCGGCTTTCTCATCAGTAAGGTCTGACAATGATGCTTCGCACAAATAACTACACAATGTGCTCAGCGAATCATTGTGGACCGTACAGGACTCTTCCGCGAGTAAAAATTTTCCGTCGAAAATTTTTCTCGTGTCCGCAGCTCGCGACCCATGCTGGTGCATGGGTACCCCGCTCCGCTTTTCGAGTCCTGGCAAAACTGCTCCCAGCAGTTTTTTACGTTCCAACAAAAAATCCGCTTACGCGGATTAATTTTGTGGACCGTACAGGACTCGAACCTGCCACCCCCGCATTGCAAATGCGGTGCTCTACCAGATGAGCTAACGGCCCTACTTTAGTTAAAAGTTAAAAAGTCTCAAAGTTAAAAGTAACCTAAAACTAAACCTTTTATCTCCGTACTTTATGGACTTTATAAACTTTCAAACTTCCGACTACCTGAATATACTACCTTATTATTTTAAGAGAGCAAGTCTAATCACATGATCAACAAAATCAGGCATATTCAAACCAATAACTTCAAGGGATTTTGGCAAAAGAGATTCTTCTGTAAGACCCGGGAGTGTATTAACTTCAATAAAATAAACCTTATTTCTGCCGATAATAAAATCCGAACGAGAATAATGCCTTAACCCTAATTGCTCATGAATCAACACCGCCATCTCTTCAATCTTTTTTTTCAATTCGGCTGGTAAGTAAGAAGGACAAATCTCTCTACTTTTTCCGCTATACTTTGCATCGTAATCAAAAAAACTATTTTCTTTTGGTGGTTGAATTTCAACAACTGGAAGTGCGTAACTTTTTTGTCCCCTAAAATTATCAATAACTCCACACGTAACTTCTTTCCCTAAAATGTGTTCTTCGAGCATTATCACGTCTTCATGCTTAAACCCTTCTTCAATTCCCTCTTTTAATTTTTCTAAATTTGATGCAAACGTCATCCCAACAGAAGAACCACCGAAAATTGGTTTTATTATTCTTGGTTGTGAAATACTTTTAAATAAACCAAGAGAAAATTCTGGTATATCAGAAACTTCTTCACGCTTAATCAAAATATGCTTTGGAACATTCATCCCCGCCCTCTCGGCAAATTCTTTTGAAATCACCTTATTCATCCCAAGAGATGATGGCATTGCAGACGATCCCGTATATGGAATTCCTGTACTTTCTAAAAGTTGCTGAACCCTTCCATCCTCACCGAATTCTCCATGAAGTGCGTTAAAAACGACATCAACGTGTTTTGATAAATCGCTAAATTTTGATGTAATTCCGTTTACAACAATAGTTCCGTCCTTTTCCATAAGAACGTCTATCCCTTTATATTTATTTTTTGGCAAAACATTAAGCACATTACCCCCTGTTTTTAGGGAAACATCATACTCATTTGAAACTCCTCCTCGGAGCACTCCGACTCGAATTGCTGTCATAAAAACATTATAGCAAAGTTATTTACGAATTTTATCTCTTAACTCCCGGTGATACTTAATTGCAAATCTATGTGCCTCACTATTTGCAAGGAAAATCTGTCTCTCCTTACCTTTCCATATATCTACATCACCAAAAATCTCTCGGGCACGATGTTTTTCGTCTTTAACAACTGAAACAATTTTGGTCTTAATATTCACCTCCTTTGCAATACTATGCGCGATATTTAGCTGTGCACGACCGCCATCTACGACAATAAGGTTGGGAAACTTCCATTCTCCGTGATTAAATCTACGTCTTAAAACCTCGGACAGCGCACCAGTATCATTCGCCTTCGAAAAACCGCTTACTTTAAATTTACGGTAATCTGATTTTTTAACTTCTCCATTTTCAACCACCGTCATCACCCCAACCATTTGCTTCCCAGAGATATGCGCAATATCATACGCTTCAATCCTAAAAACATCTTCATTAAAAGCTTCCGGCTCACGTTTAATTAAAGCGATATCTTGGATATGTTCAAGTGAAAAAAGGATTTTCTTTAAACGTTGTGCTTCTTCAAATTTTTGCTCTTTTGCCGACTGCTTCATATTCTTTTTAATCTCCGATAAAAGTGTTCTCTTTTTTCCTTCAAAAAATAACGAAAGGAGTTTGATGTGTTTTTTATAGTCGGCACTAGAAATTTCTCCGGTACACACACCGGGGCATAATCCAATTTGTCTCTCAAAGCATGGTTTTGAATTTTTGGATGATGGATTACATTTATCACGAAATGGAAAAATCTTTCGTATTAATTTCATCGCGTCGCGCAAAGCCCCGCCATTTGGGAACGGACCGAAGATAGTTTTCAGCTTATAGTTTCTGGCTCTCAGTTCATCAAAATCAATTTCTCTCTTTCTGATAACAAGAACTTTTGGAAAGAGCTCGTTAGTTATAACGACACAATTAAAACTCTTGTCGTCTTTTTCTTTAGTATTATACTTTGGTTTCCATTTTTTAATTAAACTTGCTTCAAGTAAAAGTGCTTCAAGAACTGAATCGGTAGTCTGCCAATCAATCTTACGCGCTTGCAAAACCATGGCGCCAATTTGTGCCCCACGCATTTTGTTTAGGTCTTTTGAGAAATAACTTCGTACACGTTCCTTAAGTGACGTTGCTTTACCAACATATAAAACTTCGTTGCGCACTCCTAAAAAGCGGTATATACCTGGTTTTGTGGGCAGTTTAAATTTTGAAAAATCTTTAATGATCATAAATTTTTAGCGAACCCTATCCCGTACCAAGCTGACTCAACACAGGGTTGCAATTTTGTAATTTGTATAGTATAGTATTAAACGGAAACGCTCAACTGAGCGTCGTTTTTGTTTCTAGTGAAAGGGCTCCTAATGAAAAAAATGGATTTCCGCGGTAGGGAGATAATCGCGTCATTCATGGCCGAAATGGCCGAAAACAGTTGTCACGAGCTACACAAGCTCGCTTCCCTCTTTGTTGAGGCGGAGATCAGCGCAATAAAAATCACCAGGGAAAGTATCGAGATTTATTTCTCTGGAGAAAGCGGTTCGATCTTCGTCTCGGCAGAAAACAACGATCAAATCAGAAAGTTGTTCGGAGACGAGTGTATCATCAGAAGCGAACACTTCTGGGTAACCATGGGGGAAATATGGGGGCAATATGAGTCAACTCACGTGAAAGCCACGAGAGAGCTCTGGGAAGAGTGGTGTCGGGTCATAAACCCGTTCATACACAAAGCAATTCCCGACGAGAAGAAACAAGCAGCCTAAGGTAAAGCACCTTCGGCAAAATACTAGGGCGACGCTTATTGCGTCGCCCTTTTGCATTTATTTTTTATCAACATAAGTTTATTAATTTTGGAGGTTTAACCTCCAAAATTAATTTTTACGTAAAACTTTTTTCAAATATTTCCCAGTATGAGATTTCGTACTATTTGCGATATCTTCCGGTGTCCCTTTAGCAACAAGATTACCACCACCATCTCCTCCTTCGGGTCCAAAATCTAAAACATAATCAGCGCTTTTTATAACATCCATATTGTGTTCAATCACGACAACTGTATTACCCTTATCAACAAGTTTTTGCAAAATTTCTATAAGCTTACGAACATCTTCGTAATGCAAGCCAACTGTCGGTTCATCTAAGAGGTAAATCGTTTTTTCAACATGTGGACGATAAAGTTCAGACGATATTTTTACACGCTGTGCTTCCCCGCCAGAAAGAGTTGTTGCTGATTGTCCGAGTTCCAAATAACCCAACCCAACATCAGAGAGTGTTTTTATTCTGTCGTAAATTGCTGGAATATCTTCAAAAAATGTAAGTGCTTCCTCAACCGTCATTTTTAAAATATCGTGGATATTTTTCTTTTTGTATTTAACATGGAGAGTTTCTTTGTCAAATCTTTTACCATTACAAATATCACAAGTTACATAAACTGTAGGTAAAAAGTGCATTTCTACGGCGATTTCTCCGTTTCCTTGGCATGCCTCACAACGTCCACCTTTCACATTAAAAGAAAATCTATTGGCCTTCCACCCTCGTGTACGTGCCTCTTCTGTCGAAGCGAATAATTCGCGAATAAACGTAAATGAGCCAGTATAAGTGGCTGGGTTTGACCTTGGTGTTCTCCCGATTGGAGATTGATTAATCATTATCACGCGCGAAAGGTATTCTGTTCCAGTAAAACCAGAGCAGTTATAGATTTTATTACTTCGATAACGGCGCTCAAGTCGCGCTTGTAAATTGCGATATAAAATTTCATAAAGGAAAGACGATTTTCCAGAACCAGATACCCCTGTCACGATAGAAAGTCTGCCGAGCGGAACGTCAACATTAAGATTCTTTATATTAAAAACTTTCCCTCCAGCAATTCGAAGAGTTCCTTTGTCTTTGTCTCGCCTTCCCTCTGGCACCTCAATTTTTACCTCTCCACGAAGATACGCGAGCGTTAAAGATTTGGAATCATTTTTCTTGGCGGTTAACAATTCTTCTAGATCACCAGCGACAACAATATTCCCTCCGTGAATTCCAGCACCTGGACCAATGTCAACAAGATAATCTGCTGAAAAAATTGTATCTTCGTCATGTTCAACAACAATTATTGTGTTGCCCATATTACGCAAATCTTGAAGTGTTTTTATTAAACGATCATTGTCGCGTTGATGAAGCCCAATTGTTGGTTCATCAAGAACATATAACGCCCCTACCAAACGAGAACCAAGCTGTGAGGCAAGCCTAATACGCTGCGCTTCACCACCAGAAAGCGTATTAGCGCGACGATTGAGTGTTAGGTAATCAAGACCAACGTCGAGCATGAAAGTAAGCCTTGCTTCAATTTCTTTAAAAACAACACTAGCAATATTTTTTTCTTTAGCTGTAAGCTTTAATCCTTTAACGAAATCATTCGCCTTTAAAATTGATAGATCAGTAAAATCAACTATGTTCTTGCCGACCCCTTTTGGTCCTCCTATGTACACATTCAAAGCCTCTGGCCTCAAGCGCGCGCCAGCACACGTATCACACGGCTCATCTCCAAACAAATGTTTAGTGCCTAAACCATTACACTTCGGGCAAGCCCCGTATGGCGAATTAAACGAAAATAATCTCGGTTCAATTTCTGGATAAGAAAATCCATCTTTAGGGCAAGAAAATCTAGCCGACATAATAAACTCTTCACCTGAAACCACTCCCGAAACCAATCCCTCTGATTCTAGAACTGCGCGCTCTATCGCTTCAGCAAGTCTTGTCTCTGCTTGTTTTTGATTATCTTTAAATTCAACTACACCAATTTCATCAACGAGAACCTCAATCGTATGTTTTTTTGTTTTTGAAAGAGCGATTCTCTCACGAAGATTTTTTAATTCTCCGTCCACACGCACTTTTGTATAACCACGAGAAAGAAGGTCGTAAAGCATTTGGTAATATTCCCCTTTTCGCCCGCGTACAAGTGGAGAAAAAATCTGCACTGTTGCATCACTATATTTAACACCTAAAACTTTTTTCTCTTTAAAATGAGTGGCTGTTTCTATTTTCTCAACAACAAAACTTACAATCTCCTCGGTTGTAAGTTTTTCAATTTTTTCTCCGCAAACTAAACAATATGGTTTACCAATACGCGCATAAAGAACACGGAGGTAATCGTATATTTCAGTAATAGTCGCGACTGTTGAACGAGGATTGTTTGAGCGAGATTTTTGGTCAATTGAAATTGCAGGTGAAAGTCCGATTATCTCATCAACATCCGGCTTTTGCATTTGATGTAAAAATTGTCGAGCATAAGCAGAAAGAGACTCAACATAACGACGTTGCCCTTCAGCAAAAATAGTATCAAAAGCAAGAGATGATTTACCTGAACCAGATAACCCAGTAAAAACAACCATCTTATTACGTGGCATTTCAACAGTAACATTTTTAAGATTATGAGTTCTCGCCCCTTTGACGATTATTTTATCTATTTCTTTATGTTCAGGTTTTTTCATAATGACGCTAAAAACTACCCCGCGACCATTCATAGGGGTATATATGAGTGAACTATATATGAATAAGATGTAAAAAACAAAGCCCCGAGAAGGGGCTTTGGCATTGCAACAACGAGAGAGAGCTACGGTCGAAGCCGGAGAAAAACGAGGCTACCAGCACGCCACCTGCCCGCCAGGGACACCTCTTCGGGGAGGTATTCGTTTGTTTCCCACTCGTCAAAACCAGCTGGCTTCCAGTGGGCGCCAAAGATGAAAACTTCATCACTACCACCTCGAACGTGGAAGATGTTTGCTCTCCCGTTTATGGTAAGCGGTCCATCGTTCCCGTCAACCTGATTCTCAACAAGGACCGCAAAGTGGTACCACTCGGCAAGATCGTAGTCCTTGAGTTTTTCAACAATGTCTGACTCGTGAACATTGCGCATGAGACGAAAAACCTCAAAACTGGCCTCCGGCGCCGAATCAATTGCGCTAACAGACGGCAATATCCGGAAATCACAGCCGGCAGAATTTTTGAAAAACTCCTTCGGGTCCATGCGTTTCGTTATCGCCGGAACCGTTACTTCCGTAACGTAAATGAAATCCGCATCCACCGGAATCGTTTTAGCGCTTCCGTTGTACAACATGTTGATTGCTTCGGCGACAGCGAGAGAGAGACGCTCCCCCTGGCTTGTGTGGTTGAGGATAACTTTCGGATCAAGACCTGTCAGTTTTATCGCCTTCGGCAAAGCAGTGACAATACGGCTCGCCAAAGTAGCAAATTGCCCGTTGGTACAAGAGGGTGTTCCATGAGAATCCATGGCTGTTCCTTTCGTGTAATTAATGCTGGAGGGTTCTTTCGTTGTGAAAGTTTACCACAGCTGGAAATGACTAGAACTATTTAGTAGATAGAGGCGCTTCCAGCTGTGGTAAACAAGTAAGTAAAAGAACTAATTTCTTACTTATACATCAGTATAAATTTCTTTGCAATTCTTACTTATTATTCCCCGAGCTTATTTTTAAGCGCTAATATTTCATCACGCAATATCGCTGCCGACTCGAAGTCTAACTCTTTCACTGCGATACTCATTTCTTTTTCTTTTAGTTTAATAAGCTTCTTGGGATTTTTTTGAAAAATTTGTTCATCTATACTTAAGTTAAATCTAACAGACTTATCGTGATTACTTTCCAAGTGTTCAGCAATGTCGTGAATTTTCTTTTTTATCGTTGTTGGAGTAATGCCATGTTCTTTATTATAGGCAATTTGAATAACTCTACGACGATTTGTTTCCCCAATAGCTTTCTTCATTGAATCAGTTTCTATGTCAGCATAAAGAGTTACTCGCCCAGCAGAATTTCTAGCAGCGCGTCCGATAGTTTGAATCAAAGAAACAGCCGAACGTAAAAAGCCTTCTTTGTCTGCATCTAAAATACCAATGAAGGAAACTTCTGGTAAATCCAAACCCTCACGGAGTAAGTTGACCCCAACCAAACAGTCAAAAGTTCCACGACGAAATTCCGATAATATTTTAATTCGGTCTATTGTCTTAATGTCGCTATGTAAATACTCCGCTTTAATTCCTTGATCTTTTAAATATGTACTTAATTCTTCTGCCATTTTTTTGGTTAAAGTTGTTGCAATAGAACGCTCTCCTTTTGCAGTCACCTTCTTTGTTTCAGTCATGAAATCTTCAATTTGACCCCTATACCCATTCTGCGAATGGGTCGGGCGATCATCCGCCCCCTCGGCGGATGATTTAGCTCCATATACGCCTTTTGCAGAAATTGGTCTTATTGTAATTTCAGGATCAACCAACCCAGTCGGGCGAATGATTTGTTCAACGATTTGTTCACTTGTCGTCATCTCGAGCTCACTTGGTGTTGCTGACGTATAAATCACTTCTCCGATACGTTCTTCAAACTCCTTAAAATTTAAAGGACGATTATCAACGGCAGATGGTAAACGAAACCCGTGCTCAACAAGTGTTTTCTTTCGAGAAAAATCCCCCGCCTGCATTCCACGCAATTGTGGCAATGTCACATGGGACTCATCTATGATAGTCAAAAAATCTGGTTTCCCGTCTTTTGTTTTTGGGAAATAAGAAAGCAATGTATCTGGCGCCGCCCCCGCAGGTCTTCCAGAAAGTGGTCTTGAATAGTTCTCAATTCCAGAACAATATCCAACCTCACGAATCATTGCCATGTCATAATTGGTTCGGCGCTTTAATCTGTCTGCTTCAAGCAACTTTCCTTCTTTTTCAAATTTTTTTAAAGTATCAGCTAATTCTTTTTTTATAATTTTTATTGCCCGTTCACGCTGTGATTTTTCTGTAAGAAAATGTTTTGCTGGAAAAAGAAAAACACTTTTTTCTTCACCAATAATTTTTTGTGATACTGGATCAACAACAATAATATTTGATATTTTTCCATCATTAATATCAACATTCAAAACATATCGCTCGGAGACTGGCATTATTTCAACCCGCGAACCAATACTCCTAAATTCTCCAGGATTTATGTCTGCATTCGTTCTTTCAAAATGGATGCTTATAAGACGCTTAATTAATTCTTGGCGGTCAGTAGAATCTCCAACCTTAATTTCAAAGTTCTCCTTACGATATTCTTCTGGGCTACCCAAACCATAAATACATGAGACAGAAGCAACAATTACCACATCACGACGCGACATTAGCGCCTGAGTGGAAGCGTGTCTTAATCGATCTATTTCTTCATTAATCTGAGCATCTTTTTCAATATAGGTGTCTGTCACAGGCATATAAGCCTCCGGTTGATAGTAGTCATAATAGGAAACAAAATAATGTACCGCATTCTCTGGAAAAAACTCTTTATACTCTTGCGCCAACTGAGCAGCAAGGGTTTTGTTATGAGCAATCACAAGAGTTGGCTTACCCTCGTTTGCGATTATGTTTGCCATGGTGAAGGTTTTTCCGGAACCAGTCACACCAAGCAGGGTTTGCTTCTTAAAACCTTTTTTGAGGCCCTTTGTAAGCGCAGAGACAGCCTTCGGCTGATCTCCGGCTGGGGTAAAGTGTTTTGATAGTTTAAAAACTGACATATGTAAAATGAATAATACTGTAGTGAGACAAAAAGGAAAGCCGTCGATATTTTATTTTCGACGGCAGACCGGCAATGAGCCAAGGCCATAGGCTATTTTCACTCTCGTACCCATGGTGTAATCGCTTTCTGAAAACTACACCCCTTCATCGCAAACAGGTTGTATCCAACTAGAAGGTAGGCAACGTGTGTGACAAGGAAGGAAAAGATGGACCCTGTCATTAACATCAAAGCCACCCCTCCACCAAAGAAAACAAGAACTGCCAGCGCCGGAAAGGACCGAAGTGGCATAACCTTTGTTGGGTTACAGAAAACAATAGAGAGAAATACGTAAATATACATCAGTTTTATTCCGTCACCGTGCGCCGAAAAAACGGAAATCATTACGACGACGAAATGAACTATGCTCTGAAAAACAAGTGTAAACCACCAAGTGAAACCTGCCCGTGACATATTAGCTCTCCCCTGTTCGTTAAAGTGCTCTTCCAAAGAAGATACAACAAAAATATGTCTGCGTCAACTAACGATATTTCCCTAAAAATTCTTCTTTAAACTGTGGAAAATTGCCATCCAAAATTGACTGTCTAATTTTCTTTACCAAATTAACTATGAAGTAAAGATTATGGATTGAACCTAATGTTGGACCGAGCATTTCCTTAGCCCTAAAAAGATGTGCTATGTAGGCCTTACTAAAATTTTTACAGGCATAGCAACCGCAATCTTTTTCAACAGGGCTCAAATCTTCTCTGAATTTCGAGTTTTGTATTATTATCCTTCCTTCGTTTGTATAAAAATTACCATTCCTACCTTGACGTGTCGGGGCGACACAATCAAACGTATCACATCCATTTTCTACTCCTAGAAACAAATCTTCTGGTTCCCCCACCCCAAGTAAATGTCTTGGCTTATCTTCTGGTAAAATTTCATTAACCCATCTTACGGCCGTTGCCATATCCTCTTTGACGAATGATCCACCAATACCAAAACCGTCAAAAGTTTTACCATTAACCTCAAGACCTGCGAGAACTTTAGCGCTTTCTTTTCTTAAATCTTCAAAGCGACCACCTTGGATTACCCCAAACAATGCTTGATCAATTTTACTGTGCGACTCCAAACATCTTTTTGCCCAGCGGTGTGTTCTCTCCATAGCCTGCATTTGATATTCCTTAGGCGCCATCGGTGAAGTACACTCATCAAAAGCAAAAATAATATCGGCTCCCAAATTTTGCTGTATCTCCATAGAACGCTCTGGGGTAAAACGATGTTCGCTACCGTTCATAAAAGACCTGAATGTTACGCCTTCTTCGTCTATTTGCGCGAGCTTACCCCCAAAATTTCCCTCATCGGTATATTCCGCGATTTCTTCTCCAGTAGCGATTTTGCCAACACTTTTCCCCATAGCAGCACCAAGAGAGAAAACTTGAAAACCGCCAGAGTCTGTAAAAGTGGGTCCTTCCCAATTCATAAATTTTCCTAAACCACCAGAATTTTTTACAAGTTCATCTCCCGGCTCAAGATAAAGATGATATGTATTCGCTAAAACTGATTGCCCGCCTAGCCCTAACACTTGCTCAGTGGTAAGAGACTTCACACTCCCTTTAGTCCCGACCACAATAAAAACCGGAGTTTCAAGTGCTCCATGAGGGGTAATAATAGTTCCAGCCCTACCTAGGCCCCCTGATATTTTCTTATCAATAGTAAATTTAACTGGTTTCATTTGTTTAACCCATGCACTCTGCCAAAATTTTTCAATTAGGTCAAAAAATAAATCTCCTTTTAATAAAACGTAAAAATAAAAACACTAAAACAAAAGAGACTGTATAAAAAATAATTGAGTTACCAAGAACTAATCCGATTATTGTTAAGCCGAAAATATAAACGTAATCTAGTGGTTTTTTGACCATAGACCAAACATCGGTCTTTCCTTCATTATTTTTTATCTTCTCATCTAAATTTTCTATGTCTTTGCGAACGTTAGCAGAAGTGCTATCGGTCCATGTTTTTACACTAGTTCTCATTGGTTCAACCTTACCAAAAAATGACTGCGTGGTTTCAGTAATTGGCGTTGGTAAATTTTCTACGGCGTATTCTTTTGCAAAATTAACTTTCTCATTAACAATTTGTTGCGCGGTAGTAGTTGGACTAGTTGATTTTATTGGCGCGCCAATAAAATGTTCACTCTCGTCTGTTTTTGCATATTCAAGGGTTGCTCCACTGGTTCCTATTTTCGAAGTTCCAACAACAGCATAAACTTTATGATATCCGTCAGTTACCTTCCAATCCGCTGACGCGATTTTTGTTCCTAAAGAAGATAGTGAAAAGGCGACCTTCCCCACAACCGAAGCATTATCATAAAAGACAACTTCACCGGTAATCGTATCTTTTCCTCCATTCCAAAGAATTGTGTAAACCTTAACCGTACTCCCTGGAGTAAAATCATTTTGCGAAAACCAAATATTGCCAGGAGCAAAACCGGCATTTTTAACCATAGTATCTTCTGCAAAAGAAAAAACTGGAACGAAAACAAAAACCAACATCGCAATCGTTACAAATATATTTAGTTTTTTTGTTTCCATAATAACCTTAGTGTGCGAGCAATGTCGCAGTAAACATTAGAACAACACCAGCAATTGTTGCTAACACTGCGCTTCCAGACGGTCTTTGGCTATGTGCTTCTGGTAAAACCTCTGATGCTCCAATATAAAGGAAAAATCCAGCAAAAAATCCTAGATAGATAAGTAAAATTTCTGCCGGAACCGTAAAGAACAAAGTTGAAAGTCCTCCTAAAACGGGGGCAAATGCCACAATTCCTAAAAATATAAAAACTTTCTTTGTTGGGTTTTTATGCTGAAGCATAAGGGTCACTGTGTTTAACCCGTCAGAGAATGCGTGGGAAATCACCCCCAAAGAAACGAGCATCCCTAAAGCTGGTGAGACCTGAAATCCTAAACCAATACCAACACCGTCCAAAAATGAATGTGCGGCAAGCGCCAAAGCAGAAACAATCCCAACCGTTGGGTGGGTATGCGGGCCGTATTGGTCTTCGTTTGCGTGGTGTACCAAAACTGCTTTTTCAAGTATGTGAAAAATGAAAAATCCAGCAATAAGCGCAACCATTGGTACTAGCGGGTCAATGGCAAGTTCTGCTGTCATATCCATAATCTCTGGCATCAAGTCAAAAGCAACAACAGAAAGAAGGATGCCTGCGGTAAAGCCCAAAACTATGTGCAAATGATCACGATACTTAAAGGCAATTAAACCGCCAAGAAACGATGAAATAAGTGTGAATAAAATAAAAATAATTACTGACATAGTTTATGTATTATAACACGTGTAAATTAAGCGTTAAATAAGTCTTTTTCTTCCTTTTTTAATAATTCAATTAAATCCTCAAAATACTTTTTCACCTCTGGGGAAACAACAACCTTGTCTTTTTTATGATCAACAAGCATTTGTAACTTAACTTTATTAACTTTCCAAGAACGACCATTGTCGGTATAAATATTTACCATCGGTTGTATTTTGTCTAAAGCATAAACAAACCTACTCTCTTTATCTTCTCTTTTTTCGTACTTCTCAATTAACGTGTGCATATCTTCAAACTCAGAAAAATCTTTTTGCAGTTTCTCTGCTGCTTCTTTTTCCCGTTTTTCTTTACTTTCTATATGAGCCTTATCAGAAGAATATATATAAGTATCACCCGCATAAACTTCAACAAAATCATGTATCAGTGCGTACTTAATAACTAAATTAATATCCAAATCTAGTTTATTAACATTTACGATATACCAAGCAAGCATCGCCATATAATAACTGTGTTCTACATCATTTTCATTTCTTTCTTTTTCGTTAACTAAAACAACCCGCTCAACAGAGCGGAATTTATTTAATAACTTTGTAAAATTAATTATTTTATTAAGCATATAAATCGGGGTACTGGGAATCGAACCCAGTCTTCGCGCACCCGAAACGCGCGTACTACCGGTATACTATACCCCGAAAAAATTAAAATAATATACTTTTAAATACCGGAAACTTCTTTATCTATTTCCAGCAAACGATCATATTTTACGTGCCTAACAGCCTGCGTCGGAACACCGAGCTTTAACCCAAACGCCCCAACGGCATAAGCAAAATCCGCGATAAAGGTATCTTCTGTTTCACCGCTTCTGTGTGATGCAATAACTTTCCAGCCAAAACTATTCGCCGTCCGTACTGCTTCCATTGCTTCTGAAACGCTTCCAATCTGATTTGGTTTTATTATGACTCCGTTAATACTTTTATTTCTTTCTGCTGTGCGCATTAATTCTGAATTTGTCACAGTAAGGTCATCTCCCGTCACGATTAATTTATCACCATAAAGAGCCTTCATTTTTGCAAAAGAAGCAAAGTCGTTTTCTTCGTAAGGATCTTCAATGTAAATAAGTCCGTACTCTTTCATTGCCGTCTCAAAAAGCTTGTCTCTTTCCTCTACTGTAAGTTTTGCATTAACCCCGGCAACATCAGTGCCCATAGAAACAAATCCGTCCTCTATAAGCTCTCCGGCTGCCAATTTAATTAAGCGGAACGGTTCAAGGTTATCACTAATCTCTGGGGCAAAACCGCCCTCATCTCCTAGTGGCAATGCATCACCGTACTGATCATTAAACATTTTCTTTAGATTACTCCAAAGAGATGCTTGTATTTCAATCATTTCTGTAAAATTAGCACCGTCAATAATCGCTAAGTACTCTTGAAAAGCAAGCTTATTTTTTGCGTGTTCTCCTCCATTTATTAAATTAACAAAAAGACGAGGGTGGCTTGCCTCTAATATTGGCACCCCTGCCATTTCACGAAGGTGAGCCCAAAGCGGAATACCACGAGCATTAGCTGCAGCGCGCGCGACAGCGATAGAAACAGCAAGAATAGTGTTTGCCCCAAGACGTTCTTTATTTGCTGTTCCGTCGAGAATTTTAAGTCGCCCGTCAATTTCTTTTTGCATAATGCTTAAAGAATTCTTAAGGGCAGGTAAAACTAATTCCTTAATATTAATCATTGCCTGTTCTACGGAAACATAAGTCGCCTCACCAGAGCCACGGCTTTTCCCTTGCGGAACAGAAGCTGAGGCAACTGAACCATCAGAGAGTCTGACCATTGCCTCTATTGTTTTTTCACCTCGAGAGTCGAGGATAATTCTGGCTGTGATGTCGTCTATCTCGTACATTTTTATTTAACTAAATTTATTGGTGTGCCCGCTAAATAACCCTTAATGTTTTCAATCGTAGTGTCCAAGATACGGCGAAGAGCTTCTCCTGTATTGAACGCATTGTGCGGAGTCATGACAACATTCGGCAAATCAACGAGTACGTGGTTTGCGATAATTGTTTTTAAATCATGTCCTTCACCATTACCCTTTTTCAAAAACTCCATCTCATCTTTTATCACAGACTCCTCTTCAAGAACATCTAGTCCAGCTCCGGCAATCTTCCCATCTTTAAGCGCGCTCACTAAAGCTTGGGTATCAATAATTGGTCCACGACTAGTATTAACAAGAATTGCTGTTTTCTTCATTAGTGAAAACTTCTCTTCGCTAAAAAGATGGTGTGTTGTTTTAAGATAAGGAACATGAATTGTTATTACATCACTTTCTTTAAGTAACTCATCAAAATCTTTGTATTCAAAACCAAGCTCTTTCGCTAAATTTTCATTTGGATATGGATCATAAGCAACAACTTTCATCCCAAAACCTTTAGCAATTTTTATAGAAAACTGCCCAATGTGTCCTGCTCCAACAACTCCAATTGTTTTCCCCATCAAATCAAAACCTTGTAGCCCGTCAAAACTAAAACTCCCTTTTTCTTTAATTCTGTCGTATCCTTCAAAAATTTTTCGGGAAAGTGACAAAATTAAAGCAAAGGCAAATTCGGCGACAGTATTTTCTCCGTAGGACGGAACGGACGAAACAACAATACCTCTTTCTTTACATGTGGCTAAATCAACATGGTCATATCCAGTTGAACGAGTCGCAATAAATTTTAAGTTAGGAAATTTTGATAAAACCTCATTATCAAGAGTTGAGTCAACAAACACCGAAACAATATCAGCGCTAGTGTCTGTTGGAACATGGCTCTTATCTAGAATTTCTTCAGAAAACAGAATTTCTGCATCTCCTGCAACTTGTGCCACTTTCTCCTGTAGATATTCTCTTTCCCACTGTTTAACTCCGTAAAATGAAATTTTTGTCATGTGTGTATTTTACTACATTAATTAATTTGAAGCGCCTTTTCTTTTTCTGCGACCACCCCCCTTGTTTTTATGATTGTGTCTGGATTAAGTGACATACTTTCAATTCCTGCTTCAACCAAAAATGCCGCGAAATCTGGGTAATCCGATGGCGCCTGTCCGCAAATACCAACATATTTACCTCGCGCGCGGCATTTCTTTATCGCCTCACTAATCATCTTCTTTACCGCTTCGTTATTTTCATTTGCGACATGACTAACAATTCCTGAATCTCTGTCCAAACCAAGTGTTAATTGAGCAAGATCATTAGAACCAATAGACATACCATCAAAGATGTCCAAAAACTCATCAGCCAACATGACATTGGACGGAATCTCGCACATCACATAAACAGGCACACCTTTTTGCCCCGCCTTTGCCATAGATTTTGCGACAAGTCCGGCTTCGGCCATAATTTGAAGTGTTTGTTTCCCTTCCTCAACTGTACGACAGAACGGAACCATTGGAGTAACGTTATCAAGTCCCATCTCTTCGCGGACCTTTCTGATTGCCAAACATTCAAGTTTAAAGGCCTCTTTAAACTTAGGATCGTAATAACGAGACGCCCCGCGCCACCCTATCATTGGGTTTTCTTCCGCTGGCTCATAAGCATCTCCACCCAAAAGAGTTCTGTATTCATTCGTTTTAAAGTCGGAAAAACGAACGATTGTTTCTCTTGGATAAAAAGCAGCTGCAATTTTACCAATTCCGTAAGCAAGACGATCAACATAAAACTGAGTCTTGTCGGTATAACCAATCGTTTTCGCATCAATTTTTTTACGAAGCGCAGGCGACAACTTCTTGTAATTAAGTAAAGCGAGTGGATGAATACCAATCTCTGAAGCAATTATAAACTCCTCGCGCGCAAGCCCAACACCATCCGCCGGTAAAAATGATTTTTCAAAGGCAGTATCTGGGGTTGCAATATTAAGCGCAATTTTTATTTTTGTTTTAGGTATCGTCTTTAAGTCGTGCGTGACTATATCAAATTTGAGCGCCCCGGACATAACAACGCCATCTGAACCAGTTGTATCAACAGTCACCGTCATTCCAGTTTTTATTTTTCGAGTTGCATCGCCTGACCCGACAACTGCTGGGATTCCAAGTTCACGAGCGACAATCGCAGCGTGCGATGTGCGTCCACCTTTATCCGTAATAATAGCCGAAGCAATTTTCATAATTGGCTCCCAATCTGGATCTGTCATGTCGGTAACCAAGACTTCGCCGTGCTTGAATTCACCAATTTTTTTAGCATCCATAATAATACGAGCTTTTCCAACAGCAATGGAACTTCCAACCGACACCCCCGCTGTTAGAACCTTGCCTTCTTCTTTGCGAATATATTCTTTAACCTTTGAAAAATCTCTTAAAGCCTGTACTGTCTCTGGTCTTGCTTGAACAATAAAAAGTTCACCAGTATTACCATCTTTGGCCCACTCCATATCCATCGGTGTCCACTTCCCACCTTTATCTGAATAATGTTTCTCAATAATCATTCCCCAACGGGCAAGTTTTAAAATTTCTTCATCAGAAAGACAGAATTTACTTCGTTCGGCCGGAGTTGTTTTAATAATTTTTACAGGTCGAATTCCTTTTGCGCCTGCAACATAAATCATTTTATCAGCCTTCTCTCCAAGCGTTTTTGAGATAATGGCTTTTGGCGCCGTCTCTATTGTATTTTTAAAAACAAAAAATTCATCTGGTGTCACTTGCCCTTGAACAACCATCTCCCCAAGACCGTAAGATCCATTTATAACAACTGTATCTCTAAAACCAGATTCAGTATCAACGGTAAACATCACACCTGACACGCCCTTATCAGAACGAATCATTCTTTGAACTCCGACAGAAAGCGCGATTGTGAAATGATCAAAACCCTTATCAACACGATATGAGATAGCGCGATTGGTAAAAAGGGAAGCAAACGCCGCTTTTGTAGCTTGTGTCACATCCTTTGCTCCGCGAATTCCTAAATATGTTTCGTGTTCTCCCGCAAATGATGCCCCTGGTAAATCTTCGGCGGTAGCAGAAGAACGCACAGCAACGTCAATATTTTTGCCGTATCTCTTCTCCATCATTTCATAACAAAGCGCAATTTGTCTATCTAGTTCAACTGGCACTTTCGTTGCGATAATACTTTCGCGAACCAATTTACCGCGCTTTGATAAATCTTTTAAATTTTTTGTATCCAATCCTTTAAGCGCAGTTTTTACAAATTGCTCCATTCCAGTCTCTTCCATGAAGTAACGATATCCGTCGGCTGTAATAATAAAACCAGATGGCACAGCAACACCTTTCTCGCCTAAGTTTTTTATCATTTCGCCAAGCGAAGCATTTTTTCCTCCAACTGTTGCGACATCTTCGATACCAACATCTTCCATCCAGACAACATATTTATTTTCATTCATCTCACTCATATATTTATCTCATTAAAATTTTATTCCTATAATCAAATCTGAAACGTTTGAACCAGTATACCCCGACTTCAGTAAACCCCCTGTTTTCTTAAAAAAAGAAGTGCTGTCGTTCTTGTCTAAAAATTCCTCTGGTTTTAATGACAGCTTTTCGGCTTCTTTCTTTAAAACATTATCGGCAATCGCCCCCATATACTCACCGTTGTCGCGTCCATCGGACGCAAAAGACAGTACGACTTCGCCAAATCTGATATCAGGAAGCACACTTAAAACAAGTTCTTGGTTCCTGCCACCAGAACCAAGACCGCTCACTTTAACGGTTGTTTCCCCTCCGTACAAAAATACAGCCCGTCCGTGCGCCTTCCTGATAGTTTCCAATATTTTAGGACCAACCTCTCTTGCCTCCCCAGTCAACTTATCGTCCACAATTCTAGCCTCAAATAAAAGCTCATTAGCTCTTTTTTCCATTGCCCTTAAGGCAACGTCATTTGAGACAACTATTGTATTATAAACATTTTCAAAATATTTAGTTTCCTTTGGTGTTTCAAGTAATATCTCTCCTATTTCGTCTGGCATCGTCATTTTATAACGATTAAAAATCTCTATTGCATCTCCCACTGTAGTTTCATCTCTAATAGTGGGACCCGAAGAAATAAACCCGGGGTTATTCCCTGGCACGTCAGAGAAAATAAGGGAAACAACTCGAGCTGGGTATGCGTGTTTTGCTAAAAAACCACCACGAACACTGGAGATATGCTTTCTTATTGTATTAATTTCCTGAATAGTTGCGCCAACGCTAAAGAGTTCTTCAATAATCAATTTCTCATCAAGACAAGTGCGATTATTGTGTGGAAGGCAAAGTAAAGTTGAACCACCGCCAGAAATAGCCATAATCACAAAATCGTCTTCTGAGAGGTCTTTTAGTAAATGAACAATCTCTTTAGAAACAGCAACATTTCCTTCTGAAGGGAAAGGGTGGGTGCCAACAAAACTTCTAATATATTTCAGAGTATTCACTTCAGGAAGATTCACGTCAAAAACAATTCCGCCAGTCAATTTGTCCCCCAAAATTTCCTCAACGGCAACCGCTGCATCATAAGCACATTTACCAATCCCGATAAAAAAAATTCTTTTACCAACATCAAGAGATTTCACCACTAAACCATTCCCAAAAACTATTTGATTCTTATCTACAGTAATAAAGTTATGTACCGCCATTTTTGTATCAATAGCAAAAAGACCAGCCTCGGCGATTTCTAAGGCAACCTTTCGCGAATCGTTTATCGCAAGTTCTTTAAAATTTTTAATTTTACCAACCTCTACCTTCTGCATTCCGCAAATTGTAACATATTTATACGTGAATTTTTCTTATCTTGTCTTTATTCCCTAGGCTTTTATTTTTAAAAACATTACGGAGCGCTTGGCGCGAGTATAGAAAAATTCAACAGAATTTTATCGTGTTTTTAAAAACAAAAGCCAAAATATCTCCTATAAATCAAGGTTCCTCAACACCTCAACTTTCCCAACAATTAAGGAGTCCGATTCTTCTATCGCCCCATAAAAACGAACTCTATCTCCAGCCTCAAAGCGTGATAATTTTGCGCTATTCTTAAGATTATTTAAAATAGTGGTTTTTTCATTCAACTTAACGAGATAATCAGCCCCACCGATTGTCGCGGTAAAGTTTAAGGGAAGTGTTGCCCCAGAGATTTCTTTAATAACACCCTGAAAATTTCTTGGCTTAAAAGTATTCATATCAACATAAACGACAATGTTTTTAGCAACCATCTGGTTTGTTGCATGATTCAACACTCCGTCTACTTTGGTCACCTTATCTCCGCTACGCAACGAGGAAAGATTAATTATTCGGCTCCCTTTTTTTATTTCAGTCGTAGTGCCGTTATTTACCGAAATTGTAATTGGCCCTTTAGTCTTTGTGGTAAGAGTAAAGGTATCAGAATCAAAACGAATATTACTTACCGTTCCAGAAAATTCATTATTTTCTGTCTGATTCGAAATATTGCGCACAGTTCTCGGAATAATTGTCATTGTTTGAGACGCCGATTCGAGCTCACCTTCAACAACCAAAATATCTCCTTCTTTAAGTTCTTTCGCCGAAATAGGTTCACCAAATTTATTTGCAAACTTAGTCTTACTATTTGTTTTTACCGTAAGCCTAATAAAACTTTCTCCCCATATTAAACGAGAAAAGTAAGTAACCCCTGCAACTTGCGTAACCTTAACTCCGCCAATAATGGCGTGACCATCACGATCAACATATATCTGAGAAGCCGTATCGTTAATAAGGCTATCAACGGTCGGTAGCGTCACCGCGCTAGCGCTCAACCCAAAAGCGCTAAAAATAAAGATAAATGATGTAAGCACAAAGACTGAAGTATTGTTTCTCATTTAAAAGATTCTACCGCCATAAAACCGAAAAGCAACCTTTAGATGAACTCAATCTGAAAACTATACATGCCCATTGAACATAGTCCTTGCATTGTACCTTTAGCTTTTTCAGCCGGAATTTCTATTTCTTCGGTCCCAGTTGGTTTTAAGAACTTCTGGTAAGAAATTTCTGGGATAACCAAACTTGCTGAACAATCAAAAGTGTTAAGAGTTTCCATTTTAATGGTCGTTGGTATCCCCGCTTTTGCACTAATAAGGCGTGGGGAATAACCACTATTTGCCTTAATTTCTATAATTTGTTTCCCCTCCACAATTGTCGCCGAATAAACTTCTCCTAAAGTCTTCTCTGGAGAATCACTTTTTGTAAAAACAACCGCTCCTCCGACAAGAAGTGCGGTTACCATAAGAGCTAAAATTATTTGTTTATTCATATAGTATTTAAAAATTAAAAAGTGGCGCCATAATCCCTAGAACTGCAAGAGAATTCATGATATTAAGGAGAGCAAGTGCAATAACCAAAATACCGGCAGTCTTAAAGAATGTTCCCCTCCAAGAACTATTAGAAATATTAAGAGAACCAAAAGAAAGTAGGGCTAACATTGGAAAAGTCCCTAACGCAAAAATAAACATAATCATAGACCCTTCAATAAAACTTCCCGTTGTTAAAACATATACTTGCATAGACTGAGTGAAACCACACGGCAAAAAGAAAGTGCCAACTCCAAATAACGCTGGGGCAAAATAATAATCCCGCTCGCTTATATTCATTACATAACGCGAAAAACTTTTGGGTAATCGCAACTGAAACTTCTTTATAGGACTAAAAACATCAAGAAGGTTTATTCCCAAAATAAGCATTACCACTCCAACAATAATTCCAAGAACGACATTGGCTGTAATACTAAAATGAAATGTACTACCAATAAGCCCGATTATTCCACCGAGAACAAAAAACCCAACAAGTCGTCCCGCGTGGAAAAGAGCCTGTGGACGCCATGTTCCCCCGCTTTTTGCTGAGTTGGCCGATAAAGACAAGACAACCCCACCAACAACAGCAAGACAGGTTGAAACAGACGCGATAAGACCAATAACAAAAGCCGTGCCGTAACCAATATCAGATGAATTAATAAAGTTAGCCAACCCTGCCTTTTGTAAAATAACGAATCCAAAAATAACCAACACGGCAATCGGGAGCGCGTAAGTGAACTCCCCCCATTTGATACTTTTATTTTCTTTAATTGTAGAGTCTGGGTTAGGCATAATTTATTTTCTCTTCAATTTATAAACTTCAATAATTTCACCAATTGCTTTCTTGGAGTTACCACTTTTTATTTGCTTTATAGTGCAGTCTGATAAATGTTCTTCCATAAGTATATCCTCTACACTCGAAAGACCCTGTTTAACAGCAGAACTTTGAGTAATTATATCAATACAATACTTATCTTTCTCTATCATCTCCCTCAAGCCACGTACCTGCCCTTCGATAATATTGAGCCGTCGAATTAATTTTGATTTCTTAGGACTCATACTAACCAAGATCCTTCTTCATCGACTCAAATTGTTCTTTTGTGATATCGCCTTTGGCGTAACGCTCCTTAATTATATCAATCGAACGGTTATTATTGTCTTTGTTTGAAAATCCGCGAAACAAAAGAACTACCCCGTAAACAACCAAACCCCAAAATAAAATCATTAGCACAGGCATTAAACCAAAACCTAACCAATCAAACGGGAAAAAATTACCATAGTAATACATCATAATAAAAAATAATTAAATTTAATATAGTCCCATTATACCCCTAGGGGGTATATAATCAAGCAATATTATCAAACAAAAACCCTCGCATAGGCGAGGGTTTTTGTTTGATATTTTTATCGACGTGATTTTGTACGATCGTTTTCTGTTAAAAACTGTTTTCGTAAACGCACATTCCCCGGGGTAATTTCCAAATATTCATCTTCCGCCATAACCTCAAGCCCTCTTTCAATAGAGAGCGTAAATGGTGGCACCAAGTTAATGGCTTCATCTGTACCAGACGAACGCATGTTTGAAAGTTGTTTTCCTTTTGTTGGGTTAACGTTCATTTCTTCTCCCTTAGAAGTATTTCCAATAACCATTCCTTCGTAAACTTCAGTTGCGGGACTAATATACAAAACACCGCGTTCTTGTAGTGTCCATAATGAAAAACCAAGTGTTTTGCCAGCTGCCATAGAAATCATTGAGCCTACTGCGCGTTTCTTTATTTCTCCTGCATATGGTTTAAATCCAATAAAATGTGCGGCCAAAATACCCTCCCCTTTTGTATCAATAACAAACTGTCCGCGATAACCCAAAAGGCCACGCGTTGGTCCTTCAAAAATCATGCGCACTGTTTTCTCAGCGTGGTGCATATTCTTCATAAGAAAACCTCTCATGCTCAAGCGCTCAATAATTGCTCCCTGAAATTCACTGGGGGTATCAACAACAACTTCCTCAAATGGTTCTTGTTTCTCGCCATTTATTTCTCGAATGATTGCCTGTGGTTGGGAAACCTGCACTTCATATCCAGCGCGTCGCATGTTTTCGAGCAAAATAGAAATGTGTAATTCACCACGACCAAAAACACGGAAGCTATCACCACCAGCTGAGTCAAAATCAACCTTTAGCCCGACGTTAACTTCAAGCTCTCGTTCCAAGTACTCACGTATTTGTCGTGATGTAACATATTTACCCTCGCGCCCAGCAAAAGGAGAATTATTAACCAAAAAAGAAAGAGCAATTGTTGGCTCATCAATATTTATTGCAGGAAGAGGCTCAGAATTTGTGTCGTCTGTGATTGTTTCTCCAATATAAATATCTGGCAAACCAGAAATTAAGACAATATCGCCAGCCACCGCCTCTTTTTCTTCCACGCGATCAGTCCCGTTAAACGTAAAAATTTTTAAAACTTTTCCAGTTCGTGTTTCTCCTGTTGGTTTTTTTATAAACAAATTTGTATTTGTCTTAAGCACCCCTTGATAAACACGTCCTACTGCAAGGCGTCCAAGGAAATTATCGTAACCTAAATTGAATGGTTGAAATTCTAGAGTCTTGTTTATTAAATCGGCAGATGAAGCTGCTGGAACTTTCTCCAAAATTGTATCAAGTAACGGAGTGAGGTCTTTAGAATCGTCGTTTAAATTTGTCTTGGCGATACCTTGTCTACCTATTGCGTACACAATTGGAAAATCTGCTTGCTCATCATTGGCCCCAAGTTCCAAGAAAAGCTCTAATACCAAATCTTCACAGTGCTTTGGGTCTGCAGCTGGTTTATCAATTTTATTAATAACAACAATTGGCTTTAATCCAAGCTCAAGAGATTTTTTCAAAACGAAACGAGTCTGTGGCATTGGTCCTTCCTGAGCGTCTACGACCAAAAGCACTGAGTCTATAGAACGCAAAACTCGCTCAACTTCAGATCCGAAATCGGCGTGTCCTGGAGTATCAACAATATTTATTTTCGTTCCTTTATATGGAACTGATGTATTCTTTGCATAAATAGTAATCCCGCGCTCAAGTTCAAGCGCATTTGAGTCCATTGTGACACCTTCCTTCATAACACCAGTTTGACGCATCAAAGCATCGGTCAAGGTGGTCTTGCCGTGGTCAACGTGGGCGATAATAGCTATATTTCTAATTTCCATATTATTTAAACAAAAAAATAGGCCGCCTCGGCCGAATATAGATAGACATTAACACACTTTGCGAGTTCCTGCAATATCTCCTAAAACAAAAAGTTTGCTGCGATGAATGCTCCTAGCCAACCAGTAGTTGAGGCGGCTCCACTTAACATTAACGGAAAACGCTCTCTATTACTAAGTGTTGAGTACGGCTTTTCAATTGCAACATTCATTAGTTTCCCAATAAAGAACCCGTTAACAATTAGGACTGCAACAAAAAACATTTTTATACCAAAAACAAAGTCCTGAAGTAAATATTCTCGCATTGGCCAAAAAAGGATGGCCCCCGTAATAATCATTAAAAATAAACCTAAAAGAACCCAGTGGTGATATTTCAAAAGTGTTTTCTTGTCGAGAGTTGGCGTCTTTCCCAAAATCCAGTTGAAGGCTTGGTGGTCAGCCAAAAAAATCCCGACTACGGAAAAAACAAGGGCTGCAACGTGTATTGGGGCGACGATGTCTGAAATAGACATATTTATAATTTATACTAATAAAAATTACTGAGCAAGAACTCCGATATAAAACGTGGCTAATTTTGCTTCTGGTTTTTCGTCTCCCTCATGTTTACCAAGAAAGTTGTCTGTGCCGTCCTTACCACAAATAGAAAGTATCGCACTTTCCCCGCCTGGGTGCTTTGAAACCCAAGGTGTTAAATCATAAACTTTTCCATTGATAACTGACCAACAACTCTCTTTTGAGTTATGTGTGGAAAAATCTGCCAATGTGTAGGTTTTTTCTTTTAATGCCGTAGTTGTTGGTGTTTGAGAAGTTTCTGTGTTTTGGCTTAGAAGTGAACCACCACCATAATTACTTGCGTCTTTATTTTTCACGATATAAAAACCAAGGCCGCCTAAAACAATAATAACAATTACTCCAATTAAAATATTCTTCATATAAAAACAACTAATTAATATTTAAGCCGTAATTTTACCGTAAAAAATACAATATACAAAAAACACCCTAGATATGGCTAGGGTGTTTTTTGTATATCTATAAATATTATCTACGTCCTTCTTCTCTTTCTCTATTAGCACTATCTCTTTCACTGTCGCTGTCGTTGTCGTCATCATTATCGTCGTTGTTATCACGAATTCTAGTAGATGATGCGTTTCCTTTATCTTCACCATCTCTTTCTTTATCTTTTCTAAACTCATCTTTTCGGCCCTTATCGTCAGATCCTTCTATTTTGCGAGAAATTGAGTTCGATAAAACAATGACCCGACCATTATTAGCTAATTTAATAACTTCATGAAATTTTTCTGAAGCATCGGCATACTCACCTTTTTCTGCCTTAGCTTTACCTTCCGCAAGAGTACTTGTGGCTTTCGCAAAGATTTCACTAGCCTTAAAGTTAACTTCTGAAGATAGCTCTGGCTTAACTCTTTCATAAGCTCTCAATGCTGAAGCTAAAACGTTCTCTGCCGCACCTTGTTTACCGAGTAAACTTTCTTTTGTGGTGGTGGCTTTTGTAGTAGTGGCATTATCATCTTCATCAGAAGAGTCCTCTCCGAGTTTTAAGTCAATTTTTTCACGATGACCCTTAACATCTCCTTCAGATTTTTTTAATAAAGAAATAATCGCAACTAGTTCTTCTCTTGTGCTTGTTGAGGTATCAATCTTGATCGTTACCTTACCAAGAACGTCTTGGTGTGCTATCAACGCTGCTTCAAGTCTAGCTGTAAGCTCTGACGAACTAATAGCTTTATTTTTATCAGATGCAAGTATTGATGCATTTACAGAAAACTTATTAATGTGGTCGTTTAACCTGGCTTCTATTTCACTTCTTTTTTCTTCGTCAAAAACACCGTTAGCGACAAGCTCTTCTACTTCCTGTAACCTACGTTCTGCGAGCTTTCCTTGTCGAACCGTTTTTGCTTCTTGAGAAACAGTAAACAATCCGGCAATAGGCTCATTTACTGAAACCTTAACCGGATACAACATATCACCTGGTAATGAGTTAACGGCGACGGCTGATGTTCCCCCTGAGAGGGCTACTATGAGTGCGATAATTAATGCTGGCATATTTTTGAATTGATTAAAATATAAACTTATAATTGATAATTTAGGACCTTTTAAATCCCTCCAGTTATTTAGACGTTCTTCAATACCTTTTCTTACACTTGATTCAACTTTAGATGGAGTCGTGTTTTTAATATGTATCTCAAGGTTATCACGCATAAGAACCTTCTCGTTTTCCGAGAGGGAAATGTTTTTTAAATTTCTTAAGTTTTTCTCAAAATCTTGACTCATATTATTTCATTTGTTGCCATCTGCTATATCACGCAGACGAGATACAGCACGTGTGATTCTTACAGAAATTGTATTTTCTCGAACTCCTAAAACTTGAGCAATTTCTCCTGGGGTCATGTCTTCAACATATCTCATAACAATTAAATCCCTGTCTTCCTCTGATATTTTCTTCAACATTGAAAGAAAAACCGAATATTCTGCCCGCAATTCTGTTTTTTCACTTGCTTGAGCATTTTCAAAAACTAAAGGAGATAAATTACTATCCGGAATTGATTTACTCTTTCTCCAAAAATCAATTACCGCATTATGGGCTACTTTATATAAATACGCCTTCATGTTTTCTATATTTTCACCTTTTACTAAAAACTCCCAAATTTTTACAAAAACATCTTGGGTGATATCTTTGGCGACCTCCCTGTCCCCAACCTTAAAGTAGCAGTAACGAAAAATAGCATCTGCGTACATAGAGTGCGCGTCAAAAAAAATATTTTCAATATATTTTATATTCTTCTCCATTGGTTAAGACGAACAAAAACGGCTTTTCTTACTTAAAAAAATCCTTTAGTTAAGCTTTGGTTAGGCGTTTTCCTTCTTTTTATCTAACTTATCAAGACCGATAAACTTAACTCCAAAATAAACAACAAGCGCAATAATTACAAAATCAATCAAAATACTCACGAAATCTCCCCAAAGAATCTGAACTGGGCCAATCGCAAACGTCGCACTCTTAAGCTCACCTGCTGCGCCTAAGGCAACACCTATAATCGGATTAATAATGTCTGTGACCAAACCAGCAACAACCTTAGAAACAGCTCCGCCTAAAATAAAACCAACAGCTAACCCGACAACCCCTTGCTCACGAATAAAATCTAAAAATCCTTTCATAAAAATGATTTTAAAATTAACTAATAATTAAACAGCGTGACCAAACGCTTCGTCTTCTTTATCATTATCTGCGTCATTTTTTGTTTTATGAATACGGCCATCAATATGGTTTGCTGGGGCATAAATAGTATAAACCTTTAATGGTTCGTTCCCTGTGTTCACAAAATTGTGCGTTGTACCTGGAGTAACAACAACCACATCTCCAGAATTAACAGCGCTTTCTTCTCCATTTAAAACCGCCTTTCCGTTTCCACTCATAAAAAATAAAGTCTGTTCCACGTGTTCGTGTTTTTCTTCACCAATCTCACCACCAACAGGAATATCCATAACAACAAGTTGGCTTTTTCCACCAGTAAAAACAACTTTTCGAAAATTTATATTTTCTTCTGTTTGTTTGAGGATGTTAGTTCTGTATGACATGTATCGATTTTATCTCAATTTACCTTACTTTTCCACTAAAATCTTACAAATTTTAAGTGTATTGACAATATTTGATATGTGTTATATCCTTTTAATTAGTTACTCAACGTGATCTTTTTCGAGGAGGCATAAATGGCAACGACGCATGGTGACAAGAAAAAGCTGGAGAAATTGCTTGAAAAGCTCCGCAATCGCGTCAATGAAAACGGGAGCAAGAAAAGCTACTGGATTGAGCTTGAGGAACTGCGTTTCCTCTTGTGCTCAGCCAAGTACGACACCTGCCAGCTCAACGTTGACCAGGGCGACGGCACTTTCAAGACCGTTGTCACGGTCGAAGGCAAGAGGTTTCAATACATCGGCGACGAAGTGGAGTGCTGATCAATGCCCGCCAGTGTTTAAGTCCTCTGCAAACGAAGGACGCCCAGCGACATAGTGGGCAAAACGTCTAGCAGCGTCAGTATCGTCTCGGGAGGTTTCCTGCCAAGACGTGCCATAAAGTTTTACACAGAGCTCTGCGTGCAGAGCTCTTCTATTTTTACCACTTATCTCAAAAAACTTAAGGGAAGAAGCAGTCATTTCTTGAGCAACAATATTTGAATAATCATTGCATGTTTTTTCTAAAGCTTCATAAGCCCCAGTTCCCTCTTTCGGCAAAATAACATCTTTTCTTAATCTAGCGTCATATGCGGCCTCTTCAAGGTCGCTTTTCTTTTCAAATTGTGTGGAAAGTTGTTCGTTCATAATTAATATTCTAACTTATAGACATGTCTGATTTCAATTTAAGCGTTAGCAATTACTTCCTGCGACATACCCGCTGGTCCAACAAATCTGGAGGCTATACCCTCCTGACGGCCTATCAATATTTAAAACATCCCCAACCAAATAAAGGTTTGGCACTATTCGCGATTGCATTGTTTTAAAATCAACTTCCTCTAAAGAAACTCCACCAGACGTAACAATAGCCTTGTCAGCACCAAGTAGTCCTTTAACATTGAGTGAGAGAGCTTTCATTATTGCTACCAATTTAATTCTGTCTTCACTACTCACGCTGTGGTTAAAAGTTTCGCCATCTATCTTTGCGATTTCGAGTATAGCTTTTCCGAGTGCCGATTGAACTAATTTGTCGATAGTATTTTTTAATTTTTTATTACTCTCTTTTACCAAGATATCTTGGAGTTTTTTCTTTAACTCCTTGTGGTCTAGTTTTGGAAATAAATCAATATCAATCCGAACTTCACCATACTGAACATATTCACCTATGTCTTTGCTCATGTTTAAAACTGTTGGTCCACTAATACCAAAGTGGGTAAACAATAACTTCCCTTTTTCTACTCCGCGTTTTTCGTTGTTTTGAAATACAGTAAGTTTAATATCAGACAAAGTTATTCCACTTAATTCTTTTGTCCAAAAATCTTTAAGACGGACAGGCACAAGGGCCACGTTACTCCCCGATGTTTTATGTCCCAACTTTTTAAGCCAAGAGAAGCCTTCCCCGGTTGACCCTGTTTCTGGGTGTGAAGTTCCGCCGGTTGCTAAAATACATTTTTTCGCAATTATTTCTTGCCCGTCTTTCAATTTGATACAGAAATCCTTCGTTTTTTTATCCAAAGATATCCCGGAAACATCTGCGTCTGTCTGCACTCTCACCTTACCTTCTTTCATATATTTTACTAAAACATCCCAGACAGATTGAGATTTATTTGAAGCTGGAAAAATTCTACCTTCATTTTCCTCTTTAGTTTCCATTCCTCGTTTATTGAAGAATTCCAAAGTCTCTCTCACTCCAAACCGAGAAAAAGCAGAGAAAAGAAATTTATCACTTCCTTTGTATTTAGAAAGCATGGTGCGAACATCTTTCTTGTTGTTTGTGACGTTACACCTCCCGCCACCAGTAATTAAAAGTTTTTTGCCGAGTGTCTGATTTTTTTCAAGAAGGACAACCGAACGCCCAAGTTCGGCCGCACGCCCCGCAGCCATCATCCCAGCTGGTCCTCCACCGATTACAACAACATCAATTATTTTTTTATTTTTTACAGTCATTCTAGTTTTTTGCAAAATACTAGAATAGATTCTGCTAATGGTGTTAACTTGTGGCGAACACTGTTACCATCGCTACGTTTTATGACTAGTCCAGAAATGGTCATCTTGCGTACGTGGTCTGATGCGTTCATATACCCTATATTAAGCTTCTTTGCTATATCGTCCACTGAAAGCTCTGGTTCTTTTTTCAATACATCGAGAATTTGAATCCGCCTATGGTTGGCAAACCCTTTAATAATTCTTTCAATTTTCCGGTAATTGATAGCCATCTATTTATATTTAGTAAATAAATTATACACCACCCCGTTTATCTATTCTAGTATTTTGCAAAATACTAGAATATAAGAAGCACATGGTGATAAAGTAAATATTCTATTTCTCCAAATCTAAAGTTTCATCAATACGAATCTGTTCCACAAACTCTGGCACGTGAGAAACAATAATCATCGCCCCGAGATATTTATCTAGAGCCTGCGCAATAATTGGAATGTGTCGGAAATTTATGTGGTTTGTTGGTTCGTCTAAAATAAGAAGTCCCGGTCTTTCAAGAACCAATCGCGCAAAAGCAACAAGTCCTTTCTGCCCTTCAGATAAACTTCCTATTTTTGTACGTACAACCTCTCCAGTCAAAAGGAACCCCGCTGCAACGCTTCGCATTTTGTCTTCGTCTTTCGTGTCCATCACTTCCATCAAAGAATCAAAAACTGTGTCATTGAAATTAAGTGTTGAAAAATCTTGTCGGTAATAACCAACCTTCACCCCTTTTGCGATAACAGCACCCTTGGCTTTTCCACCAGCAAGCGCTTCAAGTAGCGTACTTTTTCCAATTCCATTTGGTCCCTTAAGTAGTAGGTGCTGTCCGCGCTTTAGAGAAAGTTTGGCTTTCCTTTCAACTGGTTTATGGTTTTTACCAATAACGGAAAAAGAGGTTATATTCAAAACTTCCCCAACAACTCCATCTTGCGCGGGAATAATGAACGAACGTATTGTCTTATCTTCTTTACGAACATCAACCATTTCTTCTTCAAGCGCTTCTGCTCTTTCTCTCATTTTCTTAGCAACAAGACGCATTTGCCCTCCTTTGTGTGCGAAAAAGTTTGATTTATCTTTATTCTCTTGAATTTCTTTCGCGAGTTGAGCATTCTTTCTGTTTTCTTTTTCAATACGTGCTGAAATTTCCTTAACCACGTCAAAATAATTGCCGGCGTATTGTTCAACCTTTCGTGTATACAAATCAAGATACAAAACACCATGAGAAAATGAATTCAAAAATTCAGCATCGTGAGAAATAACAATAACCGTCTTTTTATAATCAACAAGAAACTTTGTAAGATGTTCAATTCCCGCTGTGTCTAAGTTGTTAGTCGGCTCGTCTAAAAGAAGCAAATCTGGATTCTGGATTAAGGCTGAAGCAAGGAGTAGGCGCGCTTGTTGTCCGCCAGAAAAAGATCTCACTATTCTTTCATGTAATTTTTCATGACCCTTTAAATTAACAACTTCTAAAACTTCATCAATCCGAGGATCAATATCATAAACCTTGCTGGTAAAACATTTTTCAAAAAAAGCGCGCACCGTAAGATCTAAATCCTCTCTTGGAATAACCTGTCTAGACAATGCGATTGATAGATTATTAACGATATTTATTTTTCCACTTTCTGGTGTAAGCGCTTTTGTAATAAGACCAAAAATGGTGCTTTTCCCTGCGCCATTTTGTCCCATCAAAGTAATCTTCGTTCCACGACGAATGACAAAATCGGCCGTGTCTAAAATAGGCTTGTTTGGCCCGTACTCAAAAGATACTTTTTCAAATGAAATTATACTGTCTGCTTTTGCCATAAAATATTACTCTACCACATAAAAATTATTACACCCTAAAAAGAAAAGCACCCCGAGTGATCGAGGTGCCTTCTTCCAAACGGACGCCTATACGCGTGATACGTTTGTAGCTGATGGTCCTTTTTCACCGTCAACAACTTCAAAGCTAACGACATCGCCAACTTTTAGTTCGTCAAATGTGACACCATTCAATTCTTTCGAATGAAAGAAAAGATCCTTTGCCTCGCCTTCGCGAGAAATGAATCCAAATCCTCTATCCGTGATAGTCTTGATTGTTCCTTGCATATTGATTTCTATATTTATTGCTGCTTAAATTGCTACTACGAAACTCGACTCTGCTCCTGTGCTTGCCTATATGTATAACATAAAAGCCGTAAAAAATCAAGAATTAGAAAATCCGCCCAGCACTTAATTTTAAATTAGACAAACTCGATTTGAAAATTAAGTGCTGGGCGGATTTTCTGTTCCTATCATTACTACTTATTCTTCTTTGGTTTCTTTTTTTCCTTACGTGGGCGATCGTTTCCTTTTGCCATAAAATTTAAATTTTTAGATTAATTTTTAATACATTAAGTATATCAAATCAAAATATTCTTTGTATTTTTTTACACAATAATTCATCCTTTCAACAAAAAACCCGCCCCAATAAAAAAGAGGCGGGCTCTTCATTTGGTGCGGGCTTGTGGCACTATTCCGACTTCTTGAGGCCGGCTAGCTGTTCGAGTACTTTTTCCGCAAGTTCAATCCTTGCGAGCTTTTTTTCAGCTTCGGCGAACTCGGCAAGAACCCCAGGTTTCTGGGCGACAAGAAATTTCGCCAGCTCGTACGGATCTTCGGGTTCAACATTCTTCTGATCAGCACTGCTTTGAAGCATCGTCTGGCCGGCCTTATACCAGCCAGCCTTTTGCTTACCCGGCGTTACGACCGACTCAAGCCAGCCATCGCGGATAAGTTTCGAAACGGATTCTTCAACACCACACTGCGTGCGAAGTTTCCCCAGTGTTACCTTGCCAACACGGCCTTCGCCGTCGGACGTGGCAGCTTCTAGAAACGCTTTAGCAAAACATTCCATTTTGTTCATTTCGTGTTTCTCCTTCAAAGGTGGAGTTGTCAAAAAATCAAGAACATCTTCGCTCAAATCCTGAATCAAAGGTATCGCTCCGACCGCGGGCTCTACTTTGGTCACCGCTCTTGTTTCGTCGCACTGGAGGTTGGCGCAAGTGCATGGCTGAACAACCATCAAATCCTTACAGGATTCTATTGTTGATATGATTGTCCGATAATGCACTACAATCGGATAAACTATCCTACTGTTTAACCCTCTCTTTAGCCGTTCCACATCACGGTGTGACAAATATTCGGGATAAAGCACTAGGCCAACCGTACCACTAAGTGATTTCGGTGGCCTGTCATTTAGATAAAATCGAACCTTTCTTTCCGGCAAACTTTTAGTAAATGGGGTGTGATGGTTTACTCTCCACCCCATAATCACGACGACACGACCGGCCAAAAGTGTCTCGCGGACCCTTTGAGTTAACGCCTCAAGTTGTGTGTCTAACAAAGGACTCTCCTCAAAAAATAAATCGAATGTTAAGATCTCTATCGACAAACTAGCACAAAAATAGCACTGTGTCAATGTAGCTCATCTATTAAATCTTCACAAAAAGACAGTATCTTAAAATCGGGGGATCTTTTTAATCTATTTCATAAACAACATCCTTTCTCTCCGCAATTATTTTCCACCCATTACGTTGTGCATGTTTATATAATTTCATATTTGGATTGAAACAAATTGGGATTTCTACGCTCTCCAAAAGTGGAATGTCACTCTCTGTGTCACCAACGCCGATTGACCCATCAAGCGTTAAGTTTTCTTTTTCCACTGCACGCTTCACAATGTTGGCCTTATTCATAATTAAGTGCTCATCAATTGATTTTCCTGTAAACCTGTCTGTCGGACCTATTTCTAAAAGTCGACCGTAAACCTTATCAAAACCTAGTCCCTTACAAAACTTTTCGGCGATTCCTTTTGGCGAGTGAGTGATTGCCAAAAGAAAATATTTTTCTTTTTTTAGTTTGGCGATTAAATCGCGAGTATAACGATAAGTATGATTTTGATATCTCTCTATCACCGTCTCCGATGCTTCAGCAAAATCAGCATAATAAACCCCTTTAATGTGTTCTTCGAACGATTTAACCACCGCACCAATATATGCACCGTAGTCTCCTTTACGCACAAGCCAATGTTTGTGCTCTCTTTCGTATTCTTTACGTACCGACTCATCTATATTCCCTCGCTCAATAAGCACCTCCATAAGCTCAATTAAAAGACTAGAACGAAAAATTGTTCCATCTATATCAAAAATAGCGACTTTCTTCATACGAATATTATATATCATTATGAAACCCAAACACCCACCTCCTCAAAATAGCCTTTCTTTTTGAGCCTAGTTAGAACTACCGCGAATTTTTTTTCTAAAAATTGCCGCTGCGGCAAAAAAACAAGTAACTCCTATGGCAATCCATAAAAAAAGTCCCCAAAAATCACTAAAGATGAGAGCTCCACTTGAATACACCACGACAAGAGCAAATGGTATTTCAGAAATAATTGTTGCTGCGAGATATTTAGTAAAGTTATAACGCAAGCTTCCCAAGACAAGACCTGTCACTTCAGACGGTAAGGCTAAACGGAAAAGTACGACCAAAATAAACTCGGAATGTTCAGAAAATTTTTTCTGATATATCTCCATTTTTTTAAGAGGAAGAACGCGCCTAAAAAGAACATGTAAACCGTATTTTCCAACTGCATAAGAGATGAGAGCCCCGATAATCCAGCCAACAATGAGAAAAATAAATGTTAATGTTTCACCCCAAGCTAAAACTGCGAACGGCACCGCGGGAATACTAGAAAGCGGTGAAAGCACTGCGGAGAAAGCCGCAAAGAAAATGAAAACAACCACTCCGATTATTTCATTCTCGATAATATAAGAGCTAACAGCATTTTCTACTTTACTAAAATCTGTTTGAAATAAAGTTAATGCAACAAAAACAACAGCAAAGGCGACGAGAACAATAAAGATAGCAATATTTCTCTTCATTTAAGTAAAGTCTACCACGTTTCCCCTCTCTCAACTGTTTGTCTCAACGAATACCCGTATCGCAAGAAATTATTACGTCTGTATATTTATCTGGGGAAATAGTAGTTTCTGTATCAACGCAATTGGGAAATTTTTCTCCACTAGAAGCAGAAATGACATATGACCCAGGCGGAAGGGAGAAATTAAAAATGCCGTTCTCGTCTGATCTACCAACAACGAACACAGAGCTTGCGTCGACGTGGCGCACAGAGATGTTTGTTTGATATGGCTTATCATCACACTTTGAATCAGCTGGGTTTTGTATCACAGGACAAGTTGGTCCGAGTAAAACCTTTCCATTAACTCCAGATTTAAATGGCAAGATACCAGCGGAGTTATTTATTTTTTCAAATAATACTGGAATTTCAAGAGCCTCGTCATTTTCTGGTAAACCAGAAGGGTTATCTTTCTTTAAAATCAAAAATCCATTATTTTTATAATCAGGATTTTCAAATCGAAGCTCAGCCGTAAACGGAACAAACTCTGTCGTCATCCAATCTCCTTCTGCTGTCGCAATTCCGCTCGCGATTATAAGTCCATCCCAATTGGTTAAGACAACAGGAAAACTCGCCTCAAAAAACCAATTCCCTCTAGCTTTTCCTTTAATCACAAGCGGGCTACTTATAGTTTGATTCGGACGAGGTGAATCAACAACGATTAAATTTGCTTTATCCAATTCATTTCCGATATTTTCAGAAAACGTCTGTCCGTCGTATCTACATTGGCGTGGATAACTTTCCATAATTGGCCCACCCAAAGAAGCACATTCTTCAAAGCTACTTACCGTCACTATTTTTTTGTTTTCAGTAAAATACACAGCCATAGCGATAGCCACGAAAATCAAAACCAAAATCCCAATTATGCTGTTTCTCATATATTTAGACATATTGTTTAGCAAAAGATTCTATTTTTTTAAGTACTGGTAACATTCCACGACCTTTTTTTGTTAAAAGATAAGAAACCGAAAGCTTATCTATAGCTTCTTTTTTTCTATCGATAAAACCTTCGCCTTCAAGAGTCTTTAGTCTGTTTGTTAAAGTGACAGGATTCAAATCGCCAACCTCACGTTGTAGTTCACAAAAACGTTTTTCCCCGGAAGACAGTGAATTTATTATAAAAAGAGTCCAAGTATCTCCAAATATCTTCAAACCACGAGCTAAAGCTTTACCACAAACTGGCTCGTTTTTTATTTTTTTATCAGTTTTTTTAGAAATTACTTGACTCATTGTTTTAAATAGAATACTATAGTTTTTATAGTACTATAAAAATATTAGCAATAACAATATCGTACAATAAAATTAAAATTATGCAAGATGAAATAAAGAAAGCGCTTTCTTGGCGTTACGCAGTTAAAACATTTGATTCCTCTAAAAAATTAAGTGAATCAGAGGTTAACACCATCCTAGAAAGTGCCCGTATGGCACCTAGTTCTTTTGGTGTAGAACCTTGGAAATTTATCGTTGTCTCTAATCCAGAAATCAGAGCAAAAATAAGAGCCGTTAGTTATGATCAAACAAAAGTAACCGACGCTTCTCATTTGATAGTGATTGCTCGCCGTACAGATATCCGCGAAAACATTACCCGTGAACTTGTAGAAAGAACCGCAAAAGCTCAAGGGAAAGATGTTTCTGAGTTGAAGGGGTTGGAAGACATGGTTAATGGAGCAATCTCATACAAATCAGACGAAACATTGAGCGCTTGGGCACAATCTCAAACATATATTCCACTTGGAATGATGCTTGAAACAGCAGCGCTTTTAGGGATAGACACTGGACCAATGGAAGGATTCACTGCAACCGAAATCGACAACATACTAGGACTAAAAGAGAAAAACCTAGCAACAGTGACAATGCTTGCTTTAGGACACAGGGGGGATGATTCTTTTGCAGAATTACCAAAAGCTCGCCGAGATTTTGACGAAGTTGTTGAATTTGTTAATTAAACAAAACAATAAAAAACCGCACCTAATATCGTGCGGTTTTTTTGTTTAATCAACCTTTTTAAATCTTGGTATTTTTTCGCCGTCTTTTTCTATAAATTCCTTAAACATCGCAAGTGGTCTCACCCACAAACCACCATCATCATCTAAATGTTTGTATACAACCATCTTTTCAATCGTTTCGCTATGGTTTGCTATCCCAATAACCTCATACAGACCACCTTTGTAATGCCTATACTTCCCTAGTTCAATTTCGTCGTTCATTTTTTGTCTCCAATTAAAATAAAAGCTACTACCCCTATCACAACAACTAAAATTATTATCATCATAATATTCATAATCTATTTATTTAAAAACGTTATGGTTAATTGAAGAATTGTCGCGAAAGAAACCCAGAAAAGATATGGAATATTTATTAAAGCAATCCATCGGGCTTTTGGCCAAATAGAAAACATCGCCCAAATAAGTGTTGCGAGAACTAAAAGAATATCTACTGATGCGAGGATATTGTTTTTTAAACCAAACTGAATCCAAGTAAAAGAAAAATTAAAAATTAGGTTTAAGATGAAAGGCAAAGCAACTATTAAAGTAATCTGTTTTTGCCACAACATCAAAAAAACTTTTCCAAAAGAAATAGCTATCAGAATATAGAGAACACTCCACACTGGTCCGAAAATCCATGCGGGTGGCGCCCAAGTTGGTCTAATTAATTCCTGATAAGAAGAGAAGTTATCCATATAAATATAATACCCTACTATTTAGATTACCTAAAACAAAAGCGCCCCGGATAAACCGGGGCGCAATAAAACAAAAACGTGGCGAACGGAGAACTAGATAAGGGCCATCCCCCAGTAATCATGTTGACCACGAATACCGACTGGGCCGATGATCGCCTCTTTTCCACGAAACTTGTCGAAAGTGCTATCCTTCTCGATTTCGTTTGCGTAGACAAGGACGCCACTCTTGAGATGCGGTACCCCTTGGGCAAGACTAGTCGGACCTCGCCCTCCGAAAAACTGCTTCGTGGAGTAAACACGCATGAGTGCATCCTTCAGAAAAGGGATATCCTCCTTCAGGTAGGAACCGCCGTAGCTCATAAACCAAACTGGATCATTGTGGAACCAAATGGTCGTTGTGCCGGCAGACTTACCCGCCTCTGAAACACAGTAGCGGTCAACGACGCGGAACCACTCATTCTTGTACAGAAGTCCTGTGATGTAGGCGGTTTCCTCGCCACCAGAACTTCCCAAAACATCCACCACCTTTGCGGCGGCCTTTGACCCAGATGCCCATCCAAGCGACATCGCATGGAAAAAAGCTTCTTTGGCGCCGACAAGAATTTCGACTCTTTTCTTCATCTTTCGACCTCCTGTATATAAAGGTTGCCAACACGACAGAATGTCGCAGAGCAATTACAACTAAGCATAAACTACCGCAAATCTGCGCTCTGTCAATTTATGCCGTACAGATTTATTTTATCGAAAAATAAATGAACCACTATCAAGCTTTAGCCCAAAAACCAATTCCCCTTTTGCAGTAAAGTGATAGCTTTCCGTTTCGGTGAGCATTTTAGAAAATAGAGCTTCTTGTGAACCTTCGCAATACATCAAAGTAGAAAACATTTCGCTAAATGTTATTTTATTTCCTTTCGTTGAATATCTGCCGTTTATAGTGTTGCAATCTGTTGTCGCTGAAAAATTTCCATCATCTTTTAAAACAAGAATAAAAGTATTTTCTTTGTTTGGTAATATTTTTTTACCATCATTATAAGAGGTCGAGGACCATGACCACTTCTTCATTCCAAGTGTCATTTGCGGTGTATTCGCTTCTCCTTCAAAATTTTGAGCAACTTCACCAAATTGCATTGTTTTTGGATCAAGCTTCAACCAAATACTTTTTCCTAAAGACGGACGTACTGTCATTGGTTCTCCAGGAAGACGAACGACATAATTAACAACAATAACGTTTTGCCTACTCGTCCCCATAACTGTATTCCCTTCCTCCATGTGCATTGTCTGTGGGGCAATACGGTCACCCAATAAAACAGCATGTGAGCCAATATACCCATCAGGAGTATTTAGTGCGGCAACAACGTAAAAGAATACACCACTACCGCCCGTCTCTTGGGTTAAAAGAAAAGCGATGTCTTCTCTTCCGTCATCATTAAAATCGTGTTTAACTTCACTACCAAAAAAACGGGTAACTATTTTTGAGACCGAACCTGGAACAACTTCAATCTCTGACACGCCGTTTGCTAAAGTGACCTCTTTTCCTTCAATAATATATATCGCATCAAGATAACTTGAAGCAGGTTGTATCCTTGGAACATCACCATTTTTTAGATTGGAATTGCTTGGTGGTGGTAAAAACTTCATCCCTAATAATAAAATAATAATTACCGCAACAAGAACTAAGATTTGTTTAAGTATTGGGTTCATATACAGGCATTATATACCAAACTTTTCGCTGTTTTAAATTTGAAACAAAAAAAGACGCCTTGGGCGTCTTGGGGGTGCCGATATTTCTATCGACGGGTGGTTTCGTTCTTCGTCAAGCTTTGAGCTTGAGCTCGTAGCCGAAGCCGGCCATCAGGACCTCGAGTTCGGCCTTGGTGGCAGAGAGGACCTGGCCGTCGATTTGGTCGCCTTCACGACAAATGGCGAACGAATCGGTCCCTTCGATCTTCTGGCTGTGCAGCGTATGGACCATCGTGCCGGAAACCGGCGCCTTGCCGGAGTGCTTCTTCCAGCCATCGTGCTTGAGGATCGAGCGATCGGAGAAGCCGGCGGCGCCGTTGGCGAAGATGACGGAAAGCTTCGGGTGCGCAACAGTGCCATTTTGGCCGTGGCCGGTGGTGGTTTTCGAATTCATGGGTAATACCTCCAGAAAATTGACGAAAGAATTGAAACGGAATGTACATTCAAATGCTCCCACCTGGGAACAAATGAAATCGACCACCATTGGTCGACTGGGCTATATTACATGACAAAAATATAATGTCAAATAATTATTGCAAAAACTATAAACTAGCGAATTCTTCTTCCGCTTTTCTTAAGTTCTCATCTTTCTTTGCTTGCCTCAACATTCTTGCGGAATTTGTTTCCCATTTGTGGTTTTTCAAAAGATCTAAGGCAAAACTATAAAAACCTTTTTTCGCTGCCGGGTCAGATAAATCAATCTTAAGCTCGTCTGCAATTTTTTTTCTATTAACAAAAAAATCGTCTCTACCAAAATTACTAACATCAGCGTCTAAGATATATCTATTACTACTTCTCTCGTGAGATAACGACGGGATCCCCCCATCAACAACAATTTGTGTATCTAAAATATTTGCGATAACTTCTTCTCGTGCTTCTTCGGATAATGTTTTATAGGCCTCGCTTTGTTTAAATAATTCTACAGCGATAGGTTCGTTCTTTTGATATTCCTTAATAAAACCAACGTCGTGCCACGCGGCAGCGACAGCTTGCTGTTCTATTGTCTCCCTACTTGCACCATCGGCAAGAGCAAACAAAATTGCCTCACGAATAACATCTTCTGTGTGAGTCTTGTTGTGATAGTGGAGTTCGCCCGGTAATTGGTCGAGTATGGCAAAAGCCTCAAGAATTTCTGGCTTTTTTATAATCTCAGCATAAACGACCTGCGCTTCTTTACTGAGCTCCTTTTCCAAGGTTTCCTCTATAATTCCAGCTTTTTGTCTTTCCATATCTAAAAGATAGCAGATTATTAATTTTTGTCTTGTCTTTTGGGGAATTCTAATTTCGGGCTCTTTTCCATCACAAAAATGATGTTTCAAAAAAAGAAAAGGAATATACTTAAAATATGAACTCACTCGAATCATTAATTGCCCACCTAAAACAGACCAGGGTGTTACGCACCGAGTCTATTATTAATGCGTTCAAAGAAATTGACCGAAAAGATTTTGTAAAAGAAGAATTCCTCAGCTTTGCCTACGAAGATAGTCCTCTCCCTATCGGCGGAGAGCAAACAATTTCCCAACCCTTCACGATTGCGTTTATATTGGAACTTCTCAAACCACAAAAGGGCGAGCATGTGCTTGATGTTGGTTCTGGATCGGGATACACAACAGCCCTTCTTTCTCATCTGGTTGGAAATGCTGGCAAAATCGTTGGCGTGGAGATTATTCCCGAGCTTGTTACTTTAGGAAGAAATAATTTGAGTAAATATAATTTTACAAATGCCGAAATAAAACAAGCCGGCGATACATTAGGAATCCCCGAGGAAGCTCCTTACGACAAAATACTCGTTTCTGCTTCTGCGGGGAAAATTCCAAAAGCTTTAATTGATCAGCTTAAAATTGGCGGGGTTATGGTGGCGCCTATCGGCAATGATATTTGGAAAATTGAAAAAGAAGCTAGCGGAAATCTAGAAATAGAAAAACATCACGGCTTTGCTTTTGTTCCACTAATTGAAAGGTAAAAACATCAACTAGCTTCGGCTCCCCCAACGCACACGAGCCCAAGCTCGTTCGTGAAAATAATAAAGTAAAGTGCTGTATAAATTTACAAAAAGAACAATTCCAGCAGAGAGAGCTATATTGTGTGTGAAAAAATAGGCGACAGTAGAATCAACACTAACAGATAGCGCGCGATAACTAATAGATTTTATTGCCGAACGGTGATGTGTCTCAATTGATTTATTTTCCATTTTTAAATCATATCAAAACAAACCGCAAATACCGAACGCAATTAAGATACAAACCGAGTGCCGACTTTTTCTCCACGCACCACGTCAACTAAAATATTTTTTCTTTTCCCAACAACTATGTGCACAGTTATTCCTTTTTGCGACAATTCTTTTGCAACAGAAAACTTAGAAACCATACCACCTCGCCCAGATGCCGACTTATTAATACTGATAAGTGAGGCAACTTCATCAATATTTGAAGTATTAACTTCAGGCACAGTTTTATTTTTTTCATCCAAGATTCCGTCTGTGCCTGTGAGGATTATCACTGCATCAACTTCAAGTTGTTTTGCCACAAGCCCCGCGAGTTCGTCGTTGTCGGTAAAGAGAAGTTCTGCAATCGCGACAACGTCGTTTTCATTCACCACTGGAATCACGTTGTCTAAAAGCAGACCTTCAAAACAATTTTTCATATTTAAGTAGTGCGTTTCGTCACGAAAATCTTCCTTGGTTGCCAGCACTTGAGCGCAATAATAATTATGCTTTGCAAAAAACTCAGAATAAGTATTCATTAATTTCACTTGTCCAACCGCAGCAAAAGCTTGTTTCCGCACAACATCCGATTTTACCTCCGGAAGAGAAATCAAACTCTTTCCGGCGCCGACGGCGCCGGAAGTCACAAGCACAACCTGTATTCCCATTTTTCGAAGCTCTACAATCTGCTCGACAATATGTTCCAAAAAATTTAAATCTAACGTTCCATCTTCTTTAGACAAAACTCTTGTTCCAATTTTTACGATAACTCGTTTCATTTCGAAAATTATATCACTTACATAAAATTCCACTAAAAAGATTTTTATTTCGTGTTTACAACAATCCATAATCAGTATAAAGTTTTGGCAGTAACTTCTTTTCCATTTTTTTAATTTGGGGGGACCCATGAACGATATTGCTGTAATACCGTCACTGCCAATCTTGGCATTGGGACAAAGCTTTTCTCAATATGATTTTCTTGATGGGTTAATCGCCCGCGAGGACATTTTCGAGTGTTCACCCCAGTATGGCCCGTTCTCCAAGCACAACAACACCGACACAAAAACCGTTCGTTTCATTCTCGATAAAAAACGAATTGGCTTTCCTGGTGCAGGAAGCTTCACCTTCTCGCGAAGTGAGCAGTCTTGGATTACGACCGAAAGCCTCAGACTTCGGCTGTTGAATCTCTGGACGACGCCCTTGCTCACGATGCCAGAAAAAGACTGGAATGGGTACACCTTTCTCACGATTGACTGGTTCGTAACTACAGCCAATCGTTCTGGCGTTCGCTTTGAGCTTGGTGACAGCGAAATCCTTTCGCCCGTCACAAGGTACGGCCTGAAAGTTCTCGAAAAAGCAAAAACATTTCTCCAAAGAAAGCCCGTGGAGAAGCCCTAAACCATCCCGCCGATACTCGGCGGGATTCTTCATAATTTTAAATTTCTGATGTTGTGGTAAAGTGTTTTTCGAACAGTTTCGTTCTTTTTAGGAGTAGCCACCATGCATGAAATCATTTTGCATGAAGTGGCAAAACCACTTCGTGTAGATATCCAAAGCTGGGATTCTCCATCTGAGGCCAATGACCGATCATACAGAAACTACACTCGTCTTCTCCGTCGTTACGATCGAATCGCATGGCAACACCACGACTGCTCGTACTGCAACGAATCCATAAGCCCTGGCGATTACTACGAGGCTTATGTCTACGTATCGAAACAAAACGGAGAAAAAAGTCACGTGTGGGTAGAAAAACGCCACTACCCTGAATACCCAGAACGTCTCCGAGACCTTGAAGAAGAAATGAGACGTGAGTGGGAAAAAGAGGATAGAGAAAGAGAAAGGGCCGACCGAAAGGCGGCTTGAAAAGAGACCGAACTAAAGGTCTCTTTTTTGTTTTTTGGTTAAATATATCCGGCCAAAGATATGGTTATAATATTTTGTTGCGAAGAAACATAGCGTTAATAGCCACGATAACTGTAGAGACAGACATAAACACTGCTGCGAGCCATGGTTGCAATATAATGCCGTTTGAAGCTAGCGCTCCCGCCGCAAGCGGAATCGCAACCACATTATAACCAGTTGCCCAAAATAGATTTTGAACCATTTTATTATAAGTAAGTCTTGATAAATTAAATATTTTTGAAATATCTCGCGGATCATTTTTTACAAGAATTATTCCCGCAGATTCAATAGCAACATTCGTTCCTGCTCCAATAGCAATTCCAAGATTTGCTTGAACAAGAGCTGGCGCATCGTTTACCCCGTCACCAACCATCGCGACCTTGCGACCGTTGCTTTGAAGCAACTTAACTTTTTCAGATTTATCTCCCGGATGAACTCGTGCAAAATATTCATCAATACCAAGTTCTTCTGCAACCTCTTTTGCAACCTCCTCTGAATCTCCAGTAATCATTGAAACAGAAAGTCCAGCTTGTTTAAGTTTTAATACTGCTTCTTTTGCTTCGGGGCGAACAACATCGGCAACTATTATCGCACCCACTTGTTCACCGTTTTTTTCAACAACTATATCTCGGCCACCACGGTGCCCAACAAACACTGTGTCTCCATCAACGTTTGCTTCCGCTCCTATTCCAGCGATTGTTTTAAAATCACGCATCTCTCCAATCTGAAGATTTCTTTTTTGGGCTTCTTTTAAAATTGCCTTGCCAATCGGATGTTCGGAGTGCGTTTCAACGGCAGCGGCAAGCGCGAGCACTTCATCAGAAGTCACGGAAACAACGCCAAATTCACCTTTCGTGAGTGTTCCTGTTTTATCAAATAACACCACGTCAATCTTTCGAGCTTCTTCAAGAGCTATTCGTTCACGAACCAAAAGGCCATTTCGCGCCGCCATTGTTGTAGAAATTGACGCTACTAATGGAACAGCCAATCCGAGTGCGTGAGGACAAGTAATAACCAAAACAGCAACTAAACGCTCTACCGCAGTTATAGTCCCAGCCCCAACTGCTAGCCACGCGACAAAAGTAATTCCACCTCCAACAATAGCGATTATAGTAAGATAGAAAGCAGCTCGATCCGAAAGTATTTGTAGACGTGATTTTGAAGCCTGTGCTTCTGCGACCAACCGCATTACCCCCGCGAGAAATGTTTTTTCTCCAATACTACCAACCTCCACTTTAAGACTTCCTTCGCCGTTGATTGAACCAGCAATAACTGCACTACCGATATTTTTATGAACAGGTTTTGATTCTCCTGTTAAAATAGCTTCGTTTACGCTTGACTGACCTTCAATAACTTTTCCATCAGTGGGAACTTTAGAACCAGGTCTGATTAACACGATATCACCAACCTTAAGTTGAGAAAGAGGGACGACCATAATTGTGTTACCACTAAAAACTTCTGCTTTATCAGGCAAAAGCTTTGATAGTTCTTTAAGAGCCCCCTGAGCGCCCATAACCGACTTCATCTCTATCCAATGACCAAGGAGCATAATTGTGATAAGTGAAGCAAGCTCAAACATCAAATCATGCATTCCCCCAAAAAATATTGAGAAGACACTATACGCATACGCAGATGTAACGGCGATAAAAATAAGTACCATCATCCCAGGCAAACGTTCTTTTAATTCACGATAAGCACCTTGAAGAAATGTTAAACCACAATAAAAATAAATAATTGATCCGAGAACAAGCAGAACATATTGCCAGCCATCAAACTCGGGACCACGAATATTAAAAACCTCTTTTGCCATCTCAGAATAAAAAAAGATGGGTATGGTAATAACTAAAGAGATCCAAAACTTCTTTAAAAAATCTACTGTATTATGCCCGTCGTGTTTATTGTGTGATTCTGGTTGTTTGTGATGATTTGAGTGGTCGTGTTCCATTTTATTTTTTCCTAACGAGTATCTTTTTTTATTTTACTTTTGACCCGTTGCCAACCTTCTTACCGTCGCCAAATATTCATTGAGAATTTCACGTAGTGAATTAAGGTTATCGGCAGGAACGCCAGCCTCAATTGCTTTTTTACCAGCCTCCACAGCTTGTTCATACAAATTAGGAACAAGAATTCCACCACGGCTTTCTCTTTCTAATTGTTTAACCAGTTCCACTGCTTTTCTAAATGCCAAATATTGTTCTTCTACAGCTTTTATTTGCTGTAGTATTTCTTCCCTAAAAGACGAGTCTATATTTTTTGATTCATTTAAACTTTTTACAACGTCAATAATTTTTTGAGCAAAATCACTTCTTTCTTCTCTTGTCATATCTACACGAAAAACTTCTGCCCTAATATCAACATAACGCTCAATCACATCAGACTCTTCTTCTGTGCTTTCCATTACTTCGTGTTTATTTTTTTCTATAGGTGTTTCTTCTAAAGACATATGATTTTTGTGTTATCTCAAAAATAGTTATCAATACCAAAAACATGAATTACACATATTTTATTTCATCGACAAAAAGAAGACTAGGATCTATATACCCCATATAGCCATTATTTTTATCAAAGTTAATTGGGCGAACTCCAAAATGTAAATGTGGGGCTTCGCTAACTGACCCCGTGTTCCCTGCCTTTCCAATCTGTTGTCCTGCTTTTACTAGATCTCCACTTTTCACATCTAGGCGAGATAAATGAAGGTAAATTGATTCATATTTCTCATGTTTTATACGAATAAAGTTCCCCTTAAATACCTGATCAAAATCTGCCTCAGTTACTTTACCATCTAAAACAGAGAAAACATCTTGCTTGAAATTATGCGGATCATTATTTACCCACGTGCGAAAATCAAGTCCATTATGCCCCTTTGGAGATCCGTAATTTTTATATACCTCAGGGCGTTCCCCAAACTTTTGAGTACAAACTAAATACGGGAGAGGGGAAGTTAATATTTTTTGTACATCGTCAATCACTTTGACGTTACCAGACCAAAGATAACTACCATTATCACACTTATACCAAACAGAATTTTCTCGTACGGTGTCTCCATTAGAAATAAACCCTATAACGTCGAAAATTGTTCCTTTCGGGAATGGAGACGAACTCGCTGTTGTTGAAGGTTCACCGATACGCACATTAAGGTCGTTAATCGCAATAACTTTTTGAATTTTTGAAGTAAAATTAAACATTTTTATACATTAAAGATTATTACTTATTTTAATACTTTTTACATTTTATCAAAAAATATAGATTTTTTCGTCTTTCTGGGGTAAATAAGTATAAATGCCTACACTATTCAAATACTCACTTATTTCGACATTGCGATTTTTTTCAAACTCGTTGAATAACGGCGCAGCAATATATACTTTCATTAAAACTATTATATCAAAGTTCTAGTCTGATGTACTTTCTAAAAACCCTGCGGGAAAGGAATTGGACTGAAGAAAAGTAAAAGTATAAAAAGGGCGACAAAACAGGCAAAGAATCCGACAATTTGGGCAAAGCAAACAACAGCCTCGTGCTTTTTGTTTTCTATAAGCAGACTTAGCGGTTCAGATAAAAACAAAAATCCCATGATAGATGCCGATAATACAAACAAACTCAACATGGTCATCGGAATGAGTATAGTTTCTGGTTTATCTTGTAGAGCATGAACCGCAAGATTCACAAGAGAAACTAAACCGACAATATATAAAATAGCCGATGATGCGTATAGAAATGATTTCTTCATATAGACGTTATAACGAAAGTTATAACCAAAATGTTAGATAACCAACTTCTTTATCACAAATTACGAGTGTTAATTCTAGCGATGAGTACAGCCCGCCCAGCAACAAGGTCTACGCATTCCACCCTTAAGCTTTGAAAGAGCTTTTTCAATACGAATATTTCTCGTCTCCGCTTTTTTACCCGATGTAACCCAACAAATCCATTCATTGCGTGCAAGCGGTGTGGTTTCTTCCCATGTTACTAGCGACTGCGGTGCGGAAAGAAGCGCCTTTTTTAAATCATCAGGTAATTTATGTATCGTACCAGTAGCAATTTCTTTTTTAACCATACTTTATTTTTCAAAAACCACACAAGGCTTTTTATTATTTTTATTCTAAAATTTTTATTTTACCACTCTTTGAAACCTACATATTTGTAGTTATGGTTGCACCCATTTTTATTTCTCCAGAATCTTTTTAAGCTCCTGAATAACTGCTTTTTCCCAGTATTTCATCGAATACCAGCGTAATAGTGGCACAGCAACTATACGTAGCCATTTTTTATGAATAGTGACTTGATAGGTATAGTCAATCAAAGTTCCTTCGGCGTGTGGAGATAACAACACCTCTTCATGTCCAGAAGTCCCAAACTGATAGCTATCATTATCTGAGATGAATCCTTTCCCCGGAAGAATTCGAGTCTTCATTTTCACCTGAAATTTTTTACCGAAGGATCTTACTATTGCTTCTATCTCGAGATAGTCTCCTTCCCGCTTTTTAATCTCTACCACCTCGGCAACCTTTGGAAAATGTTCTGGAAATTTTTCAAAGTCGGTCATTATTCTGAATACGTCATCTATCGGAGCTTTAACGACCCATTGATTGTGAAGTGTTATTTCATTCATTATATTATTCTACGATAATTTACTGACCCCCTCGGTCTCATAAATTATACCATCAAGCCCCACAAGGTTTTTGATCACTTTTCTTTTATCGTTTTGATGTTACTTGTAATAGCCTTTACTAATCTTAGTTTATCAGAACGACGCGTCTCGTGCGCCCCTAATTATTGAACTTTGATAGATCTGAGGAACGAAACGTACGCTTCTGGAAAGCCATGAATTACAGCGCCTTGAATTACAAAGTTCAAATACTCTCTTGTTGGTGATAGTCCTTCTTGAACACTATTAGCTTGAGCAACATAAGTATCAATCTCAAGCTGTTCGCCATTGAAATTAATACCAACTGGAATTCTTTTGTAGCCCTTTCCCTCAATACTATCCAAAAGATTGATTTGCTCATTGGACAATTCATACACAACTCCTAGTGTCTCTGCGCCTTGCTCTTGAACTATATTCGCCTTACCACTTATTCCATCCTTCTTACCGATTTTATTAAAAACCAATCGATAATCTGGCAGACTAGCTGTTCCTATGTCCTGAACCGAGCCAATGCTTTCGTCTCGAACATTCTTTTGGTCTTCAAGACGACCCTGCAGCATATTTGATCCGTAAGCAAAATATTTCATAGTTTTATAAAAAGTGATAAAAATAACAGTCCCCTTAGGATATCGGTCGGAGTTTCCTTTTGAAATAGAAGTAAAATACAAAAAAGATTAATGAGACGCCTACTGGTGGAAATGCGTAAAGTATCAAAGCGAACAAGTTATATCCGACTGAGAGAATGCCATTGAGTATATCTACGATAGTAGGAACAATCACGAAGAACATAGCGCCCATAAGTAATAACCAAATAATTACTTTCGCCTCCTTGAATGACTGCCAATCGCCAATGATTTGATACAAGGCTTTGTAAAAGCCTGTGACATACAAAATTCGCCCTAAGGTGACAAATGTAAGAGCGCTATAGAGAAATCTGACAAAGATTGAAGGCGGATCTATTGGACTGATATCTGTCCATGTGAACGTCTTACCCATTCCATAAATCCAGAGTAGGAATGCGAGTGTACAGATAACAGAAAAGATTGCCCCTGTCAGGATTTCTTTCCCGTATTTCTTTAACGTCTTTTGATACCAGGTCATTTTACTTTCTCCAGTTTCAACTTCCCGCAGTGACATTCGATTGACGATTTGGTTTTATGATATTCAACGAATTGACTACAGTCGTTACACCAAAGTTGACTCTCAAGTTTGAACCATTCTTTCGCTGCTCGTTTTATCTCTTGAGGCGAAACCGTAGAGCCACTATTTGTTCTTGCGTGAGACACAAAATTGCGCAGTATAGGTTCATATTTTTTAGCCTCCTGTATTTGTTTTACTACTGGGTGTTCGTTCAGCTTGTCTTTTAGGCGCCCGCACAGTGCATCAAATAGCTCTTCCATTGCGGGCGGGTCGTTCTTTGTATAGCGGTAGCGAACTTTTGCCCACAGATTCTCGCAAAACTCGTTTAGCGTGCTCTCAACATATCTTCCGAGTTTCCAGCCAGCATCCTCAATCTTGGTTGCATCCGCCAGACATTCCTCAATCTCTCCTTGAGTTGTTGCAGCAACATCAATAAGGGCGCCTGTTTCGTAGCCCCAACTTTTTATTTTCTTTCGTATCCATTTTGGAAATCGTCTCAATATCTTTTGAAACCAATAATAATCGTGTGTGAAAAGAATAACCTGATAATCACCGAACTCCTGCTCAATCAAATCAAGTAGTGTGTCTCTTTTATCTATGTCGAGGCTGTTCATTATATCGTCAAGCACTATAAACTTGCAGTCCTGATTGAACTGCTTGATGCAGGTGAAATACACCGCCAACCCCAAACTGTTTAACAATGACTCACTCAAAACTTTATAGGCGGGCTTTACGGTCACATCGTAGTAGTGGAGCTGTATCTCTGCTGAACGCCCCGCCGCACGTCCTTTTTCTTCGTTCAAGACAATCTCGATGTTTTTTATATCTTTATCGTTCCTCAAAATTGAAAAGTATTTGCCAATGCGCTCGGAAATCTCATTGAATCGAGACTTGATGTTCTCTTGAATCAAAGTGACGAGCTTATTGCTTACTGCAATGAACTTTTCAATCTCCTTTTCCGTAAACTCCCGTTCAGCTTCGGCATCTTTGACTTCTATGAGCTTCGTCCGTATTTGAGTCAGTTTTTCAATATCCTCTGCAATCTTGATGTCTTTCTCTGATGGCTGAATCTTCGTCTTTTCAGCAGTGATGGTCTTTAGTATTTGTTGCTGCTCTTCTTCACTCTGGTCGCGAAGTTCCTGTGTGAGTGTTATTTCAGTATTACTGCCCAGAGGTTTAGTTAGCCAACCGCTCTCCATTATGGACAGAGCATCTTTATACGATTTTACCTTTTCGTATGTAAGAACTGGAATTATTTTTTGAACGTCATCGTATTTTGAAACCAGTCTCTCTGTTGCGGTTATTTCAGTTCTTACTGCCGATTTGAGTCGACTAACTGTTAGCTCAAGCGCTTCTTTGTCTTCTTTTACCTTTGTGAGTAACCCCAGTTCGTCTTGGATATGTTTTACCAGCTCATCTTTCTTCCAACTGGTGCCGCATACAGGACAAACAGTTGCCGACTCTGTTTGCTTATTCAAAACCTCTAAAGCCTGATCGTAGAGTCCGATGACATTAATCTGTTCAATTTTCTTTAGTTCTTTACTAAAGTCATCAACTTTTTTCTTTGCATCCGCAAGAGATTCAAGAAGTGTCTTATTTATAGCAAACAAGCTAATATTGGTTTCTGCTTGGGTAAGTTTATCTACCGTGATTCCTACAGAGGAGATAGCACGGAGCTTTGCAAACTCTGGAATGTAATCCATAAGCTCACTAACGTTCTTCTTTTCGGCGATTTTATGCAAGGCTAAAATCCCATTACTTACTCTCAAAATCTCTATTTCCGATATGTCGCTGCTTCCTGTCAGTCGCGATAGATGACTGCCGAGAGTTTCGACGGTATTTGATAACTCTTCTTTTCTTCTTTTCAGCTCTGGGAGTATCTTTAGGGCGAGCTTTTCTTGAAATGCCTGCTCACTTTCAAATCCCATCCAATTCGCGAGCCTTTGATACTTCTTTAGCCCCGTGTGGTTATAAACGAAATCTATAACTTCCAGATAACGAAGATAAGGCTTTATCACGAACACCTTATAAACGTTTTCAAAATCACTCTCGGACGATAGTGTGGGTTGCGTTATCTTTTTGTGACTGTATGTCTTGCGAAGAGAATCTAACTTTTTGTCTGTGTCATTGAACTGCAACTCTACAAAGCTCTCAACCTTTTTGGAGTCGGCTGCTAAATGGGGGTAGGCTTTCTCTTCGGCATCTTCACGCGTGAGCCATTCAACCTTATTCTCTTCGGATAAAAACCACTCAATGCCGTCAACGAAAGAAGTTTTACCAGAACTATTGAGTCCGTACAAAACAAGTGAGTGCGGATTTGAGTCTCCTTTTTCTGTAAGGATTAGGTCTTGAGGTTTGAGAATCCCTCGGAAGCCACTAAGAGTTATCTTTTTTACTTTCAACATAGCGTTTTTTTATCGCAAACAGAATCTTTATAGCAGTATCTCTGCCTTCCTCGTTGTTGTCGTTCGAACCAGACAAAAGCTGGATGAACTCGGCATCCAGTTTCTTGTCTTTTACCATCTCTGCTAAATGTTGTTTGATAATGTTACTGCTCATATAATTATTCTCCTCATAATTCATCGATTTTTGATTTTATTTTTAACTCGAACAGTTCGGCGCTTGATTTTGCAGCAAACACAACATAGGGGAAACCTTTTTCATCAAGAAGAAGAAAATCGGTAAAATTGTTCTTTGTTTTTTCAAAATCGTTTCCTAATTCATCAACTGATTTTTTTGAAAGTTTATTTAGAGCAATGTTTGCCTTGCTGTTTTCGTCATCAAAAAACCTCCAGCCAGACTGTTGGAGTAGACTGTTTATTCTGATTCGTGCTTTAGCTTCTTTATTGTTCATAAATTTATTCCAAAAGTTTATCAAACGAAACACACAACTTTGTCGCTTTATAGTACTACTTTATCATTCCTCGCACGAATAACCCCTAGAAAACAGCTCAAAAACTGGCCTCTTCGGTCTCGTATATTTGCCCATCAAGCCCCACAAGGCTTTTCTGACATCTCTAATCGTACCATTTCGACGTTCCTCTGAATGAGAGTCGATTTATTACTAGAAGCATGTATCAATTAACTCAGCACAAGATCTATATATAAAAATTTTCTCTACTGGAACTTTAAATTTTGTACTTAAAAATTTTATAATTTCTTCATCGTCATGAGCATTACTAATTGTCACAGAAATTTGCGACACTTTCTTGGAAATATTAAGTTTACTAAGATTGAATTTAAGACCCCCGCCCAATCCTAAAATATACATTTCAAGTTCGTCGGCATCTAACTCGTGATTAACTGTATGGTTGTGGCTTTCATAACACGAAACAACATCTATATACCCAACGAAACCACTCTTCATGGTTTTGTAATATCTATCCGTATGGGACCCTAAGGGTACCTCAGATTTCTTATAAAGATTCCCATGAGCATACAAAACAGGTACCTGCACCGACGATAACTGGTCTAGTCTAGGTTTATTATTGAGACGCAAATGTTTCCCTGGCAGATGACCAAATCTTAAGAGGTTTTTCTCTAAAACATTATCGTAATTATAATTTATGAAAGCCACTCTCTCTTCCAATCGGTTTTCAGAGTTATGTAAAATTTTATTACTCAACCTTGTTATCCAACCTTCGTTATTTTCTTTATAAACTTCGTTGAAGATATCTTTGACTGACGAGAATAGATCGTTTTCCACACTATCTCCATCTGAATGATAGATTCCTGTTACTGATTCCTTTTCAATGCATTCATCAATAGTTTTATATTCGTTTTTTTCTCCCACCTTATCTAGCCAAGCCAAAACATCCTTTGCGCGTGAATATTGATTTTCTCCACCATCTTTCAGTCTCTCCTTTATCAAAGAATCCAACTCTTTCCAGATTGGTAGCCCATAGTCTTTAGACGCACCCGCGCCTAAAATAAGTATTTTGTTTCTGTAACCAAGATTTAGTTCCATAAAATATACGTTCTTCGGAGTCCGAACTTATCTCAAACTGATTAGATTCTTTTCTCTAAAAAAAGTCCGGCCTACTTTTTTCTTCCCATTTTGATATATTCTTGACGACCTAACAATTTTTTAGTGTCTGTAACCTTATCAATAAAACAAATTCCATCAAGATGGTCAATCTCATGTTGAATAATTCTTGCTAACAACCCAGAAGTCTCTAACTCAAATTCTTCACCTGTTTCATCAAAAGCTCGAACGGAAACAGTTTCTGGTCTTCTCACGATTCCAAATAATCCCCCCGAGGCGACGCTTCCGCAACCCTCATATCCATCAACAAGTTTCTTTGATGTCTTAGTTATTTCGGGGTTGATAAAAACCTTAAGTGGGTCAGGTTTAGAAATATTTTTTCGTGTTATTGTTTTCCTAATTTCAGTAACAAAAATTCTACTTCCTATTCCAATTTGGGGTGCCGCCATACCAACCAAATTCACATGTCTCATAGTATCCACGAGATCAACTATTATTTTCTTAACTCTCAAAGAAGTTATTTTTTCAACTTCTTTTGATCGAGAGCGGATTACTTTACTACCAATCTCTGATGTTTTTTTGATTGCCATAATAGACAATTATACACAAACTTATGACTAGAATCTCCTCTCGAATCTCGAAGGCCTCCTATTGCCTGTTGTCGTTTTAAGATGATCTCCTCGGTCTCGTAAATTATACCACCAAACTCCACAAGGCTTTTTTGATTACTTTTATTCCGCCCCTCCGACGTTCCTCAGAATAGGTAAAATCATAGACTATGGCAATAATTCAATAGCGGATCCAATTTTGCGTAATAGTTCTTTGCGATGCTATGTTCTGGTCCCATAGAATCAAAAGTTTCCGGAGATCTGATGGCTAAATATAAAAATTCTTGAAAACTCTTCCAACTATTAAAGCAGTCGGTATTAGAAATAAGATATTTATTATTCATTTGCGATTCTATGTCGCTGAGTGCGTCATTCAGAATTGAATTTACTGTTTCTTTAGGTAATTTTTTAAAATCTTCTATTCCATTTCCTATTGGAATACTGAAGAAAATCTTCTTATAGGTCGTCTCGAAATAGCTTTTCTCTGATATTTTTTGCAAAACCTCAGCTTTTTCCGTTCTTTTATTTGCATCTATAGCTAAATAAATGCCGAGTACCCCAATTACAATACCCATAATTGCTAAAGTTTTATCCTTCCAAAGGAATGTTCCAAGCCAATGAAATACTTTTTTGATTATTTGCGCCATGTTTTTCGATTTTCTTCAGAGTCTGAACCCATCTCAAACAGACTGTCCGTCCAAGATTGTAAAAAATAAATTTAATCTTGTGGAACAGGCAACCCAAGTTTTTGTAGAGGAAGATAATCAAAATAATACTGACATCCTACGGAAATTATATAATCTCGCACATCTTTATATTCTGGTTTTTTAAACCAATCGCTTAAAACATAGATATATTCAACTTCTATATTCAATGGTGCCATCAATTTTGCATACTGTTTTCTTTTGAAATCACATGTCTGTAATTTTTCATCGACTGACCCAGCTACTTTCTGAAACTTAAGCTCTATAATAAATAGGGTGTTATTAACAATTACATATAAAGCTTCATCGGGGAGAAGTTTTTTAGAAAGAATTTTCTTGTAATCTATCTTCTCAGATTCTAGAAATTTATATAGAGCATTTTTCTTATAGTTCCTCGCAACTTCCTTCCCGTTATAAAAGATAGCTGTTCCTTTAACACTATATCCTTTCTTAGTTTTAAGAAGAGAAAGAATATCTTTTTCCTTTTCAAAATTAAGTCCTGTTATTGTATTACCTCCCCCTTTTCCTTTGTTAATCATTTTTTTAAATCATTAAATCTTTTAACAGATAAATCAAGGTACTTTTTTTCAAGATCTACTCCAATAAATTTTCTCTCGTACATCACCGCCGCAATCCCGGTAGTAGAACTACCTGTAAACGGATCTAAAACAACATCTCCTTTGTTTGTGCTTGCTAAAATTATTCTTTTGAGCAAATCTAGAGGTTTTTGTGTTGGGTGCTTACCATATTTTTTCTCTTCGGGGCGAGGAGTCCCCATAGACCAAACGGATCTCATTTGAAGACCTGGTTTCTTTAATTTATCCTCAGGCCATTCCCCGTTTTTCATTAAATCATAGTTAAAATTATGTTTTGCCTTTTTTTCTTTCCTCGCCCAAATAAGTGTCTCGTGGCTTGCCGTAAAAAATCTACAGCTCAAATTCGGTGAAGCGTTTGGTTTAAACCAACTTATATCATTCAAAATATGATAACTGAGTGATTGAAGGGCATGTCCACATTGGTAAATTGAGTGATAAGTACCGCTTACCCAAAGTGTGCCGTTTGGCTTAAGAACTCGCCTACAAGCTTCCATCCAACGATAGTGGAAGGCATAATCGTCTTGGAATCCTTTACTTTTATCCCAATCGCCTTTATTAACACTTACCATTCGCCCAGCATGTACGCTAAAACCGTCATTCGAAAGATTGTATGGAGGATCCGCAAATATCATATCTACTGAACTTTCTGGTAATTGATTCAGTAAAATAATTGAGTCGCTATTGTATAGAACAAAATTATCCTCTTGAAAATATGGTGCTAGTTTAACAGGGGAAAGAATTTTTGTTTTATTGGTAACTAACATAATTTTCTTAATTATATCAGATTAGAGTTTAATATAAACACAACACTTCTCGAACTACGCTCAAAAACTGCCGGTCAGGGACTCGAACCCCAATACCCGCCTTCAAAGGGCGGTGTCCTACCATTAGACGAACCGGCAATGTATTTCCCGCGAAACTAAACTAACTTGCGTCATTTTGCCCGACAATCTTAATCAGGGCAAGTTCTAGCGGAAGTTCGGGAATATATGAATAGTCGAGAAGCTGATAGGCGGTGAGCAATTCTATTAATACGCCTGAGGTAATATTCTTCCCGTTTTCTTTAATGAGCGTGTTTAAAAATTTCTTTTCATCTTCGTCGAAATCTGAAAGCAAACTCCCCGCCCCTGCCGGCGCGTATTTAAGCAAAAGCGCTGCGCGCAACTGTCGTAAAACAAGCTTCATATATACCTTCATATCGCGATTTTCTTTTCCCGTGTTGCCCACGGCGGAAAGCCCGCGTTCTAAATCGTGTGTCGCAATCGCGGAAATAAAATCTCGAACGAGTTCTGTTTTTGGCGCGCCGGTTATTTTCTCAACTTCTGCGCGAGTAATTTCTTTGTCGCTTGATAGCCCAACTATTTTCTGAAGTATTCCTTGTGTATCACGAAATGAACCTTCCCCCAAAAGCGCAATCAATTCCCCTGCCGACTTCTCTATTTTATATCCTTCGGATTTAACAATTTTTTCTATCACCCCACGCAATGTTTCAATTGATGGTTTTTTAAATTGAAAAACCTGGCAACGCGACACCACGGTCTCTGGCAATTTTTCAATTTCGGTCGTCGCTAAAATAAAAATTACATATTTAGGTGGCTCTTCAAGAGTTTTCAAAAGCGCGTTAAACGCTTCTTTGGTGAGCATATGCACTTCGTCGATGATATAAACTTTATATTTTGAATCAAAAGGAAGCGACTGCACCGACTCTTTTAGCGCGCGAACATCATCAATACCACGATTTGAAGCGGCGTCTATTTCATATAGGTCGTTTGTGGAAGTGCCGAGCTCGCGCGCAAGAATTCTAGCAACAGATGTTTTTCCCGTGCCCCTCGAGCCCGCAAAAAGATAGGCGTGCACCATGCTTTCTGATTTGAGAGAATTTTCAATAACCGAAATAACGTGCTCCTGTCCTAAAACATCGGCGAATTTCTGCGGACGATATTTCCGATAGAAAGCGACATTTTCCATCGCCTTATTTTCAGTAGAATTTTTCATTATCTATTGGTTAAAAATTATTATATCAGGTCGCCACGACAAATGAAAAAGGCCCGCTCTTCGTCGAAGGACGATTTGCGGACCTGTTGCCGGCCTACGGCCGGTTATTGCTTTTTGGCCGACGACTCCTTGGAATCGACGACGATTTCTTCTTCGCCGGAAGTGGCTTTGGGATCATTTGCGGCGACCCCTGCTCCACCCGACAACGGCTGTGCTTGCGTCCCCTGACGCGCGAAATAGTTCGCGCGACGGGCATTGAAGCTGCGCGATGAACCCGAACCTTGTTGATGCATCTGTGCTTCTCCTCTTCTGGTTGTACTACTGTTGAACTTCGGCAAGCGCATATACTAACCAAAAACAATTATATGCGCAAGCAATGAAATGGCCCGCCTCACCTAGAAGATGAGACGGACCAATGATCGGCTAAAGCTCGAAAGCTAAGCCGTAATCCCCGCCGAGGTGGAGGTGCCACCGTGCGAACTGTACGCAACGGAGCGGTCCGACAACGGCAACTTCGCCCGCTTCGCGCTGTCTTTGACACATTCAGCGCGGTGCTCGATCACCTTGATCTTGGCCGAATCGGGAATCGAGATAAGCGACCAGTCCTTGATGACCTGAACGATATCTTTCTTCCCGCCCAAGGTGGAGATCGACGGGTCCATGCTGTTCGCGACCGCCTGCTTGAGTGCGACGACGCGGACAATGTCCTTTTTCCCGAAAACGGGATTCTTCTCGATTTCGATGAACCCGTTTTTGCCGAAACCGCCATGGACGTCCTTCCCCTTCCTCCACATCGGAACAAAGAAATCTTCTCCGATATTCGGGTGGATGAGTTTCCGCCATTCGGCCCCCTTCATGTACGCCACAATCCTCTTTTCGAGGTCGAACATCACCGCTGGCGTCACGGAAAGTGAGTTCGTTGCTACTGTACGATTTTTCATCAATAGCTTCCTTCTTTTTCATTATGGGAACATTCCCGCAAAAATACTAACACAACATACAAAAGTTGTAAACAAAAAGCCCCAACCCTGCTAACCGATTAACTCGGCAAACAAAATTGGGGTCTTCAACGTAAAACGCGAAGATCTGGACATGCACTCGGCCTAAAAGGTGTGGGTAGTATTTTTTGAGGATACTCTTCTACTATCACCAAACCAGGGTCATAAATTGTCCTGTACGAATCAATTACAGGGGCAAGCCAGCCAGTGGTTTCCTTCCACGCCGGACCGCTGTTCAAAAACGGTGGTCCATGTGGGAAGAAATTAAAAGCTAACTCTTTGTCCTGTGGCAAAAAGCGTACCAACTCGAACGTCTCTTTGCCTCCAAAACGAACTTCTCTCCGGTTGAGGCGATATAAGACGACATCAACCTCGGTGTGAATTCCGTACTGGGACCTAACGACTGTGACAATGGCGACACAGTCGATTATTCTTTCTCGGCGACGTTCGACTCTGGCAAAGAACTTCACCTCTTCCGACCTACGCACAGTATGCATAATGTCGCTCCTCTCTTTTTTATAGGTTATAGGTAATTCCTCTCTTCATTCTATAACTTCAAAAATTTATCACAACACCACTTATGCACCTTTTTATTTTTAAGGTGTTCGCCCAAAAAAACATTACTATCAACAACACAACGAAAACCACGCAATAAAATACTAGAAATATAAATACTTTTGTGAACTAAAACTCAAAAAACTTTATCTTGCAATCAGCCTTACATGTTGAGGGGTTTTCTCCTTTAGATGCCTGGCATTTATTATCACCACACGAAGTCGCGGTTCCACAAGCAGCATCTGCGCCACCGTTTTCTCCAGAGCATGTCCATGACCATGAAGAAGGGTTGCCGCTTTCTGGTAAGACACTAATATTTTCCGGCGAGACAACGGGTTCCGGTAAGCCTACTGTACTACAAAGATTTGACGTTGGTTTCTTTTGAGTTGGCACACCATTAGAAGCCCCGCAAACACCAGGTATTTGATTACTTACGACAACATCAATTCTGCGTGTCGGGCAATCTAATGACCAAAACCCGTTGTTATCTTGGGCCCTGAAATAAACATCATATGTTCCTGGTGTAAATGATCTGGCAAAACTTATCAAAGAACTAAGAACGGTACCTGTTGTACAATTTCCCATTCTCCATTGATATCCAACTATCGTCCCATCTGTGTCTACTGCTTCTCCTGTAAATTGTTGCTCTTGGTTTTCAGGGATTGTGATGTCGATTGTTGGACTAGTGATTGAAGTAGTTGGTGGGTTTGATTCTACTGTTACCGCCGCTGATTGTGTAACAGAATTTCCTCCAGGGCCCGTACAGTAGAGTGTGTATGTTTTAGATGTTGTTAAATTTCCAGTACTAACACTACCTGATATATCTTTTGTTCCCGACCAATCACCCCCGGCAGTACAAGATGTTGCATCTGTTGAACTCCAATTAAGTGTTGAGGATGTGTTATACGAAATAGTTGCTGGCGAAGCAGAGAAAGTGGTAGTTGGTGGTGTTAATGCCACATAAGTACCGTTAAACGTGATTGTGCCAGCAGAAGCGAGTGTGAGGCTCTGAGTCGCAGGAGCGGTGTAACCGGACACCTCGCCCCAGGTGATGGTGTATGTTCCTGCGGGCTGTGATGGCGAGGACTGCGAGGTGCCCGAGCCGGTAATCGTCGCCGGGCCGGTAACCACCCAAGACGATGAAATACTTGAGGTAATGTTTACAGTACCTGGGCTACGGTACCTCAATATGACGATGCCGGACCCGCCGTTGCCACCACTTTCACTTGAACCACCGCCACCACCGCCAGTGTTTACGCTACCATCGCCTGCATCTCCGCTAACTCTACCTGAACCGCCACCACCCAAGCCCCCGAGTCCATCTCTTTCTAAACTAAGTTCTTGCTCCCACCCCCATCCGCCACCACCGCCAGCATAATAAGTATTAACCCCGGATATAAAAGAAGAAAGCCCATTACCCCCATCAGTTGCTGTGTAATCATACAAAGGGGAGTCTCCTGCTTCCCCGGCACCTCCACCTCCACCAGCACCAGTTATTGGATATCCACCAGCACCAGTGCCACCCGCATAACCTTGCCCCGAGGTGCCAGCAGCGCCAGAAACCCAATATCCACCCGAACCACCAGAACCACCAACCTTTGCCTCAACAGCACCTCCACCACCAGAGCCACCGCCACCACCTATCGATATAATAGAATCAAAAATAGAATCATATCCATTATTCCCACCGTATGGATTACCTTTCGCCCCACCAGCCCCAACAACGACGGTCACTGGGTTATTTGGTACCACAACATAATTACTAGCAGTTCGAAAACCACCAGCCCCACCAGCCCCACCATTAACAGAGCCTCCGCCTCCACCACCGGCAACAACAAGGTAATCCACGGAGGTGACTCCAGCAGGTGGAGTAAAAGTCCCCGATGAAGTAAACGTCTCTACGACATAGCCGCCAACATATGGTGGGGAGGAACGAGGGTTTAAACCAGAAGAATCAGTGTATGTTTTAATTGATGCGCCAAAAGAAACACCTGGATTTATTAAAAATAGAATTATTCCAACAAAAATTGTACGAATTATATTAATCATTTTTTTAAGAAACTAATACTTACTTGTGATTTTACTGAAGCATCTAACTTCTTTTCGCTGATGGTCACGTTAATATCATTACTCTCTTTCGTGCCATACAGAGAGGATAGTTTCGGGCTTTCGAATTTATTGGAAACGTTCCAGCCCTGCTTCGCGAGAAAATCGGCGTAGAACGCGTAATTCTCTTTCACTGTCTTGGTTGAAATAAAAACAATAGTCAGTTGTTTTTGTCCGACATAATTCAGGCTATAGCTCTGCTCGGTTTTTACCCCCTCTTCGATGGGAATGTCTGCCGGAAAATCGGCGGGAACATTAGAACCAAAATCTGTTCTTACTGGCTCTTGCGTAACTGTTGTATCTTTTTTAAAAACTTGAATTTTCTCAATTAAATCTTTTTTGTATATAAACAACAAAACAACACCAACAACTATGATTATAGTAACGAGAAAAAGATTCCTTTCTTTCATAAACAAAATTATAACAAAAAAATTGTTAATCTAATATAGACTTATACACCTTTTTATTTTTCTAATTAAAAAAACAAAACGGGGTACGACTAGCGCAACCCCGTTTCTTTTCTCCACAAGAACAACAAGAACATCTGGCTTTAGCGGTTCAGGTAACGAACCAAGTCCAGCGTCTTCAGTCTGATGTAGGGCACAATTTGCTCTGGCCTTGAGATACCAGCCTGGTCCCAATTGCTATCATTGAAAGCAACACGAGTAACCAGTTCGCGCGCAGTTGTGGGCTTGGTTTGGTAATTATGCGACCCTCTTTCTGCAAAATACATTTCCAGGCCGTTTCCGCCAAACCAAATTATTTCCGCCCTGTTTAGGCCACTGCGTGGCTCACCCCTATACAGAAAAACCCGCCAGTGTAACCACCCTTCCTTTTCGGGTCGACACCAATTTATCGTACTGGACAATTCCCAGACCTGCTTGAAAAGGTTAGTGGCTATCTGTCCTTCCTCGCTTTCCAAATATTTTTCTAAGCGAGGAATCTGAATCTCGGCAGACAAAAGCTTTTCACCCTTCCAGAAATTATCCATCTCGGCGGGAAACATACTATTGGCTAAATAAGGCCGTTCCTCAAGGCGCTGTAACGCGCCATTAAGATGCGTCAAAATTGATTTCATAATGAACCCTCCGTCGTTTTACTTTCTACAGACTACCACCTAGAAATTTCTCCACAATCCCCTCCACCTCTTTAGCGTTTTTTGTTTCCATTAGTTCTACTCGAAGCTCTTTAGCGCCGATAAATCCGTGAGCATATGCTTTATAGTGCTTTTTCATTACTGCAAAATTTTTCTTGCCATTGAAAAGCTCTTCGAAAAGTTTTGTATGCTCAACCATAATTTCTAATCTCGTTTTTATATCAACTTCTTTTTGCTTACGATTAAAAAGAAACGGATTACCAAAAATTGACCGCCCAAGCATTACGCCGTCGGCGCCAGTTTCTTTTACTTTCATTTCGGCGTCCTTAATATCTTTAACATCACCATTGCCAATAATCAGCGTTTCACTTTTCAACTCATCGCGAATTTCAACGGCACGTTTAACCATCTCCCAGCGCGCTGGAAAATCAGATAACTCTTTTCTATTTCGTGCGTGCACGGTGATAACCGCGGGGCGAGCTTCAAGTAGCGCCGGCAACCACTCTTCCAAAATATCTTTGTTGTATCCGAGTCGAGTTTTAACAGACACTGGCATATCCCCTGCGCCTTCTTTGGCGGCAAGAATTATTTCTTGTGCAAGTTTTGGATTCTTCATCAAAGAAGCTCCCGCGCCTTGTTTTTCTATTGTTCTATCTGGGCAACCCATATTTATATCAAGCCCATCAAAACCCAGCTCTTTAATTAGTTTTGCCGTCTCGCGGATATTATCTGGATTAGACGAAAAAATTTGCGCAACAATTGGTCGTTCTTCTTCTGTGTAAGCAAGATCAATTAAAAGTTTCTCTCGACCAATAGGGCTACACAACCCATCAGCGGAAACAAACTCTGTCCAAAAAACATCAGGTTTGCCATACTTCGCAATAATCTGACGAAAAGCCGCGTCGGTGACATCGGCCATTGGCGCCAAAACAAAAAATGGCTTTTTTAAATTTTTCCAAAATCCCTTCATTTCCACGATATTAACATAAGCTGAAAATCTTTTTTTAAAATTAAAAAAGGGAGCGACTGGTGCTCCCTTTTATACATCTACAGAATTTTAGACTCGCGCCTGTTCCATCCTGTTTTTGAGCCTTACAACATTCCCCCGCGCCATCGCCAACATCTTTCTCCGCCTAACCGAAGCTCTGTACTCCCTTATTCCGGAAGCAAGGTCATTGAAAAAGTTGAGGGCGAAGTAGGCATCGTGATGTGAATATGTTTCGCGTGGAAACCTACGGATAAACGCCATGACACGACCAAAGAGCGAAGACCTTCTTCGAACCCCATTCACGGCGTTTTCCACGTGGGCGCGTCGCATCAAAATATAGAGCGCTTGTCCCTCATCGCTTTCGCCGCCCCGTGAAAACAAGGTGGCATTATAGGGATAAGCAGCGCCCTGATACCACTCAAGGAGTCGCTTTAGGTCGTTCTTGCCGACAAAATCGCGCCCGCCCTGCATCGCCTCAACTATGGCGACCGAGAGCGTATACGCAAGGTGAATCGGGAAACCAGAAGAAACAATATTGCCCATGGAATTCTCCAAAGAAGTTGTGCTCTCGATAAACTACAACAATCCCATAAAAATTAAAAGGGGTGACAATTTCGACTAATCTTCAAACTTATAAAAAACTTTATTACCAAAACGAACATCTATATATAGAAGTGAATCAAGTTTTGTTTTAATTTCATCGGAAAGTGGGAGCGAGGTAATAGCTAAAAGAATATTATCAAGTGATTTTGCAAAATCGTTTTTTGTATTAAAAAGAATTTTTCCAGAGGGGCTAAGGTTAAGCTCATAATCTCCATCATTTAAAACCGCGAATCCTTTTGATTTAAAACCCATCCTAGAAACAGCATCTTTAAACGAAACAACTCTCTCAAATTCTTCGACTGAAAATATTCTCGCCCCGATTGGTTCTGTCGTTGAAGCAAGTGGTCCGTAAAAAGTGAAAAATACGTTTGAAGAAAAATCTGGAGACTTAACGAAAATTAGTCCGGTTTTATCCATAAAATAGCAATTCCCGCTCGCTTGATTCTCCTCTATCTTTTTATTCCCACACCATAAATATTTGGGAGAATGTTCGGAAATAGACACTACTAACACGTTTCCATTATCAAGCGCTGGATACACGGCCTCAATTCTTCCAAATTTATTTAACAAAGCATTTTTAATTCTTTCTTTTGGATAAAAGAAAATGCTGTCTTTGGGGATAAGGAAAAGATATTTTCCAGAAATTCCAACATTAACCACTTCAAGGACGTCATCTTCTTTAAGAATATTTGTGCCAAAAACAACTGTCTTTTCTATTCGCAAAGAAGACAGATTTACTATAAAAACAAAAACAATCAATATAAAAAACGAAATAGCGGACACTATGATCGCTTTTTTAATTAATGCTTTCCGCCTGCGTAGACGGGCGGTAGATGTTTTTGTTTTAAACTTACGCCCAAATTCCATGGCAGTTGAAATTAGCTATTAATATTGTTTATTGTGTCTTTTCCAAAAAATGGACGAAGTGCTTCTGGAACTGTGATGGAACCATCTACATTTTGGAAATTCTCAACGATTGAAACTAAAATGCGAGGGGTCGGGATAGCAGTGCTATTTAAGGAGTGCGCAAAACGAAGCTTCCCTTCACTGTCTTTATACTTAATATTGAGGCGTCTCGTCTGGAAATCATGGAAGTATGAGGCGGAGCTGATTTCACGATATTTATTTTCGCCCGGAACCCAAAGCTCAATATCATATTTTTTAACCTGACCTAAACCTAAATCTCCACCACAATTGGCAACAGTGTGATATGGGATACCTAAAGACTCGATGAACTCTTCTGTGTTTCTATTTAACCATTCATGCAGTTTTACCGATTCTTCGTGGCTTGCTTCACACAAAATTACTTGCTCCCATTTATAAAACTCGTGAACACGAATGAGTCCTTTTGTATCTTTGCCATGACTTCCTGCTTCGCGCCTAAAACAGGGTGAAAATCCCAAATATTTTTTAGGGAATTCTTCTTTATTTAAAACTTCGTCCATGTGATAACCCATAACTCCGACTTCCGCAGTTCCTGCCAAAAAATCACCGTCTTGTGTTTTATACAAATCTTCTTCTCCTTGTGGAATATATCCAGTGCCGAGAAATACTTCCCTACGAACAAGTGATGGAGCAATTATTGGAGTGAAGCCCTTACTTAAGAAAAATTTTTGAGCATATTGCCAGACAGCAAAAGAAAGAAGCGCGCCGTCTCCTTTTAAGAAATATCCACGAAAGCCTGCGACCTTAACTCCGCGCTCAAAATCAACCATTCCGTTTTGTTGCATAAGGTCGATGTGGTTTTTTGGCACAAAACTAAACTCAGGAATTTTCCCCCACTTTTTTACCTCTTCGTTATCTTCATCACTTAAACCGTCGGGAACAGTCATGTCTGGAACGTTTGGTACTTGAAGCATTAACGATTGCCAAGAAGACATTATTTCTTTTAGTTCGTCTTCTTTAATTTTCAACTGCTCTTTTAAAAGCTTCATCTCAGAAACCAAAAGCTCTCTCGCGGCAGGATCAATTCCTTTTGCGACTTCGTCGCTCGCTCGATTTTGCTCCGCGCGCAAGCTCTCTACTGAAAGGAGGATTGCGAGGCGCTTTTCTTCAACCGCGAGCAAATCATCAACATTAAAATTGATAAGTTTTTTGCGAGCACCTTCACGAATAAGGTCTGGATTTTCTTTGATGAATTTTATGTCGAGCATGGCTGATTTTTAAGGAGTAAAGCGATTATAAAAACCGCCACTCAAATAAATTTTTGTAAACAAAAATTTGGGCGGGTTATGTTATATAACAAAAAAACGCCCTATTTCTTAACTTTTAGTATATCCCAAAACACATTACAAAAGAAATACACATAAAAAATAATCATGACTTGTTATAATACAAGGACTGTTTTTTGTTTACTAAACCAATATGGTTCAAAACATAAGAAAACTATCAAAAGAAGAATTTCCAAAGCAAATTCTAGAAATTCCACAGCCACCAAAAAATCTTTTTATAGAAGGATTATTTCCAGATTCATCTAAAACTTTCCTCACGGTAGTTGGCTCTAGGAAATATACTTCTTACGGAAGAGAGGTATGCGAAAAATTAATTGAAGGGCTTCGTGGCTATCCGATTGTTATTGTTTCTGGTCTTGCCCTCGGCCTTGATTCCATTGCACATCGCGCAGCAATTAAATCAGGACTTCAAACAATCGCTTTTCCCGGTTCTGGTATTTCAAGAAAAGTTTTATATCCAGCGACTAACGTGCAACTCGCTGAAGATATCGTTAAAGCAGGTGGTGCGCTAATTTCCGAACACGAACCAGACTTCCGCGCCACAACTTGGTCATTCCCCCAAAGAAATCGTTTGATGGCTGGAGTATCAAAAGCGACACTTATTATAGAAGCGGAAGAAAAATCTGGCACACTCATCACCGCACGACTTGCTCTTGATTACAATCGTGAGGTTTATGCTGTTCCAGGAAATATTTTTTCATTTTCATCTTTCGGGACAAATCGTTTAATCCGCGAGGGCGCCACACCAATTACTAAAAGTGCGGATTTACTTTCTGCCCTTGGATTTTCTGTAGAAAAAAAGATGTCGGATGAAAATGCTTTTCTTGATTGTTCAAATGAAGAAAGAAAAGTATTGGAGATTCTAAGGGAACCTATATCACGAGACGAACTCGCGAGAAATGTAGACTTCCCTATTCATCAACTAAACACCATCATTTCTCTCCTTGAAATTAAAGGTTTAATTTCAGAACAATTTGGAGAAATCCACAGGGTAACTTAAAAACCTTGCGTTATTGTTCTTTTTATTTGCTATACTAATTAAGTTATGATGAAAACAAGAAAAAGCGAGAGCGGCTTTACGCTCGTAGAATTATTAGTCGTGATTGCAATTATTGGAATTTTGTCGAGTATCGTCTTGGCAAGCTTAAACTCAGCTCGAGCCAAAGCCCGTGACGCAAAGCGCGTTGGTGACTTAGGAAGTGTTCGAACTGCTCTTACGCTTTACTTCGATACAAACAAGCAATACCCTACAGCCCTTTCAGGTCTTGTAACGGGTGGTTTCTTGGCAGCTGTTCCAGTTGACCCATCAAGTACATCAACACCGTACATGTATGCAGGTCTTGGTACAGGTTCAACATGTGATAGCTACCACTTAGGAGCTACACTTGAAGGAGCAAATGATTCGTTGGCAAGCGATGCCGATGCATCAGCAGGAACTGCCTGCACAGGTAGCGGCGCTGATTTTAGTGGTGCCGATACACCTACGTTAATTGTTGACTATAAGCCATAATTTTTTATAGGCTTTAATAAAAAAACTCGCTTCACGCGAGTTTTTTTATTACTAATTTTAAAGGGCTAATTCCTACCACCATACTTTCGTTTTTAAAAACATTACGGAGCCTGACGAGGCGAGTATAGCAATCTGTCAGCAGACAGATATGCGTGTTTTTAAAAACGAAAGTATTTCAAAAATTTGCAAAAATAAATGTAATAATGTACAAGTTATGTCAATGACTAAACTTCTTATAGTTGAATCACCAGCAAAATCAAAAACAATTTCCAAATATGTTGGGAAGGATTATACCGTTTTGGCGAGCGTTGGACACGTTCGAGATTTGCCAAAAAGTAACAAAACCGCCATCGATATTGAGGGTGGTTTTATTCCTCGTTACGAAATATCTAAGGGCAAAGAAAAGGTTGTTGCTGAGCTCCAAAAAGAAGCTTCTAAGGCATCTGAAATAATCCTTGCTTCCGACCCCGACCGTGAAGGAGAAGCTATTGCTTGGCACGTGAAGGAAATCTTGATGTCGTCGGTAAAAAAGAAAACCCCTATTAAAAGAATTGTTTTTAATGAAATTACCGAAACGGCCGTAAAGGAAGCTCTCAAGCACCCACGTGACATTGATACAGATTTACGAAAAGCGCAGGAAGCGCGTCGTGTACTAGACCGACTTTTCGGCTACGACCTTTCTGGTCTTATTTGGAAAAAGGTTCGCTACGGACTTTCCGCTGGACGCGTGCAGTCACCTGCTTTGCGTATTGTAATTGAACGCGAACGTGAAATCCGCGCATTTGTGCCAGAAAAATACTGGGTTATACGAGCCGATGTAAAAACGAAGAAGAAAGCGTCTCTTACTGTTACGTGTGTGGATGAACCGCGAGATGAAGATGTTGTTAAAAAAATTCTTACTTCCGGAAAGAAAGGAGATTGGTTTGTAAAAAAACTAGAAGAATCTGAAACATCTCGCTCCCCTCGCCCACCATTTATAACATCGACATTACAACAAGCGGCAAGCTCAAGACTTGGTTTTGCGCCATCAAGAACGATGTCTCTTGCTCAACGACTTTATGAAGCTGGTTATATCACCTACATGCGTACCGATAGCCCAAACCTATCAAAGGAAGCTCAAGCCCAAATCATTGCCATGGTTGGTAAGAGGTTTGGAGAAAAATTTGTAACAGCCCGCGTATTTAAAACAAAAAGCAAAAACGCCCAAGAGGCGCACGAGGCAATTCGTCCAACTGACGCTTCTTTTGAAGAGCGTGGTTCAAACGATGCAGAGAAAAAACTTTATCATTTAATATGGCAACGCACCGTCGCCTCTCAAATGACAGATGCTGTAATGTTGCGTACTAAAATAACAGCAAACATAAAAAAGGGTGATATTCCCGATTTCACTGCAACGGGACACCGAATATTATTCTTGGGGTGGCTCGAGGCAGACAAAGATTCAAGAGAAGATGATGTTGAGCTTCCGGTAACTTCGGTGGACGAACCACTAGCGCTCATCTCTATAGACGAAGAAGAAAAACAAACTGAACCACCAAATCGCTACACAGAAGCTGGTCTTATTAAAGAACTCGAAAAAAGAGGAATCGGTCGCCCTTCAACTTACGCGGCGATTATCAAAACAATCCTTGAGCGTGAGTATGTGGAAAAAGAAGGACGATCTCTTCGCGGAACAGACGTTGGCGAAGTTGTTAGTACTTTCCTTGAACAAAATTTTGAAAACTATATTAGTGATTCTTTCACTGCTGAAATGGAAGATAAGTTGGATGATATTGCCGACGGCAAACGTGATTACGAAAAAACTCTTCGTGATTTCTACAAACCATTTTCTAAAGACGTAAAGTCAAAAGATAAAATCGCCAAATTAACAAACCTAGGAGACGCTGACCCAAGCATTAAATGTCCAAAGTGTGGAAGCTTAATGGTTATAAAACTAAGTAAAAGTGGAAAATTCCTTTCTTGTTCAAAATTTCCAGATTGTATTGGCGCAAGAAAATTAGACGGGACTGAACTTGAAGGACCAAAGGAAACAGGAGAGATTTGTCCTTCTTGCGGAAAAGGAAAGCTAATCGAGCGTGAAGGACGCTTCGGTAAATTTATCGCTTGCGCAAATTATCCAAAGTGTAAATTCATTAAAAAAAGCGCCGAAGAAGAAGCCAAAGGAAAAACTGGGGTTACTTGTCCAACATGTAAAAAAGGAGAAATGATTGAACGCCGTGGCCGTTTTGGTGTCTTCTATTCATGTTCAGACTATCCAGGCTGTAAAAACGCTATCAAGGCAAGACCAACAGGTAAAATCTGTAAGCTCTGCGATTCACTAATGATGGAAGGCACAAAAACAATTCCAGAAAGATGTAGTAACAAAGCATGCCCAATGCATAACCCGCATAAACTAGCGAAATAAGAGTTCAGTGTTGCGTTGCAAACGCAATTAGTTTTTGTGGGGCGGAGCGATATTTCGTCAGCAGACGAAATCGCGAGCCGGGGTCGAAAGCGGTTTTGTTCGGCGGAACAAAACCGACTTGTGACCAAAAACAATTCCAGAAAGATGTAGTAACAAAGCGTGCCCAATGCATAACCCGCATAAACTAGAAGAGAAGAAAGGGGGAAAGAAAATAGGATAATTAATTTGCGAAAACAAGCGCGAGGCTCTACTATTGTTTTTATGAGCTCTGCGAAAGACATTATCGATCACATGTCCAAAAGGACCAAGGAAAACGAGGCGCTTATTGAAAGGGCTTATTCTTTCGCAAAAAAATCACACGGCGACCAAAAACGTTTTTCTGGAGAATCGTATTTTGAATCTCACGTCGTAGAAGTTGCTAAAAACCTTGCGTTCCTTCATATGGATGCGAAAACTATCGCCGCAGGACTTCTTCATGACACGGTTGAAGATTCAAATGTTTCAGACGAAGAAATATTAAAAGAGTTTGGTCCGGAAATTTCTTTTCTAGTTAAGGGCGTCACCAAACTCGGAAAACTAAAGTATCACGGAGTAGAAAGACACGTTGAGAGTCTTCGTAAATTCTTTATTGCAACGGGACAAGATGCTCGAGTTATTATTATTAAACTCGCAGACCGTCTTCATAACGTAAGTACCTTAAAACACGTACCGGAGGCAAAACGAAAACGCATCGCACTAGAAACACTTGAGATATACGCCCCAATTGCCAATCGCCTTGGTATCGGAAGAATTCAAGGAGAACTCGAAGATTATTCTTTTGAATATGCGTACCCAAAAGAATTTGAACAAGTTAAAAAACTTTTAAAGGAGCGCGCCACGGCAAGTGAGCTAGAAGCAGAAAAAATAAAACGCTCTCTTAGAAAGGAGTTGGCTATAAGTGGAATAAAAAATTTTAAAACTGATTCACGCGTAAAACATCTTTGGAGCTTATATCTCAAACTGAAACGACACGAAATGGATATTGATAAGATATATGATCTTGTTGCCTTACGTATTGTCGTGCCAACAATTGAAGATTGTTATCGTGCCCTTGGGGTAATTCATAAAAAATGGCGTCCCCTTCCTGGAAGAATAAAAGATTATATTGCCCTACCAAAACCAAACGGGTATCAAAGTATTCACACAACGGTTTTTTCTGGTGATGGGGGAACGGTGGAAATTCAAATAAGAACAAAAGAAATGCACGAAGAGGCAGAGTTCGGTATTGCCTCACATTTGGGATATAAAGAGGTCGGTAAAAACAAATCAAAAGAGGAACACATGAGTAAAAAACTTGAGTGGATTCAAGAACTAACAGAATGGCAAAAAAATGTTTCTAAAAGTGGTGAATTTTTGGAACACTTAAAAACAGATTTCTTTAAGAATCGCGTTTTCGTTTTCACGCCAAAGGGTGATGTTATTGAGCTTCCAGAAGAATCCTCACCAATTGATTTTGCGTATGCAATTCACTCTGATGTTGGAAATCACGTCTTTGGAGCAAAAGTTAATGGAAAACTAGTCGCGCTTAATACCAAATTAAAGAATGCTGACATTGTGGAAATAATAACCAAAGAAGGAAGCAAACCATCAACAAAGTGGCTTGAATTTTCTAAAACTGCTTTTGCTAGGAAACAAATAAAATTACACGCCCAAGAGGGGTTAGCTAATCAATTCGCTAAGTTTTTAAAGGGCGGAAGTTAAAGAGAGAAATTTCGCACGTAGTATAAATCTTCTTCCTGTTCTTGTATTTCGTCTTTTGAACGATCGTCGAGGGGCGCTTCAATCCCCGCTTCGGCTTCACTTATAGCAACTATACTATTTTCAAGTTCACGCCCTTCAATAAATTGTTCTAGGAGTTCTCGGCGGTCTTCCTTGTTTGCGTTTAGCAATTGAAAGATTGCGCGTAAGTCGTCGTTTGAATAAAAATCAATCACGAGCTTTCCCCCAACCTCCCTTTTCTCAAGAGAAACACGTGTCCCGAGCGCTTCTGCAATTTTACCTTCAAGCTCAAGTGCTTCTGGATCAAAAATAATATCTTTTTTACGAACACGGTCGTGAGCAATTTTACGGGCAATACTTTCTGCCTCGCGCACAGTAATGCGCTTAAAAACAATTTCTTTATAAAGTGTCATCTGCTCTTCTGGTCTATCAACGAGCATTAAAATTGGACGAGTGTGACCTTCAGAAATTTTCCCCTGAGCCAAACCTTGCCTCATTTCGTCTGAAAGTAAGAGGAGTCGCATTGTGTTTGAAACATATTCACGACTCTTACCAACCTTTTGGGCAATCTCGGCGTGCTTATAACCAAATTCTTCCCTTAAACGGTCAAAGGCGACAGCACGATCAACAGGATTTAAATCTTCTCTTTGAAGATTTTCAATAATAGCGAGTTCAAGTTTTGTTTTAGCATCATCTTCAACTGCGCGGATAACAGCCGGTATTTGAGCAATCCCCGCCATTTTGGCCGCACGCAAACGTCGTTCGCCGGCAACAAGTTCGTATTCTGCAGAAATACCGCCGTCTTCACGCTCTATTTCACGGCGTGTAATAACAATCGGCTGAAGCACTCCATATTGGCGAATAGAATCTGAGAGATCTTTTAGTTTCAATTCATCAAACTCCCGTCGTGGTTGATACGGATTTGGTTTGATTTTTTCAACTTCTATCCAAAAAACTGAGTCATTACGAAATTGGGACATAAAATTTAATATTAAGGTGCGAAAATTAAAATATATCTAAAATATAATTTTCTTTATGTTGATTATTATATCACAAAAATTTTATCCAAAAAATTGATTTTTGGGCTTTAGTCCCCTAGAATATCGATAATCCTATTTTTAGGATAAATGCCGGGATGGCGGAATTGGTAGACGCACACGACTCAAAATCGTGCGGAGTAATCCATGGGAGTTCGATTCTCCCTCCCGGCACCGAAAATTAAAAGACGCCCTCTTTGGGTGTTTTTTAATTTTTGGCGAGAGAATCGAAAGCCGGAGGCAGACGTGCCAAGGCGGGGTCGCGCAAATTTTCAGCAGAAAATTATGCGTGACCGATTCTCCCTCCCGGCACAACGAACAAAGTGAGTGGACGGGAGAGAGAGTGAACTGCTTCACTCGCGGGGAGAATCGAAAGCCGGAACATGTCGCAAGGCGACAGTGAGGCGTGGTAACGACCTTCGTCGCGTAGATTTATCGAAGCAGAAGAGTTGTGACCGATTCTCCCTCCCGGCACCGAAAATTAAAAGACGCTCTTTCTAGAGCGTCTTTTAATTTGTTTGTTACTTATTCTCTTTCAAATAATTAACCATTGTCAACGCATCTGAAACTTCGAATGGATCTGTTTCGCAATTATTTGAAAAACCTGCTTCAGAAAATATTTTCTTAATTAAGCCATCTTCAACATACATGCTATAACGCCAAGATCTTTCACCAAAACCAAGGTTGTCCTTTTTGACAAGCATTCCCATTCCTCTAGTAAACTCCCCTGATCCATCAGGCAACATCTTTACCTTTTCTACTCCCTGGTGTCTACTCCACTGAAACATGACAAAAGCATCATTAACGGAAAGACAATAAACTTCATCAACACCAAGCGCTTTTAATTCCTCGTAAGCTGCTTCATAACCAGGTAGGTGTGTTGAAGAACATGTTGGGGTAAATGCTCCAGGAAGAGCGAAAACTACAACTTTCTTTCCTTTAAAAATATCGTCTGAAGAGACATCTTGCCAACGATATGGATTTGGACCTTCAACACCTTCGTCACGAACCCTTGTTTTGAACACTACATTCGGAACATTTTTTCCTTCTTGATTCATATATTTTTTTAATTAATTTTTATAATGTTTTAATTTTTATCTGCTCATTATATACAGGTGCTAGATATCGCGCAAAACAACAAATATGGTAGCGTTAGGTTTAATGAAAAAGAATGTAAAAAAACCGTGGATTATCGCCATTTTAGGCAAAACAGCAACCGGTAAAAGCGACTTGGCTGTTCTTCTTGCCAAAAAATGGGATGGCGAAGTGATTTCAGCCGACTCGCGCCAAATCTATCGTGGCCTTGATTTAGGGACGGGGAAAATAACCAAACGTGAAATGAAAGGTATCCCTCACCACTTATTAGATATTGCCGACTCAAAAAAACAATTTTCTGTTTCGGAATATAAAAATCTTGCAGATAAAACTATTGGCGAGATAATTTCTCGAGGAAAACTACCGATTATCTGCGGTGGCACGGGTTTGTATATAGACGCGGTATTAAAAAATATTGTAGTACCAGAAGTGCCACCAAATAAAAAATTAAGAAAAGAGCTTGAGAAAAAAACCGTACCTCAATTATTTGTGATTTTAAAAAAACTGGATTCACGTCGTGCAAAAGAAATTGACGCAAACAACCCACGACGTCTTATCCGCGCCATCGAAATAGCCACCGCTTTAGGTAGTATCCCTCTTTTGGAGGTTTCACCTCCAAAATTTAATGTTTTAAAAATTGGGCTTGATTTGAAAGACGATGAGCTAAAACAAAAAGTTCACCTTCGCCTACTTTCGCGAATTAAAAAAGGGATGGTGGCTGAAGCAAAGAATCTTCATAAAAATGGTCTGTCGTGGAAAAGACTAGAATCTCTCGGTTTGGAATATAAATATTTATCACTTTATCTTCAAAATAAAATCACAAAAAACGAAATGCTTTTGAGTATAGAAAGAGACACCTGGCAATACGCCAAACGCCAAGCGACTTGGTTTAAAAGAGATAAGAAAATTAAATGGTTTAGGCCTAATGAAAAGGTAAAAATCTTAAAAGAAGTGGGAAGGTTTTTGAAAATTGACTTATCAAAAAGAAAAAAGTAGTCTTGAAATAGCTAAATAGCACACACAGGAGGTCCAAAATGGAAAACCTTGAAGTTGGACAAAAGGTGTTGATACACGACACCAACGAGGCCTTCTTTGATGCTGGACGAGTAACAGCTGTTCAGCATGAAGGCTTCGAGCCAGATGTTCTCGACCAAATCAGGATTAGGTCTGATTTCTTAAACGGAGAAGAGGTAGTTTTTCGATTCTCTCCCGAAACAGACAGGTGGGTTCGATTTTTCCAAGACCCACTCGGCGATCAAGGATTTCTGGTTTTCGACCAACACGAAATGCCGTACACAATTATCGGCGTAGAGGATTAGGCCACCGTTTTAACCACAAAGCCACCATTCGGTGGCTTTGTCTTATTTATAAAGTGGCGTCACTTTTAGTAAATTGATATACTCGCAAAGCAAGGGCCTATAGTTCAGTGGTAGAATATCTCTCTCCAAAAGAGCAGACCGAGGTTCGAGTCCTCGTGGGCCCGCCACCAATAAAACAAAAACCCCATTCGGGGGCTTTGTTTTATTTCTTCGATTCTTTATGTTTTGTAGCTTTTCCGCACCACTTGCAATACTTTTTAAGCTCGATTTTTCGTTCGACTTTCTTGCGGTTCTTGCGACTCCAATAGTTGGTGTGCTTACAAGTTGTACACGACAATTTTATAAGTTGGTCTTGTGACATATGATTTAATTCCCCGTGAGCATACTATAATCCGCTAGATTTTGCAACAGCCTTTCTTTTTACTTTTCCCTTTAAAAACGCGCATAAAACTTTGCTAAGTTTTTGCTATGCTCGTGCCGGTCGCACTGCGCAATGTTTTTAAAGGGAAAAGTAGGGGGTGTTTAAAGAAATACAACTGATATTTTTGAGAAGATCCGTCAGGCTCCGTAATGCATTTTAAGGGCGAGTATTGGTATTTAAAAGAAAAGAATTACAATATAAACCAATGAACAAGAAACTGGCCCTGGAAAAGCTCAAGTCAGAAATTGAGGCAAATACCAAACTCCCCCTAAAAAAGAGCAATCTCGTTTTCGGCGAAGGTGACATCAACTCCCCCGTTATGTTTATTGGCGAAGCTCCAGGAAAAAACGAGGACCTAGAAAAAAGACCTTTTGTTGGCCGTAGCGGACAACTAATAAACAAAAATCTGGAAAAAATCAATTGGAAGCGTGGAGGCGTTTACATTACAAATATTGTCAAAAAACGTCCGCTGTTAAATCGCGACCCAAATGAAAAAGAAATCGAAAGTTTCAAACCATACCTCACAAAACAAATTGAGATTATCAATCCGAAAATTATCGTTCCACTTGGTCGTTTTGCAACAAATTATTTTCTCCCAACGGCAAAAATATCAGTTGACCAAGGAAAAATATTTGAAATCGACGGCAGAAAAATATTTCCAATGTTTCATCCTGCGGCCGCTTTGCGCGGGACAAAAGTAATGAAACAGTTTGAAGCGTCATTTAAGAAGCTAGGGCGTATTGTTGACAACTTTTAGTGCGTGCCTTATTGTCTCAATTAGACAAACATTGGAGGAAAACATGGAACCCAAATTCCTAGAAGGGCTCGTTATCGCCATCTTGGCACTCTTGGCGAGCGGCGGTTTCACTTGGTTTATTTTCTGGCTTACGATGATGCGCGTCAAACCGCACGACCGGGAAATGCCTCCAGGACTCTGAGAGCCCTACACCCCAAACAAAAAGGCTACCCCCGCGGTAGCCTTTCTTAATTTAAAATTTTAAAAACAAATAAAGCCAAATGTTTTCACACTGAGCTTTATTTGTTTATGGTGCGTCGGGAAGGATTCGAACCTTCGAAGGACTAAGTCCGATAGATTTACAGTCTATTGCGATTGACCACTCCGCCACCGACGCATTAAACCCTATATGTTTTATATTTATTGGTCTCTATTGTCAATTCGTTTCGACAATCCACTTCTTTCCAGGGGATAAAATATCGTTCCCCGCGCTCAGTATATACAAAAAGTGAGTCAAAAGCATCGTTATCGTATTTTTTAGAATAAGAATAAGATTGATTACCACCGGTAATTCTCAAACCAACTCGGCATTGATTTTTACTTTTGTATAACCCGGCAAACTTTATCTGCACCCTGTTTAACGTGCCATTTTTTTCAACAATAATGTCATAGTGGCGTTTATCGCCTATTGGCAAACAAACTTCATATCCTTGCGACATAAAATAATTAATGGCCTGACCAACTGCAATGTCACCACGTTCTTTAGAATTCATAGCCATATTTTAGCAGAGTATAGTACTGCTCGCAATAAATTTTTGTATATAAAATTAAAAAACCGGCATAATGCCGGTTTTTTAATTGAATTACGCTGTAACTTTTTTGCGAGTACTTCTCCCTTTAATTGGGCTCATGCGTCCACGGCTAATTTCAATAACCAAATCATTGTTTTTCTCCGTAACCACAACCTTGTCCCCTGCCGAAATAGATTTTGAAATGATAAGCATTGCTACCTTGTTCAAAACTTTTTCCTGAATAAGTCGTTTCAATGGTCGTGCGCCATAATGTGGGCTGTATCCTTCACGAGCCAAGTACTTAAGCGCTTCTTCGCTTATTTCCAAGTTCATTTCTTTGGCTTCAAGGCGCTTACGAACAATTTCGGTTTGGATGGTAACAATTTCACGAATAGCCGTCTCCGAGAGAATATCGAAGACAATAATATCGTCTAATCGGTTCAAGAATTCTGGGCGGAAATAATCCTTCAACGTTCCCAAAACTTTTTCTTTCGTTCCAGAATAATCTTGTGCAGTTGTTTTAGAGCTAAAGCCCATTGATTCCATCTTAGAAATAAACTGTGAACCAATATTTGAAGTTAGAATAATCACTGCGTTTCTGAAGTTAACAACACGACCCTTTGCGTCTGTGAGTCTTCCGTCGTCAAGAACCTGAAGTAACAAGTTGAATACTTCTGGGTGCGCTTTTTCAATTTCGTCAAAAAGAATAACGGAATATGGACGATGACGAACAGCTTCTGTTAGCTGTCCGGAATCATCGTGTCCGATATATCCAGGAGGCGAACCAATTAATTTTGAAACTGAGTGACTCTCCATATATTCCGACATATCAACGCGAATCAAAGCTCTCTCGTCGTTGAACATAAATTGCGCCAAGGCTTTTGTAAGCTCTGTTTTACCAACACCAGTAGGTCCTAGGAATATAAATGAGCCTATTGGACGATTTGGATCGGAAACACCAGCTCTTGAGCGTCTTACTGCGTCAGAAACTTTCTTTATGGCTTCATCCTGCCCAATTACCCTCTTTCGCAATTCATCCTCCATTCGAGAAAGTTTTTCGATTTCTTCTTCAAGCATTTTAGATACTGGAATATTTGTCCAACGAGACACAACATCTGCGATATCTTCTTCTACAATTTCTTCACGCAAGATACGTCGTGTTTTTTGGAGTTTCTTTAGTCGAGCCATTCTTGTTTGTAAATCTTTTTCAAGAAGAGGAATTTTACTGTATCTAATTTCTGCCGCACGAGTTAGGTCTGCGCGAATCTCAGCATTTTCTGCTTCAACGCGCAAAGTGTCCAGACTTTTCTTAACCACACGAATATCATCAAGAATTGCTTTCTCGTTTTTCCACTTGAGCTCAAGAGCTCGAGTTTTTTCTCTCAGGTCAGCAATCTCGTTATCGATAATTTTAACGCGAGCTTTTGTCTTTTTGCTAGCAGGAGTGCCGGAACTGCTTTCCAATTCTTTTTTAAGCGCCTCTTTTTCAATTTCAAGACGCATCACCTTGCGGTGTGTTTCTTCAAGTGCTGGTGGCTTATTTTCAAGCGCTATGCGCATTGAAGAAGCAGCCTCGTCTATAAGGTCAACTGCTTTATCGGGTAAAAATCTGTTGGTAATGTAGCGAATACTTAAATTAACGGCTGCGACAATAGCGTCGTCTGTAATGCGGACGCCATGATAAAGCTCATATTTCTCTTTAAGACCGCGTAAAATGGCGATTGTGTCTTCTGGTGATGGTTCGTCCACAAACACTGGTTGAAAACGGCGAGCGAGGGCTGGGTCTTTTTCAATGTGCTTTTGATATTCCTTAAGGGTTGTTGCACCAATTGCTCGTAGCTCTCCGCGAGCCAAAGCTGGTTTCAAAATGTTTGCAAGGTCGAGCGCTCCTTCGGCGCTTCCAGCCCCAACAATTGTATGGAGTTCATCAATAAACAAAATTACTCTTCCTTCGCTTTTTTCAATTTCCTTCATCATCGCGCGCATACGCTCTTCAAATTCACCACGATATTTTGTGCCGGCAATAAGCGAGCCTAAATCAAGCGACACCAAATCTTTATCACGAAGAGACTCGGGAACATCTCCTCTTGAAATACGAATTGCGAGACCTTCAACCACTGCGGTTTTGCCCGTCCCAGCGTCACCTATTAAAATTGGATTGTTTTTAGTACGACGAGAAAGAATCTGCATGATACGCATGATTTCGCTATCGCGACCAATCACTGGATCAAGCTTGTCCTCACGAGCAAGGTCTGTAAGATTGCGGGTGTATTTTGAAAGCACACGAAACTTTTTAGGAGAATCGGCGTCAACAACATTTTTATTTCGAAGTTCCTCCAAAATAGTCATTGTTATTTCCTTGTTAACACGGAAACGATTTAGTATTTCTCGCGCTTGTCCGGGAACTTCACAGAGTGCCAAAAACAAATGCTCTGTTGAAGCCAAATCATCTTTCATGTATTGAGAAATTTTTACCGAACCTTCAAGAATGCGCGCAAGATCGGGGGTTAAAAACAAATTATACGAAGGAGCCATCGTCGTTGCCGATTCTGGTGTTTCAATAGCCTCAAGTAAAGAATCGGTTAAAAGCGCAATATCAACCTCAAGTTTTTCGAGCACAGAAATAACAGTGCTTTCGTCCTGAAGCACCAAAGCAGTCAAAAGATGCAATGGCGTAACATGGTTTTGTCCACGCTCAACAGCAAGCTCGTGAGCTCTACTGATTGCTTGTTGGGCTTTAGTTGTAAATCTGTCTAGTGGAGGCATTTTATTTAACTCTTAAGTAACTAAATTGATATCAAAAACTATAACATCTAATAAGAATTTGTCAAAACTACTGTGTCTTGGCCGTGGCCTGGATTGTCTTTGAGGCTGAAATGGCCTTTCCTATATAACTTCCAGGAATAACGAAACGTGCCTTATCTTTCCAAATAGCTACCCCTACAACCTCCCCTTCCAGATTAATTAGTGGCCAGCCTGTTTCTTCTATAGAAGTAATGTTTGTTTTAATTGCGCTTATGTGAGTTTTTTCAGCTTCACCGCTTGAGGTACTCGTCGCCATTGGGTTATCTTTTTCAAAAATCACACCCGATATAAGACCGGTTGAAACAGTGTCTGCTATCCCAACAACTGTCTGCCCTACTTTTACTGATTTATCACTGGTCAAACTTGAATTATTAAATTCTGGAATTTTATCACCTGCTGATTCAGAGAACTTCATAACAGCCACACCGCTTTCACTACCATAAACTCTTTCTGCTTTAACAGTAGTTCCGTTTGAAAATTCAATTGCATAAGGAATATCTTTATCTGCAACAAGGTTTAAGTCTGTTACAACCAATTTATCACTTCCTGAAAAAACAAAACCATAACCAAGTAATGTTCCGGGATTATTTTTCTCTAAATCAACGTCTGTTTTTATTTTAACAACATTGCCGCTATTTTTTTCAATAGCTGAAACAATTAATTCTTCTTCTTTAACTATCTTTGTAACGATACTCGTGCTCTTTTCAGGAGCTACTCTTTCAATCGTCTTTTCGATGACCCTATTTATTGTTTGGGTAATAGGCTGTGGAGAATTCTCCGTGAGTTTAATCATTACAATACCCGTCGAGATAGATGAAACAAAACTAACGAGTATTGCGAGGAGTACAAGTTGTGTTTTATTTAGGTGATCCATTAGCTAAATATAAAAGGTATTAGGCAATAGAGCAAGTTTTTACTCCTTCTTTTATAGTCTATGTTTTTCCGGCCAGTCTTTCTTAAGAAAAACGTTCATTTACCACGTCCCAATCAATCGCATTCATGAACGCTTCTATGTAGTCAGCACGCTTAAGTCCGTATCCAGAGATATATGCATGCTCAAAAACGTCCATCACTAAAATAAGCTTTGCGCCAGCAAGGTGACCTGCGTCGTGTTCGTTTATCCAAGTGTTAAAAACCATCTTTTTCACAGGGTCATAGGCTAAAACGACCCAACCAATCCCGCGCATCGTTCCACAGGCGACAAAATCTTTTTTCCAATTTTCAACTGAACCCCAGACATAGTCCATTACTTTTTTTAATTCACCGTCCCCCAAAGAAGAACCGTCTAATTTCATATTTTCAAAATAAAGCTCGTGAAGTCTCATCCCGTTCCACTCCCAGCCAAAACGGCGCTTGAGCTCACTCCACTGTGGCGTTCCAACTTCTGTTGTCTTTAGCGCTTCGTAAACCTTGTTGGTGTTGGTTACATATCCCCCATAAAGCGTAAAGTGATTTTTCAAAAGCTCATCACTAAAACCCGCCAATCCAAACAAATGCTCAAAATTTTTTGCTTCGTAATTCATCTTTTTTATTTTTTAATTATTTAATATCTTTTTCAAATTTTTTAATTTCCTTAACAATACGAGATAACTCCCGAACTGTTGTGTTTAATTTTTCTTTTGTTGTGTCACGCCCGAGAGAGAAACGTAAACTTTCTCTTTCTAAATTTTTCTCTCCTCTTAAGGCAAGTATAACATGAGAGCCTTTTTCGTTGTTTGTCTTACACGCGCTTCTTGTGGAACAAAGTATTCCCTTTGAGGCAAGACTGATAACCAGAAAGTCATTATCCATCCCTTTTACCGAAATATTAACATTATTTGGTAAGCGCTCTTTTCCGTGGCCATTTAATACCGCCCCTGGTACATCATCTAATAGTTTTTTTATAAAATGGTCTCTCAAAACGGTAAGTCTTTTAAATTCACTGGCTTTTTTGGACTCAGAAATACGGAGCGCCTCGGCAAAACCGACAACAAAAGGCACGTTCTCTGTTCCTGGACGAATTCCGTGTTCTTGATCACCACCAAAAATAATTGGCTTAAGACTCACCCCGCGTCTTACATAAAGAACACCGACACCTCTCGGGCCATAAATTTTCTGGCTTGATAAAGTCATCATATCTACACCAAGTGGCGGAACCCGCAAAGAAAGGTATAAAGCTGACTGCGAAGCATCTGTATGGAAAATGGGATATTGAGGAGAAATCATTTTATTGCTCTTTCGAAAATGACGGATAACTTTCGCGATTTCTCGAATTGGTTGTATTGTCCCAATTTCATTATTTGCGTGCATCACTGAAACAAGCATTGTGTTTGTTTTAAGTAGCGATTCAATAGTTTTAGGCGAAATAATTCCGTCCTTATCAGGAGTGGCGTAGCTAACCAAGACACCTTCTTTCTCAAGTTCTTGCGCAACCTCAAGGACAGCTGCATGTTCAATTAAAGAAACAATGATGTGAATTTTCTTTTTTGGAAAGTCTTCTTTGGCTTTTCGCACAACACCAAGCAACGCGAGATTATCGCTTTCGGTCCCACCGCTAGTAAAAACTATTTCATCAGGAAGTGCCGATAAAATATCCGCGGTATCTTTTCGAGCTTTCTCTAAAGCCTTCTTTGCCAAAATAGCTTCATCATAAAGACCGCCAGGATTGGCAAAAAGGTCTTTTGTTGATTTCAGAATAAGTTTTACAACTCTTTCATCAATCGGAGTTGTTGCCGCATGGTCTAAATATATCGTCTTCGGTTTCATTTCACGATTCTAACATGAGTTTCTTATTTTTTTCCCCACAAAAAACATTTACTCACATTTAAATAAATGCCGTAAATAAACACGGGGAAGGAACTGGACAAATTATAAAAACAGTTTTAAAGTATCGCCCATAGGTATCTCTCTGCCTTTACTAGAGAATGTACATTTAGGAGGCGCAACCATGAGTCAGCAACAGTCTTACTGTCTCGATATTAACGTCGGGCGTAGCGAACGAACTCGGGAGGAACTCATTGTTTTCTTGGAGGGCGCGGCCCCATTTTCCGTACTTGCGACGGGGAAAGCTTGGCGCGGGATGTGGAGTGGAAGAAAGCTCCTTCGGGTGCAAACAACCAACGCCGAGGAATTGCAACAAATCATTACCGATGAATTCCGCACAGGCGACGATTGCGAGTACACGATTCACTACTCGGCTGTCGACGCGCAACGGTCGATGGAATGGCTTCCAGACTTCGATACCGCACTCGGCCACGAAGAGTTCAGCCTCGCTTTCATCCACTCCGACGGAGAGTAAGAAATCGCCTATCCGAATAGGGGCACGCAACGAAACGGAAGAAATCGAATACCGAGCACGCAACACGCTCGGTATTTTTTATTTAGCGACACAAACCAACGACATGAAAACAAGAGACTTAAAACTGGTAATTATTGGAAATAATTGTATAATCAAAAACTGTTAATGGCCTAAAGAAAAGATGCCCCACAAGGGTATTATCCTTATGTTTACTAACCAAACAGTAATTATCCCAATCCTCATAGGGCTCATCGTATTGATGATAATTTGGCTCGCTCGCACTGAGTGGCGCCTCCGTCGTCTTATGCGTGGAAAATCAGGGAATGATTTAGAGGGCACCATTCGCGAAATTGAGAAACATATTAATGGTCTTGATAGCTCGCGAAAAGATATTGAAAATTACTTAACAAACGTTGAGAAACGTTTGAAGCACGGCGGAAGAAGTGTTGGGGTCGTGCGATTTAATCCTTTCAAAGATGCTGGTGGTAGTGGAAACCAAAGTTTTGCAGTCGCCCTTTTGAACGAAGAAGAAGACGGCGTCGTTTTCTCAAGCCTATACTCAAGAGATCGTGTTAGTGTTTTCGCTAAGCCGATTGTTGCTGGAAAATCAGAAAACGAACTTACGGAAGAGGAAAAAACTGCGATGGAAAAAGCGCGCGCTAGCGCAAGGAAAAATTAGCGGCTAAAACATTTTTGTGACAAAAATGTTCGAATGAAATGCCTAAAAAACAATCAAACAATGAAGCACTTATCGAGAGACCTCCTGTTATTGTCATAACTGGGCATATTGATCACGGCAAATCAACACTTCTTGATTTCATAAGAAAAACAAATATCGTCGAGGGAGAAGCTGGTGGAATCACTCAACATATTTCTGCATATGAGGTTACAACCCCGACGCCAGATAAATCTGGGTCGGGGCCTCGACCGAGAGCGTCGAGGAGAATTACTTTTCTTGATACACCTGGCCACCAAGCCTTCTCCGGTATGCGCGAACGCGGGGTTGAAACTGCGGACATCGCTATCTTAATTGTCTCGGCAGAAGATAGTGTTAAGGCACAGACAATAGAATCACTTAAAACAATTAAAGAAAGTGGAATTCCTTTTATTGTCGCTATTAATAAAATCGACAAACCAGGAGCTAATGTTGAAAAAACAAAAAATGAGTTAGTGGAACATGAGGTTTATATCGAAGGCTATGGTGGTGATATTCCTTACGTATTAATTTCAGCAAAGACTGGTGAAGGTATTCCAGAACTCTTAGACATTATCCTTCTTGTTGCCGACATGGCCGAACTTAAGGGTAACCCGTCGCTACCTGCATCAGGTATGGTTATTGAGTCGCGCCTTGATCAAAAGTGTGGAATAACTACAACTCTTATTGTGAAAGAGGGCACTTTAAGTAAGGGAATGTTTGTGGTTGCCGAAGAAGCCATCTCCCCCGTTCGCGTAATTACAGATTTTCTCGGGCACCAAGTTGACTCTATATCTTTCTCGTCGCCAGTGAGCATTGTTGGTTTTAATAAAATACCATCTCCGGGCGCTCCTTTTACTTCATACAAAACAAAAAAAGAAGCCGAGGAGGCCGTGCGTCTTTTTATAGAAAAGAAAGTTGTTGGGAAAAAAGAAGTTGTGACAAAGAAGCAACCTCTACAAGCGGGAGAAGTTGAGGAAGCTGAAGTTAAAAAAGCTATTTTCCCAATAGTTTTGAAAAGCGACACGCTTGGAACACTTGAAGCTATTGAACGTGAGCTTTTACAATTAAATCAAGAATTAATTGAGGTTAAAGTTATTCAAAAAGGAGTCGGCAGTATAAACGAATCGGACGTTAAAATGGCTGGGGCTACAGAAGGCGGAGTTGTTATTGGTTTTAACGTAAAAACCGATAGCACTGGCGGTGAAATTTCAATGCGAAACAATATCCCCGTTAAACTATTTAACGTTATTTATAAACTTACAGAATGGGTTGAGGCTGAATTAAAAGAACGTAAACCACGAGTTGAGTCTGAAGAAATAACTGGCGTTGCTAAAATTCTAAAAGTATTTAGTTCAACCAAAAACAAACAAGTTGCCGGTGGCCGTGTTTTAACTGGCACGTTAATTTCTGGCTCAAACATAATAATCAAAAGAAGAGATGTTGAAATTGGACGAGGAAAAATCGTTGAACTTCAGCAACAAAAACTAAAAACAAAAGAGGTCGAGGAAGGAATTGAATTTGGGATGCTTATTGAATCTAAAATCGACGTAGCCCCAGGCGACACAATTGAGTCGTTTATGGTGGTTCAAAAATAATATGTCTATTAGTCGCGAAGAAAAAATGATGGATGTTATTAAAGAGCTCGCTGCCAAATTTTTGGAACGAGAGTCTAATCGCACCTCACTAATCACCGTCACGAATGCCCAATTATCAAATGATAAAAAGAAGGTGACTATTTTTATGACAGTCTTCCCTGATACCAATCAAGAGAAAGCAGTAATTGATTTTGCTAATCGTAAAAAAAGAGAATTCTATAATTTCATAATATCTAACTCGCGAATCTCTCATCTCCCATCAATAATTTTTGCTATTGATGAAGGTGAAAAAGCTCGTCAAAGAATAGACGATTTATCTCGAAATCTGTAGAATGCTTGAGTGCTGTAGATAAGGCCTAGTAGCCAAGTGCGTGAGCGAAGCGAATTGAAAAAACGACGAGAGTCCAGACTCGTTTGCAAAAAAAGAGAAAAAGTGTGTATGTGTTATAAAAGTTAAATAAGGCCTAGTAGCCAAGTGGTAAGGCGAGAGTCTGCAAAACTCTTATACGGCGGTTCGATTCCGCCCTAGGCCTCAAGAAAACTCCCAACGGGAGGTTTCTGAAGCATAGAGTTCCACAAGCAAAAATTTTTTGCTTAAATTGTTTAAGTTATAATAGAAAAATGCCCGGATGGCGGAATGGTAGACGCTACAGACTTAAAATCTGTTGGCCTATAGGTCGTGTGGGTTCGAGTCCCACTCCGGGCACAAGCGAAGCGTAGTGACAGGAAGCAAGCAAACTGCTTTGCTTGCGTGTGGAACTCGAAAGACGGAGCATGTCGCCCTGCGACAGCGAGTCATGGTTAAGAAAGTTTTGTCTTCAAAATTATTCGTGACCGAGTCCCTTTGTTTATATGCTGAGACGGGGTCGCACAAAAATCCAGCAGGATTTTATGTGTGACCACCAAAAAATTTTAGTCGATTTGTAAGCATCGGGTGATTTTGTTTGTTGTCCGGAGTGGGACTCGAAGGCGAGTTCGGGTACCATTTCAGCAGAAATGGTCGAATGAGCAGGGTCGAGAAATTTTTATGAGTGACGACGAGTAAAAATGTTCTTGACCGAGTCTCCCTTTATCAATCTTTCTAAAAATCTTAAGTCGCAACAGTAGCTGGACCAACACCACCTGGAACAATGGGGAGGAATTTTTTTACTCAACGCTTCTTTTTACTGCAGATATATGTGTGTTATTATCAAAACGCGCCATTAATTGGATGGTGTAAAAAATTAAAAACAATTTATTATGAACATAACAAAAACTTTTATTATCACGGTCGTTATCTCCGCCGTTATCGGCAGTTTGACAACAATTGCAATAACCAAAATAATCCCAGCGCGAGAAAAAACCGCAAATGAATTAATAAGGGAGTTTTATCTCGTTGAAAATGCAGTTCATGTCAGCCCACATTCAATACGCGGACAAATGGACAAAGGTGGAGGAAACTATGTTCTCGTTGACCTCCGAAGTTCACAGGAGTATGAACGCGAGCATATCATTAGTGCGGTAAATATTCCTGCCTACACCGACCCAAATACTTCCGCATATCAAGAAGTAGATAGAATTGTCGGTGCTTTCAAGAAACTAATTGCGGAAAACCCTAAAAAAGACATCATTGTCTACTGTTATAGCATGCCGTGTATGACTGGAAGGAAAATTGGCAAGATGCTTGTAGAACATGATATTTACGTTAAACATTTGGGCGTTGGCTGGAACGAATGGCGTTTTTACTGGAACTTATGGAATCATGAGCATGAATTAAGTGCAAGAAAACCAGAAGATTACATTTGGAAAGGAAAAGAACCCGGCATTCCAAAAACACGCGAATTACCATCCCCTTGTGGCGAGGGAGAATTTAGTTGCTAATAACATTTTTCTCTCCAACAACCAAAGCAGGGACACGGAAGCATTCGTCAAATTCAGAATTTTTTACGAGTGACGACAAATAAAAATGTTCTTGACCGAGTCCGACTTCTTCTTAATTTTTTTCTAACTCTCTTTCTGCAACCTCCGCCACGCGAGCTAAAAGAGTAGCAACAGTGACTGGCCCAACACCACCCGGCACAGGAGAAAGAAATTTTACTTTTGACTCAACACTAATACGTTCAACATCACCCACAACGTTACCGTCCAAATAACTAATTCCTCCATCAATAATTATCGCATCGTCATTAACCATTTCCGGCTTTATTAAGTTAGGCACACCACAAACTGTAACAACTATCTCTGCTTCTTTTATTTTTTCTTTATTGTCATCAATATTTTTAAACAAAAGATAATCCGCTTTTACGCCCTCGTTCAAAAGAGCTTGTTTCATTATTTTCCCAAAAATATCTGAGTTCACTAAAACAATCCCCTTTTTACCATTAATATTTTCTTTTGAAGAGTAGAGAAGTTCTACAACGGCACGAGGAAAAACAGGACACTCTTTCTTGTATCCATCTAGAAAATTTTTCATTGTCACAAAATGAAAACCATCCACATCTTTCCTTGGATCTATCTGCGAGATAACACCTTTGGCATTAAGTTCTTTTGGTAATGGCAACTGAACAATAATTCCATTAATATCACGACGATCGTTTAAAATATTAATCAAATCTAACAACTCTTTTTCTTTCACAGTTGAATTAAATAAAAATTTTTCAAATTTTATGCCAATATCTTGCGCTGCTTTTTCTTTAAGTTTTACATACAAATGGGAGGCATTATTTTCACCGACCAAAATAACAGCAAGACCAGGTGTTATCCCTGTGCTTTCGATAAGTTTCTTTATTTTTGCGGTAACTTCTTCCGCCACTGGTTTCCCATAAAGAAGTGTCATAAATATCTAGAGATTATACACAAACTACGTTATCTGTGGTGCACAGGAATATTTCATTGAAAAATATGGAATAAATTGCTACTTTGTATTTTTTTTGTTACATTTCTCTTATCCCTAAATCAAAGCTTTGCTTTGATCGGGCGAACATTTTTGCGGAAAAAATGTTTTAGCCGCCCATAGCTCAGTTGGTAGAGCAGTTGCCTCTTAAGCAAATGGTCGCAGGTTCGACTCCTGCTGGGCGGACATTGAGCGTAGCGAAGTATCCGCTCAAGCAAGTGAACTGCTTCACTTGCGTGCAGGAGTCGAAAAGCGGAACCATGTTTTGTTCTT
>VMEP01000001.1:0-404944 GCA_007375595.1 Parcubacteria group bacterium LiPW_30 | reverse complement strand
AAAAGCGGAACCATGTTTTGTTCTTACAAAACGAGGTGAGCTGGGGTCGAGAAAATTTTGTCTTCAAAATTATTCGTGACCGAATCTGCTGGGCGGACAAGTTAAAAAGTTTATGGGATAAAGTTTTTAACTTGTCCGAGCCGGAGCGCGACGGCGCGAGGCGGGGTCGCGAGTTTTGCTAGCAAGCAAAAACTTGTGACGACCTTAAAGAAGAGAATCCGAAGCGCAGGCACGACGGTGCCGAACTGGGGTCGCGGAATTTTTCAGCAGAAAAATATCCGTGACGACAAGCTAGGTAAGTTAAATTAATTTTTTACAATTTAAAAACATGCTGGAGTGGCGGAATTGGTATACGCGCTAGTCTTAGGAACTAGTGCCGCAAGGCTTGGGAGTTCGAGTCTCCCCTCCAGCACCACAAACAAAGAACCCGATGTGAAAACATCGGGTGATTTTGTTTGTTGCTCGGAGGGGAGACTCGAAAGCGAGTTCGGGTACCATTTCAGCAGAAATGGTCGAACGAGCAGGGTCGAGAAATTTTTACGAGTGACGACGAGTAAAAATGTTCTTGACCGAATCTCTCCTCACAATCTATGTGAACTTATTTTGTCTTCAAAATTATTCATGACCGGGTCTCCATCTCTTCTTGAATTTTACCCCTGACCGAGTCTCCCTCTTTTCATTTTATAACCCCCTTCCCCACCTTGACTTTTTGGTCATTTTATGTATAATGATAGACAGTAATAGCTTGGTATTTCGCCTAGCTAAACGCACATTGAAAAGGAGTCATCATGGCTACTACCACTGTTTCAAAAGACGGACCAGTCAACCTGTTCCGCTGGGAAAAGGCACCAGAAATTACTTTTCTGTTGTCGTTTTCAGTAGTTGTGTATTTGGTCATCAACCTTCTGCTTGGTTTAGTTTTCAACGAACTTGGCATGATGCTGTTCCAAAAATACAACAGTTGGTTTTCGTTCGGCTTCTGGCTCTTAGCCGTAAGCCATTTCCTTCCCTACTTTCTTGTGTCCGTCCCCGAAGTGACCTCACTTATTACGGTCAATCTTTTCGGTGGAGAGCTCAAAGAATACCCAACGGGGATTCATTTCAAGTACCCTTGGGAACAAACAAAGTCTGGAAACTACATAAACCTGAGGATATTCGCCAAAGAATTCGAGAAAGGGGAAACATATCCCGCCCTCGACGGCGTAATGCTCCATGTGGTGTGGAGTTTCCAGTACCGGGGAATGAAGGGCAATATCGGCAAGTATATCGCCGTCGACAAGACAGTGATTGATCGCGGTTTGCATGACATCGGCTCGAGTTTTCTCGCGCAGATTATTGCCAACCTCACCGCCGAAACTGCTCGAAAAAACATCAAGCGCATTGAAGGTTGCATGAAGGGTCACTATGAACATGAGTTGTCCTTGGACCTGCAGATGCCCGCAACATTGCCCGGTGGCACCGAGGAAGAAGTCAGAAAAAAACGGGAGAAGCTTGTAATCAAAAAAATTGACGAGTATCTCAAGTCCATAAACGCTCTCGACAAGGAAAGGAGGGAAGCGCTTGAAAGGCACGAGGATCCCAAGCTCGCTTCGTATGAAGAGAAGTACGGCATTGACCTGATTCTCGTTGCAATTTCCGACGTCGACTATGACCCTGTGTTTCAACAGGCGTTGTCTGCGAGAGAAACCGCAAAGAAGATCAAGGAAACAGCCAAAACGCTTCAAGAAAAAGGCGCGGATGGTGGTAAGCCGATTACCGATGCGGAAGCAATGGAAGCGGCGCTGGTGGTCAATAAAAATACCACCAAAACCATTCAACACAATGTTCAGGAAATAAGAGGCGAAGGGATGAACGCAGTCGCCAACTTCCTCACTAGCCTTTTCCCTAAGAAATGATTTAGGAGAGTCATCATGGCAACGACAGATACACACGAAAGCCGAACAAAGGAAGCTGGGATAGTGGCCGAAAGCCAGAAACCGCTTAATTTCATCAAAAAAGCGGCGAAGTGGCCCGTCATCATCCTTCTTGTCATCCCACTATACTGGTCTGGAAAAGACTACGTGAAGGAGTATCGCGCCGAGGCTGAAAAAGCCAAAGCCGAGGAAATCGCGCGTGGTCCAGCGGCACCACGAAACCCTACTGAGATCCTGGTCACGGCCGACTTTCCCTCATGTTTTACCATCCCAGTTGGGCCGTTCACTATCTACCCAATCGGGAAGGAAGGGAACGTCAAGTTCATCTACCCCGACGGATATGTGGCGCGTGTTGGTCCAAAACAACGGATCATGCGAAACTTCGAAGGTGGAGAAAGGGTTTGCGTTATCCTCGACGACGGGGAAACAACGCCAATCAAGATGGGGCTCCAGATATAAATTCGTCGTCAAACGGGCGGACGCAGTAATGCGCCCGCCCTTTTTCTTTGCCCAAAAAGCAAAATAGCCTCAACTTTCGCCGAGACTATTTTTTAATTCTGGATTATTTAAATCTTACCTTGGAAGACTTCCTTCAATGAGGTTTATAATCCCCCATGCGCTAACCATAATAAACAAACCAATAAGACCCCACATCATATACTTCTTTGCGCGAGCTATCCCGTCTTCATTATCAGAATTCATTATGTATTGAAGTACCCCGAAAAGAAAATAAGCTATTGCAAGTGAGCCTAATAATCCCGTAATTGGGTCTAAGATATTAACAACAAGTTTTTGAACAAGGCTGTTTGCTCCGCTTTGTAGTTGTGTTGCAGCTTCAGCAATCATTTTTTACAAGTGACAAAAGCGCGCTATCGCGCGCTTCGTGTCTATAGATTATCGAATTGGAATATTAATACCACCTGTGACATTAACTCCCCCAGAAACTCCAGTACCACCAGTATTAACACCGCCGTAAGAACCACCGATGCCTGGGATATTAACTGCTCCTCCTTGTTGCACACCGAAAGTATTCCCGACAACACCAACAAGACCCCAAACAGAAACCATAACAAATAGTGCGAGGATTCCCCAAATCATTATGTGGCGACCCTCCTCTTTGTCTTCTCCTGCCTTGGTAATAAACTTAAACAAACCCCAGAAAAACGCCAAAACAGATAACGCCACAACAATAATCGTTAGGTAATTAATGAGCGTTATAATCTTACTAAAAATGGCATCTACTGTCTGAGCAAGAGCAACTACAGGAAGTGCTGATGCTGCTACTAATGTAACTACTTTTTTCATACGCAATATATTTCTAAAAATTAATACTAATTAAACGACTTTATTAAATTCTCTCTTATTTTAACACAAGACTGCTTCTTTTTCCGACTAGTCTGGGGATAAAAGAATCATTAGCCAAGCCGCCATTTCAACATCATGGTCACCCTAACAGTTCAATAACTTTACAATTATTCCATTTGAGCGTTGCGGTTATTATATGTCGCACCCGGCGCCGTTGTATTTACCACATTTGTGTTTCTCGTCGAATTATTAGTAACCGGTAACTGGAAGGTATTTTCCAAAACCCTAACAAGACCGTAAACAGAGACCATAACAAAAAGCCCAATAATGCCGTAAAGTATGAATTGTCGTCCTTCAGCCCTCTTAGTTTCATTGTCTGCATCTTTAATAAACTTCATAACTCCCCACAAGAAAAATAAAACAGCAAGTGCGCCAATAAGCCCAATGATTGGCATAATTATAGAATTTGTAAGGAACTCTATAAGACCAGTCAAACTAGAGATTCCATACACAACCGACGGAACCATTACTAACCCTAACAACCCCAAAACTAAAAAATTTCCCTTTTTCATAATTTTCATAATTATTTATTAATCAACCTCTTAAGGCGTCTATTGTTCCCCTTATAACCTCCGATAAAACTTTTGCAGCCAAAATTATAGCAATACCGATAACAGCATAAAGGAAAGCATTTTTTGCGTCTTTAAGCTTGGTTTCATTCCCCCTTGCTGCAACAAAAAGAAAACCAGAGTAAACAATCATTAACGCGGCAATTGGTAAGCCAACAGTAACCACAGCATCAACAACAGAGTTAGCAAAAGCAGTGAGACTGTCGTTACCACTGCCAAGTGGATTTTGTAATTTTGTAGCTTCTCTCTGCCCACTCGCCGTCTGAGCGTCAACAAATAAAGGAGTCAAAACAGCAAAAAAGATAACTAGGCTTGCTGCCAATAAAGTATAAAACTTCTTCGTTTGAATTCTTTTCGTCAATTTATTTAAGTTTAAATTATTCATAAATAATTATACATTAAAAACCCCCAAGCGGAATATATTGTCCAAAACCTTCACCCTTAAGAAGCACTCTAAGAATTGTCTCAACAATAAGCCAAGCCGCAAGTGCAATAATTAAACCTTTTGCTGCGCTAAAAAATACTGCTTTAGCTTTTGCCATAGCACCTGTATCTCCACCACTAAATGCTAATTGGAACCCAGCATAAGTAAATAAAAGCATCGCAATAATCACAGACGCCTCAAGTAAAAATCTAATAATTTTTTGAGCAAGCATAACTAGCTGATTGTAGTCACACTTAACATTAACACCGTCACAAGGAACAAGCCCTGCCCCTAAAACAGTAAGCGGTGAAAAAATCACAAATGCCACAAACGTAGTAATTGCTATTTTTCTCGCTATCCAAAAATTTTTACTTATTTTCATATTTTATTTTACAAGTTTTTCTAATTGTGAGGCGGTATCGGAAACGGCTTCTTGTGGTCTGAATCTACCTGAAACAACGTTATCAATCATACTAGCAAAAATAGCTGTTGTTTCCTTTGGCGCTGGATCAAGCCATGCGTTTGAAATAATGGCTGAATCATAAAAAATAGAAAGATACGGATCGGAAGGTCGAACTTGAAGTAAATCACGGCGAGTTGGCGGTAGGTAAGAACGCTCCGGAATATTCTTCATAAAATCAGCTTGAGACAAAAGAACCTCGACATAAAGCGCTGTGGTTAAATTCTTTGAACTCTTAAGAGCTGCGAGTCCGTGCATTCTTCCGAACGTTATTTTTTTATTAACACCTTTTGACTGTGGGACCATCGCAACATCAAAATTCAAATGCGGGTTGCGTGCCCTCAAATCCAAAATTTCACTTGCATATCCAAAGTACATAGCTAAATCTCCCGACAAAAACATATTTCGAGAGGATGGAAGTGATTTATTCCAAGAATAATGTTGCTTAACAGGATTAGAAAACTCGGTATAAAACTGGAGTGCTGCTTCGCCCGCCCTAAGTCCACTTGTGTTATTTTGACCTAAAGAAACCTCAACTCCTTTCTCCGGAGAATATGCGACTATTTTACTCCCCGCTTGCATTATGAGCATCGATAAAATGTCTTTCGCGTTTAAAATATTTTTTGCTTCACCAAAAGCAAGCGCACTTTTGGTGATATTGGTGGCGCTATCTTTGGTTGTTAGTTGTGGAACTATAGCCATAAACTCTTCCCAGTATTGTGGTGGTTTGGAAAAACCAGCCGCCGAAAAAGAATCCCGATTCCAATAAAGCATTATTGGATCAATCGTAAACGGTATTGCAATCGCGTTTCCATTAAAGAAGAATAATTCCCCCTCTTCAATAAACATATCTTTGAAATCGCGCTCGGAAATTGTTGTTAATGGGAGCGGATATATTTTACTAACGTGTCTCAAAATTAAATCTTGTGGCAAAAACACCAAATCTGGGCCAACGTTCGCTGCTATCGCCTCAACTAAATCATTATCAAATGTTGTTTTGTCTTTTTCTACATAGCGAACCGAGAAAGATTCCTTTTGGTGGGCCAAATTAAAATCGCTCAATAATTTATCAAAATACGAATTAGGTAGTGTTCCCCAAATAACAACCTCACCAGAAACACCACTATTATCACCACCACCGGGAAGTTTTATAATCCCAGAAAAAATAAGCACTCCAATTACTAGGAAAACACCAAAAATCAAGAGAACAATAATTTGAAAAGGTTTCATTTAATTTTTACAAAAACAACCCCGTAATGATAATCTCCGGCGTTAAATTTATTATACTCCGCAAACAAAGAATCACTAAAAAGTTTCTGCGCTTCGCTTTCGCTAACGACTGCGCTCTCTTTTGGACCAATCCCGCCAAATGACCCCTTCCATTCTATAACTGCAATCATTCCTTTTGGTTTTAGGATTCGGCTAATCTCTTCAACTAAACCTTTTTTATCTTCTGCCTGGAAAAGAAGATTGGAGACTAAAACAAAATCAACTGAATTATCGGAAAGCTTCGTTCCGTCTTTAACCTCAGCATTTGCCCAAATAATTTCTACGTTTGAAAGGTTGGCTTCTTTTGCATCCTTTTTTATCTTAACCAAGACTTCTTTGTTTATATCAATTGCATAGACCTTACCACCATCACCAACATTGCGAGCAAGAGGAATTGCAAACGCACCAGAGCCGGCTCCTATATCTGCAACTATCATTCCGTTTTCAAGAGGAAGGCTTTTTATAATCTCGTCTGGTACTAGAAATGCCATAAATTATTAACTCAAATTATAAAAGTTATTAGACATGAGAGCAAGCTTTCAATTAATTTAGACTAACAAAAAACACTTTTCATTTACGAAAAGTGTTTTTTGTTAGAGACAAGTAAGTGAAGCCAAACTATCCCCTTCTCTTGGTTTCATAATACGCACACCTTGAGTCGCGCGCCCTAAAATTGGAATGGTCGAAAGATCAACTTTTACAACCTGACTCTTTTTTGACATCGCGATAACTTGTGTAAGTTCGTCGGTTACAATTTTTGCTGAAATAACATTACCTGTTTTTGGGGTAACCTTTGCTGTCTTCATGCCAGAACCACCGCGTTTTTGTATCTTATATTCCTTCATTGGAGTTCTTTTGCCGTAACCGTTCTCCATCATCACGAGCATGTTTGGATTTTTAAAATCTGGGCGAACAACATCAGCACCGACAACAACATCTCCTTTGCCAAGCTTAACTCCACGAACACCACCTGCCGCTCGTCCCATTTCACGAACGTCGGTTTCTTTAAAACGAATCGATTGCCCTTTCTTCGTTGCAAGAATCATACTGTCTCCTTTACGAACAAAAAATGCCGAAAGAAGCTCGTCTCCTTGTTCAAGTTTAATGGCGATAAGACCACTTCTACGCACATCTTTAAAACTATCTGCTGAAACTTTTTTAATAGTTCCGTTCTTTGTTAACATCGCAAGTGACATTTTTTCGTCCTTAAGCGATTTTGGCATCGGCAAAATCGAAGTCACATTTTCATCTGCAGACAATGAAAGGAAGTTCATAATTGATTTTCCGCGAGTAGCCCTTCTTCCTTCTGGAATATCGTACATCTTCATTTGATAAGCCTTTCCTTTGTCTGTAAAGAAAAGAAGGTCGCTATGAGTTGAGGTCGTGAGTAATATTGAAACTATATCCTCTTCTTTAGTGTTCAAATCAACAACGCCAACACCACCACGCTTCTGCACGCGATACTCTGCTGGGTCTGTGCGCTTAACATATCCACCTTGGGTAAACACGAGAGCTGATTCTTTGTCTTCAACCAAATCTTCTTCAGAAATTTCTTTTACCCCACCACGAACAACCTTTGTTCGACGAGCATCGCCATACTTTGCTTTAATCTCAAGCATTTCTGTTTTTATTAATTCAAGAATTTTTCTCTCACTAGCCAAAAGTGTCTTTAGCTCCTTAATTAGTTTTTGCTTCTCTTCAAGTTCAAGTTCAATATTCTTACGCTCGAGTCCAGCAAGTTTCTGAAGTCGCATCTCAAGAATTGCGTTTGCTTGTCTGTCTGAAAATTTAAACTCCTTCATCAAGTTAAGCTGAGCAGTCGGAGTATCTTTTGATTTCTTGATTGTCTTAATAATCGCTTCAATGTGATCAAGCGCTTTTTTCAAACCAATCAAAATATGCTCTCGTTCAAGAGCTTTGTCTAAATCAAACTGTGTTCGGCGCCTAATAACAACTTGTCTGTGCGCCAAAAATGCCTCAAGCATTGATTTAAACGAAAGCGTTTGTGGAACACCATCAAGTAGAGCAAGGGTATTAAAGTGAAACTTCGTCTCGAGTTCAGAATGTTTATATATATAGTTGAGTACTTTTTGTGGATGAATACCGTTTTTTAAATCAATAACAACACGAATATCTCTTGTTGATTCATCTCGAATATCCTTAATCCCCTCTAATTTTTTATCACGAACAAGATCCGCAATGTGAACAATAAGTTCGCTTTTGTTTACACGATATGGAATTGAGGTAATTATAATCTGAAATAACCCCTGTTTTGTTTCTAAAATTTCTGCTTCTCCGCGACAAACAACCCCACCACGCCCAGAGACATATGCATGACGCATTTCTTTATCGGCAAAAATCATTCCACCTGTTGGAAAATCTGGCCCCTTTATATGTTCCAAAATGTCTTCGTTGGTTACATCGTCTTTATCAATAAGAGTGACGCAAGCATCAATAACCTCACTTATATTGTGCGGTGGGATATTTGTCGCCATACCAACAGCAATACCGAGAGTGCCGTTTAAAACGAGGTTTGGCATTGCTGCCGGCAAAACAATAGGTTCTTTTCTTGAACCGTCATAGTTTGGACGAAAATCAACAGTATTTTTATCTATGTCGTTTAATAAATCACTAGAAAGACGCGACATCTTGGCTTCGGTATAACGCATTGCTGCGGCAGAGTCACCATCAATAGAACCAAAGTTTCCCTGACCTAAGATGAGTGGGTAACGATAAGAAAAAGTCTGAGCCATTTTTACCATCGTGTCATAAACAGCAACGTCACCGTGTGGGTGGTATTTTCCCAAAACGTCTCCAACAACAGCAGCCGATTTTCGGAATTTTGCAGAAGAGGTTAAACCCATTTCGTTCATCGCATAAAGAATACGACGGTGCACTGGTTTCAATCCGTCTCGGACATCAGGAAGAGCGCGCTGGGTAATAACCGACATCGCGTAATCAAGATACGACTCCTTCATTTCAGAACTAATATTGACGGGAACTACCCCGTCTTTTCGCTCTTCTTTTATTTCTACATCCTTCTCTTTGGCCATATTATTTCAGGTAATTCTAGCATAAATGAGCTAATTTGGGAACTATTTTAAAGCGAAAAGTAAGTCAAAATCAGGCCCCTTTTAAGGCCTAATTTCATGGAAGATTAAAACGACAACTGATGCTTCAATTCATCAACCAAAACAGATATTCCGCCCCAAAAACTGGAAGCATCTTTCGCTATAATTGATGAGGGGGCAGACGCTGTTGAGGCAACAGCTCTTTCTCCATTTAATCGCGCCAACCTACCCTGAAGCGAGTAAACCCAAATAATTGCAACAAAAATAGTAATCGCAGTCGTGGCAACAATTAAAATAGTTTTTCGTGTTTGTATCGGTTTTGCGCGAAGCTCTATTAAAAATTTTTCTATTTCTTGCATTGTATTGTATTCGTTTTTTTCTCTTACTTTACGAACTTCTTATTTTCTTTATCTTCCCATTTTCCACTCTCTACTATCTACTTTCTACCTACGCCTGCGAATCCAAAACAACAATGTCTCCTTCACAACCTTCCAAATCTTTTCTTTTAATCGTGTACTTGTCTACTGGTTTCAAATCTTCAGAATCACCTTCTTTAAGAAAAGTTTTTAAAGCTTTACCGTTGTCATCGTAATCCATTGGGATAATAACTTTAGGCTCAAGCGAAACAGCGAGCGCATAAGCTTCCGCTGGAGTTACTCCTTCGTTCCCGTCAATTGCGACAAAAAGGATATCAATGTCTTCTATAACTTCATTGGTCACGGCTGGTAATTGTTTCCCAGCATAAGCTCCCAAAAAACAAATCTTTATACTATCAAGTTCAAAATAATAAATTGTATTGATATATTTTTTCCCAGAAATCACTATCTCTGTCGGAATCCCTTTTATAAAGATTCCACGCGTCTCGTATTCACCAGGACCTTTAATCACGAATGGCTCTTTTTCTCCATAAACAACAGCGTCAACACCATTATAATCTTGATGATTAACCGAACAAATCGCAACATCAGCACCAAAACGCGCCGATTTAAGTTTTGATTCTTTGCCAATTGGATTGAAGGCGATTATCGTGTCGCCGAGCTGAACCTTGAAAAATTGTTTGCCGTAGTGTGTAATAATCATATTCCAATGACTATACCAAATATTTTGGTTGCTTTAAAGTGTCTTTTTTAAAATACCATTTTTGCACTTAGTCATCCCAAAATACTTTTGAAAAACATTGCACAGCGTGGCGACGCGAGCATAGTAAATTTTCAGCAGAAAATTATACGTGTTTTTCAAAAGTATTTTAAAAAAATTTATGTCACTAAGAAAAAACCCCCTACTCCCAATAATCGCAATTGTCTTTATCGACTTAGTCGGGCTTGGTATCGTTATCCCGATTTTTGCCCCACTCCTCCTTGATATGCACCAAACGGGCATCCTCCCACCATCATATGGCACCGAAGTGCGAAACATTATCTTAGGCTTTCTTCTTGCCTGTTATCCACTAGCACAATTCTTCGGGGCTCCAATTTTAGGCGGACTATCAGATAGAATCGGACGTAAGCCAATTTTCCTCGCATCATTAAGTGGAATGTTTCTTGGATATTTAATGACAGCGGTGGGGATAATTACCGCTAGTTTACCTATTATGTTTTTGGGTCGAATCGTTTCTGGTTTTACCGGAGGAAGTTTGTCTGTTGCTTATAGTTCCATAGCTGACATTAGTGACGAAAATAACAAAGCTCGAAACTTCGGTCTCGTTGGAATGATGTTCGGTTTTGGTTTTATTATCGGACCGTTTTTAGGTGGAGTGCTTTCCGATCCATCAATTTCAAGCTCCTTCAATTACGCAACGCCATTTTTCTTTTCAGCAATTCTTACAATTGCAAACATTCTACTAGTTCATTCCCAATTTGAAGAAACACTAAAAACAAGAGTTCACAAAAAAATCTCACTACTAACTGGGTTCCAAAATATCAACAAAGCTTTTCGCATGGAAAATCTCCGAGTTATTTTCATTGTTATTTTTCTTTTAGCTTTCGGTTTTTCTTTTTTTACTCAATTCTTCCAAGTATTTCTTATAGATAAGTTTTCTTTTACCCAAAGCAATATCGGAAATCTTTTCGCATACATGGGGCTTTGTATCGCAATAACCCAAGGATTCATTGTTCGCCCACTTTCCTTTAAATTTTCCTCCGTAAAAATTCTCCGCTTTTCAACATTACTACTTGGGTTAACTTTCCCATTTTTACTTTTGCCAGACAAAGCAGTTTATCTTTATTTAATTGTTCCTTTTATTTCAATTTGGAATGGCCTCTCAATGCCAAACTACAACGCAATCGTTTCAAACTTAGCTGACGGAGAATCCCAAGGTGAAATTCTTGGAATCAATCAATCAATCCAGTCGCTTGCCCAAGCACTTCCACCAATACTCGCTGGATTTGCTGCCACAATCTCTGTTAATCTTCCGATTTTAATCGCCGGCGCCATGAGTATTCTCGCCTGGCTAACGTTTGTTCTCTTTTTTGAGGAGAGAAAAAAGACACTTTTCCATGAAATTTAAACGTTAATATACCAAAATATCCTTTAAATAAAGGATATTTTGGCTATTGACAATAACATGGCTGTGTGCTAACCTTTTCCCTAGCAGCACGTTTCAAAAAGGGGCAGTTTGGTACCCTTGGTTTCTAACCTAAAAACCAAAAGTTGAAGTTCTGAAAGGAGCCCCCCCCATGCAAGTGCACAGCCCGCCGGCAACGGCAAAGAGGAATGTATTCCATAACGCCATCGACGACAAGGGCAAGGCCATCATCGAGAAGAAGCTCGGCAGCGCCGGCGCGACCTGAAACCAGGCCGGCGGCAAGCCAGCAAGACCCAACGAAAGTTGGGGTAGCACCAGCCGTCACGCCTCGCTCGGCCTGTCCCATCTTGGGATAACGCCATCGGCGGACGACTGTTCGCGGGAAACTCTCCCGCGTTTGGGGAGGCCGGGGCGACAGCGCGTTGCCCCGGCCGTATCCTCATTCACATCTTCAACAACAAAAAGGAGGTAGTTGTTTAATTTCGGGTTCCTGACAAAAACCCGAAACGGCATGTCCACACAATGGAGACCGCCATGCGCCGAAACGAGCCCTATCGTCGTCCCCCCAGACGACCGTAAAAGCCGAATTGGGGGAGCCCGCATCATTGCGGGCTTTTAACTTTTTTTATTTAGAATTTTTATTTTCTTTTTGTTGTTTTTTATTCAAAAAAACTAAAGCTTTTCCTTTTTAAAAACATTACGGAACGCTCGGCGTGAGTATAGAAAAATTCAGCAGAATTTTATCGTGTTTTTAAAAAGGAAAAGTAAAATCATGAATATTGAGTTTTTGGGGCTTTTATGTTACCTTCTTGTCATTAATAGCGGATTTCTCAGTTAACCTCGCTTGGCTCCAGTTTAAGTAGTACACAAGCGAATCTGGGAAATAATCTGCTTCACCCATAAAGGTGGCGGATTTTTTTAATTAATTATTATGTCAGCAAAAAAGAAAGAAAAGTTTGACTTAGCCGAGTTTTCAGAACTCGCAGAGTATGAGGAAGCGTTAAAGAAAGCGAATGCGCTTAAGATGGTAATTGACCACAGTGGCGCAATGCTAAAGGAAGAAGACTTAGTTGAAGGTCCAGTTATTGGAATTGAGCGCGCAGCTGTATTTGTTAACTTGAAACCTTTTGGAACAGGTATCATTTTCGGCCGTGAATTTATAAACGCCCGAGAAATTATCAAGAAAATAAACATTGGTGATTCTGTCAAAGCGAAAGTTGTTTCAACGGAAAACGAAGATGGTTATATAGAGCTTTCTCTTAAGGAAGCGCGACAAGCTCTCATTTGGAGCGACGCCGAAACAGCAATCAAAGCAAAAACAACTCTTGAGCTACCTATTAAAGAAGCCAACAAAGGTGGTCTCATTATTGAATGGCAAGGAATCGTTGGTTTCCTCCCTGCTTCACAGCTGAAACCTGAACACTACCCACGTGTTGAAGATGGCGACAAAGACAAAATCTTACGTGAATTGAAAAAGCTTGTTGGAACAAAACTTGCTGTTTACATAATCTCGGCAAGTCCAAAAGAAGGGAAACTTATCTTTTCTGAAAAAGGTGAGGATCATAAGGAGCGAGACGCGGTCCTTTCTAAATTTGAAGTTGGTGACGAACTATTAGGAGAAGTCACCGGTATTGTTGATTTCGGTATCTTCATCAAGATTGAAGAGGGACTTGAAGGGCTTGTTCACATCTCAGAGATTGATTGGGGTCTTGTGGAAGATCCACGCTCAATGTTCCGCGTTGGAGACAAGATAAAGGTTAAGATAATTGAAATTAAAGACAGCAAGATTTCCCTGTCTATCAAAGCTCTCAAGGAGAACCCATGGAAAGGTATTGAAAAGAGATACAAGAAAGGAGATATTGTGAACGGTGTTGTTATCAAGTTTAACAAACACGGCGCGCTTGTTTCTATTGAGGAAGGAGTTGCTGGGTTGGCTCATGTTTCCGAATTTGGTTCTGAAGAAAAAATTCGCGAAGCACTAGAGCTTGGAAAAACTTATAACTTCCAAATCACTTTCTTTGAACCAAAAGAGCAAAGAATGACCCTAACCTATCTCGACGAAAGCAAGAAATAGTAAATGAAAAAAATCGCCCCGCTGGGGCGATTTTTGTTGCTCGTTATTTCTTCGTCTCGCCGTTCAAAGGGACGATGCGGTACCCGGCATTATGCAGTGCCGATTCAAGAAAGACCCAACCGCAATTTGAACCGAGCCATTGAACGATTGTCGCAACAGCCGTTGCTGATTCTTGGGAAACAGGAATCAGTCGGTTTTCGTCCCGCATGAGCATTTCGAGCCTTGAGCATGCGGCCGAAAATAGGAAGTAACGCGTACGGGCGTTTTCTTTTTCCCACGCGTCAGCAAAAGCCTTCTCTCTCGGCCCAGTACCATCTTCCATCTTCACCCTGTCGCACCAAATACCCTTGTGAACCAACCTTTTGCGATATTTCATAATCCACCCCTCCCTCAAAGAAAATGCTTATCAAAAGTTAACACAAAAGATGTTTAAACAAAAACTAAAATTTAATTAAAATCCCCCATCGCCTTTTCGCGACCGTCTTTGACAAGAGTGACAATGGCCTCGGAGACTTGCTTCCCAACCTTCTTTAGTGTCTCTTGTTCTATTTTAGAAAATTTACCAATAATAAAATTTACAATTTTTTCCTCCCCTTTTGGTTTTTTGGCCTTACCCTTTGTTGTCTTGGGCGAAACCCCAATTCGCACGCGAACAAATGCTTCCGTTTTAATTGCCTTAATTATTGATTCAATCCCCTTGTGTCCACCAGAACCACGATTAAATGAGATTTTCATTGTGCCTAGTGGTAAATCCAAATCATCGTGCACAACAATTAATCTCTCAGCTTGTTTTTTGTTTTTTATTAAAGGAGTGATACTTACCCCTGATTTATTCATGAAAGTTTCTGGGAAGATAACTTCAATTTTATCCTTACCAATCTTCCCTTCCGAAACCAAAGCCTTCAGTTTTTTATCTAATTTAAAAGGAGATAAATTTTCTTTTTTATGAAGAGCCGAAAGAACAATGCGCCCAGTATTGTGTCGTGTTAATTCGTATTCTTCTCCAGGGTTTCCAAGACCAACAATTGTATAATTCATAACAATAAATATACCTTATTAAATCAACCTTTCAAAAACGAAAGTATTCCAGTTTCGTAAAAAGTATGTCATAATGACATTCTGTTCATTACACGCGAGGTAATCCTTATGCGCAGCTGGCGATTTAGTAAGTTGTCGTCCTTGATTGCGTTATTTTTGGCGAAGACTTTGCCCGTTTCGGAGCGAAACAAACCGCCAAAAATTACATTATCGGATATACCTGGACCACCGCAACAAAGCTATCCGGAAACAACAACTTCCGAAAAGCCCCGAAAAAGGCGAACCCCTTTCGCCCAGGTCCGCAACCGCAAGAGAGCACGCGAATCAAAATCTCGCATGCAAACAAAACCCTGACACGAAATATCGTGTCGGGGTTTTCACATTTTTGTGAATTAATATTATTTTTATCCCATTAGAGATAGTCCATCGCAGATGGACAAGGGAATATTTATTTAAGTTAATTATTCTAAACAATATTTCCCCTCGCTATTATTTTAAAGTAAGCCAACATTGGTGATCTCTAACGGGATTAATAAAAAATACCACAGCACGTAAGAAAATCTTGTGTCAATACACAAAAACGTAGTATCATTCGCAAACAATATGACTGAGTGGGAAAAAAATACGCCACCGACTATCAACGAAAGCGAAAAAGAAAAACCTTCGGAGTCACTCTGGGGAGAACTTTTCCGTTTTGCAATTATTGCCGCACTTATCGTTCTTCCGTTCCGATACTTTATCGCCCAGCCATTTATCGTAAAAGGCGTTTCAATGTCTCCAACATTTGAAACTGGCGAATACTTAATCGTTGATGAAATTTCATATCGCTTTAATAACCCAGAAAGAGGTGATGTTGTTATTGTTAAAAAGCCAGGCAATACTTCTGAAAATTTAATTAAACGAATAATGGGGTTACCAGGGGAAACTTTGCGTTATAAAAATAATGTTCTTACTGTAATAAATAAAGAAAACCCTGACGGGTTAATTATTTCTGAACCTTATTTAACAAACATTAAAACAAGCGACTTTGAAGCAACATTAGGAAATGACCAGTACTTTGTTATGGGAGATAACCGTCCGGTCTCGCTCGACTCAAGAATAGTTGGTCCAGTGAGACGCGATGCAATAATCGGGGAAGCTCTTCTCCGGCTTTTTCCACCAACTCGTATCTCCTATTACCCAGGTGGAATTAAATAAAAATATGAACCAAGAAAAAAAACAAAACAAAGAATCCTTAAATGCGCCAAAGGGGATGCGCGATATTGTAGACAATGAGTATTATCAGTACCAAGGTTTTTTTGAAAAAGCGCAAGAGATTGCTATCTATTATGGATTCAAGCCAATAGAAACTCCTATTCTTGAAAAAGAAGAGGTCTTTACTTCGGGTATCGGCGAAGGCACCGATATTATTGATAAGGAGATGTACACCTTAAAAACAAAAGGTGGCGACCATTTGGCGATGCGTCCAGAAGGAACTGCCGGAATCATGCGCGCCTATATTGAAAACGGAATGCAAGCACTACCACAACCGGTAATGCTCTATTCTTACGGTCCATATTTTAGACACGACAACCCACAAAAAGGACGTTTGCGTGAATTACGCCAATTCAGTTTAGAAATATTAGGAACTCAAAAAAGTATTGCTGATGCGATTGTTATCAAAACGCTTTCCACTATTCTAAGCGAAGCTGGTATTGAAAAAATTTCTCTTGATATAAATAGTATTGGAGATAAAGATTGTCGCCCAGCATACGTTCGCGAACTCACGAATTATTACAAAAAGCATTTAGATAATATTTGTGGAAATTGTCGCGACCGACTAAAAACCAATCCTCTTCGTTTACTTGATTGTAAAAACGAAAAATGCGCAGTCGTAAAAGAATCTGCACCAAACTCAATGAGCTTCCTTTGTAGCTCCTGTAAATCACACTTCAAAGAAGTGCTTGAGTATTTAGAGGAGATGGGTATTCCTTATCGAATTAACCACAATCTTGTTCGTGGCTTGAGCTATTACACAAAAACTGTTTTTGAATTTTTGGAAATACCAGAGGAAGAAGTTCCTATTGTCGGAGAAAATGGAGAAATAGTAACTGAAGAAAAAACAGAAAATATTGAACGACAGCCCCTTTCACTTGCTGGTGGCGGAAGATATGACTATCTTGGAAAACTTCTTGGTTCTAAAAAAGATGTTCCCTCTATCGGCGGAAGTATTGGGGTAGATAGAATTATTATGTCCAAACACCACAAACCACTCTCCCCTCGTATCATTAAAAAACCGAAAGTCTGTTTCATTCAGCTTGGTTTTGAAGCAAAACTAAAAAGCCTCGCCATCGTAGAAATACTTCGCAAAGCAAGAATCCCTATGGCTCAAACCCTAGCCAAAGACAACCTTTCTGCCCAACTTGCAACAGCCGAACGACTCGAGGTCCCTTATACTGTCATTTTCGGCCAAAAAGAAGCACTCGAAGGCACGGTTATTGTCCGCGACATGGCCACACGCTCACAAGACACAGTAAAAATAGACGAGCTTGCAGACTACATAAAAAAGATAAAAGACCGTTAATTTAAAGCCTTGCTCACTTTCATCCTATGTGATAGGATTTGCCTTCATGGGAGTAAACGTTGAAGTCACTAAGAATAATAACGAAAACGGCACAAATCTTTTGCGTCGCTTTACTAAGCGTGTCCAGGAATCTGGCGTTTTACGAAGAGTTAGAAGCCTAAGATACCGCCAACGTGAAAAAACAAAACTGGGAAAGAAAAGAAGCGCTTTAGTGGTAATTGGACGCCGAGCTGAATACGAAAGACTAAAAAAACTTGGTAAATTACCTGAAAAAAAGAAGCGATCATACAGGTGAAAATCATAGAGGAAAATAATATTTCAATAATAAGGCAAACAAAAGGCAAGCTCCCAAGCTTGCCTTTTGTGGCATTAAAAAATTTAGTTCTAGGAAAAAATTACAATCTTTCTATTGTTTTTGTTAGCCCAACCAAATCGCAAGAATTAAATAAAAAACATCGCAATAAAAATAAACCAACGAATGTTCTCTCGTTTGCTTATGATAAAAATGATGGAGAAATAATCATCTCTCTAAAAACTGCTCGTAAAGATGCTCCCCTTTTTAAAAAAAGTTATCTAAATTTTGTCGGCCATCTAGTTATCCACGCCATGCTTCATTTGAAAGGAATGGATCATAGTAGTACAATGGAAGCTAAAGAAAGGGCGGTGATGAAAAAATTCGGTTTGCTTTAATTAACAACTAAGGAAAGCTCATATTATTTAATCTCTCACTGCTTAATTTTTAAGCTCATGGCGAGAAAAATAGTTGTTGGCATTGATGTTGGAACTTCTCTTGTCCGCGTTGTAGTCGCGGAGTGTTTTCCTAACGTAGAAATACCAAGAATAATCGGAACGGGGGTCGCTGAGTCTCGCGGATTAAGACATGGTTATATTATCCAACCAGAAGAAGCGACAAAATCTATTGAAAAAGCAATAAAAGAAGCAGAAAAAAATTCTCATATCACTATTAAGAGGGCGTTTTTGTCTTTGGGTGGGATTAGTCTTGATTCAACATTATCTTCTGGTAGCGCCGTAATATCGCGAGGAGACAGTGAGGTTTCCGAGGGTGATATCACTAAGGCACTTGATGAAAGTAGAAAAAACTTAGGGGCATTAAATAACAAAAAAATAATACAAACAATTCCAGTTGGTTTTAAAATTGATGGGAAAGACGTACACGGCCGAGCGGTGGGGATGAAAGGATTGAAGCTTGAAGTAAAAACACTTTTCATTACTTGTTTAAAACAACACATGGAAGACATGGTTTCGGCTGTTGAGGATGCTGGCATCCAAGTTATTGAAGTGGTCGCTTCCCCACTTGCCGCAAGTTATGTTGCCGTCAACAAAAGACAAAAAACAGTTGGTTGCGCAATCGTAAACATTGGAGCAGAAACAGTTTCTTTAATAGTTTTTGAAAACGATGTTCCAATCTCGCTCCATGTTTTCCAAATTGGCTCAACTGATATAACAAGCGACATTGCTTTAGGTTTACGCGTATCACTTGAAGAAGCTGAAGTTATCAAACGTGGTGATAAACGAGAACAATATCCACGTAAGCGTCTTGAAGAAATTATCGAAGCTCGTCTAACCGACATCTTTGAACTAATTGATAATCATCTCAAAAAAATCGGACGAAGTGGGCTTTTGCCCGCTGGTATCTTTATCACAGGAGGTGGCTCTGGTATCGCAACGGTTGAAGATTTAGCGAGAGCATCCCTTGCTCTTCCTGTTAAGGTTATTGGAAAGGAAGTTGTAGACATGAGCTCTGGTAAACCAAGAATGCTCGATTCTACTTGGTTTGTTTCCTATGGACTATGTGTACTTGGAAAGGATGACCACGAAAAAGAGGTTAGTATGTGGGGTGATATTTCTTCTAGCGCAAAAGATTTCATAAAAAGCCTTTTGCCATAAACCGCCAAGGAACACTGCTGTTTTCACATTTTTATGCGTGTTTTTAAGAATAATGGCCAAAAAACAGCCTTTCTTTTTTTAAGATTTATCTGTTATGATGATAAAACTTTTAATAAGCAATTAGGGAGGGTCCCAGAAAGACCTTAAAGAAAAAATATGCCAAAAATAAATCCAGTAATAGAAGCATTCGCCAGAATTAAAGTTTTAGGTGTCGGTGGTTCGGGTAACAATGCCCTAAATCACATGATTAACTCAAAAGTTAAAGGAGTTGATTTCGTGGCGATGAACACGGATACTCAAGACCTTCATTACTCTCTCGCTCCTAAAAAAATTCATATCGGTAAAAATCTAACCAAAGGACTCGGATCTGGAATGAACCCAGAAGTTGGTAAACGCGCGGCCGAAGAGACAAAAGATGAAATTGTTGATTCCATAAAAGGCGCTGATATGGTTTTCATTGCTTGTGGTATGGGTGGTGGAACAGGAACCGGTGCTTCCCCTATTGTTGCTAAAATTGCTAAAGAACAAGGAATACTTACTGTTGGCGTTGTGACCAAGCCATTCTTTTTTGAAGGAAACCAAAGAATGCGTTTAGCGGAAAAAGGTCTTGAAGAACTTGAAAAAGAAGTTGATGCCCTTATTGTTGTTCCAAATGATCGCTTACTCGCCGCTGTTGGAAAAGACACAAGCCTTAAGGACTCTTTCGCTATGTGTGATGAGATATTACGTCAAGCCGTTGAAGGGATTTCTGAGCTCATCACTATTCCTGGAATCATCAACGTCGACTTCGCTGATATTCGTGCAGTTATGGCAGACGCTGGTTCAGCACTTATGGGTATCGGACGAGCAACAGGTGAAAAGCGCGCCGAAAAAGCAGCTGTTGCCGCGATTAACTCCCCTCTTCTTGAAATCTCTATTGAGGGAGCGAAGGGTGTTTTGTTTGCTATCGCTGGAGGAGATGACCTAACAATGCATGAAGTTCAGGAAGCAGCAAAAGTCATTACTGAATCAATCGACAAAGACGCTAAGGTTATCTTCGGTGCAATTCGCGACGAAAGACTAAAGAAAGACGAGGTAAGAATCACTGTTATTGCAACAGGCTTCCCAACAGCCCTACCAAGAAAACCATCTCTCTTTCAGTTCTCTCCAAAAGACGAGAAAAAAGAAGGAGCACCAACAGTTAGTTCTCCTGTTGCAAATATCACAAACGAACCTGTAAAAACAGAACAACCAAAAGACACCAAAGACCAGAAGGAAGTGAAAAAAGAAGAAAAAGACGACGATGATGATTGGGGTGCTGTTCCAGCTTTCTTGCGACGTTCAAAACAAAAATAATTAATGACACCTTCTTCTTATGACCTCGTTATAATAGGCGGTGGTCCAGCAGGAAGTGCTGCTGGTATTTATGCAGCGCGCAAGCGTTTAAAAACACTCCTCCTGACAAATGACTTCGGCGGTCAATCGGTTGTTTCTCCTGATATTCACAACTGGATAGGGACACCTTCAATCTCTGGAATTGAACTTGCGGAAAGTTTTAAAAAACATTTAAAAGCTTATGCCGATGATGTCCTTGAACTAAAAGATGGTGAAGATATCGTTAAAATAGAAAAAGATGGAGAAAATTTTTCCATAAAAACATCAAGTGGTAAAAATTTTTCAGGGCGCGCTGTTCTTATTACAACAGGTAGCGCAAGAAGAAAACTAGAAGCTATAAATGCCGACAAGTTTGAACACAAAGGTATTACCTACTGTGCTTCTTGTGACGGACCTCTTTATGCCGACAAAGATGTAATTGTTATTGGCGCCGGAAATGCTGGATTTGAGTCAGCGGCTCAACTTCTCGCATATTGTAAAAGTGTCACCTTGTTAAACCGTGGAAACGATTTCAATAAAGCTGATCCTGGGACAGTAGAGGCCGTTTTAAAAAATGAAAAAACAAAAGTAATTTCAAACGCTGAAACTATCCGTGTTGATGGAAACGATTTTGCAGAATCACTAACCTATCGTGATATAAAAACCGGAGAAGAACACACAATGAAAACTGACGGAATCTTTGTCGAAATCGGACAAGTGCCAAATACCGAATTAGTAGATGGACTTGTTGAACTAAACGAACGTAAAAATATTGTTGTTGACCCTAAAAACCAACGCACAAAAACTTTAGGTATCTGGGCAGCTGGAGATGTTACCGACGGTTTGTATCACCAAAACAATATCGCCGCAGGTGATGCTGTTAAAGCATTAGAAGATATTTATATCTACCTCCACGGAAAAAACTAAGGTCATTATTGGTTTTTAATAAGCCAATAAATATGCTATTATGTAAATACCGCCGTATTTGGGGATTTTTTTGTTTCCAGATACGCAGAGAAAATATATGAAAAAGACCAAGGAGTTTTTAAAAATAGCCTACGAAAACTACAAACCCTTCATTAGTAAGGCGACGGTAATTTTCGCAATGCTCACAGTTGGACAACTGATGTTCCTCTCTCTTCCCTACTTCCAAGGTAGGATATTCGACAACCTTGCGTCAAAAACTCCATTTATTGATTCGTTTTATTTAGGACTTATTATTCTTGTAGTTTACCTTACTTCAAACGTAATCAATTACACTCGTGAAAAATATGAGGTAAAGCATCTCAACTTTGACCTCCAAGCTGTTGCCACTGAGAAAATTCTCGAAAAACTTTTTGGATTTTCGCTAGGACAACACATTAATGAAAACTCTGGACTAAGGTCCACGGTAATAAACCGAGGAGTTTCAGCTCTGGGAAATTTCTTAAACATCTTTATCTACTCCCTACTTCCATTTTTAACACAAATAATTTTCGCTTCTATTGCAATTATCTTCGTTAACTGGACACTTGGAGTTATTGTTTTAATATTCACCGTTATTTATCTCTTCATACAATTCCGATTTAATGTCGTTTTCTATCCAAGATTCGCAGAAGACCGCAAGCGATGGAATGACCAATCAAAACATTTCAGCGAGATTCTCCGCAACATTAAGCTTATAAAAATGTCCGGAAAAGAAAAAGAAATGATCCGAGAATACCGTGAACATTGGGACAACGTTACAACACCAACAAAATCAATGTGGACGGAATACATCGGCGCTTATTACAAAAGAGATACGCTAGTCTCTATTGGTCAAGTTTCCGCTTTAATTGCCGGAGTGTGGCTCGTTTCAACTGGAGTTGAATCTCCTGGAAAAATTGTAATGCTTGTTGGGTGGATGGGAAGTGTTTTTGGTAATGTTGGTAGCTTGGGTTGGATACAAAGAAACATGATTCTACAACTTACCGATATCAACAAACTCCGCGAAATGCTTTCGCGTGAACCGTCTGTAAAAGAGCCCTTAAACCCAATAGTCCTCCCCAAAATAGGCGGTAAAATTGAATTCAGAAATGTTTCATTCACCTACCCTATCTTAACTACAGATAGCGGAAAAGCTGAAGAATCTGATCTAGGCGACGAAGAAAATAACGACGTAAGCAAAGAGGTTCTAAAAGATATCACCTTCACAATAAATAAAGGTGAAACAGTCGCAATCGTCGGTTCTTCTGGTGCCGGAAAGACTACAATTGTTAATCTTCTTTTCCGGGGATATGACCCCGATGAAGGTGGTATTTTTGTTGACGATATCAACCTCCGTGACCTTGATATGGATAGTTATATACACAAAGCAGGTTTCGTCCCACAGGTCGTTGAAATTTTCGACAATACTCTGCGATATAACATGACATTTGGTGTTAAGAACCCACAAGATATAACAGAGGAAGAACTAGATGAAATTTCGAGAAAAACCCGTATCGACCAATTCTATGAACGCTTGGGTGAAAAACGGTTTGATACATTAATCGGCGAAAACGGTATTAAGCTTTCTGGTGGTGAACGCCAAAGAGTCGGCATTGCGCGGGCTCTCTTAAAACATCCGGAAATATTAATTTTCGATGAAGCAACTTCTAACCTAGACGCCGAAAACGAGTCCTTAATCCACGAAGCAATGAAAGAGGCTCTTACTGGACGCACCGGTATTATAATTGCCCATCGTTTCTCCACCATTAAAGACGCTGACAAAATTATCGTGATGGATGGAGGCACTGTTGTCGACACTGGCAAACACTCTGCTCTAATGAAGAGGTGTGAACCGTACAAAAATTTGGTCAAACACCAGATTGTTGCATTTTAGTTTAAAAAGTAATTTTAAAAGAAAAAGCCCGCTGTTAGCGGGCTTTTTCTTTTTTCAACATTTCAAGTTTTATTTTTACTCCACGATTATATCCACCAATCTTTCCATCGCTTCGCACTACGCGATGACATGGTATTTTTGGGTTATAGTTTTTGTTTAAAATATTTCCAACCGCCCGACAAGCCTTTTCATTCCCTGCCCTCTTTGCTACTTCCTTATAAGTTAAAGTTTTACCTTTTGGAATTTTAGAAACCACCCCAAAAACTTTTTTAGTAAAAGGTTTCATTGTATCAGTGATAAATCTCCTCCAATCATAACGGGACCCATTCCCGTTAACTCGTCTTCAAAAATGTTCTGTGGAATTTGGTTGTAGAGAAAAATTTTCTTACCCGAATCAAATGCTCTAAATATCTCTAAAAAGGTTGCTCCGCCGATATAATTTCTCTGTCCATTTTTTTCAAAATTAAGAACAAGAACAGCGTCATTATTTTTTACCTTTTCCGATTGAAGATGGATCATCCCCGCTTTCCACTCTCTGTGTTCTTCCTTCCCTATTTTCTTCATCTCTTCTTCTTTAAAAGGCTCGTCATAACTATTAGGAACGGTTATTACATGCCCATCTTTTTCAAGAGCCTCTTTGATTGGTGGAACCAGATGATAAAAATGTTTACTACAAACAATGAATATTTTCATAAATAATTATTTTTTCTGAAAATCAGCCCAGAGAGACATTGCCCCTAATGCAAGAAAAAGAAACGCTTCTAGCCAATTATCTTTCTGAATCGCCTCAATTAAAGCTATTCCGAAAAAGATTATGAATACTGTTACGTTAGAAAATGAAAAATTTTTCATGTTTTAATCTTAGCGGAGATGGGGGATAAATCGAAACAACTAACCTTTACTGAAAACCGAATGACCCTACAGGGAATCGGTCACGCATAATTTCTTGCTAGAAATTTGCTCGACCCCACCTCGCGCCGTCGCGCTCCGGTTTTCGATTTTTTACAAAGTGAATTTGTCACTTTTAAAAATCATAAAAAATTATGCTTCCGCAAATTTTTGTGACCCTACAGGGAATCGAACCCTGGTTCCAAGCTTGAAAAGCTTGTGTCCTAACCGTTAGACGATAGGGCCCTAATCCAAGCTTTGCTTGGTCGGGCGAACAATTTCATAAGAAATTGTTTTAGCCAAAAACACCGTGAAATCATAACATTTTTTGCTAAAAATGCAAAAAAACGTTATCATTCAAGCCACTCAAATATTGGAGATGTGGCTGAGCGGTTGAAGGCACCTGACTCGAAATCAGGCATGGGGGTAACCTCATCGGAGGTTCGAATCCTCCCATCTCCGCAAATAAAAAACCAGCAGTTTTTTATTTGTGGAGTGGAGCAAGTGAACTGCTTCACTTGCGTGAGGATTCGAACAGCGGAGTCTTATTTTGTCAGCAGACAAAATGACGAGCTGGTGCCTAGGCAAATTTTTGTGGCGACAAAAATTTAGCCGAGGGAGAAATTCCTCCCATCTCCGCACCGAGAACTTAGTATAAGGTAGACCCGAGTACCTAAAATATGAACAAACAACGATTATTCATCACAGGAATTCCGACCGCAGGAAAGTCGTACCTAGGCAAGAGGCTCGCCGAAGAAGTTGGAGGTATTTGCGTGTCAATTGATGATATGCGCGAGGATTTGGCGAAAGATGAACACTGGAAGAAGTGGGTAAACTATTACCTCGATCAGGATGAATACACATACTACACAACCACCAATTACGACGAACAATGGAAGAATCTTGTGACACAGTCTGAGGGATTCTGGCCAGGAATCCTTGCGGGACTTGCTCAATATGCCAACGAGGTACGTCCAATTATTTTTGAGGGCGTGAACATACTTCCGCATTTAGCACATAAAGACTTGGGTATTCCGGGTATTGCAATAATCGGACGGTCTTTCGAAGAGACACTGGAGAGAAACATGAAGGAACCCCGTTGGGGCGCTTCAGAAGAATTGCAGAAATTAGAATCAGATGCGTTTTTCAATGGCGAACGACCGCGCTATAAGGAAGAATCAAATAAATACGGATATCCAGTATTCGAGACTCCAGACGAAGCGTGGGAGACATCAATTCAGATTTTAACCAACGACCCGAGTGCTTCAAACTGAGCTTCGAAAGTCCGCCAAATTATCCTTGTGACGTATCACCACCATGGTACTTAACCCACGTAGCCTGCAACGATTCGCAAAGACGACCTTGAATAGGTGTAGACTACAGGCAAAAATAATTTATGCCAATTTCTATAAATAATCCGCTTCTATCAACTAGTATCTTCATTGCAATTTTTGTTTTTACGTTACTTCTCTCAATAAAACGAAAAGAAGATCAGGAATTATTTTCACTAGCGTTAACGCAAGAGCTTAAAGGGCTAGCTATTTTGTCTGTAATTTTTGCCCATATTGGTTATTTCCTTTCCAATGACCATGGTTTTTTATTTCCCCTCTCGATTATCTCTGGTGTAGGGGTAAATCTATTTTTATTTTTATCCGGGTTTGGTTTAACTGTTAGTGAGCTAAAAGAAAAATTACCACTGGGTGAATTTTACAAAAAACGTTTATTAAAATTATTCATCCCTTTTTGGATTGTCGTTATCGCATTTTTCCTACTAGACTTTTTTCTTCTGCATATTTCCTACGGCTCGCTATACATAACTCAATCTCTTATTGGATTTTTCCCAAGAGCCGACTTATTTATTGATATTAATTCCCCGCTTTGGTTTTTTACCCCAATATTATTTTATTATCTAGTTTTTCCATTCTTTTTTTTCAAAAAGTACCCTTGGTTAACAGCGGTTCTTATTTATCTTTCTTCTTATTTCATAATCCAATTAAAACTTCCAATCACTGAAGACGTTTTGCATTTATATCAATTGCACTTATTAGCTTTCCCTCTTGGTGTGGCTCTTGCCTCATTATTTTTTAAACCACATTATTTTAATAAAATAAAAATATCTAGAATTTTTCCACAAAGCTTAAACGTTATAAAAAGTATTGCCTATTACCTCACCTTAATTGCCCTATTAATCTTAATTGGTTATACGGCATATTATTCTGGTGTGGGAGAAAACCCATGGAAAGAGCAATTAATTAGTCTCGTCACTATGGGCGCGATAATACTTTTTTTCATAATGAAAAAATTTGAAATTAAGGTTTTTCATATTTTCGGCATTTACGCCTATGAAATTTACCTGATTCACTGGCCACTGGTATCACGCTACGATTTGTTTTTTAAACTATTCCCTGCTTGGCTGGCTATGGTTTTTAATCTTATTCTTCTTTTAGTTTTAGCCTGGGTGTTAGTAAAAATGCAAAATCAGATTCGCCGGATCAAAATACCGCACAGAATACATAATGTTGATGGCGAAATATAACACGGGGTCAACTTTTTCGTTTATTTGGCGCTGAAAATTTGGCCCTATTCAAATCACCAAAAAACTACTATTATACTCGTACAATTTGGTACTTAGTCCTGATTGTATTGCCGGATATTTTGTATTTATTTTATGCGCGGTTAGCTCAGTTGGTAGAGCGACCCCTTGACGTGGGGTAGGTCAGAGGTTCGACTCCTCTATCGCGCACAAGCGCAAAAAAATCTCCCCTGCGGGAGATTTTTAGCTTGTGCGAGGCGGAGCGATATTTTGTCAGCAGACAAAATCGCGAGCCAGGGTCGTGAAAATTTTATTGCGACGGCAATAAAATTATTCCTGACCACAAACGTAAGCTATATATAGTGAGGAGTCGAAAACCGGAGCGCGACGGCGCGAGGTGGGCTCAATTGCGATAAGTGAAGCAATTGAGGGACGGAGGCTGGCGAGCCGAGTCGGGGTCGCAGAATTTTCCAGCAGGAAAATATCTGTGACTGCACAAAAATTTAGCAAAATTTTATGTGTAGCCGACCCCCCAACCATGCAGAGTGTAAATTATTCCTGACCACAAGCGTAAGTTATAATAGAGCGCGACGACACTAACCCATAACCACCCATGCCACAAATCATCTCTCTTAAAAACGACTTAAAAAAACTAGCCGATCCAAAAAAGAAGAAAGTCCTACAAAGCTTCTTCAAAACCGGCCCTGGTGAATATGCCGAGGGAGATATTTTTTTTGGAGTAACTGTTCCAAAATCTCGCTCCATTTCTTTAAAATACAAAGACCTTTCTATATCAAAGACCGAACAACTTCTTTCCTCAAAAATACACGAGGAAAGATTAGTCGCAATTTTAATTTTAGTTCGTCAGTTTGAAGAAGGAGACGAAAAAACTAAAAAAGACATCTTCAACTTTTATTTAAAGCATACAAAACAAATAAACAACTGGGATTTAGTTGATCTTTCAGCAGATAAAATTGTTGGCGCATATCTTTATCAAACAAAACAAGAGACTTCCACCCTCTTAAAACTTGCGCGCTCAAAAAATCTTTGGGAACGCCGAATTGCAATACTTTCAACATTTCATTTTATAAAACAAGGTCAACCAAAAGAAACACTAAAAATTGCCGAAATTTTATTAGGTGATAAACATGACTTAATTCATAAAGCAGTTGGCTGGATGCTTCGTGAAATCGGAAAAAGATGTTCTCAGGCAGAGGAAGAAAAATTCCTTAAAAAACACCTCAAACAAATTCCACGAACCACACTTCGTTATGCCATAGAACGCTTTCCTGAAGAGAAAAGATTGTCTTATCTACACAATTAGCCTTTTTGGCTTTGTTCGGATAATATGCAAATGTTATGAAAATCTTAGCCATAGAAACATCGTGCGATGAAACTGCGATAGCAATTCTCGATATCAAAGAAACTAAAACGGAAACAAAAGTTTCTGTTTTGGGTAATGCGCTTATTTCACAAATCAAAATCCACGAGCAATATGGGGGCGTATATCCAGCACTCGCCAAACGCGAACACTCAAAAAATCTTGTTCCAATTTTAAAAACGGCCCTGAAAGAAAGCGGTCTGTTAAAAAATGAAAAAACAAAAACTTTTAGCACCAAAGACACAAACAAACTAAAAACACTTCTCTCCCACGAACCGGAACTTTTTGAATTGATTTGTGAAGAACTACCAAATATAAAAACTCCTAAAATAGACCTGATTGTTGTAACCAATGGCCCAGGACTTGAACCAGCGCTTTGGGTTGGAATTAACTTTGCTAAAGCTTTAAATTTCCTTTGGGGCATACCGGTTATTCCGGCAAACCACATGGAAGGACACTTACTCGCCTCTCTTCTTAAAGGCGTAAAAAATGGCAATTTTACGCTCAAAAAACCACTATTCCCAATGTTGTCTCTTCTTATCTCTGGCGGTCATACTGAGCTTGTTTTGGCTAAAAAATGGGGTGTCTACAAGCTAATCGGACAAACGAGAGATGATGCTGTCGGCGAAGCTTTTGATAAGGTCGCGCGAATGCTTTCCCTACCATATCCTGGAGGTCCGGAAATATCGCGTCTTGCTGAAAAATATCGCGAAAAACATCTTGGAGAAAAATCACTATACCCACTACCACGACCAATGCTTCATTCAAAAGATTTTGATTTTTCTTTTGCCGGGTTAAAAACCGCCGTACTTTATACATTAAAAAAAATTTCCCTAAACCCAGCGTCAGCTGGGTCGGGCGAACATCCATCAAAGCCGGATGTTTTAGCTAAAATTACTGCAAACATTAAAGAATCAATTGCTTGCGAGTTTGAAGATTCTGCAACAGAAGTTTTACTTTCAAAAAGTGAACGAGCGGTAAAAAAATATAAAATAAAAACATTCTCACTCGGTGGTGGTGTTTCAGCAAACAAACATATCCGCCGTTCTTTTGAAAAATCGTTCGCCGATAATTTTCCAGAAACAAAACTTTTCATTCCTTCACAAACCCTCACAACCGACAACGCAATCATGATTGGTCTTGCTGGATATTTTAAATCAGATAAAAAAGTTGCGCGGACTTCGCTTTCACGAATCCGCGCTATGGGGAACCTCTCGTTTTAGATCATGAGGTGATCAATGTAGGCAGAAAGCTTGGGATTGGCCCTGCAATTTGCCCGAAACTTTTCCCAAACCACCACCCAATCCTTTTCCTTGACCATGGCGGAGAGAAAGTAACGATGGGCCAAATACTCTTTCAGCCCGGCGCTTGCCCCATGAAGCCTTGCAGACTTCCGAAACATATTGAGGGCAACGTGCTTCTGGGCTTCATAATCTTGTCGCTCCCTCTCAATGTCGAGCTTGGACTTTCGTCCGCCAAAATAACTACTGAATCTGAAATCTTCCAGTGCGGAAAAAACCTCCTCGAGAAACGTTGGCCCAGGAGAGCGACCTTCATCGCTTTTGCTACCAAAGACCATTGAGAAGGATCTGGTCAATTCTTTCTCGTCGTTGTTCATTTGAACCCTCCTTAAAGATACTGCCTTTTTAACTATACAACAAAATAAAAAATTATCAATACCAAACAAAATAAGTATTGAATTGTTAATTCTTGTAAAATTAAGAACGATAGAAAAAACCCTTATTTATGATATGCTTTTGTCATTATGGACGATAAATTCCTTAAACCATACGACTCGAAAGAAACGGAAGGCGCTATATACAAACTATGGGAGGATAGTGGATTTTTTAACCCAGACGTATGTGTTGAGAAAGGAATCACAGATAGCGAAGCAGAATCTTTTTCTATCGTCCTTCCTCCCCCAAATGTCACTGGAACTCTCCATGTCGGACACGCCGCAATGCTCGCTATTGAAGACATTCTTGTTCGTTTTAATCGTATGCGCGGAAAACGCACCCTTTGGCTCCCTGGAACAGACCATGCCGCAATTGCGACCCAAGAAAAAGTTGAAAAAAATATCTATAAAGAAGAAGAAAAAACACGCCATGATTTAGGTCGTGAAGTATTTTTAAAACGAGTTGAAGATTATGCCCAAGAAAGCCGTGACACAATAGTCGGCCAGATTAAACGCATGGGCTCTTCAATTGACTGGAGTCGTGAGGCGTACACCTTAGATAAAGCGCGTAACCTTGCTGTTAGAACAGCGTTCAAAAAAATGTATGACGATGATTTAATCTACCGAGGCCATCGTATCGTCAATTGGGATCCAAAACTTCAAACAACCGTCTCTGACGAAGAAGTTGAACACGTGGAAGAAAAAACAACTTTCTATTACCTACAATATGGACCATTCGTTATTGGTACCGCCCGCCCAGAAACAAAATTTGGAGATAAATATGTCGTGATGCATCCAAATGATAAGCGTTATGAAGAATATAAAGAGGGGCAAGAAATAGAATTAGAGTGGATAAACGGACCTATCAAAGCAACGATAATTAAAGACAAAGCAATTGATATGGAGTTTGGGACTGGAGTCATGACTATTACACCGTGGCACGATGTAGTCGACTTTGAAATAGCCGAGCGACATAATCTTGATAAAGAACAAATCATTGACTACAAAGGGAAGCTTCTACCCATCGCTGGAGAATTTGCCGGACAACATATTAAAAAAGCGCGCGCGCTTATTGTTGAAAAATTAAAAAGCAAAGGCTTGGTCGTCAAGACTGACGAAAACTATATACACAATATCGCCACCGACAGCCGTGGTGGAGGTGTAATAGAGCCACAAATAATGATGCAGTGGTTTATTGATGTTAATAAAGAGTTCAAATTGCCTTATTCAGAAATAAATGGCATTGCCTCAGGAGAAATGGTCACGCTCAAAAAGCTGATGATTCATGTCGTCGAAAACGGGCAAGTAGAAATTATTCCAGACCATTTTTCAAAAATTTACTTCCATTGGATAAACAATTTGAGAGATTGGTGTATTTCGCGACAAATTTGGTACGGACATAGAATCCCCGTCTGGTACCGAGGAGATGAAACCTATACTGGAGTAGAAGCCCCAGAGGGCGATGGCTGGAAGCAAGATGAAGACACCCTTGATACCTGGTTCTCTTCTGGTCTTTGGACCTTCTCCACTTTGGGGTGGCCAGAGAAAACAGACGACCTAAAAAGATACCATCCAACAGACGTGCTTGAAACTGGTTATGATATTTTATTTTTCTGGGTGGCACGCATGATTTTAATGAGTACATATCTCACAGGACAAATTCCTTTTAAAAAAGTTTACCTGCATGGATTAGTTCGTGACGGACAAGGACGCAAGATGTCTAAATCTCTTGGCAACATAATCGACCCCGTTGATATGTCCGACAAATTCGGCACCGATGCTGTTCGTCTTTCGCTTATTGTCGGCACCGCCCCAGGAAATGATTCTAAACTCTCAGAAGATAAAATCCGCGGATATAAAAACTTCGCCAATAAGCTCTGGAATATAACCAGATTTGTTTTAGAAAACACAGAAGAGATAAATACTGAAAATATAGAACTTGGCGCTTGGCAACAAGAGCAAATAAAAGAGTTTGAAAAAACCCTTGAAGAAATTACTGGTGATATCGAAAACTATCGCTTCTATCTTGCCGGAGAAAAATTATATCATTACGCATGGCACATTTTTGCAGACAAAATAATTGAGGAAAGTAAGGTACGCTTAAATGGTAGTGACGAAAAAGATAAAAGTGCCACAGCCATAATGCTTCAAGAAATTCTTCATAAACTACTAAAAGCACTTCATCCTTTCATGCCGTTCGCGACAGAATCAATTTGGCAACATCTTCCAAAATCAAAAATGAAAGGCCGAGAAATATTAATGGTTGAAAAATGGCCAATATGATAAGTTCAAATAACCTCATAATTTTTTATTCCCTACTTGGTGGAATTTTACCTGCAATATTTTGGCTTTGGTTTTGGTTAAGACAAGACAAACTAAATCCAGAACCGAAAATTCTTCTTACTTTTGTTTTTATTGCCGGAATGGTCGGGGTTGAGTTTGTTTTACCACTACAACAATATGTCCAAGTTTTCCTAGCAGAGGGTGTGGCAACACTATCAGCTTGGGCCTTTATAGAAGAACTCACAAAATTTTTAGCCTTTTTGGCGATTATCTTTTGGTCAAGACGTTTCTTAGACGAGCCGATAGACTATTCAATGTATCTCATTACTGCTGCCTTAGGTTTTGCCGCCGCCGAAAGCGCGTTATTTTTATTTGACCCAATAAAAAACGGACATCTATTAGAGGGCCTCATTACTGGAAATCTCCGCTTTTTAGGAGCAGCGGTTTTACACGCGGAAGGCAGCGCCTTTATCGGTATCGCACTTGGACTTACTTTTTACAGAAGTGTCTTTAGTCGTACAGTTGCACTTCTTCTTGGTTTAATATCCGCAACTGCGTTGCATACTTTGTTTAATTTTTTTATAATGAATGATGAAAACAAGAATGTTCTAGTTGTATTTGCATTCTTTTGGATTGTCGCCGTTTTAATCCTTCTTGTCTTTGAAAAAATAAAGTTGTTGCGTGAATAAATTTTATAAAAAATTAACTAAGCCCCCTATGTCAAAAGATAAAAGATCATTTTTCGAAAAATTAACTGGCAGTGTTTCTTTAAATGAGGAGAGCGAGGAAACTCGAGAGGAAAATGAAGAAAAAGGAGCCCACAAAGGAGAGGCTGGTTGGTTAGAAGAAGAAAACGAAGAAGCTCAACTAACAGTTGATGTTTACCAAACACCAACTGAGATAATAATAAAATCAATTGTTGCTGGAGTAAAACCAGACGATCTTCAAATATCTATAACTCGCGACATGGTAACAATCCGTGGTAAACGCGAAGAAAATAAAGAAGGTGAGGATGATGACTATTTTTACAATGAACTCTATTGGGGTTCATTCTCAAGAACAATAATGCTTCCACAAGAAATAGAGCCTGAAGAAACCGAAGCAATTGAAAAACACGGGCTACTTGTCATTCGCCTTCCAAAAGTTGATCGCGAAAAACAAACCAAACTTAAAGTTCGCTCAATATAATAAAAACAAAAAACTCCGCACATCGCGGAGTTTTTGTTTTGTAGTGTGCCGAGGGCTGGACTCAATCGCTGGTTACTAATTTACTTGCACGGGATATTTAAAATCAGCTCTTTCTACCTCAACCCTTTTAACAAAAGGGGTATTTTCTTCCGCTGTATTTTCTTTTAAGTATTGCCAATTACTATTGGGATCTCTTTTAAAACCTGTTTTATCAGAAATAACATAAACGTAACCTTTCTCGCCAATAGTATCTTCTTGTGGTTCATCAATAACCAATACCATATTAGACTTGTCTTCCTTTAAATTAAGTGGATAGCCGAGATTTTTAGCGTTATTACGGTAAATAGCTTTAAGTATTGCAACGGAAGGATTATCTGAAGAAAAAATAACGCCATCTTTTGAAGGTTTTACTCCATCCGCAAAAGAAATCTCATTTCTTGAGCCGTGAAATAAATAGTCGTACTTTTCTCGAAGAAACTCAAGAAACATTTCAGCGGAGATTCCACTTTCTTTCATTTCAGAAAGATCTTTAAGAGTTATATCCTTTTTGTCGGCGAATCTTTCGTTATACCGTTCAAGCAATTCTTTCGTGGTTATTTCTACTTCAACTTTTTCCATTTTTAAAGTATATCAGTATAAAGTATATTCTGCAGACCAAATAAACCACAAATCAATGGTTCTCTTCTGTTAAAAAGCTCCATCACCCCACCTCACTTTGTTCGTGTGCCGAGGGCCGGATTTGGTCACGAGTTACTAATTCGCTACGCTCATAAGTACTCTCGACCCCGTCTCACTGTCGCTTTGCGACATGTTCCGACCTTCAAATCCGGACACGAGTGAAGCAGTTCACTCGTTCCCTCATCCCACTTCACTTTGTTCGTGTGCCGAGGGCCGGATTTGAACCGGCGACCCCTTCCTCTTCAGGGAAATGCTCTACCAACTGAGCTACCTCGGCATATTTATTTCTTACTTAGGAGCACTTATTCCTCTTAGAAAATCACTAATCGTATTCATGTTTGGGAGTGACTGACTTTTTTGGTTTATCGTATCAATCCCACTCATTAAATCAATGTATGTTCCTAAAAGCGTTTCTATGTATGGCTGAAGATAGTAATACGTTCCAAAAGTAATACCTATTATAAGCACCCAATACATAATACTCATAAACTGAGACCATTTTTGAGAACGGTATAATTTCCTTAAAAGCTCGTTATTCTCCTCTGATATTTGAAGATTCTTTTCAAGTAAATCGCGTAATTCCTGGTCCATGGGGAATACTATAGCATATAGATAAATAGTGATAAATATCGAAGGCGCGCTGTATTAAAGCGCGCCTTTTATCTTGGGCCTCCCTTCTTATAGGCCGCTCTTGACCTGAGACTTCAGGGCGTAGCAATGTGGCGTCGTCATGTTCGTGAAAACGACGACATCGCAGTTGGGACCGGGGTCAATCACTTCGCGCGTGACAACACGCATTCGCTTCCCGCGCATGATTTCGACTTCGACCATCTTCTTCACGCCGATAACCGATGCGTTGCCATTGCGCAAAAAACCGCAAAGTTCGGAAACACTGGCGGTGATGTGCCCGTTTTCTCCGACGCGTACTGGAACCATGTGCCTCGCCGCAAATCCCGGCGAGTACGCCACCACTGGCCGAGCTTCGACCGGCGAATGCCGGTCGAAAAAATGATCAGCCCGAGCGGAAGATTTCCTGCCGAAGGCTGGCTTGGCCTTCTTTTTGGATACAGTTTGCACTTGTTGCATAGCTCTTTCCTTTTTGTATGTTTTTGAAAACAAAACCTCCAAAGCTCGTTAAGCTCAAAGAACTTTTCCACCTACCTTTCTTTAAATTAAATGGAAAATCAGCCCAAACTATACAATACTAAATAAAAATAAACAATGGCGATAATCAACAACCAAAAACATCTTAATATGGTATGGTTTTAAAGCGCCCTCGTAGTTAAATGGATATAACTACCCCGTCCTAAGGGGTAATTGTGGGTTCGATTCCTGCCGAGGGCACCATGTAAAAACACTCACATAAGTGAGTGTTTTTACATGGTGCCGGCCGGAGCGCGACGGCGCGAGGCGGGCTCAATTGCGATAAGTGAAGCAATTGAGAGACGGAGGCTGTCGAGCCGAGTCGGGGTCGCAGAATTTTCCAGCAGGAAAATATCTGTGACAGCGCAAAAATTTAGCAAAATTTTATTCGTGACCGATTCCGCCCTGAATTATCTAAACCTATAAACCCAACAGCTCCTGAACCCTTGGTTTATTAAAACCAACTATTGCTTCTCCGTCTATAACAATTACTGGCACACCACGCTGACCAGTTAATTCAATCATTTCCTTTTGTTTTTCAAAATCTTGCCCAACATTGAACTCCTCGTAAGGAACATTTTTTTCCTGAAAATAGCTTTTTGCCATATTACAATAAACGCAAGTTGGAGTGCTATAAATAGTGACTTTTTTCATCCCGTTTAGAGGCAGGTCGCGGTCAATCCACTTCCTGCAAATTAATTAAACTTATAAATCGTACTTCTACTTCTTATATTATTTATTTCCCATCCCGCGCGACCGCGGCCTCTAACGGGATTCATATTCCACACCCGTTAATTTCTAATGGACGCTGATTATATCATAAAGCCAAAACACAAATCTACACGAAAATAATACAAAATAACCATAATCAAGTTTTTAACAAGAATTCGTGCGAGTACGGAGAATCGGTCACGCATAATTTCTTGCTAGAAATTTGCGCGACCCCGCCTCGGCACGTCTGCCTCCGGCTTTCGATCCCCCTCGTCATTATAAAAAATACCCCGCAAAGATGGGGTATTTTTTATAATGTGCGAGTACGGAGAATCGAACTCCGATCTACTGCTTGGGAAGCAGTCATTCTACCACTAAACTATACTCGCTTTTTATCTCACAAAACTAAAACTTATTTTAAAAACCATTTAAAAAAATTGGCAAAGCCAGATTTTGTGGTCGTTGCCTCTTTTTTTTCCTGATCAACAACAATAATAACCCCTTCTCCGTTTTTAACAACCCTAAACTTCCCCCTAAGCTCCTCTTCAACCCCCCTCTCTGTCTTAAGACTAATAATTTGCGCCTTTAACGAATTTTCCCGCGCCCTGACCGCCACCAACTCATCTTCGGCTATCTTTCTTTTCTCCCCGGTTAGACTATCGCTTTTATACATACTAACCGCTGCTCTACCAACAAAAACGCAAAGAATAAAAACCAAAACAAAAGTAACCCGAGAATACAGAATTCTTCTAAATCTTTTTTTGTCTTGAAATTCAAGCATTTTCTGATATTATACTCTTAATTAAACTTTATATATTATATGATGTTCAACAAAGAAAACCGCAAAGCTGTCCGTATCACATGGATAATACTAAGCCTACTAGTTATCGTAAGTATGATTCTTTTGTATATCGCCCCAGCCCTCTAACCAAAACATTGCCTAGGGCTTACGCAAATGAGTGCAGTTCTAGGAGCACAAACAAAATGGAGTGAGCTGTGCTAATGCACATTGAACGACATTTTGCGAAGTGCAACAAAGAAATGTGCCATTTGCGTAAGTCCTACTACTGGTTTTTCATCATATTAAGAAATACCTCTTTTGGAATATTGACTCTTCCGCCTGCCTTCATTCTCTTCTTACCTTTTTTCTGCTTTTCTCGAAGCTTCATCTTTCGTGTAATATCGCCACCATAAAGATATCCAGTAACGTCCTTTCTAAGCGCTTTTAGGCTTCTAGAGGAGAGTATTCTACCAAGCGCTGTAGCTTGTATTTTGACCTCAAAAAGCTGTCTTGGGAGGATTTGGTGTAATCTCTCAACAGCCTTTTCAGCGTCTTCCTGGGCCCTTCTACGCGAGATAACACGGGTAAATGCTGGCACAATTTCTTCCGCAACCACAATATCAAGCCTCGTCACATCAGCCTTACGCATTTCATCGATATCATAAGAAAGTGAGGCAAATCCTGATGAAACGCTTTTCAATTCATCAAAAAAGTTTCTCATCAGCTCGCGAAGTGGTACGCGGGCTTTGATTGAAACACGATTATCGCCGAAAATACTCGACTCCCCAACCTCCGCTTCGTGTTCATAAAGAAGTTGCATAATTCCCCCAACATAATCTGGTGGCGTAATTAATGTTATGGAAGCCCATGGCTCAAAGGCTTCTGTGTATGTTCCGTCTCTCGGAAAAAGGTGTGGCGAATAAATTTTCTCGCGCTTCCCACTTTGATAAACAACTTCGTAATTAATAGATGGCGAAGTAACTATAAGTTCAAGATTAAACTCTCTTCTTAATCTTTCAGTAACAATTTCCAAGTGAAGCATTCCAAGAAAACCACACCTAAAACCGCGCCCGAGCGAACCGGAAACCTCCTCTTCAAAAGAAAGTGATGAATCTGAAAGCTTAAGTCTAACGAGGGATTCTTTTAATAAATCAAAATCATCCTGACTTTCTGGGTAAAGCGATGCCCATACAACTGGTCGTGGATTTTGATATCCAGGAAGCGCTGGTAGTGGATTTTTTGTAAGAGTGATCGTGTCTCCGACGGAAGCAATACCAGGCTTCTTAATTGAAGTGACAATATAACCAATCTCCCCCGCTGAGATTTTTTCTGCAGATTTTTTTTCTGGAGTAAAAATACCAACATCAGAGGCAATAAATCTTTCCTTGGCCTCACAAAAAGAAAGGTCATCTCCTTTTTTAATTTCACCGTCTAAAACTCTTACATAAACAATAACCCCTTGATGGTTTGAGTATTCAAAATCAAAAACTAATGCTCTAAAATTATTTTTTTCTCTGTACTTATCACTTGGTGGTGGAATACGTTCTATTACCACTTTCAAAAGTTCAGCAACACCCTCTCCTGTTTTACCAGAAACTGCCAAGATATCTTCTTCTTTGCAATCAAGCAGGGTCATAACTTCACGCTTAACATCATCAACGCGAGAGATTGGGGAATCAATTTTTGTCACAACTGGAATAATTTTAATTCCAAGCTCTCGCGCCATCGCAAGGGTAGTTAAAGTTTGAGCCTGCACACCTTGAGTTGAATCAACTAAAAGCAAAGACCCTTCCACCGCCTGAAGAGCCCGTGAGACTTCATATGAAAAATCAATGTGTCCAGGAGTGTCGATTAGGTTCAATACGTATGATTCGCCGTTTAGGGCGTAATCCATGCGAACAGGGGTCATTTTTATGGTTATACCGCGCTCTCTTTCAAGGTCCATACGGTCCAAAACCTGGTCACGCATTTTACGTTTTTCAATTGTATGAGTCGCATCAAGTAAACGATCAGCAAGAGTCGATTTGCCGTGATCAATGTGCGCAATAATGCTGAAATTTCGAATATGTTTTAAATTCATAAATTGAGCCGTATTTTAGCATACTTTTTTGGTGCGTTGACAAAGATCTGTAAACGTTATACGTTACGAGACAGTAAACGTGTTAAATCGGCTCTTTGTTAGTGAGTCACAACCTAAACGAATGGAGGAACACCATGAAAAAGGAATCTTTGTCCGTAATGTTTGCCTGTGCTCTTGGCGCCTTTATTGGTGCCTTAAGCGCCATTGAAATCTCGGCGCGCTTCGAGTACGGCTCGTACTTCTGGGGTGTCGGCGCGATCTTCGGCGGTCTTGTTGCCTACTGTGCGGTGGACTTCCAGAACTTCTGCGCCGGTGTCGCCCGTTCGTATCGCGTAAGCGCCGGCAATGTCGCTAGTGCGTACCATAGGGCAACCACATGGAAGCGATATCCGCTGTATTGGAAAGCGACGGCTGCGTCGGTGTTGGGGCTTTTGGCGCTCGCAACGTCTTTCGCCTTGATGTCCCACGCAATATTTTCTTACCTCGAGTGGCCCGCCCCAGAAAATGAGCCTGTGGTTCACAGTCTCATTTCTGGGGTGGGGGTCGGTTTCTATCTTGTTACGACCATGTTGGTCGTCGGCGCGCTTTTCTGGCCGTTCACCAACAAGAAAAAATACTGGCAAAAATTGGACTACGACACAAAAGGCTCGTACCAAGAATTTCTCTCTCGTGATATGTCCATGGGGTTGCTCGTCTTCAAATACGGCAACCCAATCATCCTGCCGTTTTTTCTGTTGTGGCTCTTCGCGCACACGCTTTGCGGTGTCGGCGAGTATCTCTGGGAAAATAAGGCGCGCATCATGGACGCCATCGTCACGCTAGCCTATTTCCTCTGCAGGGAGACCTGGCGTTTCGTCGTGCGGACTTTCGTTTACGTTCATTCCGAACGCCGAACGCTCTGTTTCGTCGACGCAACGCTTGGTGCTGTCGTCGGTTTCTCCCTCGGAAGCGCCGTCCTCGGTGCGGTCGTCGGGGCAGTACTCGGCTTCGTCAACTACGAGTTCGTTTCAATCCGGTGGCTCAAGCTCGTTCCCGCAAAAGCGAAATGAATTAGCCGAATCACATTCGGCACCCTCAATTCCTCCCCTCACCGGGAGGAATTTTTCTTTTCAAACTTATCATTCTAGTATTTTGCAAAATACTAGAATGATAAGTTTGAACCAGATTAAAATTTATCGCTCTTTCTCGCTAATGAAGCCTAATGAAGCTAAGAGCTAACTCCCTAACCTCCTAGCTTCAGAGCTCCTCTTGAGCCGGAGCTACAACATCTACCTTCCAGAATTTCTTATGCAAAGCAATTGAAATATCTTTAATTTCGTCATTTTTTAAAATCCTCAAAATAATAACCCCCGCGATAATACCAATTATTCCAGACAAAAATCCTTGAAGGAAAATTCCAATAACCGTCTCTGTATTTAAAATTAACGCAAAAATATTTAAACAGTTATAAGCGACGAAACCCATAAACACCGACGCCGAGAAACTCTCAAAAAGAGTTTTTCTTATAATTAAAGAAAGATTCATTTCAAAATCTCTTTCAAAAATAATCCAATGCAAAAATGCATTCATAATAGAAGCAATAGAATACGCAAGAGGCAACATCAAAACAGCAGTTCCATCAATTTGATCAACTCTCAAAATAGACTCTATGAAATAACGAAATTCGGGAGTTTTCTCAAAGACAATTGTAAGCCAAAAAGCGCCACCGATAGCACAAACACTTGAAAACAAATTAATGAAAAGTGGTTTTCTGGTGTTTCCTGAGGCGTGATAACCGCGAGAGAACAACACTGTCAAACTCTGGGTAAGCACCGAAAGAGAGAAGAGGGCGAGAGCAGCCGCAGTAAGACGAGTATCATTCCAACTAAAAGCACCTGAACCCAAAATAGTACGAACTATTTGCGCGCGAAGAACAATGAAAAGAATCGTAATTGGAACTGCCCAGAAGATTATGTGTCGAAGAGCAATCACCATATGTTCCATAAATCTTTCTTTTTCCCCGCGCGTAAAAAAAGCTGCGAGCATTGGAAATGCCGCCATTGAATACGCAACTCCGATTGTCGCAAGAGGAACTGATTGTAGATTAAACGAGAAATTAAAAATAGAAACAGAGCCGATATACATCGTTGAAGCAATGGCCCCAAGAGCAATCAAAACAAGATGATTAGCAGAGAGAGTTATTGTTCGTGGTAAAGACACAGTCACAACCTCAAAAATATCTTTCCAGTCTATTTTTCTAACAAACCTCGGAGTAAACCCGTTTTGAATAGCAATCGGTATTTGAATCAAAACATGAAGCAATGCGCCCAAAATAACACCGAAAGCAAGACCTTTCATCCCAAAAACCGGATAAAAGGAAAAAACACCGAAAATAATTCCTAGGTTGTATAAAACCGGGGCAAGGGCATAAACAAAAAACCTTTTATAAAACTGAGTGATGCTACCAAAAATATTGTTTGATAACCCGAGAATAAATGGCGATAACAAAAGTATTCTTGATAACAAAACAAGTGAGTCGAGTTGTTCTTTGGAAAAACCAGGAGCTATAAAAGGAGCGAGGTATGGAATTAGGAAAAACATCGCGAAACTGAAAACAGCCATCACTATAGAAAAAATGGTAAATATTTCAGAGACAAAACGTTTTGCCTTATTCTCATCTCCTTCCATTTTAGAAAGGAACGGAATAATAACCGACACCGATACAAACGAAGCAATTACAACATAGAGCGCATCTGGTATACGGAACGCAGTGTAATAAACATCAAGCTCGGTTCCCGCGCCAAAATAATTAGCGAACAAACGGTCACGCAAGAGCGCTAAAACTTGAGATGCGACAGCAAAGAACCCAAGAAGAAAAGCGGCCTCATGTAGACCGCCTACTTCTTTATTTAAAACATTGATGATTCTTTTAACCATTTAGACAAGAACCATTGTTAATTAATATTAATTTGTGTCCTTTACTGGAGGAGTACTCTTCTTTTCTGGAGTAGGAGGAGGAACATCAGTTAAGGCACTCTTTCCAGCCCTGAGATTTATAAGAATATTTTTAACTTCCTGATTCTCTGGGTTTAGGGATTCAACTTTTTCAAACTGAGCAATTGCATCAGCTTTTCTTCCAACTTTATCGTAACTTAACCCAAGGAAATACATTGCGTTTGAGTAATTTGTATTGAGTGCTACAGCACGCTCAAGAGAAACGATAGCTCCGTTGTAATCTCTGTTGGTGTATTTCAAAAGCCCCAACTGGAAGAACAAACCAACATCGTTTGGAGAAAGTAGCGATGCCTGATCTGCTTTCGCAATAGCTTCTGCAATATTACCCTCTCCTGCTTCAAGCTGTGAAAGGAAGAATAACGCGTCTGTATAATTACCTTTAAGGGCAAGCGCCTTGTTTAAGTTCTCACGGGCTGCTTTGTTGTCTTTGTTGGAAACTTCGAGTCGAGCCAATGTCAAATAAACTAACGGGCTTTGTGGATTTAGTAATGCAGCCTGGTCGTAAGCTTTTTTTGCTTCGTCGTAAGCACCAGTGACGCCTAGTGGAACAACTGATTCGTAAACCGAAGCTAGGTTCATCCAGTTTGCGTAATTTGTTGCGTCATAGTCTCGAGCACTTCTAGCGTTATCAATAGCATTACCAAGTATTGATTGGAATTGAGACTTTGCTTCTGTTTCCGAAATGTTTTTCTGTTGGAATAAATTGTTCAACTTAACGAGATAAACCTGTGAAAGGGAGCGGTAATAAAGGTCACTCTCTGAAAACTGCGATGCCTTAATCAAACCAACTTCTGCCTTATCAAAATTTCCATCTGTATTCAAAGCCTGAATAGTTTTCTGGAAATTGATAGATGAAATTGCTTTTTCAACAAAGACATAACCTAAAGCAGCGGAGGAAATTGTAAGAGCTATCAAAACAAGAACTGAAACAAACCCAATCTTTGGACTACCCAAAAGCGAGATTTGATATGTTTTAATAACCCCCTCGTTTACTAACGTTGCGATAAAAACACCAGTCATCAAGAACGCCAGCGTATAGATAACTACGTTTGGAACATAGAAGATTGCAAAGAGCCATAGGTATACCGCCAACAAAAACGAAGAAAGGATTGAGTATTGAGCTGTACGCCCTATATCAAACATAAGAATGCTCTTGATACCACGGAACAAGAAGAATCCGAGGAATAAAATCCAAGCCAAAATACCCAAGATTCCAGTTGTAACAGCAAAAGATGGAATAAGGCCGATTCCAGCGTTAAAGTCAGTTGCCCAAAAGATTGTCTCGTTTAAAACTGCTGGGCGATGTAGTGCCCATTCTGATGCAAAACGGTTGGGCCCACTACCTAGGAATAAATTATCGGAAAGCGCGCCTTTTACAATATCAAAGGTTGCACTCCACGATGGCCTAACTTCTACTTGTGAAGCGTTAAATTGTGTTGGCAAAAAACCACCGATTTTATCTCCAGAAAAAACGTAAAAGAGTGAAATCAAGAGAACAACAAGGGCCACCATCGGGATTTTATTTTTTATCGGCAAAACAGAACCACCTTCAATCCCAGATGAAGGATTTTCACTTTTGTTTAGATAAATTGCAAAAACAAAAACCGTCACCGCAATTACAGCAAGAGCTATCCAGGTAAAACTGAAGTTAACAATCGCCAAAAAGAAGATTGAAACAGCAAGCGATAGGTAGGTTAGATATTTAACAAAACCCTTAAGAGGTAGTGTTTCAAGCGTTATCATTGAAAGAATTGCTATCATTCCGAAAAATGCGCCCAAATCGTTCCACTTACCAACAGTATTAGCGAGAACACCAGAGAAAGTTCCACCAAAAGTAAGAGTGTCTGCCCCGGCAAACAAACGAACGGCTTGGTAAAGCGCCACTACTAAAAAGGATGCTATTGCAGCAACGTAAACTGTAAAAACCTTGTCTCTTGAGCTAACCAAGATTGAGGTTAGGAAAAGAAGAATGAACATCACGAAAGTAAAAGCAAATGTTCCCACTTCAAATCCTTGTCCAAAAAGTGAAACAGCTGGAACCTTTGAAGTAACAGCTGAAATCAAATATTCAAGAGGAAGTAACGCAGCAAATAAAACAAGAAGTGTTTTCGGCACAACAACTTTACCGTCTACCATGCGACCAACCAACCACAAAGCCATTGAGGCAACAATGAGAACGACAGCAAAAACACCCTTACCAACATCAAGAGAAATTCCAGCTACCGACAAAAAGAAGACCGGTAAAAGAAAAACGAGTCCAACTAATAAACTAAACGGTAAAACCTCTAAAGAAAACAGTTTTTTTATTCCTTGCATGAAATGAAAGTTTGTTAAAAATTTATTAATTAAGTGCTCCGTATTATATAAGAAATTTCTAATAACACACAATTTTATCGGTTGATAAAAAGTGGACAAGCAAAAAAGCCCTAAATATTAGGGCTTTTTTGCTTGTCCTGAACTTATAAGCCGAATTCTGTATCCAGCACTTATTTTGCAACTTAGAAGATTCCAAATGACAAAATAAGTGCTGGACGACAGTCATTTATCTAGGCCCGTGATTACTCACGGGCTCAAGCGGCACTCCCCATGGGATAACAAATTCCGAACTACGTAACAATACTGAAACTGTAAATTAACAGGGTATTATTAATAAAATCGGAATCTTTTATCCCACGGGGCACGGCCTTGCACTTAAGTAAGGATTTAGCCGTTTCACTCCCATATTTCTATGGGATTCCTCCACGTGGGAGGTCTAGCCTTTCGGCATCGACGTCACTGCTCGCACCTCTATCCAGCACTTATTTTGCAACTTAGAAGTTTCCAAACTACAAAATAAGTGCTGGACGACGGGCGTTACCCGCTACCCTTCTCCGGTCGCCCAAAGGTTAGACCGGAAGTGTTCGGACTTTCCTCCACGTGAGATAACTATGCACTATTTTTTATACGATTTTTTAAGTATCGTCTGCCCCAAGCAGTTTTTAAATAATTCTCTCGAATCAAAGTGTCAGATTTTGATATAGACGCTTCGTAATATACAAGTCTCCACGGTCCACGATTTTTCGTCGAAAGAGACTTATTAGATTGATGTTCGGCAAATCTCCTTTTTAAATCGTTGGTGGAACCTATATAAAACTGCTTGGGGCCTTTCAACACATATACGTAATACATATTGCGCAATTATCTCACGTGGCGACTGCCCAGTTCAAGACCAAAATACTATAACACAAATATTAAAAATTTAAAGACGCACAAAACAAAACTCTCCAGCGAAAGCCGGAGAGAAATGAAGAGAGTTGCGAGAACGGCAGACGGGTTGTTATCGTTCCAGTCGTTGTCGAGCCAATTCACGTTCCAGTTCCACGCACCGTCATTCCAATACAGGTACAGAACGTAACGGTTACCGTCCGAGTTCCGAAGGATTGTATAGCACATCATCCATATCACCACCCCTCGAATACTCTCAAGGTTGTCTGTGGGTGTTCCACTGTCTTCGGCATTGTAATGCCTTAATACGCTATACCAAGTAGCTTCATTTTTTGAAGTGTCTGACATACACCACGCTATCTGAAACCGTAATCTCAAATACTCTGGATATAAGGATACTGGGTTCGGTGGTACGCATCCGTAAACACGCACTGATATCCACCTACTGCCACAAATTATTATATAGATATTTTTATATACGAAAAGACCCTGCACATCTGTGTAAGCAGATGCAGGGTCCGAAGACAAAGGTCAAAGGCTCCAAAAAGTGCCAATGACCAAAGCCCGAGTACTAACTTGCGAGAACGGCAGACGGGTTGTGATCGTACCAGTCGTTGCCGAGCCAACCCACGTACCAGTTCCACGCACCGTCACTCCAATACAGGTACAGAACGTAACGGCTACCGTCCGAGTCCCGAAGGACCGTGCCGTCAAAGTAGATGAACCGAGTGTTCCCGTTCACCTTCTCCTTCCACGACTCGGGGATGAGATGCTGGTTCTCCCACAGCGTGTGGAAGACGTCGGCGTCCAGTCGGATGTTGCCCGACTTCTTCAGACGCCTGAGCTTCTCCTCGCCCTTCACGTACGTCTCGCCGCTCTTGAGCATCGTCACCTGCTGAATCTTGGTGAGGTCCAGTTCGGTGAGCGCCGTGGAACGAGTGTCCGTCTCGTCCGTAATGATGCTCCAGCCCTGTCCGATGAACTCGGTTGGATTGAAGCGACCACGTTTGATGGTGATGACCTTCGGTTCGCCGACGAGGACCTTCCCGCCGTTCTTGAGGAACGCCGTGAACTGTCTGCCAGCTTCCTTCGGGTTGCGAACGATGAAATCCTGAAGCCCCGAGTTCGTGAAGTCAATCGTTGTCCAGTCAGTATTCACAGCCAGAGTGGCAAGAACCTGATGGGATTGGTCGATGGTGATTTGTCCCATTGTCTTTCTCCTTGTGTACTAGAGGGCTCCTTCGTGCGAAGGTTTGCCATAGCAGAAAAAGGCCTATATATTAAGCCACTTTCTGCTGTGGCAAACGCAAGTTATAATTCAAAGAACCTCTCTAGTACTATACACCTAAACGCAGTATTTGTCAACATTTCGCGCTCCGCCGTTTTTATACATTAAGAAGACAGGAAAGAAACTATTTGCGGTAAGTATTTTGCAACCACATCAGGTCTTTCAAGATCATGATCCCCTCCTTTAACTAATATCGTTTTAAAATTCTTTAAATAAGCGCCCTGACTTTCAAGTGGGATTGACCTGTCGCTATCACCCTGAACAATAAGTAGTTTTTCTTTTGGAATTATTCCCATTAATTCTCGGTAATCTCTATCTTTATTTTCAAGATAGTGAAGATTAGAAATAAAATGAGAATAAGTCATTTGCTTATCTTTCTTCATTTCGCGTTGATATGCCCGCAAATCAAAATGTTTTTTATAGTTTGACCAGTTAATTTTCCCGCCGGGATTACGTCGTCTTACAAAGGAATATTTTAAAATCTCACTCATGTTAAGGGCTGGTCCCAAAAATACAATTTTGTCAAAAACATCTTTTTCTCGTGCGCATAAAATAATTGTTGCAGCACAAGCAAAACTATGAGAAACCAACCGGATACTTTTTAGTCTTGGGACCCTATCGCGAAACGCAGAAACGGCGCATGAAAGCTCCTTGGCGAGCTTATCTGCGGTAATATCTTCAAAAGACCCCTCAGATAGCCCACATCCAGAAAAATCAAAAAAGAAAAGATTCTCCTTGCCTTCCAATTTGTTGGCAATATTTTTGAACTTTGGCTCCATGGAGGTCCTACCAAAACCGTGGGCAAAAATTACCCCCGTACTCCCTGGGGCTCGTTTGAAAATTCCACGGAGAGTTTCTTTTTTGTGGTTTGAAAAAGAAATAAGTTCGCTTTCCATGCGCGACATTGTAGCAGAGGAGATATCTGAACGCACGAAAAAACAGGCTCAATTAAAATAATTAAGAAAATATTTTTAAAAACTTAACTAAGTGTCGTTTCTTTATTTCTAAGGTAAATCAAAAGACCAACAATTAGAGAAATCAAAAAAATAACTGACCCGACAAAACACGGGGTTGTAAATGGGCTCGTTATTAATTGCCCTGAACATCCGCGCACAGGGAGTCCAGCGCTTGAATAAAACGCAATTAAATCTGGGAGGAAGTTACTCCAAGCAAAAACTGTTGCCCCGGAGAGAAACCACGCCATAAAGTGTTCTTGCTTTCTTTTTTGTTCTTCGCTCATCTTATTCAAATACAAAGACCAAATAAATGCGCCCAAAAAAGCAAATGCTCCATAAAAACATGGTGTCGTGACTGGATTTGGTATCACACAGTCTGTCACCTTAAAGACAGTCCCCTCAAATCCATAGAATTTCTGAAAATCAGAATAAACCGTAGTCCAAGCAAAAATCGTCCCAACTAAAAGTAGCGTCGATAATATTCTTGGTAAATATTTCCAAATTTTTTCCATAGCTATTTATGTCTTCAAAAACTACTTAACCACAACTACCCCCTTATCAGCCGTATTGTTTTCATTGTGATAGGCCCATGTCCCAGCAGAAACGAACGTGAAATCATAAATTCCACCGCGTCCGACGGTTTTGCTTTGATTCATTTCGTTATAAAGAGAGCTCGTCTTGTCGTCAGCAAAAATTCTCATTGCCTTGCTTGCATTGTTAACAAACCTAACTGACTTACCTGCGCTAATCTCAAGTGTCTTAGGAACAAACCCTTTATCTGTATAACTGACTAGGTAATATCCCTCCTTAGTCATCGTTGGCAAAGCAGTTCCACTTTTTGGTGTACTTGCGGTAGTCTTTGTTGCCTGCGTTTTTGCTGTTGTACCATTAGTACTAGTTGAAATACCAGAAACTGATTCATCTTGCACTGGGGCTACAACATCTCTACTTTGAAAAAAGTAATAACCCACTACCGCCAAAACAACTGCTCCTATTATTAAATTTCTATAATTATTTTTTGGTTCCATAATTTTTAAACAAATGTATAACGATTAAAGCGCCACACGACTGTAGCCGCCTAACACTATTAATAGTATACCCCTCAACTTATTTTTGCGAATTACTTTTCCACTGCGACAAAAGTTTATTTGAGATAATCCCACATTAAAGGATCTTCCCCGCCGTCTATTTTAAATATTGAAATACCACGCACTCCGAGTTTCTTTGCTAAATCAATTTTAGTCTTAATCGCTTCGGCGTCACTCCACCAAACAATATTCACCGATTCTTTAACTAAACTACTAGGTTGATTTTGAGCCACCGTTGAAGTTGGGATGTTCTGATCTGGGTTGTTACTTGGTTGTACAGGTGGAACCGTTTCTACCGGTGTATAAATAAAGCCGATTTCTCCGGAAGAATTACGTTTCGGTGTTATGCCGAGAGAAGCAGCAAGATCAATTGCATATTTTTGATTAAATGCCCATTGTAAATCGTAACGATATCCGTATTCTGACAACTTTGTCACTTTATATTCATAACCATAAGTAGCGATACCTATTGATATTTTCTTTTTAGAAATATCTTTCATTGCAAGCTTTATTGATTTCTCTACCCAAGCTGGATCAGCAACTGGTATATAAGGAGCGGTACGAGCGCGATTTAAAACAATATCAATTGTTCCTTGGTCATAAGTCATAAACCTAACTCGGTCGCAATATTTATTTATCGCAACGAAGTCATTGGCATAGCGGATGTCTTTGGGAATATTATCGTATCGTGAATCAAGCGGAGTACGCGCTTCAATAGTGCACATCACCCATTTATTGCCCATACGCATATAGAGCCCTTTCAAAAAAGTCGCGAAATATGGTTTTGTTTCTGCCTTCTTCCCTTCAAAATCTATATCTATACCATCAAATCCTTTTTCTTTAACCAACTTGGCGATTTCGTCCTCAAGAGCAATTCGTGTTTTTTGATTTGAAAGAATGCGATGCAACATCTCGGAATTGCTCGACATAACTGTTGGAATAAAACGGATTTTTTTCTTTTTCGCTTCCGCTCTTAAAGTAAGCCAAGGTTCTTCGTCCATCTTTGCTGTGTCGTTTAAAGTACCATCATTTTTCATTGTGTATCCAAAAGGATTTATCTCAGTAAAAGAATCGATGTGCACTAAAGCATCAGCAGTACCAGTCGCTTTTCTCCAATAAGGAATCCATCCAGAAACCTCAAGGGTGCTTTTAAGCGGTTTAGTAGATTTAGTTAGTGTTGTTCCTGTTGCCCCATAGCTAGGAACCGGTATTAAAACAATGAAAAACAAAATACTAGCAACTATTAAATATAAAAATCTTTTTTTCATTTTTAAGCTACAGAAACCTTATTATACCACTATCGAAAAGAGAATTTTTCTCTTAAACTCTTGAAAAAATAGCTATCTTCAAGCTCGGCAAAAGTAACCAAATACGGCGATCCGGAAATTGAGACAACGTCGTTCTTTTTCAAGGGAAAAGTTGTGTCGCCATCAGCTTGAAGTAAAACATCAATAGACTCCCTGCCATCAACACTCGCCAAAAGACGGTGCTCCCTAAAATTGCCAATCACCACTTTTACTTTGTGTTCTGGTTTTATAACAATACTTGGTGTTGGTAACCCGTGGTCAAGTAATTCCGTGATTACAAGACACTGTATATCGGGAGAAACAATCGGGCCGTGGGCTGAAAGATTATAAGCAGTAGAACCAGTTGCGCTTGAAACTAAAACACCACTTCCCCTCACAGACTGTATTCCATAACCGCCAATAGAAACTTCAAGCTCCACCACCCCTAGTAAATTACTTACCAAAACTTCGTTCAATGCGGTTGCCGAAAAAACTTTTTTCCCTTGGCGCGTCACCTCTGTTAAAAGCATCGTCCTTTTAACTGGTTTATATTCCCCCTTAAAAAACTTTTCTAACGCTTTCAAAAAATTACTTTCTTCACGAACCGACGCCAAGAAACCAACGTTACCAAGATTAAGACCAACAATGATTGCATTCTTGGCTTTTGGCGCCCGAGCAGCTTCCAAAATTGTTCCATCACCACCTAAAACAATAACTGCATCAGCCTTAAGTATCTCGTCAACTATCGGTATATTTTTACCAAGAAGCCATTCTTTAATTTTTTTAGAACATTTAACGGCCCGTGTGTTTTCTTCCTTATAAAAAAGATAAACGCTTTTTTTTGAATTTTTAGATTTAGTTTTCATTAAAAATGGGGGTTTCCGTACAACCTTATATATAAGGGAAAATATAGCATGAGACAAAAAATTCATGTACTATTCTCGCATGAAGAAAAAATCGTGGGGATTTGACCCAAAAGACATGGATAAGAATGTGCGCCCGCAAGACGATTTTTATCATTACGCAGGGGGTAACTGGCTCAAGAAAAACCCAATTCCAAAAACGGAATCTCGGTGGGGTTCTTTTACCATTTTGCGTTACGAAACAGAAAAAAGACTGAAACTCATACTCAAAGAACTTGATAAGCAAAAGAGGATTCCTGTCGGTAGCCCCGAGCAGATGATTAGAGATTTTTACCGCTCGGGGATGAATCTAAAAGAACGCAACCGTCTTGGATTGAAGCCAATTGAGAACTATTTAAAAAAGGTTGATGCTATTAAAACAATAGATGACCTTCTTATTTGTGTCGCAGAATTTCATAAAATCGGATTAAGTCTACTGTGGTGGTGTGACGTTGACCAAGATTTGAAAAACGGAGACAAAAATACCGTCTATCTTGGGCAAGGTGGCCTTGGTATGCCAGACAAAGACTACTACCTTAAAGACGACAAAGAATCTAAACGTGTAAGAAATGCCTATCATCTACACATGAAAACAATGTTCGCGCTTTTTGGTGTTAAAAAAACAGAAATAAACGAACTAACGAAAAAGGTTTACAAAATTGAATATAGCCTCGCCGAAGCGTCAATGAGTAAAGAAGATATTCATGATGTTGAAAAAATTTACAACAAAAAAAGTTTAGCTCAACTTAAAAACCTTTCTCCGGAAATAAACTGGGTAAAGTACTTTAAAATTATCGGAATAGACACACCAAACACTCTTGTAGTCTGTCAGCCTAAGTTTTTCACAAAAGTAAATCAGGAAATTAAAAAAGTTCCAATTTATGATTGGCAAATGTATCTTAAATGGCATTTAGTAACGGCTGCATCTGGCTTCCTTTCTGAGTCCTTCTTGAAAGAAAATTTCAATTTTTACGGAAAAGTAATTTTGGGCACAAAAGAAATGAAACCCTTATGGCGACAAGTTCTTTCTGTTGTAAATGGGAGTCTTGGTGAATTGATGGGGAAAATATATGTTAAAAAATATTTTGACGGCGAAACAAAGAGGAAAGCGAGTTCTATGGTGGACGATTTATTTATCGCATACGAACAAAGAATAAAAAAACTTGATTGGATGGGACCAAAAACAAAAAAAATGGCGTTAAAAAAATTACACGCTATGAACAGAAAAATTGGCTATCCAGACAAATGGAAATCTTATCACGGCTTACGTATAGATGAGGGTGATTATCTTGGAAATGTAATTCGTATTTCTACTTTTGAGCATCATCGTATGGTTAAAAAAATAAAAAAACCAGTAGATAGAAAAGAGTGGCACATGAGTCCACAAACCGTAAATGCATATTGTAGTCTAACTATGAATGAAATCGTGTTCCCTGCGGCAATCCTCCAACCACCATTTTTTAACAAAGAGGCCGATGATGCAGTAAATTACGGATCAATGGGCATGGTTATTGGTCATGAAATCACCCATGGTTTTGATGACCAAGGATCTAAGTTTGACACAAAAGGAAATCTTAAAAACTGGTGGACAAAATCTGACCATGAAAATCTAAAGAAAAAAACAAAACCACTAATAGAGCAGTTTAGTAAGTATAAGGTTGCTGACGGAGTTTCTGTAAACGGGAGGTTAACTGCTGGCGAAAATATCGCCGATTTAGCGGGCTTTGCGATTGCCCTTGATGCTTATCAATTGCATCTCAAAAAAACAGAACGAAAAAATATTGATGGTTTTACCCCAGAACAAAGATTTTTCCTTGGGGTTACTCTGTTTGAAAGAGAAAATTCCAGGCCAGAATTTGAAAAAATGTTAGCAATTAACGATCCGCACTCACCGTCAATATTTAGAGTTAATGGCCCAGCTTCAAATCTTTCTGAATTCTACGAAGCGTTTAACGTGAAAAAAGGAGATAAGTTATACCGAGAACCAAAAGACCGTGTGAAAATTTGGTAGTCTTTAAAAACAAAATCCCGCTTTTGCGGGATTTTGTTTTTAATTTAACTCTTACGTAATTTTCTTAAATAAGGAGAAATAAAGTAATCAACTCCATAGTATCCAGCAACGCGACGGGCAAGAATCAAAAAGATTCCTAAGATAAGAAATTCTGGGTTAATACTAACCGTTCCGGCAAGCAAGAAGTTTAGATTCATCAAAGCGCCAAAGAATGCAGTAACCCCAACAATACAACCGACCATTAAACCAAGCCCAACTAAAACCTCACCAACCGCAACGGCGTTTGACCACCACATTACATTTGGCATTACTAAATTATTCAAAAAAGATGCGTACCACATCTGCACATCAGGGTGAGCGCCGGAAGTTTTAGAAAGAGCCCCCTGCAAAAATCCTGTTAACTTTGCGCCGGCGTTGTAACCAAACCACGCCGAATCTTGCATCTTATCAATACCAGCCGTGAACCATCCCCACCCTAAATAAAGGCGCACCAACAACCATAACGCCGCGCTCTTGGTGTCTGAAAACAAAAAATGGGAAACCGGCGACTGTTCAACAAAATGTAACGTCATAAAAATATTTTAAATTATTTATATTGAATACTAGAAACCACTTAGATTATGCCCTTTTATAATCGTTTTGCCGAGGGATAAGTTTAAAAATAAAAAAAACGACTCCTTTTGGAAATCGTTTTTTTATTTTTAAGATTTATTTATCTGGTATTTTTTGCAACATGCATACACTTAAGGCAGGTTGTTTGCCCCTCTCGGGTCTTGATGTATTTATAACCACAAGCACATACGAGCACCTCTGTTACATGTTTTTTCTCCACCCACTTTCCATTTTTCTGGAATGTCCTTGTTGAAGTTGTAAGATTTGGTTTCATATTATTTGTGTTCAATAAATGTTAATGCTTTCCCTTTCTTGTCTCCTCGTCCAGTTCTACCGATACGATGAACGTAATCTTCGTAGGTAGCTGGAATATCATAATTGATGACATGAGACACATCTGGAATATCAAGACCACGTGCCGCTACGTCCGTTGCGACGAGCACTTGTACGCGGTTATCTTTAAACATTCCCAAAGAACGCTGACGACGGACATGGTTTTTATCGCCATGGATTGATTCAGCCTTAAAACCACGCTCTACGAGTATATTTGATAACTTCTCCACTCCGTGTTTTGTTCGCCCGAAAATTAGAACTTTTACGAATTCCTTCTGGTTTAAAAGGTCGTGGAGAGTTTCAATTTTATTGGCAACACTAACCCTAATAACGTCTTGGTCAACATTTTTTGAAGTGTCTCCCGTCTTAACAGAAATACGCACTGGTTCACGTAAAAATTCTTTAATAAGCTTTTCAATCTCTGGTGAAATTGTCGCTGAGAAAAACAAAGTGTGATGATCCTTTGGCATTCCTGCCATAACAAAACGCATATCATTAATGAATCCCATATCAAGCATTCTGTCTGCCTCGTCTAAGACAATAGTGCTAAAATCTGAAAGTTTAATTTTTGCGCGCTCTATCAAATCTTTAAGGCGTCCTGGAGTACCAATAATAAAATTATTTTTGTAGCGCAATTCTGAAATCTGCTTTCCAATACTTGCACCTCCAACACAACACACAGAAAAGATTCTTGTGCCAGTCTTAATTCCACGAGTAAATTCTTTTAATTCTTCGTCAATCTGAATTGCAAGCTCGCGAGTTGGAACAACAATTAAAACATTATTCTTTGGATCAATACGGACCTTATTTATAAGCGGAATCAAAAATGCCGCCGTCTTTCCTGTTCCCGTGTTTGCAATACCAACGATATCTGAACCATCAATTATGTGCGGGATTGCTCTATCTTGAATCGGGGTTGGTAAGGTGTAGCCCTTTTTAATAATGGCATCCTTTAACTCCTGTTCAATATTAAAATCCTTAAACTGATGTTCTGGTTTGAAGTGTTCAATTTTTTCTGAAACTTCAACTGCTTTATTGATAAATCTAGAAAAATCTATTCTTTCGCCACGCATCCCACTTCCGCGAGATTGACTACGAGAACTACCGCTACGGCCATACCCTCTACTTCCGCTTGAACTAGGTCGTGATGAGTAACTACCGCTTCTAGAAGACGCTGGTCGAGATGAATACGAAGAACTACCACCTCTAAACGAGGAAGTTGGCTTTGATGCCGAAGAGTAGCTACCACTTCTAAACGAAGACGTTGGTCTTGGTGAAGATGAGGAACTAGTGCTTCTAGATGAAGATGTAGGTCGTGACGAATAAGAACCTTCTTTTTTAAAAGACGATGATCTTGTTTTAGAAAAAGGTTTTTTAACACCCCCTTCTTTAGGTTTGAAACTTTTTGTATACATAAAACAAATTAATTAGGGCTAATCACGCCTGATAATACTGGCGCGACGCCCGACCGAATAAAAATGGTTTAGGGCTAAATCATTTTCACAAAAAAAATGAACGCCCGTCTAAGCTAACAAGCTTAGATTAGGGTTATTTACCCTTAAAACTATAGGTCATTACGATAAAAGGCGACCATTATGTCTCGCCAGTTTTTTAGATAAAGCTCCGATTTGTGTGAGCCTTGGTATTGTGGGGAAACCCCTCAAAAACAAAAACCAATGAGATATTTAGTTACTTGCCCATACTACACTGTAAATACTGTGTTGTCAATATGGTAAAATTTATGAAAAAATTTAGCCCTGCTCCGACGGATCGGAACAGGGCTAATAGCTAAGAGAGTCTTAGTGTTGAGAACTAACCCGCCCGAATGACTAAGATCATTCAGTCGGACGGGCTTGCGACACGGCGAACGCAAACCCGTGGTCACGGCCCCACCTACAGTCAGATCTGCCGTTGTACGCGTTGAGCCAGCGACCACCGCCGTCACGGCGCGCGCTCAGCAAGCCCGGATTGCCGTCGGAGTCATTGATGGGTTCGTGCATGGCGACAATACATGTCAGCCCCATAGCCTCGATCTCTTTATCTGTGAACTTCCGACGAATGAGGCAAGCCAGTTCAGCATTCGGCTTTTCGAGCTTGCGCTTGTCGGGCGTTCTGAAAGCTTCCGCATGTGCGCGAATCAACTCGGTGATCCGACATTGATCCTCGAAGAGCATTCCCTTGAGAACAGCGACTTCGGTCGTCACGCCATTGGTCGACTTGAAAGAAGGCGAACGGAGTACCTCTTTAGCACAGTATTCGACAAGAAAAATATTGCCTTCTAGTAAGGTAATCCAAGTTTCGCCGTCCGCACCATCAGGGGTGACGCTGAAGTAGATGACACCGTCTTCCTCACGCCACGAACGAGGTGGTGAGGAAATCGAGAGTTCGCCGCGAAGAAACGCACGGATACCTTCTGCTGTTCCCATGCCAGCATCTTGCCCGATTTTCATCAAAGCGGCGTCTAGTTGACCCCGAGTGAAATCGTTAAGTTCGTTGATTCGCCCCATAAAATTCTCCTCTCGGCTAATTGCCGATTAATACCCTCGCTACCCACGAGCCGGACCAGACCATTTTGGTCATAGCTAAGAAACACCAAAAAATTCAGTACCTTTTAACTATGACCAAAAAAATATTAAAGAACTTCGAGTATTAAGCCTTAAACGTAGAAATATGTCAATGTTCCCCAGAAACACGTGGGCAACATAAAAAATTAAAACATCGCCCTCAATTCAGAGACGTGGTAATCAAGATCGCTTCGCAAAGGATGTGTTGGCCAAGCCTTTTTTATCGCTTCAATAATCTCAACGTAATGTTCGATAAGATTTTCTTTAGGAACATTGAATCTGCGAAAAGTATCGTCCCCTTCTCTACGAAAATCGGAAATTAATTCAGTACAATTTGCCACAGTGTCAGCAGCTTTTATTAAAAGCGAGTTTTTAGGAAGAGTGGCTATTTTCTTAACATTCTGTTTTTTACGCTCAAGCCATGGAACATGCCTATTTTTCTCGGTAACGTCGTCAACCATCCTTGAAACCTCTTCGCCAAAGCGTTTTTTTATCATTCCAATGGTAAATTTCTTTTCATCAACGCTATCCTCAACGGTATCGTGCAATATTCCAGCAACAACAACATCTTCGTCTTTTGAAATTCTAGCAAGAATAAGGCCAACAACAAGCGGGTGTGTTATGTATGGGATATCTTTGCCTTTCCGTTTTTGTTTTTGATCTATTTCGTGAATCCTGATCGCAACACGGATGGCTTCTTTGATTTTTTGAGTATATTGCATGTGAAAAAACTTTTTTACCAATAACGAAGTCAGCAGTATAGCAGGTCATTTTAAAAATGAAATATTGACAAGAAGTTTTTTTACTAAAAAATAACGTTTTAGGATTACTTAAAACGTTATTTAAAAAAATATTAATTTTTTAAAACTAACCCCCTCAGATTATTCTGCTTTTTTCTCAACAACAATAGTGCATTTTGTCACGAGAGCGGCAATTGTGCCGACAGCTGCAAGCGCTGGAGCCAAAATTGCCCCGACTGCACCAATAGTAAGAGGCACCTCAATCAACACTTTTCCTTCTTCGTTTTTAATTATTATGCGTCTAGCGTTGCCCTTTTTAACAAGGTCCTTAACAGTTTTAATAACTTCATCGCCAGAAACCTTAAATTCTTCAGTATTATTATCCATCTGTCTATTTTAACCCGAAGATAGAAAAAGTAAATTCTACCTCAATGGTTCCACTGTCGCAGTCTTTAAAATAGCCTCAATTAAGGATTGGTTTCTAAAAACCCTCGAGAGGTCGCTTTTCCACTTTGGATTCTTAATATCTATATCTGGATCGACACCACGACCTTCTATTGGTTGATTATCGTCACGCAAGGTTATGTTGTTTACCAAAAGAATAGAATATTTTTCACCTTCTCCGATAACAGTTTCAATTGGGTAAGTGTTTTCCACGGTTCCCCATCCGCGAGTAGTACCCCCAACAACGCCGGCTAAATTAAAACGTTTAAAAGTTGCCGTAGTTAATTCCGCGGTTGATTGCGTCATGTTGTCGGTCAAAATTGCGATTTCTTTATAACGCTCTAGCTGATCAAATTTTGCCAAAACTGTGCGTTCTACTTGATAATCTCCTTGATGAAACAAATCAAACGCATATTGTTTTTCCCCAACAAAAAGTCCTAGAAAGTACTTTAGGAAATCTAAAGAACCACCAATGTTCCCTCGAAAATCAATTATCATGCTATCAAGTCTTGGCGTCGTACTTGCACTATCAACAGCAATACCAAATTCTTGTAAAGTTGTTGGGGAAATTTTACTAATTGAAAGATACATTGTATTTCCAATAAGTCGCTTAAAAACGGTTGGTTCTATTTGTTTTTCATCATAAAGTGCTTTTGAGTTTTGATTTGTAAGAACCTCCCGCGCATAAGCAACTTGTTTTAATTCTTCTTTAGCTTCTGATGTTGTCGCTTTTTCAAGCACCGCAACCTTTTCTTTATAGGCCTGTTCAATGACCTCGTTTGTCGCCCCCTTCTCTATCCCAAGATCTTTATAAAGGTCTTTCTCGGGATTAATATTACTGACATTTTGCCTAAAGGAGGTTTCTTCTTTTGAAGAAAGAATTCCGTTCCTGTTTACAGGCTGAAGATTGTAGGTTGCGATTACTAGTGTGTTGAGAGCAAATTTCTTTTTTTCTTCGTCTGTTGGGATGGCAGTTATTGCGTCTGAAACCATTTTAGCCACACCAGCCCTGTCTTTTGTTATAAGCGCTGGCGTAGTTGAAGAATTTTGGGCTTTTTGAATAGATAGCTGGAATAATGTTGCGATATCTTCATCTTTCATCTTATTCCAATAATTTTTTGAAATTATATCGTAGGCCTCCATGTCGAAACGAACAAAAACATTCGACTCCTCGGGAGTTTTGTAGGTGACCGGCGCAACGGCGGGATGTGAATATTTATAATATCCAACGCCAGCAAAAATTAAAACAACAACTAGTGTTCCAAGAAGAGCAGCTTTTCTTTTTAGAAAAAACAACATCATTAAAATATACCACAAAGAACACAAATTATTTTTGTGGACAACCAAAAGACAGACTAAAGATAACTACTTATCAACCCTAAAAGACTTAAGAAATTTTTTATACGACTCTGGGAAATTATATTTCTCCGAGGCATTAATTAAGATATCGTGATACTTTCGAGATGGGGCGACATCTCCTTCAATTTTTGAAACAACCTCATAAACCTCCGCTTCTCTTTCCTTACCAAACTCGTCTAGAACAGTCACTGCAAACCTCCGATAACCAGCAGGATGTTTTTCAAAACCATCAAGTCTTTTTAAGTCGCATTCACAAACCTCATACAACAAACCCCAAACTTCATCTCCTTTACTTTTTAAAATATCTGCACAACCAGTTTGGTGTGTTAAACATTTAAAAGTGTAAGCAAGCTTATAGTCTTTCAATACGGCTTTTCCAATAAGTTTAGAACAAGGACATCTGTCTCTCATTTGATTTTCGTCTTGATTTGAACCGTAAGCAAAATATAAAGTCATTTTTACATTATAAATTAAATAGGATAATATTATCCCCTATTAACTAATCCAAAAAAACAAAAAGTGGCACTGCTTTCGCGAGGCCACTTTAAGGGTGGTCAGGGTGTTTGTCTGTATCCTTTCACAAGTGACATCCACCGCGACCAAACAACACTCAAAAGATCTCCCTCTCCAACCACGACATCTCTCACTCGAAATACGGTGGAAAGGTAATCGAAAACTGGAGCAATGGCAACCCATGGTTTATGGCTATGTTCGCTCAATACCTGAGCAATAGCCATAGCATCAGAGAGGGCATGGTCTCCGCGCGAAGACGACTTGTTGTCGCTAAAATAAACCAAATCAAGCATTTTATGTTCTCTTATGTGCTTAATGGTTTCAACAACGGAAGGGGTCACTTTAATTTCAACACTAAACCCTAAATCCTTGCACCAACGCCTACATTTTTCCCCTTCGACGCTATGGGCCCATTCATCGTCATTAAATCCAAACACCAGGAGATAAACCTTCCTGTCAAAACTTCGCCGTCTCATCGTAGCCCCCCTTTTTAATAAATAAAATTCAATGCATAAGAACGTCACTTTCGGTAGTATGAAACATATTAAACATAATGTCTAGAATAATTTTTAGGCTGCCTCCGCCATAAACTCCACTTGCGCTTCTTTTTCTTGCTTAGATAAAAATAAATTTATTTCTTTAAAATCATCCGCAAACTGCATTTTTTCGTCTTCAGAAATTTTATTTTTTGAAAGCTCACTTTTTATCCACATATATGTCATCTCTTTACCAACCTTACCGCTATTTGCGTGTTGAATTAAAATAGTGAGTACTTTCGATATTGGCATTGGCCCTTTGTATGAGCGCGAACTCACAAGAGCGTCGGTAACATCGGCGAGATGAATAATATCTGCCATAGAAATACCGACAACGTCCGCCCCAACACGAAGAGCTTCAACTGAAGAATTTTGCCCACCAATATCTCTATGTAAATAATTATGATGCATACTGGCAAGTTTTGCCTCAACAGGAAAACCACTCGCCTCTAAAATCCTACGTGATTCTTCCTCATGTGCCATTATTATTTCCAAAATAGTATTTTCTTTGGTAAATCCGCGCTTAGCCAAATCAGAAATATCTTCTGGCGGAAGAATCACATCAACAGGACAAACCTGAATTGGTCGCACATCATGAGAATCGAGATCTTTTCTGTATGTATCGATATTAAAAGGAGCGCCGGAAAGTTTAGCAATATGATTTCGAATTAAATCAGAGTCTTCTCCTTCTGAATTAATCGCCAAGCTTAATACTTGCCACCAATTAGTATTCGAAAGAGGGTTATCTAGAATTGAGCGTGGAACTATGATTTTACCAACATCATGAAGTAACGCTGCGCGTAAAAATTCTTCAATGGTTATATTTTCAGCAATAATGTTTGTGTCGAGATTAACACTCCCTCCATCAGGACGAGTAAGAGTTTCGTGTATTTTATGTGAAAGAATTTCAAGGGTACGAACACAATGCTCTGCTGTATCAAGATGAAATAATCGTATTGCGGTTAATATTTCCCAATCTTTTTCTTTTGCTTCAAAATGCGCGTTTTTAATACGTGCACCAAAATCTTCTTTTGTCTTTTCAATACACCCTTCAAGTAGTTTTTCGTCAAATAGGTCTTCGACAATGTTTTCAAAAACCCCGCCATTTGCTATCTCTCGCGCTCTTTTTTCTTTAATTTCAATTTGCTCTTGATTGGAGACTTCTACTTCAACTGGTTCTTCTGAGTTCATGGTTAGCTATCATTATACAACCAAACCAAACTTCAAAGAAGACGGCGCAAGCACTTGGTTGCAAAAAATATTTTTTTAAGAGATACTTGCCGGCAGATTGAACAACCCATCAAAAAAGGAGTAGCAAATGAGCAAACCAAAGACTCTCGTTTTTGCGGCGGGCACAAAAGACGGTGGTGGCGGTGGTTTCAGGAAGCTCGTGGAAGCATCGCGCACAGGAATACTTGATGCCAAGATTGTCGGAGTGGTTTCAAACCACGAAAATGGTGGTGTCTGGGAAAAGGCCGGAGAGCTTGATATCCCATTCATCCATTTCCGTGGTCCATGGAACGCTGAAGGGTATCAACGTATCGCAAGGGAGTCGGGGGCTGATTTTTTTGCTCTCTCTGGCTGGCTGAAGCTCGTGACTGGGCTTGACCCGCGAACGAACTTCAACTCGCAAACGGTGTTCAATATTCACCCTGGGCCCCTGCCGGAGTTTGGTGGCCCTGGTCTTTATGGGCACCGTGTTCACGAAGCGGTAATGGCGGCGTTCCGCCGTGGTGAAATTTCACACTCTGCGGTCTCGATGCACTTCGTTACGGAGAAGTACGACCTCGGTCCAATCTTCTTCCAAATGAAAGTGTGCATCAAAGACGACGACACACCGGAAACTCTGGCACAGCGCGTCAACCACTGCGAGCACATGTATCAAGCAGAAGTGACCAACCTGATAGTCAACGGGTTCATCTCTTGGGATGGGGCGAACCATCGCTCGGTTTATCCCAGCATGATGTCAGGTCGGGCCTTTGACGAATAGAGTCTCCAAATCAACGCAAGCGCCTAGTAATGGGCGCTTGTTTTTTTACAAAAAAAAAGACGGGTCAGAATGAACCGACCCGCCCGTATGCTCGATTACCAACCTGCTGGCAATTAAGACTTGATAAAAAACTCCGGTTTCTTTTCCACCCGCGGAAGCATCGGTGGCAATTCGGAGAACGTCGCCCGAACGATAGCCCTTGAAAGGCCGTCGGTGTTGCGGTAGACAACACCAGCCTTTTCGTCCATGAGCACCGTCTGCCCTGGTATCTGGGAAATCGAGAGTTCTGCCGCAAGCAACTCTTCGCTTCCTTCTTCGCCGAGAGCAACACCAATGACGGGGATTCTAAAGCCTTCTGCATGAAGATGGGCATCGAGAACCCCAGGCAAAGCAAATGCCTTTCCGCCGACGGCGATGACGACATCTGCACCAAGACATCCGCTTCCCGCAAACTCAACGAGATACAACGGGTTCCTGTGGCAACTCAAAACATGAACGTCGAGCTTTCCGAGGAACCGGTTCCCAACGTACTTTTGAGCAACAGCAAGTTGTACTCCCGCCTTTGCGTAGTCGCTTCTACTTCCAAAAACCACGGCCAGCTTCCGCGCCGGTATTTCCCGGTCGACCCTCAGTTTCGAGGCGACATAGGAATCAACGCGCATGCCAGTCAGCAACCAGAAGATGTAGCGATACATCTCCGAAGTCGCGGTAATCAGCTCTTTGGGGACTTCCATCCCGTGAACCTTTTCCACATCTTCGGAAGAAAGCGGGTCAAGATTATTCACCCCGACCTCGATTCCCCAGTTTCGAACCAACTGCTTGTCGTACGGCGATGGCGCCTTACGTTTTTCCTTCTTTTTCTCAGCCATCCATGCCATCAAACTCCAGAAACGACTGGAGTCCGGAGTGGCCACTTCGTCGCCGAGGACAAGGTTGCCTTTTTCATCAAACCCGAACTCGAGTTTGGTGTCGGCAAAAATGACGCCGTGCTCTTCGGCAAACTTGCGCACAAACTCGTAGACTGCGAGCAAGGTTTTTGTTTCCTCGGGATATTTCACCCGCACCTCTTCGCTGTTCATCGGAATGTCGTGCCCTTCGACTTCTTTCGTCGTCGGAGTGTCAAAAACGCACGGCAACTTGTCGCCATCTTGAAGATCAGATGGCAAAGCAACCCCAAAAACCTTGCCGGTTTTCTGGTATTCCTTGAAGGCCGTCCCCGTCAGGTACCCGCGAGCGATGAACTCGACCGGAGCCATCTGGAGTTGCTTCACCACCATCGCCCGAGACTGCAAGTCGACGTTCCCCTGATGCTCTTTCGGGAGGTAGTGGTCAATTGCGGCACCCGCGGCGACGAGATGTGTCTTGCAGATACCAGCTTCCTCGAGTTTCGTCATCCAGAAATGGGTCATAGCCGTCAAGACCATTCCCTTTCCTGGAACCTTTGCGTTCAAAACGAAATCAAAAATACTGATTGCGTCCGTTGCAACCGAGAGTAGATAACCGCTCCCGAGATCGTAGGTGTCGCGCACCTTGCCACGGTTCAAAAGCTTGAGGCCTTTAAGAACCGGTTCTCCTGCCCGTACGGGCGAAAGTTGTGCCATGGAAAATCTCCTCTGTCTGTGTGAAAAAGTTTAGAAACTTAAATTGGAACAGGACTAAAACCAGCCCTGAAATTAACAGGAAAGTAGTGTTTTGTCAAATAAAGATACTTATAATTTCACCGCCTTAAAATATAAGGTCTCGGGGATTTTCAGTGGATTTTCTGCATCAACAGATTCTGATTCTATAATTTCTTGTAGAACAAATTGCCTAAAAAATTCCCGAGAGAAGTAGTCAGTTAGCGTATGTGGTGGAAACTTAACGACAACACGGCCTCCATATAGATTAACGGAAATTAAGCCATCCCCATCTGTTTCCTGAAGTTTCAATGTATCGTAAGTAGGATTACTCGCCACTATTAATAACTGTCCTCCACTTTTTAACACACGCCCTATTTCTTTATACGCCAATTCAAAATTTTTTAAATAATGTAAAGAAAATCTTCCCATAACTAAATCGAAGTAATTATCATCAAACGGAATACTTTCATAATCACCAATTTTTACGTTCTCGGGGTATGCAACGTTATTCTTAGCTAAATTGAGCATTTTTTCTGAATACTCAACGCCATATGCTTCAATTCCATTTTCCTCACACCACTTGATATCGTCCCCAGCGCCACATCCTATATCCAAAATTTTCTTTCCTTTGTATTTTTTTAGTTCCTGTTTTAACTTAGACCTTGTCCAATCATCCTTGCCTGTAAAAAATCCCCTCTGGTTATTTACATAGTCCTCGGCTATTAAGTCATATTGAGAATTTATTTCTCTTTTACTTGCCATATTATTGTCGATTTTATTATTATTTCTTGCAAAAATCCCTACTTAATAAAAAGTAGGGATTTTTTGTTTTAAGGATAAATTATTTTTTCTTCTTGCGGGATGCGAGCATCGCTTTTTTTATATCAAGACGCTTCTTTGTCTTTTTAGAGCGAGATTTTTCCCTTGCGATATTGAAACCTTTTACTTTTGGCATAATGGAGGATTATAGCATTTTACTCTTCAATTACAAAAAAGTTAGTTTATTAATTTGTTTTATCGTTTATCTCACTAATTAAAAAATTAAAAAGAAGAAGGACGCCTTGTTTGGCGTCCTTGTAAAATGGCCCTTCGGCCAGGGTTTGTTTCAGTGTTGGCGCTGCTCGCCGATCATTTCGAAAAGATCGGACAAGCTGCCACTGCTGACAACCCTGATGCTGATGCCGCCCATGTCGTCATCGTCGTCTTCCGTCCAGACCAGCGACCAGTCGCTACGAATGCCGATGATCTTTTTGCCTTCGAGATCGGGGTGTTGACGCCTGACCTCAAGCCAGAAGATGTTCTCGACGATTTTTTTGAGACTGTCCGCGCTTTGCAGCTCGGCGAGAGTTCGCTTGAGCTTCGCCTCCGCTTCGTACATTGGAGAGCCAGGCGTTTTCAGCTCCACGGCGGCCCTCTGCCCATGCTTGAAGATGTCTTCCATGAGGCCCATCGACAACGGGTTCGCGCTCGTCACGAGCTCGTTGCATTTGTCGATCAAACGGTCACGCAAAACATAGAGCCGTTTGATGTCGTCGTTTGCCGTGGCAACGACGTGATCCCCGTCCTCCATTTCCGCATTTGGAGCAGTGAACTGATCCGCCGTAATAGCCGCGAGAAGCCCGGTAATCTCTGCCAGCACCCCAAGCGAGGCGCTTCCATTTCCTTTTTTCATTGTTGCTCCCGTCTAAAAGATTAATGTACTTGGGACTCAACTACACCCAGGAAATATTTAACATACTGTAACTACGTTGTCAATATTTCGTATTTATCGAAAACCTAGATGTCTGCTTATGTTCAATGCTGGCCGTCTCGAGCTAGAACCGTGGTCGGTCAAGCCCTGCAAGGCGGATTAGCTTCATTTTACATTACTCTCTCGACGCGTCTCGTGCTCATCAAAAAGTGACAAAAGTGACACTTTTAGATCATTTCCCATTCTACTATTAACAATGATTCTTGTGATACCCCACAAGCCAAGGATCCTTCGATAAATCGCACTTGAGCGGATGTAAGTTTATCTTTCCCCTTTCTTTTTGCTTCAAAAAATACGAGTTTGTCGCCATGCCATGCGAGGACATCAAAACAAGCTGTTGTCTTTGCCGTCTTCCATATCTTTTGCAATAAATCTTCTTTATCCTGCGGAATCAGTATATGTTCCGATTGAAGATTCCATGCTTGAGGCATACTTCGTAAATAATGAACGCCGCCGTATGTCTCAACCCACACACCGTCCCATCCGTGGTCAAGTAAGAGACGGAGAATTACAAGCTCGGCGAAACACGCTTCTTCTTTGTAATTAAGTACTGGCTTCTTTCCATAATCAAAATTAACAGGAGGTCCTTCCCATGCTTGAAACCTCGGATGAGCCACTGGTAAATTTACCACCGTGCCATCCGAAAGCTGAATTGCTATTTTATCTGTCGGCTGTAATTCTTTAGGGAAGTTCATGTTAATTTCGAGCGCTAAATCTTTTTGTGACAAGGACATCCATTTTTCTTATACTCTAAATATTCGGCCCATGTGATAGACCCCATGTCCGAAACGGTGTTTTCAACCAACTTTAGATCTTCCTCCGTTAATTCCCCTTCTTTACGGTACGGACCCCACTCAGACATTTTTTGTATTAAGTGTGCAACGAAATATTGGGGCTTATGATCTTTACCATCGTAAATCCCCAGCAGTTTAAGATTACACGATTCTACCTTTGTTTCAGCATGAGTTAAAACAACAGCCATGGGCGCTTCGGCTGGGCCACCAATAAAAACTATTGGGTGCCACGCCTCGTCAAACGATCTCTTTTTGCCCCGAAGAATATCTCCTTTTTTGAATTTTTCCATATTTTAATTAATAAAAAGTGACACTGGTTCGACTATAAAGTTACACTTGCTTGTTACCTTTGTCTATTAGTTTATCTAGAGCAATCAAGACTGGGTAATTAGGATTATCCAGCGTATACCCAAACCAAAAATGGCTATGAATTTTAACCTCTCTAACAATCTCTCCAAGCTTTTCAATTAGGTCATCTTTTAAGATTAATTGGCTTGCTCCCGCTGGATCTTCTAAGTGCTTATTTTTATGGGCAGAAACCTGATGTCTTATTTTATGGAAATGATATTTCTCAAACTTCTCCTTAATTATTTCAAAATCAGCTAATCCTTCCTCTGTTGTTTTGATTACGCGGAATTGAGCCATAATATCCCCACGATTACCGATTGGACCTAAGAAATCGTATTCAGAAAAATCTGGATCAGGGTAGTCTGCTTTAATCCTTTCAATAAATTGATTAAACATCTCAGGGTCATCTTTTGAAATCAGACCGCGCTGTATATCTATGACTTCCTCCAGGGCTGGTTTAATTCTAACTTCTTCATCTTTTTTTGAACAAAGTAGTGTATGTAAAATACTCACTGCCTCATTAAAGGAGTTATTTGCGGATAGTAAGAGAAATCGATAGTAATCATGTTTCTCATTTTTATTTACCACTTCTAAATAAATCTTTTCGCAGGTAAGAAAATTTATATCTGCAAGATATATAAGGGAGACAATATCGTATTTGAATTTAAAAGGGATATTAGACATATTCGTATAAACCCTAAAATCTTTCAACCAAATCTTTTGATTCAAAAGTGAGTGTCATTTCACCGCGAGTTTTGCGACTAGTCCAATACTCTCCCTCAAGAGACTTATTCGGTTTATTGATGATTTTCAAAATTGACGCACCGTCATGGATTGCACTTCTATCGCGAATGGTAGCTTTAGGTCGATTAGTATAGTTATATGTAAAATAAAGATCTTCGCTGTTTGAAGCAACATTTATATCTGCGGTAGTACTGTAACTCGAAGACTCTTTCGTCATCAGTGTGCATTTAATACTTGAGAAAGTTTGTCTGATCACCAGAACCATGAGAATTGGATCAATGCCTTTCCCTGTCTCTGGATTAATCCAGTCGCTTTTCAGTTCGCCACGCCATGTACCTTGGAGATCTGGAATCTTAATGAGCCAGCCTTGGAGAAATCTCCAACGCCACAACCATTTTGTAAAAATGATACCTATGATTGCGTAGATTGAAATCGCTTGAGGTATCAGTTTTACTGCCGTCCATAAATCAAGAGCTGAATACGTTCTTGTAACAAGAATTACACCAGCCCATATGATTAGGAAAGTAAAAATTTGAGCGTGTATCTTAATTGTGTTGTTTATTTTTTCCATAGTTTTTACTCAAATCCAAGATAGTCCCATGCCTTAGAGAAAAAGGAGTGAGCCTTCTCTCGCGTACAAGGTTGATGCGTTCCGTAAATATTTTTAATATCGTTAACCTCACACAACGTCGCGTGTTTTCCATTTGGTAATGTTTCGTTATGACAGTGTGCAAGGACGGCACGCACGTCGGCAGAATATGTATCCCTATTGAAATGGTCATCAGGCGCACTCCAAACCATACTTTGAATCAGAAAAGACGGAATATCTTTTGCCTCGACAATATTTTCTTCCTGCATCTTATTTCGCAATCTTTTTAGAATCCGAGTTATCTTACGATACCTTTGTCCAGTTGCCTCGTGTTTGTTTTTGCAGTTTTCATAGGTCTGGTGAGGCCAATTTATTATTTTTGTGCCGTCATCAGCAAGAAAACAAACGCCTTCAGGGTCATGCCATTTGTACCCCGTATCGTAGTAATATCTATATGCTAAAGCGGGTACGACATCCGCATCTACCCTGTATGAATTTGAATGGATATCAAAAGCCTTGTTTCCCCGAGTAACACTTGTCTTCCCAAAATAGTCCTCAAGTGCTTTTTGAACTAGATTTTTAAATTCAGCAAACGAGATGCTCCCGTCTGAGTTCCCGTAGTCCTCCTTTGATTTTCCTTGGGGGTACCTAGGGAAAAATGTTGAGTTGAGACAAACGCAAATATCGACATCGCTGTCGTTCTTAACGTTTGTTTTTGATTTATAGGACCCCTGAGGGATTATCAAAATATCCATAGCTACCAGCCGAGCATTTGCCCTTATGGCCTTTTTGACTGCAGTCTCCGCGTTCTCCATTTTCTGCTGTTCTGTCGTACCCGGCGGAGAACCCCAAGATTTGAATGTATCTTCCCAAGACATAATCAATGCTTTCTATCGATAGGAGGGTGCGGATCATTCCCGTAACTATCCTTATCCTTTATCTGTCCTTGCCTGTTGTGATAAACCGCTTCGGCCTCATTTTGCTTTGCCAACTTTTGCGTTTTATCTTCTGAGGCAGACTGGGTACGATGAACAGAAATCGGTTTATCTACACCCTCTTTCTTTACCGCCCAATCGCCATCCCATGGAACACTGTGAAAATTTTTCTTTGCCATATATTTATTTAGGCATCGTCGTAACGACGACTCCCTGAATTTGAACATTATCTAATAATAGTGGCTTGTGCGTCGGATTATCGGAACGAGGCACCAAAAGAACAGAGTTACCTTGTCGATGAAACTCTTTGATCATTATTCCATCATCAGTGCACGCAACAACTCTATCTCCGAGATTTGCGTAATCTTGAACACGCACCAACACAAGATCTCCGCTATTGATCTCAGCCTGATTCATTGAATCGCCGTCAGCACGGACTAGATAGTACTGGTAACCTGGCTTTGCGGACTCGGTGCTCACTTCACGATAGTCGTCCACATGTCCCTCGCTAATGTTTGGGCCACCGCAAGATGCAAGGTTTGTATAAAATGGAACCAGTACGGTTTTTCTTTTTGCGATACCTGAGTCTGTAACCTCGTGAGCGGTGTACGGAGCGGCGACTTGGGGGAAATTAAATTCTTTCAATGCTTTTTCTACGCCATCAATATCCGGCATTGAGTAGTATGCTCGACGACCGCCACGCGATGACTCTCCGTCTTTTTGCAAAATCCCATACGACACGAGTTTGCGAAAATTTGGAATCCACTGAACGCCATACTTCTTAGCGCGTTCAAGAATCCAAGCTCCCGCGAAACGATTGCTCTTAATCGTCTGTGCCTCTTCAAGCGCGGCAGCCACAACGGGGAACCACTGAGGATGATCCCTGAGAAGTTGCACTACGGCCTCGTATCCAAGATTTTGTTTTTCCATATACTGACATCTTAGCACATCACGATACATCTTGCAAGCTGACGCTAAAATCTGCTTCTCCGAATCTCCAAATCAATCGAAATTCAGATTTTTGACCATTCAAAAAACGAAAATTATCGGGGTAAATCGCATAAAACCGCTTAAAATAAGGGTTTTATAAGAAAACTTGCGCTGAAAATCCACTCAAAACCGCAGTGATATAATTGTAATTACAAGAGGCAGAAGCACGGGTGACTTTTTAAATAAAGGCTCGCGTATCTCGTACAGGGAGAAGCGTGGGCTTTTTGTTTAATAAGTAACACTCATACACTATGCAACAGCAACTACAGTGGAAAACCGAAAACCGTAAGGTCGATACATTACTCCCCCATAAGAAGAGTCCTCGCAAGATCTCCAAAGAACAGATGGAAATCTTGAAGCGCAGTCTTGAGACCTTTAACCTCGTCGAGATCCCGGCAATAGACCTTGACGGAACGATTCTCGCCGGACATCAGCGCATTAAAGTTCTCCAAGCACTCGGCAGAGGTAGCGAAGTGATTGATGTGCGCGTGCCGAACCGCAAACTCACCGTCGAGGAGGCTGAGGGCTACCTCATCGGCAGTAATGCGATTCATGCCGACTGGGACCTCGATCTTTTGAAAGATTTTGATGTCGCTCTTTTGGTTGACCTCGGCTTTGATCAAAAAATACTCGACGACATCTGGAACAAGAAGCTCGCGAATGACACATTCGATGTCGAGGAGGAACTCAAAAAAATCAAAGAGCCGAAAACGAAGCTCGGCGACATCATTCTGCTCGGATCAAACAAGTTGATCTGTGGCGACTCCACCAAACTGGAGACTTTACAAAAACTCTTTGGCGACGAGCGAGCATCCGTGATTATGAGCGACCCTTTGTACAATATTTCCGTCGACTACAACGGCGGTATTGGTGGCAAACAACAGTATGGCGGTACCGCCACTGACAATAAGCCAGACGCAGAGTATAAGGAATTCCTCAAAAAAAGCATGGTGGTGGCACTCGCAGTCACCGAGGAGAACGCCCATGTCTTCTACTGGTCGGACCAAACGTATATCTGGCTTATTCAAACCTTGTACCGTGATCTCGGTATCATCAACAAGCGAGTATGTCTGTGGCTGAAAAACTCCCAAAATCCGACTCCCGGCGTCGCCTTCAATAAGTGCTATGAGCCATGCACATATGGCGTTCGTGGAAAGCCCTACATCGTCAAAGGGGTGAATAATTTGAACGAGGTGATGAACCCTGAGATGACCACAGGCAACAACCTACTCCAAGAAGCCCTCGACCATCTCGACATTTGGGCAACCAAGCGACTCGCAGGCAACCAATACGAACATTCAACCATGAAGCCTCCTGAGGTGTACGAGAAAGCGATTCGTCGTTGTACCAAGATGGGCGACATCATTCTCGACAGCTTCTCGGGATCAGGCAGTACCCTTATCGCGGGTGAAAAACTAAAGCGCCGAGTCTATGCAGTCGAGATAGAGCCTGTGTTCTGCGATCTCACTATTCGCAGATATGAAGCACTTACGGGCACCAAGGCGAGGGTCGTGAGAGGCAATGAAACGCTATAAGGAAACTCCGTTTCTTGAACAGATCAAGAGTATACCGAATGTATCGCTCGCCTGCGAAAAAATCGGACTATCGAGAAACACGGTCTATCGGTGGTGTAAGGAAGATCTAAAGTTCAAGGAACGCTTGGATGAGGCAATTGTTGCCGGCACCGAATCGGTGAATGACCTCGCGGAGAGTAAATTAATCGGACACATCAACTCCGGTAATCTGCGTGCGATTCAGTATTGGCTCGACAACAACAAGAAAAATTACGCCCGTCCCCGTCCCAAGGATTTTTGGGAAAGTGTTCAAGGGGATAACCGTGTGACGGAAATAAAAATCACGGTAGCGAAGCCGAAGAAAAAAATTGAAAAGCCAAATCAAGCGGAACATAAGACGCTTCCAGATGAGGATTGTATAGAAGCATAAAGAGAGATACGCCTAAGGATAATTAAGTATGGTATCAGCGATTTCTTTCCAGTCGGCATTAGAAATTCCAAAAGCGGTCGAATGAGGGACCACGGCATACAATGTGTCGTGGTCTTTCGCTATATGCAGTTTCTTCGATACGACTTCTTTCAATGGTGCGGGTATCGCCTCCTGCCAGTCAGGCAGGTATATGCGAGAATAAAAAATGACTATCCTTGGTTTATGTTTACCGATTAATTCTCGCAGTCGTTTTACTCGCATCGGTTTATACTCCGCTAAATATTCTTTGCGAGAACCCAACCCCCTAACATCCACATCTGAATATAACCAATCCTTTTCTTTAATGGATTTTGCAGGCAAGGGCATTAATTCAAGTGCCGCGTGATTATTCTTTTTTCTTCCAAAATGTTTTATTTGAAAATCTCGAATCTCTTCCAGTGTTGGTTCTGTTTTGTTTTGAAAATAAAGCAGGAGGTAAATAAGTTTGCGGTATGTCGATTGTGTTGGTGCGCCGTCTTCAAACCAGTACACATGTCCTGGGTCTACCCTGAGATCATCGTAGATATCAAACACCTCTGCGTTTGCAGTTGCCTTTAGCCTCTCTAAAAGCACCTCGTTATCCTGATTGTATCCCTCTTCCATACCAACAAACCAAACATCACCATTGAGGTTTCCATAACCCCAAAAGTTTTTGATTCGTTCTTGGATTAAATATCTAAATTCCTCCCCAAATGGGGTTTGTAAATTACTCATTATTTTTGGACGGATTTTCTAGTAACAAGACTGGGCGGGTAGCAAAAAGCTCCTAACCAGGCCGACACACCCCGTGAGGTGTACCCATACCCCTTTCGAGATATGACCGTCCAAAGTAGCTCTGATTAGGAGTTCTTTACTTTGGACGGATTTTCAACCATATCCTTTGGAAATTCCAAAGGGGTTAGGTCGACTGATATTCAGTTGTAAATGAATTATAGCAAATTTTGCTACTGCCTTAAACCCTATCGCAGATCACTTGTTTTGCTAAGGAAAGTTGCCAACATGTTGTCTACATCGCTCGCTTAGCAAAACCAATGGTTCTGTCATTAATGGTCGTATGGAGACATATACAACGGCCTTAATTGGCAAGGAGGTAGTAATACCAGTAATAAAAGTTAGATATTGTTTATACGCCCGAAAATCAACCGAGCAAGACGAGAAGCAGGCTCTTTCTATAGATTCTCAAATAAAAGAAATGTTGGTGATTGCGGAGAGAGACGGCTTAGAGATAATCGACATACGAAGGGAAGCGCATTCAGCAAAAGATTCAGGACAACGACCAGTTTTTAAAGAATTACTCGAAGATATACGGAGAGAAAGATATAACGGTATTCTCACTTGGGCACCAGACCGATTAAGCAGAAATGCCGGAGACTTGGGAAGTGTCGTAGACTTAATGGATCAAAAATCGTTAATTGAAATTCGCACTTACGGACAACAATTTAGAAATTCACCAAATGAGAAGTTTCTATTGATGATCCTCTGTAGCCAAGCAAAGCTAGAGAACGACAACAAAAGTATCAATGTGAAGAGAGGGTTGAAAACAAGAGTCGAGATGGGCTTATGGCCCGCACCGGCACCAACAGGATACTTGAAAGAAAAAAGAATGGATAGAAAATGCCAAACCCTCATCGATCCAGATCGAGCACCAGTAATCAGGCAAATGTTTGAAAAAGTAGCTTACGAAAAATGGAGTGGTAGAAAAATTTATAACTGGCTCAAATTTGACATAAATTTCAAAACAGCAGGAGGAAACAAAAATCTTACACTAAGTAACATTTATATAATTCTGCAAAACCATTTTTATTACGGCACATTTGAATATCCGAAAAAGAGCGGTAACTGGTACACGGGAAAACACGAACCGATCATAACCAAAGAATTATTTGACGCAGTCCAAGCACAAACTAAGAGCCAGTTTATAAGGTCCGAGAGCAAGGAATTTGCTTTCACTAAATTAATGACTTGTGGACTATGCGGATCAGGTATTACCGCCGACGAGAAGTTTAAAAAGCAAAAGAATGGGAATGTTCACCGACATGTTTATTATGGTTGTACAAAGGCTAGAGATAAAGATTGCAAATGCGGATATATCAATGAAATAGACCTACTCAAACAATTCGAGGAACTAATGGATAAAATTGATATAGATGAAATTGGGATAAAGGAAAAGTTAAAAACGGAGATTGAACGAATCAAAAAGTTTCAGTTGATACTGCTCGGAACAAAGGGGAAAATACAGATAGCGGATATTGATATACGAAACTACGCGAAATACATATTAAGAGAAGGTAGAGATATCGAAAAAAGAGAACTTTTAGGATGTCTCAAGGGGCAGATAAAACTTCAAAACAAAGTGATCGTGATGGCTTAATTATCTTCATTACGCATAATATTTACAGGTTTGATGCCCGTGACAACCTATGTATCTCTTCTCTATTCTGAGGAAAGCCACAAATCTATCTTCCCGATAAGAAGCGAGCCGTTATGATACAGCTCTTGCCACTTCTTCCGATACTCCTCAAGCTCCCCATATTTCTTTATTTCCCCCTCAATTTTTGATAGGAGTTTTTCAGACTGCTCTTGGTTTAATAAGATTTTTATACTGCCACCCGTATTGTGCATCGAAAACTTAAGGTCTTCGACTTTTGCATTTGGCAAGTTAGGGTCTTGCTTTCGGTCTTCAAGATATTCTGAAAGCGACTGCCCCCACATAACCAAACTATAAAGCGTGACGGATGGACCAAACTTCCCGCCAACAACACACGACCAATGTGCATGAATTATGTTTTCTTCGCCAAGAGTGGCGTCTCCTGTAGTTTCATATGAGATACCTTCCTCAGAGATAAACTTTCTAAAGGTGTCGGACACTTGCTCAGTTAAGGCGGGTCCCATCTGCTGGCTCAAATGTGACACCTGATTAAACTGTTGGTCAAAATCTTCCAATGATTTCTTCACTTCATTGCTCAGCCAGAAATACTGAAGCGGAAATTCAAGTTGCATATCTTTCAGTTGGTGCCATCTACTTCTGAAATACCAACTGTCCCATTTGGAGGCTGAAAAACTATCAAGTTCTTTGCGGATTGGAACAATGATTTTTTCTATCGCTTCTTTTTCGTGTGATTTCTGGTCTCTCTTTCCTGATTGTAGATACGAGAAAACAGCAATACCAAGAGCGACTATGGCGGATAAAATTGTCCCTATTGATGAAAGTGCTTCCCAGTTCATACATTTGTAGTGTTATCTGCTTGAGGATTGATAACAATACGAATACCCGCATCCTTATTTTTGACCTCGAAATCGACCTTTTCAAAGATATTTATCACGACTCTCTGTCGGAGATAATTTTCTGGATCAGTTTTATCTTTCAACCAATCAGGATTTGCTTCTACCAACTTTTTCCTTCGTTCCTCGTCCACATTCAAATCAATCACATTGAAAAGAAATACGCCACGTTGCAGACTCTTGTCTTCCACTTTTTTAATTGGTGGATATTGTTTTAGGATTCCAATATTTTCAATATCGACGAGGCATAAAGTCTTATCAAATTTTTTAGAACCTCTTTCTGGGATCCGGAATACTGGAACTTCAAGAGTATCGAATTTCAGATAGCCCAAATAAAATGGGTATTTTTCATAGTCTTTCTTTTCTCTCCCTAATTGCCACTGCGGAATAAATTTTTCAGAGTGTCTCAAATTTTGCATCTCAAAACTATCCGCAAATGGACCAAAAAGAAATGGTTTTGCAAAACCATATTCTTTAATAAGATTTTCTATATCGGGGATTAGACTAACGGCGTCTGTTTTTAATTCTTTAGTCAACTGCTCATAAAATCTTTCATATATATGCAGATCTTCTGATCTTCCAAAACCCTCTCCATACTGCTCACCCCAACCGACATAATGAACATGCCATTTTTCGAGAAAACCTTCCTTGAGATCAATCTGGTTGTAACCAAAAAGATCAATTTCCGCTTTAATATCGTCTCCTTTTGATTCGTCTAGGAAAATACCGAGATCTTTGCAAATTCCCCTCATGGACGCATTTTCATCGAATTCCCGAATAAACAATTTGTAGAACTCTTCTAGTTTGGTGGGATGAATTACCGCGTTTCTAACACGATCATTTTCGATCTTTTCTTGATCAGACTTTGCTGATTCAAGTAACCCCTTGAGTATAGGTATTTTTGTTTCGTAGCCAGTTGGGAGATGTCCACGAAAGAAAGCGGATGTCTCAATTTGATTTATTTTCTGCATCAAAGAGCTATTATTTTCGGCAAGAAAAGCCAAGTCCCGACTGGGCGACAATTTAATTACTTGTAAATCGGCATCAGGTACCGATGTTATTGTTTGAAAGACTAGGTCAAGATAGAGCCACTCCAACTCAGAGCCAAAATCTATATGATGAACTTCGCCATCAGGAATCAGATCCCACCAATTCCAACCAAACCAATTTTGTATATCATGGTCATGTGTAATCACAAATAATTCAGTTAACTCGGGAATTGTTTTTGGAAGTAAAACCTTAAGGCCATCGAGGTAGTCTGCGCTCTTATCTTGATCTGTCCCTATTCTGATTCTCTTAAAAATCCATGCTGCCAAACCAAAAATTAACTGGTTTCGTTTATTCTTAAAATCCATTTCTGCCTTTTCAAGAATTTTTTGATTATTTAACTTCTCCTCGAGGGCTTTCTTTTGATCCGAGTTTGCTCTTTGTAGTTCCCACTGTAGATGTTCTGCATTGGGGTACTCTTCCGCCGGTTTAAAGTTTTTTAATAAAACCTGAATAACCCCCAAGGCCTGATTGAAAGATTCCTTGTGGTTTTTATCATAAGCAGTTTTAAGTATTGCCTGAAGCTCAAGAAGGACTTGAAAAGCAAATTCAATCTTTTTGGGTTCAAGTTCAAGATCTGGAGATATGTAAAAATCTGTCAGCTCTTTCAGCCAAGTAATACCATCTTCATAAGTATTTTTTTGTAGTTTCGGATCAGAAATTTCCAATGCATGATAGTGGAACGCCCGAGCATATTTGATAAACTTTTGGAAGATAAAGTGATCATTCTTTTTAACTCCTAAAATCGCGATAGAAATTGGTATGTAACTCACTTTGTGTATGAGTTCTTTGTCAGCGGTCGCAAAAACAGCCATGAATGCATCTCGGATATGTTCATCTAACCATTGGATTTCTGTCCATCCGCCAAACATTGCATTTGCCTCTTTTTTAGCCTGTTCTGGATCATAACCACCACCACATTGATACATTAATTCAAGGAATGATTCAGTTAGGGCTATATAGGTCTTACGAAAATCATCGATATCAGTGAGTTTTTTTACAGTAATTGCATGAATAAACTGATCGCGAAGTGCGTCTAACTCCAATCTCAATTCCTCTGAAAAATTGTCTTCTTTTTCAATGTGAAAAGCTTTTTGAACCAGACCCGTTAATTCATCAATCAATCCCAGATTGTCTTCTAAGAGATTTTTGCGTACACATAACACAACATTGGATTCAGAATCCACTCTTTGGTGAAATTGTTTTGTAACTGCAAGATCCCACTTTTTGATTTGAACAAAGAAATCATCCTTTTTTGTGGGACCAGAATCCGACGGAGTATCTTCAGGCGAACTTAGTGTTGGATCTTTCCTTGATTTGGGCTTATTTTCATAAAAGCTCAACCCCTTCGCATTAGATTGCCGCTCGAGCTTTTCCCCTATCTTTCTTAAAATCGAAAGATCAATGTCACCTACAATTCCGTTATCATTAATCCTAAAAAGGACATAATCCTTCTCCTCTTTTCTCCCTAGATAGCTATAATTAAGAGCGATATCTCCTTGCTCCAGAGATTTTAAAAGATAGTTATTGCCAACTCTCTCATTAATCGCCTCATTGATACTTCTCTTTATTCTGTCCTTCAATAATTCAAGACGTTTCTTCCTTAACTCAAATGGGCTCAGAAGAATCTTTATCAGTGCATAAAGGGAATAAATAGCAAAGATTCCGACTACGGTTATCGATATAAATGCGAGAAAATTCTGCTTATCAAACCAGATGAGACAAAGAAATGTGATTATTTCCAGAACCGCTAAGGGGAAGAGTAGGCTCTCTTTCAGCAAAACACTTGCGCGTTCTTTAGTGTCATCTCTCAGACTCTCCGCAACAAAAATAAGCAATGCAAAAATGATTGTGCCTATACCTGCGTGTACTGCTATAAGATTTTGAAAGACACCACTGACGCCCGATTGATCAAACGAAATAATATTATTAAAGAAAGGTATAAATGCTGGGACGTTAATGACAAAACCGATTACAAAAAGACCCAACAAAGAAGCTGGTGACGGGAAATATAGTTCACGAAAACTTATTGGGACAATATTCTGCTGATACCCCGGGCAAAGTCTTTTTCTTTCCTCTTTGATTTTATATGTTAGAAGATTTGGATCATTTCTTCTCTTGTATAGCCAAACTCCATAACATCCACTCAGTATCAACACGACTGTGGGGACAAGTGCCAAAAAAGCAACTTGAAAATGAGTAAGGGCAACTGAGATAGCTAAAAGACCGACAAGAAACAAAAGGTGCAGATCCTCTTTTTTGTAAAGGACAAAAGTGTGGTTGATTAACCAATCGCGACATTTCTGGATTACAATTCCACCCACATCAATTGAAAGTATTTTCTTAATCATAATTTTATTCATGCGAAAAATCTACGAATCATTCCTTTATTCGATATTCGCCTGACTCCAATTTGGAAACAATCTCCTTGGTGTATGCATTGAAGGTTGTAAACGCATCACCCTTTAATGGCTCATCTTTTATTTGAAGAAGTTTTTTCTTAATGTTTTTGTCCACCCCGTCTATGTCATCAATGGTCTTTATAAATACATTTGGCTCATTACGTAATAAGAACCATTCTTTATCAGTATTTTTGTTTTTATCCAACATCTCTATATCTTCTCGTGTCATTTTAGGAAATAGGTAGTAGAATTTTTTATCGTAGAAATAATACTTAGTGAGGAACATTTCACCCACTGCAATATGACCAGCTCGTTGAGACCCATCTGTAAAATTTCTTCTGCTTCTTCCAGCATATTTTATAACATAATCATCCTTTATTATTGTCGATCTCTTTTTTGCAAACTCTTTCCAGTCCCCATTGTAAAATTGTTGAAACTTTGCATTAAAAATCTCGTACATTTTTTCAAGATATGCATCAACATAAGCAGAAAATACCACAGGATCGTGATAACAATCCAATAAATCCTTAACCACCGAGAGATCGTCAATCACTAGATATCTTCCTTTCTCAACCTTAGACGCAAAATAAGCCATACCAAAAAGGTCTGGCTGAATTTTCTGTGTGCCTTTTTTCAAATAATAAACGCCAACAATGCCATTTTTTACTCCACCTAGAGCATGGTGGAATCGCTGATAAAGAGCGTTGCCAGCCGAGTTCCTACTCAAAGCATCAGTACCTTCCAATGCAATCACTGGTTTTTTGTTTATTTCTTTGCCGTTCAATCCATCCACCCATTTCTCATCCACATACCATGCGGCATCGCACGAGCCATAAGAAACGCCCTCAAATCCAAAAGTAAGACCACCCTCAGAAAAGGGCTTTTGATCTTCATTACTGCTCTGTGGAAAGATGCGAAGTTTAATCCCTTTGGTCTCGTGGCCAAGGGTGTCTAGAATCTCTCTTTTTATGATTTCGTCGCTGGAGTATGCCATATTATAAGGATTTAATTTTTTCCAGAATCGCTTCCGTCTCCAACTCCAAGACGAAACTAACCAGATCGGATTCTTTGTTTATCTCTTCACCCTTCGACTCAAGGTAGAACTGCTTGAGCTCGTCGTTCGTTAGATTTGAAATGAGATAAAACTTAATGTAGTTCCCGAGCCAGGCCGTGTACTCTTCCCGTGATAGCGGATTCTCCGCCGTATACTTGGTTACAGGGAGAGTGATTTTTATTTTGAAATCAGCGTCCAAACTGATCAAACCGAAGTAATCCTTTGAGGGCTTGGCCTTTGCAGGATGAATCTCAAATCCCTGATCAAACAGCCCGGTGTTGAGATATTTTTCCAACTGTTTTGTCATGACAAGGTTGCCGGTTTTTGCTTCGCCGACAATAAAGTCGTGAGTAACGTGGCTATTCTCGTTCTTTGATCCTTGCTTGAAGTTTCTAATGAGCGCCAATTCAATCATGTGGAAACCGGTGCTTGGGAGATATCCGTAATTGCTTATTTTGGTCATAAGTTCGCTCAGGCCGTATCCGGCAAAGTCCGGAGACCCTATCGCATGAGCAAGAGGTATTTGATTCTCCACAATGAAGCCGAAATGTCTGAAGTACTCACCGGCAAGATATTCCATAAATGGTTCCATTCCATTGCCGTGCTTACTTGTCTCGATACGCTGGATGATATAGTTTTCTCGATTTTTTATGTGATCAAACTTTGCCTTGAGTAAGTCGTTCAATTTCTCTTCCGATTCAAATTCAATAGGAACGATATATTTATCGCCCTCAAACAAATACCTCTTTGCTTGCGATAAGATGTACGGCGTATTTTTGAGGACTCCGTTATCAAAAATGCCAGATACAAATTTGTAGTTAAATGCATTGTAGAAAAGCTTCATCAATCCTTTCGGAGTGAAAGGATAGATCGGATTTTCAAAGTACCCTGCACCGGTAATACTGCTATAAATAAAAGCCTCCCTTGCGGGCATTTTGACAGCAGTGCCCATTTCGGTCTCAACGATCTCAAAATCGAAATTGGCTCTGAATATATTAAAAAAATCTTTGGTATATATTTCCATAAAATTAAATGGGTTGTAGCTTAAATAATCTTGGCTGAACGGTCTCCTTTTCCTTTCCTTTTTTCTGACCCCGAGGGACATCCTGAAAAAGATTCGTTATGTTCTCAATGCTCAATCTTTCATGTTCGGCCACTTGAGACCCATCAAAAATCTTGCTTATCACAACGCCCACGAACAGATCATACGCCTTATTCAGATTAAAAAGTTTGCCGTTGTTCTTACCAAGGCATTCAACGATCTCATCCGCAATTTCGTTGGGATAAATTGTTTTTTTACTCGTCGCCGGTGCTTTCTTTTGAGAATTTACAAAGGTCACGTAGAAATCGGACTTAGGCGAGAATTTAGCCCAGTTTTTGTTGTAGGGACTGCCAAAGGTGTCGTAGGAGGATATATCTACCAACTCCATCCCATGATCCCTTATTAATTCCGCAAGACTGATCCAAATTTTCAAATCTTTATTGTGGAAAGCAAGCGTAAAGTGAGCATCTTTTTTGAGAACTCTTTTTGCTTCGCCAATAAAAGCGGTGAGCTGGTCGTAGTATTCGTTCACTCCCTTTTTTTGCACGGGATTTATAATAACTTCGTTCTCAATCTCAAACTCTTTTTCGAGCCAGCAATTCCAGATATAGGAGAGTTCAGAGTATTGGATGGTGTCACCGTATGGAGGATCGGTAATCAAGTAGTCCACGCTGGATGGTTTTATCTCGGTCATTTTCAGCGATGACTTGTTGTAGATTGTTGATACTGGCTTAGAGACTTTGTTGCGCAAAGCTTTCTCTGAGATAACCACCTTCGCCATTTTTACATTATCAACTCGATCAACGAATCTCCACCAAACATTCTCCTCAATAAAGTCATCCGGAATCCAAAAGTTATTTACACCAAGAGGACGAACATTCTCCGCTTTTAATTTGCTCACATGCAATAAGGTGTTCGTGAAAGCGAGTATGAATAAATCTCTGTTTTTTAGAGGTAGTGCGTTGATAGCGGTATGAAGCGTTGCCAAAGCAAAGAGATTCCTCTTTGTAAACATATCTGACACTCTCTTCACTCCCTTGTAAGAAAAGCGATCCTTATAGAATTTCTCCGGAAAGTCCATGTCCGGATACTTTAAGCTCTTAGGAAACTTTACAGTCGGCTCTAGCTCTTCTTGAGAGAGACTAACTTTTTGCTTATTCCGGAAACTACTGTCGGCGATGACAGCGTTATAATCCTTGCTGTTTTTCTTTCCAAGAATGGTGTACAGAATATATTTGTCTTTCGTCGTGTAAAGAGGCATTATTTTCCCCCGAACAGTCTGCTCAATTACCGAGAACTCATCCTCGAAAGAGACCGGGTCATAGCTGACATCCATAGAGTTTTTGGCCAAGAACACAGCGAAAGGATTGAGATCGTATCCGATAAAGTTTCTATCGGCCAAGACTGACTGCAATCCTATAATTCCGCTACCACAAAACGGGTCCAAAACGACGTGGTTCTTTTTGGAATATTTCTCGATGTATTGGTCAACAACAAACCAAGGCTTTCTCGACCAATACTTGTGAAGCTTTGCGACGCGCGAATACTGACGATCATGTTTGATGTCGTTTACGTCGACAAGGTTCTTTACGATTTGTGAAATGGTTAAAGACATATTATTTCTTTTGGAACACTAAACAGTAATGATGCAAGATATTGCTTGCCCATGCTGAAGGGTATCCGTAAGGGGCTAGTCCGACTTTATCCTGTATCCAAAGCTTCTCATCCTTGAGCATGTACTTCTTTGAGAGAAGCCGTGCTAAGTCCCATGCCAATGGATACATCTTGCCTTCCTTTTTGATATTCTTCACGATCACCACTAGGTAGCCTCCGTCTTTGAGTAGATCGAAAATATCGAAGTATATATTCGCCAATTTCTCTAGAAAGAGATCATAGTCACCGATGTTCCCCAAGTCTTCTTCTGCTTCCGAATAATTAACATCGAAGCCGTCCTTAGTCCTGTCTTTTTTGAAATCTTTGGTACTTCTATTCAACACATCCCAATACGGAGGCGACGATATCGAAAAGGCAATTTTTGGTAGCTTTAATTTTTTGATATTAGCCGCATTTTCGTTAAAGATGGTCTTTTTGAATTCGGGAGTCCGCTTTAGAGATAGATCGTAATATTTTTTGTTGAGCTCGATACCATATCCAACCCTACCAGTTCGCTTGCAAGCGACCATCGTGCTTCCAATCCCACAGAACGGGTCCAACACAGCCTCTCCCTTTTTAGTGAAAAAGTTTATAAACCCCTCAATCATCGTCGGTGAAAATGTTGCCGGGTGATCCTGAGTGTTAGGAGATATTTCTCGCTCTTCTTTTAAATCTTTGTGTAAAGCATTAAAAATAAACCAGCTACAACTAAACTTTACCCACTCTTTTCCTGTCATCTCATTAAGTGGATTAGAAAGATCGTAAGCGCCATCTTCCGCATTAATCAAAATCGCATTGGCTTTTTCAACATCGCCACTTGGGTTATACAAAGCAACCTCTGACCACCGCTCAATAAAGTGATCGGGTATTAATTCCTTTTTTGTCTTAAGGATATGAGCAAGCTTCTTTTTTGCCTGCTTATTTTTTCCCTCGTCCAAAACAGGTACGACCTGCTTTTTATCTTTGTAGTAAAAATAATGCTTCATATTAGGTTTCCATCTTTAAAACTAAAATAACTGTTTTTCGTAACAATAATATGATCTACCACTTCAATACCTAAAATTTTGCCCGCTTCCGTTAACTGTTTTGTCGTAACTAAATCGTCTTCAGATGGTTCGGGGTCACCGGAAGGGTGGTTGTGGGCAAATATGACTGAGGCCGCCTTGTTTTTAATAGCTTCTGCAAATACTTCGCGTGGATGAACGACGCTAGCATCAAGACTACCAACCGAAACTTCTGCAATTGAGTGATTTCTACTATTGAGAACGATAATGTAAAAATGCTCTTTGTGATAATCTTTGAGTTTGCTTTTTATCAACTGATACACCTTTTTTGGATCAGTAAGATCTTTGTTCTTATAAGACGGAGTCTGGGTGGAAAGCCGACGGCCAATTTCAAAGACGGCTTTTAGCTGTGTTGCTTTTGCTAACCCGATTCCTTTTATTGAAGACAGTTCCTCAATACTTGCCTCGGCTAATTTCTGCAAGCTACCAAATTGTGATAGTAATTTTTGCGCCGTGACTACGACCGATTCACCAGCAATGCCACGACCCAAAATAAGCTGTAATAATTCTTGGGCCGAGAGTGCTTGTTCGCCAAACTTAACCAATCGCTCGCGCGGTCGTTCCTCGGCAGGTAAATCGTGAATAGTAAATGATTTGTTCATATTTCTTCGTTCGTAACGAAAGTCAAGCCACGTTTTATTTTTTCTTGATGAGATCTAAAACATCTTCTTTCCGATATCTTCGATCCCTTCTCGTTCCAAAGCGCATCGCCCTTAGAAGACCTTTGTTGTCCCACTTGCGAAGTGTGTTCGGATGGCAATTCAATACATCACAAGCCTGCTGGAGTGTCAGGATGTCTGGGAGGGCGGAAAGGTTTTTGTCGTGATTTGTTGGCATAAAGCTAACTTAACACCAGTTTACACTATATTTTGTATTAAATAAAGTGGTTATTCGAACAGGAAATCAAAAACCACCCGATTGGGTGGTTTTTGATTCTGAATACCGCACTCAGCGGGTATGCCTTATAAGAATAGTAACTCTGCGGTTATCGACGCGTCTCGAGCGCGATAACCTATCACGAGTTGGCTGCCGGCCACGGACTCGAACCGCAATACCATCCTCCAGAGGGATGTGTCCTACCATTAGACGAGCCGGCAATGTCTTAATAAACTACACCTTACTGACCTTTGCGACAAGGGCGCAGTGATCACTTAAGCCACAAATCATTTCCACGCCCTCAACACTGTAACTTTTAGTACTAAAAATTCCATCGACCATTAGATTTTTGATGTTAGGATTTTTATGAAATGCTACATCAATACTTGTCGTATATTTCTGTGGAACATTATCTTTAAAACGCTTTGCAAGTTCGCCAAATATCTCTCCGCCACGTGGGGCATTAAAATCTCCAGTGAAGACAATTTCTCCAGCTTCTTCCAGCGCAAGAAGAAATCCCTTTAAATCTCGACGTTGCAAATCATCAGGTACCCCACCAAAAGTCCAAGTAAAGTGGGTTGTGCCGACGCGAAAAGTAGAATTATTTTTTACAACATCGCAATACAACAACACGCGACTCACTGTATTTTGGTCCGGGTTTATATAATCAGGAACCTTTTCCGCATTTCCATAATAATTCTTAACCCCAGTCGACAACACCGGTAATTTAGAAAATATCCCCACACCAAAAGTCTCACTAACCCCCCTATAAACCTGATGAGCCATAGGAACATAAAAGCATTTTACTCCAATATTTTTTTCAAAAAGTGGAATATCTTCTTCTCTAAGCTCTTGAACACATAAAACGTCTGGATTAACCTTTTCAAAAAATGGAAAGATTCGCTCAAAGTGCTGATCAAGCTCAATATTCAAACTAACTAAAGAAATAGAATCCGCCATAAAACCTATTTCTTATGTCTCTTAAGAGACGCTTTTAAGAAGGCTGTAAAGAGTGGGTGGGGCGCAAATGGTGTAGCTTGAAATTCTGGGTGAAACTGTGTGCCCAAGAAAAACGGATGTTTACGTTTTGGTAATTCTGCAATTTCCATCAATTTTCCGTCCGGGGAACGTCCAGAGAAAACTAGTCCGGCGTTTTCTAACCTTTCGACATATTCATGATTAACCTCATATCGGTGTCTATGGCGCTCTGAAACTTCTTTTGTCCCATATGCTTCTCGGGCAACCGTCCCATCTTTCAATACAGCTTTATAAGAACCAAGTCTCATACTCCCGCCGTAATCACGGTTTTTTAATTTCTCTTTTTGTTCTGGCAAAATATCAATTACCAAGTCATCTGCCTCAGGATCTATTTCAGCAGTATTAGCATTCTTTAAACCTAAAACATTTCTTGCATATTCAATAACAATAAGTTGCATTCCATAACAAAGCCCGAGATATGGAATCTTATTTTCGCGAGCATATTTAATAGCTGAGAGTTTACCTGCAATCCCCGATTCACCAAATCCCCCAGGAACAACCACGCCGTCGTATTTATCGAGCTGTTTAACTTTCTTTGGATCAACCTCAAAATCTTTAGCGTTTATCCAAGTGAGAACTGGGCGCTTTTTCAAATGATACGCAGAAAACTTTATTGCCTCAATCACGGAAATATATGAATCCGCCAAAACGAAATCTCCGGTATCAAAATATTTCCCAACCACCGCAATTTTTATTTCATCTTTAAACTTTCCGACACCATCAAAAAACTTTTTCCAATCTGCTAGATCAGCGCCGTTCTTTGCCTTCACTTTTAATTTCTTTAACAAAATTTCACCTAAATGATCACGCTCTAAATTTAATGGGATATCGTAAATACTATCAACATCTGGAGCAGAGATGACACACTCCGGTGAAACATTACAGAAAAGCGCTAGTTTATCTTTTCTTTTTTTATCAATCGCCCCCTGACTTCGCGCAACAATAATATCTGGGTGAATACCAGCACTTGAGAGAGCGCGAACAGCGTGCTGGGTTGGTTTTGTTTTCATTTCTCCAACTTTCGATGGCACGGGGAGATAAGAGACAATTACGAAAGCCACATCGTCTGGTTTGCGAAGCTTCATCATGCGAGCAGCTTCAAGGAATAAAATATTTTCGTATTCCCCGACTGTTCCACCAATTTCAATCACAACAATATCAGCGCTTGCTCTTGTGCCTGCGCGTTCAATACGCCCAATAATTTCAAGCGGAATATGTGGCACCACCTGCACACACTTCCCACCGTATTCTAGGTTTCGTTCTTTTTTTATAACAGCCTCATAAACACGACCTGTCGTCATGTAATTAGCGCGGGAGAGTTTTATTCCCAAGAAACGCTCGTAATTACCCATGTCTTGATCGGTCTCAAAACCATCTTCAAGCACAAAAACTTCGCCGTGCTCTGTTGGATTCATGGTGCCAGCATCCACGTTTACATACGGGTCAATTTTAATCGCGGTCACTTTAAGACCGCGGGATTGTAAGATTTTTCCTATTGATGAGACAGTTACCCCCTTGCCGACTCCTGATATCACGCCTCCTACCACAAAAATGTATTTTGTTTTGTTTCTTTTCATTTCATTATTTTAAATATTTCCTAACGGCAAGGACGCTCGATATCGCACCCAAAAGCACTCCAGACAAAAGCAAAATGAAAGCTATCTCCAAGAAATTAGACATGTAATAGTCAAAAATATTTATTCCACCAAAGAAACTTGTGGTTGTCTCCCCAAACCAAATAGTTGTCGGAACGAAAAGTATCAAAGCAAAAATTGCAGAAAAAATTCCATACATTATTCCACCAACGATAAATGGCCCACGCACATAAGAATCATTTGCCCCAACAAGTTGCATAATGCCAATCTCCTCCCTTGCAACATAGATGACTAAACGGATTGTGTTGAAGGTAATTAAAATAGAAAGTATTGCGAGCGCAAACGCGACACCAAAACCAATTTTTTTAGAACCATTAATAATACCTGAGAGTCGCTCTATGACACTCTTGTTTTGGTTGTAATTAATTTTATCAATAAGACCGCCAGACTGAGCGCCCAAACTATCACTCTGCAAAAATCTAACAACCGATTCATATTGCGAAGGGTCTTTTGCTTTAATATTTAGTGATGCACCAAGAGGATTATCGCCCAATTCATCAAGCGCTTGAAGGGTTAGATAATCATTTTCGTGTCGTTTCTTAAATTGCGCGAGCGCTTCGTCTCGAGAGGTGTAGTTAACAGAGGCAACTTCTGGAAGCGCCTCTAATTTTTTCTTTATTGAAAGAATCTTTGATTCATCGGTTGCGATTGTAAAATATGTATTCACGTCAACGCGGTCTTTAATCTGCGTTAGTGTGTAGTCCAAAACTGCTTGCAAAAAAATTAGCGAGCCAAGAAAATAGAGAGTTACCGTGAAGATAAAAACCGAGGAGAGGGAGACGGTGCCAGTGCGCCAAAAGTTGGTTATGCCGGCTTTTATGATACGTCTCAAGTCTGTCCAAATCATATCTCCCGCATTATATCAGAAACTAGAAGTGCGGACAAAATTACTAAAATTACATCACGTAACGCCCTTTCTCGTCATCTCGAGAAATCCTTCCGTTCTCCATTGTTACCACTCTTTTCCCCAAAGAATCGATAACTCCTTTGTTATGGGTGGTTAAAATAACGGTTGTGCCGAGGTCGTTGATTTTTTTCAAGATTTGGATGATTTCTTGTGTGTTTATAGGGTCGAGATTACCTGTTGGCTCATCAGCAATCAAAACATCTGGTTGATTTATTATGGAACGCGCAATAGCGACCCTCTGGCGTTCCCCACCAGAAAGCTGATGAGGGAAATTCCACCTCTTTAAACCAAGATCAACGAGCTCTAATGCGTGAGGGACATCTGAGGCAATCTCTTCATCGCTACGCCCAGCAGCCTCCATAGCAAAAGCGATATTTTCATACGCAGTTTTGTTTGGCAAAAGCTTAAAATCCTGAAAAACTACACCAATTCGTCTGCGGTATGTTGGTATTTCCTTCCCGCGAAGTGTCTGAACATCTATCGATTCAAAAAAAACTTTGCCCGCTGTTGGCTTTTCCTCAACCATGAGCATTTTAAGAAGCGTAGTCTTCCCAGCGCCAGAGTGTCCAACAATAGAAACAAATTCCCCGGGGGAGATTGTTATTGTAACGTCTTCAAGAGCAACCGATTGGTCTTTATATATTTTTGAAACTTTATCAAAATAAATCATTGTTTTCTTGGCGAGCGGAGCGAGTCTTAGAAGACAGTGACCACGTGCCTACTCTACCTTAGCATAAATATAAACAGTAAAAGAATTATCAAAGCATTATATCAAAAAAATTACCTCAATGTTATTTCTCAGAGTAGGTTTGTGGTCAAATCTAGAGTCCTTTTTCTGCTTCAATAAACTCCTCCAATTTTCCTTCTTCCAAAACTCCGTCCACGTCCCCTGTTTCTACACCAGTTCTGTGGTCCTTAACCATTTTATAGGGATGCAAAACGTATGAGCGAATTTGATTACCCCATTCAACCTCAGTTGTCTTAGAAACATACATTCCACTTTCTCTAGACTTTCGCTCATCTTCCATTTTCTTAAATAATTTCCCTCGCAAAATCTGCATAGCCCGCGCGCGGTTCTGCTCTTGAGAACGCTCCGTCTCAGCGTGAACCGCAATATTTGTCGCCAAATACACCACTCTTACTGCGGTCTCTCTTTTATTGACGTTTTGCCCACCAGGACCAGACGAGCGTGCAAATTCAACCCTTACGTCTTCTGGTGCAATCTGAACATCACTTTCATCTCCCTCTTCAAAATCTGGAATAACTTCAACCATTGAAAATGAGGTGTGGCGAAGTTTTTTTGCATTAAAAGGAGAAATACGAACAAGCCTGTGAACACCGGATTCATTTTTTAACAAACCATATGCGTTTTTCCCACTAATTTCGATTGTGATATTACGATATCCCCCTAAATCATTTTTATTTTCATGCACAACGTGCGAGGTCCAACCTTTTTTCGCAAAAAACTTTTCATACATATTAAGAAGCATCCGTGAAAAATCTTCAGAATCATCGCCACCAGCCCCAGAGAAAATAGTCATCACAGCGTTTCCCTTGTCGTATCGAGACGCGCCCTCAAGGTCGTTTTTTAATTGCTGAAATTCTTTTAATATTGCTTGCGCTGTGACCTTATCATTCCAAAAATCCGCCCCCGCCATTTGGGCTTCGATTTCTGCTATACGTTTTTCTATAGACTGTTTATCTTTCATTTTGGAGCCACCTCCCAGAATCGAACTGGGGACCTACCCCTTACGAAGGGGTCGCTCTACCAACTGAGCTAAGGTGGCATATTCCTATATACCCAGAGCCGTTGTCCGGGATTGGTCACGCATAAAATTTTGCTAAATTTTTGCGCTACCCCGCCTCGGCACGTCTGCCTCCGGTTGCGCTACCCCGCCTCGGCACGTCTGCCTCCGGCTTTCAATCCCGTACACCAGTAAAATTATTTACTGGTTACAACCCAGAGCCGTTGTCCGGGATTGAACCGGAGACCTCGTCATTACCAATGACGTGCTCTACCAACTGAGCTACAACGGCAAACTAAACACGCAGAAATAGTAATCTATTTCTGCGTTTTCTCAAAGCGAACGGGATTAACTTTGCGCGACTTACTGAACGACACCAGAACCAGTTTTGAAAGAATAAATGATACGAGTATTTACATTCCAAAGCTTCAACTGACTAACTTTATCTGAATAAACTCTTGAGCCACGAGCCAATTCTAGAAGTAATTGTTGGTTTAGTGTTTTTTTGAATTACTGGAGCAGTTGTCGTGCTTGTGGTTGTTGCTTGTGGTTTATCTAATGATTTTGATTTTGAAATACTAGTTTTGGCAGGAAGGTTCTTAACTTCTACTTTAGGTTTATATGGCAATACAGTTTCTTTTGGTGAGACAGTGTTAGTCGTATTCACAGACGATGTATTTGCATTATTGTTATTGACAGGAAGAGTCTGCGGAACACATTTACTATTTTCCATAATATAACCTGCTGAACATGAGCATTGATTATTTCCAATATAGTAAGCACTAGACCCCATCTGACTCTTGCATGCGTTATCGTATGGGACACAAGAATTGTTAATGTTGTAATACCCCGAATCACACTCACAGGCAGAATTTTTTAAATGAGAATGTGCAACCCCTCTTTCTACACATACATCACCACTAGTTTGTGCTGGCTGTGATGTAGGTTGTGTTTGTTGAGATTGAAGTAGCTTATACAAGTAATCTTCCAATTCTTGGTCTTTCTTCCGCAAATTATCTTGATTCTGTTGCTGTTGCTTGTATAAATTATCCTTAAATTGTTGTTCTTCTTTAGCTCCTAGTTCGTAACAATCTTCCATTGCGTGGTTGAATGCATTTTGGTACTCAACTTGTACGGGTAAAAATTCTATATAAAGTTTACTTGATTCTATGGCATTATTCCGAAGAGTATTGGTGTCAGTGGATGACTGTGAGCTATTTGCAATAGCGTCTATTTTTTGGGAAATACTATCCCATCTTTGTTTTATTTCAGGAAGACCATATTTATTCTGAAGCTGGGTAACCTCTTCGGACGTGCATAAAGGACGTCTATCAGTAGAACATCCATTGACTTGAGAATATAGTTCACTACTATCTCGCCATCCATCGTTACAAATAGCGCTTCCATCCCAATCAAATCCTGCCGAACAGTTAACGCCTCCATGATATGAACATGTGCCTGATACAGCATATGATAGCGAAGGTAAAATAAAAAAACTTCCTAAAAATATAATTGAAATTACTGCGTTTCGTATATGGTAAAAAATCTTCATTTAGAGTAATTGTAATTTTCATAATCTCTTCCTGGGAGATAAATTTAGCTTAATTTAATACCCATTTTACCTTTAAGACAAGTGGGTTATTTTAATTGTAAAAAAACCAAAAAAGAAATACTAATTGGACTTGGCTAGTCGTATTTTTCCTGACTGAAAAATCGCCCAGCCCGCCCTCGCGGTTTTTGCCTTTCGCTACGCTCAAACAAAAACATCGCTCCGGGCTTCAAGTCCCACCGCAAGGCACTCAAGTGTCTTGCTTTGTCACGCAAAATTAAATCCCCTTTCGGGGATTAATTTTGCGCGGCCAATGGGACTTGAACCCACAACCTCTCGCGTGACAGGCGAGTGCTCTAACCAGTTGAGCTATGGCCGCATTTTCGATTTTTTAAACCGAGTGCCGATGAATGGAATCGGACCATTGTCTAAGGCTTATGAGTCCTTCGTTCTACCATTGAACTACATCGGCAAGCTATCATAATCGTACTGTGACACTAGAAACTTCGCGACTGTCACCCACGCTTACTTGTTGCGGGAGCCCGACTCGAACGGGCGCCTCAAGGTTATGAGCCTTGCGAGATACCACTTCTCCATCCCGCTATAATTCTTTCAACAACTACCTTAACAAACTTTGTGGTTAAACCACAAGGAGTACCACTTCGTCACAGATATTTTTCTGCTGAAAAATTCTGCGACCCCGCCTCGCGTCGCCACGCTCCGGCCCGGTCTTACTCCATAAGCCCGCATCCCGCTATATAATTTCTCAGTTTTTAACTGAAAAGGCCTGTCTCTACAGGCGTTCGTGCTAATAATACCCCAAAACCAAAAAAATTCAACTAAATTTACAAATATTCAAACTCACGGAATACCTGTTCATATAAACCAATTATTCTTTTTGTTTCGGCGTATGTAAGCTTAAAACCAGAACTTTCATGAACAATCTGATTACGTACCTTATGTGCCTCCCACGCACTTTGTAAACTTTGAAAATCGGATGGCTCAACGGCCTTCAAACGTTCCCCTAAATCTTCTCCGTCATATCCCATTTTTCTGACGAGCTCATCTAATATGTTATCTGCCTCAATAACTGCAAATTTCCAGTCTGCTTCGTTGTCGCTATTCAAATGATCTTGAACAATAGCCCAGCGTTCATTTCTAATTTTCTCACCATCATCTTTTATTTCAATGATAGTTAATTTATCGTTTTGTTCTTTTCGTATTTCACGAAGACGAAGAAAACAATAAACTATTCCCACAATAAGAAAAACAATCAATATTTGCAAAATATTTTTTAAGGTCAAAAAAATTTCACTAAATGAAACACCTGGAATACCACCGGAAAGAAGCAAATAAATATTGTTTAAACCTTGATATATTAAATTAAAAAAATACTCTAGATTTAGATAATTAATTTCATCACCCTTTCCTAGTCTTGTTAATGTTTCTTGGTCTAACATATTATTCGCGAATTGATTCAAACTTCTTTCCTAACTCAAAAAGTATTCCTTCTCTATCGTGTCCTGCAATAAACTGAATTCCAAGCGGGAGTTTTTCCTCTGTAAATCCTGATGGAATAGAAATCGCTGGTACTCCTGCTAAGTTTACAGGAACTGTGAAAATATCAGCAAGATACATCGAAAGTGGGTCCTCTGATTTCTCCCCTATTTTAAAGGCCGGCACCGGGGAAGTCGGCGTTGCAATAATATCAACAGAACTAAAAGCTTTCTTGAAGTCGTCGTTTATAAGAGCCCTCACACCATTTGCCTTGTTGTAATAAGCGTCATAATACCCGGAAGAAAGAACATAAGCTCCGAGCATAATTCTTCGACGAACCTCGCGTCCAAATCCATCACCACGAGTTTTCATGTAAGAACCTAAAACATCTCCACCATCTTCCGAAAGACCAAACCGTACACCGTCAAAGCGAGCCAAGTTTGTTGAAGCTTCCGCTGGCATCAAAATATAATAAACAGCCAATGAGTGCTTCAGACTCGGCAAATCAATATCTTTTATTTCCGCGCCAGATTTTTCCAAAAGATTAAGTGATTTTTCGAAATTTGAAAGCACCTCTTTGTCTATACCTTCGGTAAAAATAAAGTTTCGAGGAACACCTATCACCAATTTATCTTTCTTGCTCTCTGTTTTATAAAAATCATCCGGCAAAGAAGTGCTATCCATTTCATCGTGACCCGAAATTGCTTTAAATAATATTTCTGCGTCGCCAACTGTTTTTGCAAATGGTCCAATCTGATCAAGAGAAGAACCCATCGCCATAAGCCCGAAACGCGACACACTACCATATGTAGTTTTTAAACCAACAACTCCGCAGAGTGATGCAGGTTGTCTGATAGAACCGCCCGTATCAGAGCCGAGCGCGCCCAAAACACTTCCCATGGCAACGGCAGCGGCAGACCCGCCCGAAGAACCACCAGCGACTCTCGACAAATCATGTGGATTTTTTGTCACACCAAACGCAGAATTTTCCGTAGAACCACCCATGGCAAATTCGTCCATGTTTGTTCTTCCGATAAAAATTGCCCCCTCTTTTTTAAGTTGTTTGATGACAGTCGCGTCATATGGCGCCACATAGCCTTCAAGTATTTTTGAAGCCGCAGTAACACGGCGACCTTCTATAAGAATGTTATCTTTTACAGCAAGAGGAATTCCAAGAAGCATTCCTTTCCCACCGTTTTTTCTTTCCTCGTCTGCTTTTTTTGCTTGCTCTATTGCGTCATCAAAAACTTCGAGATAGGCGTGGATGTCTCCCTCTTTTTCGGAAATAATATTTAATGAACTTTTTACCAAGTCAACTGACGAAAAATCTCCGTTTGAGAGTCCTTTCAATGCTTCCTCTATTATTAACTTGTTTAAATCAACTGACATGTTTAAAAAACTTGTTTAACTTTCAAATACCCATCTTCCGTATCTGGAGCATTATTTAAAATGGCTTTAGTATAAAGACCGCTTTCGTGTGGCTCTCCGTCTTCACGCATAACGTTTCTTAAAGGACCAGCCTCAAGAATGCGCTCTCCCACTGAAACTTTTTCAATTTCAGAAACATAACCCAAAATTGAGTCAAATTCCAAAGCGAGCTTTTCTTTTTCCTCGTCGGTAATGGAAAGACGTGAAAGCTTGGCTAATTTGTCTAAATCTTCTTTCTTCATCCCGTTAGAAATAGGAAGCGTCGACGCTTCCGTGTATTAGTTTGGCAACTATTGCTCGACTATTTAGTTGTGTGATAAATGTATTCATCGTCAAAATATAACATACTGATTTCTAACGGGATTCATCCCTTTATACTAACGCAAGAAATCAAAAGTTGGTAGTAAATCTCTTTTTTTAAAATACCCCCAAAAAACGCGTATAATTTTTTGCTAAAAATTTACTATGCTCGGTCACGCATAATTTCTTGCTAGAAATTTGCGCTACCCCGACTCGGCTCGTCAGCCTCCGTCTCTCAATTGCTTCACTTATCGCAATTGAGCCAGTCGCACTGCGCAATGTTTTTTGGGGGTATTTTGGGTCTTAAATTAAAAAAATACAATTCCGTAATATTTTTAAAAACAAAACAAAAAGGCGGGGGTATTGCTACCACTCCGCCTTTTATCCACTTGAGGGAAATTACATAGGGCTTCTACGGGAATGTTCTCTCGCTGAAAGGATTTCGTGATGACTCCCCCATTCATATCCACATGAACAGATCTGCCATTCAACCGAATGAAAGGAGCCAAGATGTGAATCAAATGACATACTGCTCTTCCGAGACGTGTCCCAGCTTCCGCATTTCGGGCACGAGGCACAGAGGTGTCGGTTGATTACAAATACAGTGGCGAGAAAAACAATAAAAAACATCTCGACAAAGTACTCGGGAAAAAACATCGCCGTAACCGACATCATCACAGCACAGAAGAACAAGACGACGACACTCTTTAGTGCGCTTTTTTCACGTGGCTTCATTCAGAGCCTCCTCACGAAAGGTTAATATTAGGTACAGCAAACTATCAAAAACACTATCATACTTTTACGTAAAAGTCAATGAGTAAAAATCATTTATTCAACAAACCTAAAAATTCAGTCTCGTTTAACACTTTCACTTCTAATTTTTGAGCCTCGGTAAATTTAGACCCAGGTTCCTCTCCTACCACAACATAATCGGTATTTTTAGAAACCGAACTCGAAATATTTCCTCCTAAAGATTTAATTTTTTCTTTCGCCTCATTTCTTCCCATCGAAGAAAGAGTACCAGTTAAAACAAATGTTTTCCCAAAAAATTTTCCACGTGGTTTTGGTTTTCCTTTTTCGATTTTAACCCCTCGTTCAAGATACCCCTCAATAATTTTTTGGTTATGCTCATCCTTAAAAAAGTCTGCAACGCTTTTCCCAACAACTTCGCCGATTCCGGAAACCATAGAAAGCTCTTCTTCCTTTGCTTTCATAATTTTTTCAAGTGTCAAAAAATGTTCAGCCAAAAGAGAAGCTGTTTCCTCGCCAACATGCCTTATCCCGAGCGCTACGATAAATTTTGGAAGTGAAATATTTTTCTTAGACTGAATTTCTTTAATTAATTTATTTGCAGAAATATCAGCAAAACGTTCGAGCTCTATAACATCATCTACCGTCATAGAAAAAATATCTGCCGGTCCTTGAATTATTTTTTCATCTAAGAGAAGCTCTATGGTTTGTGGACCAAAACCATCAATACCAAAAGCGCGTACAGAGTGAAGTACTCGTTCTTTATCTTGAGCAAAACAATTTCTATTTGAACAAACAATTGCAACCTCGCCGACCTTTCGCACTACCTTCGCCCCGCAAACAGGACAAGTCTCAGGCGGAACAATTTCTTTAGAATTTTTAGGACGAAGATTTTTTAAAACCTCTTTTACTTTTGGAATGATTTCTCCGGCTTTATATATAACAACAGTATCCCCGACTCTAACATCAAGGCGTTTAATTTCATCGGCATTATGAAGCGAGGCGTGTTTTACTGTGGTGCCTGCAATTAGAGTTGGCTTTAGTGTTACAACCGGCGTAAGCGCACCTGTTCGCCCAACAAGCCACTCCACAGCCTCGACAACGCTCGTTGTCTCCTCTGCTGGGAATTTATATGCCACAAGCCCTCGTGGAGTTTTCCCGACAACACCGAGAGACTTAAAAACAGCATTATCATTAACCCTTACGACCGTGCCATCTATCCAATAATCAAGTTTATCTCTTTTATTTTTAACCTCATTAAAAAACTGCTCGACTTCTTTTAGATTAGTCGCAACTTTTCCCAAGGGGTTTGTTTTAAATCCTAACTCTTTAATTATTTGCCACTCTTCATCGTGTGTTTTTTCTCCATGTTCACTAACCAAATCCCACGCCGAAAAATCAAGTGGACGCCCTGCTGTTATTTTTGAATCAAGCTGTCGCACACTTCCTGCCGCGGCGTTTCTTGGGTTGGCAAATTCCACTTGCCCGGCTTTTTTTAATTCTTTGTTTAATTTTTCAAACGCTTTCAATGGAAAAAATATTTCTCCACGAACAACAATGTGCTCAAAATTATAAAAATGACCCTTAGGTTTTGTAAGAACAAGGGGAACAGATTCAATTGTGCGAATGTTTTGTGTAATGTCTTCACCAATAACCCCATCTCCTCTAGTTGACGCTGTTTTTAAAACTCCGTTCTCGTAAACAAGCTCGACCGCAAGTCCGTCTAACTTAACCATACAGAAAAATGGCGCTATCTCGCGACCGGAAAATTTACTAACCCTAGTTTCCCAAGCCTCAAGCTCCGAAAAAGTAAAGACATCTTCGATAGAAAGCATTGGTGTTTCGTGTTTAACTTTGGTGAACTTTGCAAGGGGCTTCCCCTCAACGCGCTGAGTTGGTGAATCGGCTGTTATGAATTCTGGAAATTTTTGTTCGAGAGTATAGAGTTCGTGCTTCAACGAATCAAGCGCCGCTTCGCTAAGCGTTTCTTTATCCAAAACATGATATTGATATCGATGAAAATCGATTTCTTTTTTGAGCTTTAAAATTCGCTCACCAGCTTCTTTTTTCTCCATAATTAATAGGTTATACGAATACCTCTTTCGACGCGACGGTTGCTTTCAGTATCGCACGTATTATACCCATGGGAGTCGATTTTTGTTTTTTCGTTACCAAGAGAATCTACGTACTTTGAAACAATAACATCAACGCAAACACCAGAACTTGAGATATCCATGGAGAAAGTGGAGGTCGCAGAGGTTAAGGTTGGTGCGGGTACCAAAATGCTTGTTATATTAATATTGTTTTGACTACAACCATTTGTTATCGTCCCTGGCAAAGTTGAGTCTGAGGAATTTGGAAAAACGCTAATATCTTCATATCCAGGAAGTGGGTGTTTAATGTCCCAGTACAAAGCACATTCTGCCCCAGTATCGGCTGAATAAAATGCCTTCTGTGATTCACGTTCAGTAGAAGAGATAATCAACTCTTTATAAGCAATCAGGATTATTCCAGAAATAATAGACAATACTATTGTTGAAATAATAAGTGAAAAAAACAAAACAAATCCGTTATTTTCATTTTTAATTTTTGTTTTTTTGTTCATAAAAATTATGGCCAATTCGTTATGACGTCTTCGACCAAAACTGTTCTTGGTGCAGCGCGAGTAGCCCAAGTAACAGTTGAATTAACCTTGATTTCATAATCGCTAATTTTTGAAAGCTTTATTGTTCTTATATATTTAGTGTTTCCCCAATCGCTATTGTTTCCATACCAAGAAATACCACCACCCACACCTTCTTGAACATACGGGCATGTTCCAGAACAAACATTAACCATGTTACTACTATGAACTGCGTCAACATAACAACCACTCGCACCATAACAGTTACTCAAGTCTCCCTGATCCCATAAAGCACTGCCGCTCAAAACATTGTTGTCTCTCGTGTTACGCACCAACTCCACACCTTCTTGTGCTAAATAAACCGCAGTAATTTGGTCTTGAGCATAATTTGCGGCAAAAAGCGCTCGGGCCACTACTGCCATCGGCATCACAATCGCAATCAAGAGAATAAAAATAGCAACAATAGATTCTATTAAAGTAAAACCTCTTTCATTGCTCACACTATTATTTCTTTTTATAAAAATATTCATATTAAAAATCAAGAACTCTTTGTGAAGCCGACGTTTGAACCTTAAACCTAGTTTCTAATTTTGTTCCTGGTTTAGCAACACCCTCAACAAAAATAACAGCAAATGGCTGTAAGCCACCAGCGCCTGCCTCTCTCACAATAAAGCGAAGGGTGTCAATTTGAACATCCGGAGAAGTAATTGGCAAAGCGGGTGTTGTTCTCCCTTGATTTTCGATACCAGTTATCTTTTTCAATATCACCTTACTATCACCATCTAAAGAATATGTCACGGCATCTCCTAAATAATCCTTAAAGGTAATGTTGTCTTCTCCGTTAACACAGTCAACACCAACTGGTGTTTCGGCTGGAGATAAACTACTTCTATTACAACTATAAACAGTCCCAACACGAAGATTTCTTGCCATATTCTCAACAGCGAAACTTAAATTATTCAAAACGTTTCTTTTTACCTGAGCTTTTGCATTAGCTTCTTTGACCGTAATTAACGCCATAATACTAACCGTTGAAACAACCACAAAAAGCGACACTGCAACCAAAAGTTCGACAAGTGTAAAACCTTTTTTAAAGTTATCCTTATTTAATTTCTTAAATTTATTTAAAAGAGACATGGGGTTAATTAAGAAGGACAAGCCTCATTACCAACACTTATTTGTCCTGTCGACCATACACTTACCTCTCTATATAAACCATCTGGGGATTTCACTGTAATCTCCACATCCGATGGATAAGCTTGCGACTCTCCACTGATAGCATAAAAAACAGCCTCTGGATTTGGTCGAGTAAAAATAATGTCCAAAGTTCCAAGAGGAAGAATATTTAAACAGCTACTTGAAATTTTATTCCCCGATAAACCACTTATCACATTATTATTTTTTAAATTTATTATTTCAACATCCTCGCTTTGTCCAGAATATTGTCCACTTCCATCGTTATCAACAAAAAGAATGAAGGATGTTGCTGGGCTCGTATTAAAATGAACTCCATAAGGAGGGTATTCACTAACAACATTTTTCGTTTTCGCAACAGAAATGCCGTAAACCTGAGCTTGTCTAACAATAATAGCCATTTGTTGAACTAAGTTCTCAAGAGAAATACGCGCTGACACGTCTCTATAATTTGCCAAAGTAACCGACGAAAGTAACCCAATTATTCCGATAACAACTAATAGTTCAATAATCGTAAAACCACGTTCAGGAATTATTCTGTAGCTTTTAGGTATTCGGTTAATTAGTTTTTGTTTCATTTATTATTCTACTTCAAGTTTTTTAGCCAAAAAATTCTAAAAAACTGAAAATGTTGATGTTAAAGAAAAAAGCAATAATAGTGCCGGAGATTAAGAAAGGAGCAAACGGCACCTCTGTCTTCATTGTAATTTTTTTACTAAACAAAAACAATAAAATAATACCAACAATACCGCCAACCCAAAACGAAATCATAAGTGCTGCTAAAGCTCCCCACAAAGACATCATCCAACCAAGGCCAAGCGCCAATTTAACATCCCCAAACCCCATCGCACGACCATTTGATAAAAACCAGATAAGAAAAAGCGGTAAAGCTACAATAGGGCCCGATAAAAGGTTCGGCAAAACAGAAATGAGCGTATCACCTAAAACAAAAATATTGATGAATGAAACACCAACAACACGTATAAAAGCAACTAAAATAAATATATAAACGAGTTTATTGGGAATTATTTTGTGCTTAAGGTCATAAACACCGATAGCAATAAGTAGACCGAAAAGTACTGCGTAAATAACCATTGCGGAAAGAATCATCGCTCCATAAAAATTGCCAACCCCAACAATTGCACCTAACATAAAAAAGTCTAAAAATTTTTGAGAAAGGGCAAAGAACAAAATACCAGTTATTACTTCAACTGTTGGATACTGCCAAGAAATTGCACTCTCACATGCCCGACATCTACCCTTTTGAAAAAGAAAACTAAAGACGGGTATTAGTTCGTACCAACTAAGTGTTTTTCCACAAGTAAAGCAAAAAGAACGCCCAGAAAGACCTCTGCCTGTATTGTGGCGCAAACTTACAACATTCAGAAAACTACCAACAACTGTTCCTAAAATAAAAGAAAATAATCCAATAAGCGCTTCCATATACTTAAATTATATCATGCAACAACAAAAAACCCCGCAGAAAAGCGGGGTTTTTTGTTTGATAGAAAATTAAGACTATTTACAAGCATTACCACTAAATCCTTTATCTGTACCAGCTGGACTAACGACCCTTGATGCTCCTGTACTATCAACACACCAAGATGTTGAGGGAGCTGTCTTTAGTGGCATTGATACTGCCCATTCTGAAGCGGTGCTTACACAACTACCATTAGCCATACCATCACTGTCCACGGCAGTACCAGCAGAGGTGATTTGACCTTTGATTACAGTGTCAGCAAAGAGAGTATCTGCTGTTGCTGCACAAGCAGCGGCAGTAAATGCTGTAGGTGTAGCATCAACACCATAACCACCATTAGTGTCGTAGAGCATTTCTGCTTGAACACGGATACCTTCAAGGTTCCCCTTAATAGCTGCGTCTGCACCCTTACCACGAGCTGTGTTTAGGGAAGCAAGAACGATAGACGACAAAATACCGATGATTGCGATAACAACCAAGAGTTCGATAAGCGTAAAACCTTTATTATTTCTATTCATATTTTAATTTAAATTATAATTTGACCCATTAAAAAGCCTCAATTTTTAAGATTGTCTTATTATACCAGCCAATCTTTATTGTGGGAAGGATTATGTGGACAACTTTAAGCAGGTGTTAGCTAACATAGCTTCATTAGCTTGTTAGACCGATAGGAGAGAGCTTTTAACTATACAACCTGCCCCCTATCCCCTAAAGAAGCTGGTGAAGCTAAAAGCTATCTTTCTGCCACTAGAATCCAGCCGAAGCGATGTTGTAAATTGGGACCAAAACAGATGCGAGTAAGATACCAACACCCAAACCTAGGGCGACAATCATAATTGGCTCAATCAAACTCACCAAGGTATCAACGGCGGTATTAACTTCACGACGATAAAAACGGGCGACTGTTTTTAGGATTGGGGCGAGTTTACCAGTTTCCTCTCCAACTCGAATCATCTGTATCATCATGTTTGGCATTTCCTCGTATTTGTATAAAGCGTCTGAAAGAGGAACACCACCACGCACATCTTCAGCGGTCTTAATCAATATTTGTTCGTAAACTTTATTATCAACAACCGAGGCGCTAATCTCAAGAGAACGCACCATTGAAATTCCAGAAGAGAGCATCGTGTCCATGTTATCGGAGATACGAGATAAATATAACTTCTCAAAAAGGTCTTTCACAAAAGGGATAGACAATTTCATACGGTCAAGATAAAACCCCCCTTCATCTTTAAATTTAAACTTCCAAAGATACACAACGATTCCAACAAGGAGAAATAGAAAAAATATTCCATAATCAACAAGGAACTTACTCATGAACAAAACTATTTGCGTATAAACTGGAACAGCTTGTCCACTCTCTTCCAAAATACCTGCTAATTTTGGAATAACCATCGTGAGCATTAATATCATAACAACCACGAACGTCCCGATGACGAAAGCTGGGTAAATCATTGCCCCACGAGCTTTTGAGGTTAATTCGTACGAACGTTCCATTTGGTCCGCAAGGCTCATAAATGTGTCTGATAATTTTCCTGATTCCTCCCCCGCCCTAACCATGTTCACATAGAAAGGAGAGAATAATACTGGTCTTTTGAGCATTGATTCAGAAATAGACAACCCTCCTTGTATATCGTCAGATAGTAATGTTAGGTTATTTCGAATAATCGATTTCTCTGATTCAGCTGCAAGCATTCTAAAAGCCTTGAGAACTGAAACGTTCGCGTCAAAAAGTGTTGCAACTTGTCGTGAAAGCATAACCACATCTTTTGAAGAAACACTTTCAAGAAAAGCGAGGTTGTAATTAAAAATAGAACCACCTTGTCCTTCTTTGACTTCCTCTATAGAAGCAACAACGAGTCCTCGGCGCTGAAGCGCAACAATTGCCATATCTTGTGTTGCAACCTCAATAGTGCCTTTCTTCTCTTGCCCATCTTGAGTTATCGCTTTGTATGAAAAAATCATCTGAGTAAAATTTAATTATCTTAAGAAAGCGATCTTTCTAGTCCTTTGGGATTAAGGGAATAAGTATATGCACTTTCTGGTGTTATTTCTCCCATAGAAACAAGCTCTAATAAAGAGTGGTTCATATCAATCATCCCCTGTTCTGACCCTGTTTCAATAATCATATTTATTTCATGTGTTCTTTTTTCTCGAATCAAATTAGCAACAGCATTATTTTTTATCAAAAGCTCGTATGCTGGAACCATGCCACCAGAAATGCGCGGTACAAGACGTTGTGAAAAAATTCCGAGTAAACTTGAAGCAAGTTGTACACGAATCTGGTCTTGTTGCCCAGCACTAAATGAGTCAATAATACGGTCTATTGTTTGAGAGGCGTTGTTTGTGTGTAGTGTTGAAAAAACAAGGTGTCCTGTTTCAGCGGCGGTTACGGCTGTTGCCATCGTCTCTGGGTTTCTCATTTCTCCAATCATAATGACATTCACGTCTTGCCTAAAAACAGAATTCAACGCTGTTTGAAAATCTTTTGTGTCTATACCAACTTCACGTTGGTCTATCATTGAGCGCTCTTGTTCAAAGATATATTCAATAGGGTCTTCAATCGTAACAATATGTTCTGCTCGTTCGGCGTTGATAAGATTAATCATCGAAGCGAGTGTTGTTGATTTACCTTGCCCAACTGGGCCCACTACCAAGAAAAATCCTTGTTTTTTTCTTGCAAATTCAGTGAGTATCGGAGGAAGTCTCAACTCAGCTAAAGTTTTTACCCTTGGAATAAGTCTCAAAGCAACACTTATTGCCCCTTTTTCTATAAAAGCATTACCTCTCATTCTTGCCTCCCCTTTATTAAATTCATATGAAAAATCAAACTCTTGTTTTTCTAAAAATTTTTTAACTCTCTCTTTTCCAATAAGAGCCTCGAGTAAACCAAGGGTATCTTCTTTTTTAAGTACTTCTTTTTTTACAAGATAACTCAACGTCCCCGCGACACGAACTGCCGGATACCGACCTTCTGATAAGTGGAGGTCTGAGCCACCTTCTTTAATAACGATAGAAATCAATTCTGCGAGTATTTTTTGATAATCCATTTTAAATAATTAATATTTTATTATTTCTGAGAAGATCCAATTATTTCTATCACCTTATCAACCACTTCCGTTGGTGTAGCTGTTGCTTTTACAATATATCCCTTTGCCCCTAAACTTATCCCGCGGTCTATATCCTCCTTCTGTCCGCGGTTTGAAAGTATTATTTTAATAGCACCTTTTGCTAAATTTTCTTTTTTTATTGCCTCCAAAACTTCAAAACCATCCATTGTCGGCATAACAATGTCTAATAACAAAATGTCTGGGGTCGCTCCACCGCGTAGCTTCTGAATTAGGTCAACGCTCCCCAAAGATGAGTCCACGCTAAAACCACGTTCGGTGAATTTTAAACTGTACATATCAAGCAAAAAATTATCGTCATCAACAATAAGTATTTTTTTATTCATTTTCTCCATAATATGTATCTATTCAGATTTTTAAGAAATATTTTATACTTCTTAATCCACTGAATATTATATATCATACTACAAAACGTGTTATCCACCTCATTACAATGAGTTTACTTCTTGAAAAGCAATCTCTCCACGAAGAGCCTTTTGGATAGCGTCTTCTCTCATTGTGAGCATCCCCTTTTTACGAGCAATCTTCCAAAGTTCTATGTCTGTTGGGTCTTTCAAGATCATAGCCTCCACCTCTTTATCTATATCAAAAATCTCAAACACCGCGACGCGACCACGAGTACCTGAAGGGCATTCCGGAGACGGCTCAACGTTGTAAACATTCCCCCCAAGATTCAATTCTTTCTTAAACTCCTCTGGTAAATCTGCGAATTGTTTATCAAACATCATTTTAATTGCACCCTCAACCGGTACTGGCCGAATAGAGGCAGGGCAAGCGACACGAACCAAACGCTGAGCAATCGAGAGAGTTAAAGTCGGAGCAATCAAATATGGGTCTATACCCATATCAACCAAACGAGGAACTGTACCGATTGCGTTATTAGTGTGGATGGTTGCGAACACCATGTGCCCAGTCAAAGAAGCCTGAATTGCAAGTTCGGCAGTTTCTTTATCACGAATTTCACCAACCATTATCACGTCTGGGTCCTGACGCAAAATAGAACGGAGACCAGAAGCAAAACTATATCCAATCTCAGGAACAATTTGAGATTGATTCATCCCTGGAATATTGTATTCAACCGGATCTTCCAAACTTACTACGTTTCTTTTTTCTCTATCAAGCTCATTTAACATCGAGTAAAGAGTGGTCGTCTTTCCAGAACCGGTTGGTCCACTAACTAAAATCAAACCATACGGCTCAAGCATGGCCTTTCTTATTTTCGCCAAATTTCCTTCAGTAAGACCAATGCTATCAAGTGGCTTAACACCCTTTTCCGAATCAAGAATTCTCATTGCTATCTTCTCTCCGTAAAATGTTGGCAAAGAAGAAACACGAATATCCACTTTCCTACCTTCTAGTTTTACCGAGAAACGTCCGTCTTGTGGTTTTCTTTTTTCGTCGAGCTTTAAGTTGGCGAGAATTTTAATACGAGAAATAACCGCCGCGTAAACTTTTAACGGCAGAAACAAACTTGTATGCAAAACACCGTCAACACGAAACCTAACCTTAACTTTGTCTCCAGCGTTTTCGATATGAATATCTGAGGCGCCACCCTCTGTGGCATGTCTTAAAATAACCGCAACTATTTTAGAAACTGGGGCGTCTTCTATTATTTTTTCTGTATCAACCTTTCCTTCAGCTTTTTCCGCATCAAGATCCATGTCTCCTTGAGGTGGAGTAAGATCTTCAAGTGCGTGGGTCACTTCCCCGGTTAATCCTTTGTAGTTATTAATTATCCCGTTGAAATCAGATTTTGAAATAACAAACATCTTAAACGGCATCCCAATTTTCGAAGCAATAAACTGTAACGCATCGCGAGTATCTAGGTTATCTGGGTCCAAAAGGCCAACTTCAAGCACACCCTGAGTGACTCCAATTGGAACAAATTTATAATAAGTTGCCGACTCCTCTGGAATATATTTTAAAACGTCAAAAGAAATAGCTTTTATATCTATTCTTCGCATTGGAACATTGGAATATTCAGATTTTAGCTTAACAATAACATCCTCTTTCACTCCCTTGGCGATAAGAATATCGTCAACATCTGTATTCCCCTCAGCTAAACGCAAGCTTATTTCTTCAAGCTCACTTTGTTTAATTATTTTTTCTTCAGCAAGCTTGTCGAGAAAACTCATAGTTTTTCAAAAATAATTTTTAACTGTTAACTATCACAAAACCACAACTTACTGTGTTACCTTAGGGGTAGCCTGTGGTGCCTGTACCGGCTCAGCTCCTACGGAAATAAATGGATTCTGTCTACCAACCTGTTCCTCGGTCAAATTAACACTATAATCTTGTAACTCAATGAAGGCTGGTTCAGAAAAGAAGTTTTTATCTATTCTGATAGTTTTTAAATTACTTAATATTTTTAAGATTTGATTTCCTGTGGTGTTATCAGTCTGATTCATTTCAACAGCAGACGGGGTTGAAGAAATAGATTCGTTTGAATCACTAGATTTTATAAAAAAAGAATAAACAAGAAAACTTGCGCCTATTATCACCCCGGCTATTACTATATTCTTTATATTTTTAGAAATCATATATCTTTTTTATTTTAACCAAAAGGTACTAAGCTCAATTCTAAAGGTGTACAAATCTTTATCTTGTGAAGAAGCTGGAGCATCAAACAAGACAGATTTTATTTCGACCAAACGTAAACTCGTTTCTATTTCTTTTAAGAAAGAAACGCATGTCTTGTACGATGCGACTGTGGTAAAACCAAGAGTGACCGTCCCGTATTCATTATTTCCGCCAGTAGTGCTTGGTGCAGCGCCCTTTTGTCCCGCCTGAGAGCTGTCAGTCTTCTTGTCTCCACTACCAGGGGTGCTACCAAATTCAATTGCCCGAAGCACTATTCCGTATCTTTTGGCGATATTATTAATTTCGATTATAAGACGGATATTATCAATATTACTTGGAAGTAATTTTTCTAATTTATCTTTTTGTTCTTGTGGAATTTCATTAACGGTAGCCAGAAGATCGTTTTTTTGACCTAAAATAATCTTCGAATTATCGAGTGCCTCATTATAATCCGCAAGTTCAACCTGTTCTGTTTTTATTTTCTGATAATGCGGATTAATAAAAGTGAAAAACATCAAGACTGACGTGGAGAGCAATAAAATTGGAAAAATTACTTTAAGCATATTTTAAAATTGGAAATCTTCACTACCACCACTTAATCGTAATAATTGGTCGCGGTAAGAAATAACAGTTGGGTCAAGAGTGAGTTCTACTTTAAAAACAACATTGCCTTTTTCATCCAAATTGATATTTGAAAAGACATTACCTTTAATGTTCTTATTTTTGGCAAACTCAGATGACTGCAAAGCAAGAGTTTCATAGCTTTTTGCTTCTCCGTCCAAATCCACCTTCACAACACCTTTAAGGTCATTAGAGTATTCAAATTTATTAAATCGCACACTTTTCAAAGTTTCGTTTTGTAGTAATTCAAAAACCGGCGACACTACGGTGTGTCTTTGAACTAAGTTTTTAGACATTTCAATTCTTCTTCCTAATAATTTCAAATTCTCTATCGTTGGAATTTCAAAAGCCCCTTGTGCCCTTTTTAAACTATCGCTAGCACTTTGTATATCGTTAGATAATTTTTTCTCGTAAAGAAAGACGCCAACACCACCAAGAACGGCAACTAGAAAAATAAAAACAGAAATAATAAGAAAGACCCCAACAGGTTTTTCACCCCCGTTTCCTTCTTTAACCAAGGACTTTCTTGGAATAAATGATGTTTGATTTTGTGATGGGTAATCCATTAAATTACGAAGTGCCTAATATAAAAATTTTTTAATCAAGTTCTTGTAGTCTTCTTAGAGCCAATCCTATTGCCACAGCAAACTCTGGTCCAGCCTCTTTTAATACATCTGTTAAAAACGCAGGGGCTTCGACTTTTGCAAATGGATCTCCGTAAAGAACTTCGGCTTCTAGATTTTTTTCTGCTGCTTCTTTAAACCCTTTTAAAAGAACGCCGCCACCGATAAGGATAACCTTTGAGACAGTTTTATTATATTTCCTTTCGTAGTTTAATAATATCCTATTCGCTTCGGAAAATACATACTCAAGAACTGTGGATGAGATTTCGGCGACAACTTTTCCTTCTTCGGTCTCTGTTTGAGATAATCCGTATAAACGCTTCAGCTCTTCCGCGCGCGAAGACGAGACCCCGAGAGAGTTTGAAATGTTCATCGTGATGTCTTGTGATCCTCTATTTATTATGTGCGAGCTTTGCATGATTCCTCTTTCCACAATAGAAAGCTTGGTCATTCCGGCACCCATATCAAAAAGCATTGTTGGTACCAAGTCGTGTCCAAAAGTAGAACGAACTGTACTGAAAACCTCTATTTCAAAAAACCCAGCATTTAAACTATTTAAAGTTGCTACGCTTTTTAGCTTCATAAGCACCTCATTGTGAATTGCAGCAATCAACACATCGGCCTTCTGAACTCTTGCTCCGGCAGTAATACTCGATTTTTCCGATTCGCTAACTTCGGTTGTTGCGCTATCAAATTTTGGAATAATCCACCAATCAAGAGTGACTTCGGAGATTGGCACAGGAATATACTTTCTCGCTTCAATCGGAATAATTTCTTGAAGTTGTTTTTCTACAAGATACGGAATCTCCACAAAAGAGATAAGGCTACCAGAAAGCGGAATTGCGATTGCGCTCTCTTTTGTTGTCACGTTGGCCTCACGAAAAATATCTGCTACCGCTTGGGCAACTTTCTCCGCAGAAAGGTTGGTCATTCTTCCAACTTCAAGCCCAGCGATTGGGCCCAAAGCAAGCTCGCCATATGTTTCAAGCACGGCGCGTCCACCTTTCTTTTTAAGTTGCACAACTTTAACGAAAGAAGAACCAATATCGATACCAACAACACTCTGGCTTCTTTTGGCGAAGCCCGATTTAAGTGACCCAAGAATTTTGTTGAAGGGATTATCCATAACCTAAAAATCAATTACAATTACAATAGCCATGTTTGAAAAGTCTTTTTAAAAGTATAACATAAAAAAGTTTTAAAAATTTGCGATGTTTAGTGTTGATTTAAAAAAACTAACCGATTTATTACAGCCCCTTTCTTTTTTGCTATCAAATACCCTCTACCCTATTTCTTGTGTTGGTTGTGGGGAAAAAGAGGTTGGTTTATGCGCAAAATGCCTCGTCGTTTTACCGCCACCAGATTTTAAACAAGAAGAAGAGGTTGTTGCTGTGTTTTCTTACCAGAACAAAATAGTTAAAAGAGCTATCTGGAAACTAAAGTACAGAAATGGAAGATACTTAGCTCCAATTTTAGCGGAAGCTCTTTATGAAAGACTACTTCCAGAACTTGCCGACCTAAAATTACTAAAAAACTGGAGCGATGCCGTTCTGATTCCCGTTCCACTTTCTACAAAACGTTTTAAAAAACGAGGATATAACCAGGCGGAACTTTTGGCGGAAGCTTTAATTGAAAAAGATGCGGGAGAAAACTTCACACTTAAAAAAGATATTCTTCTCCGTGCGATTGACACACCCCCACAAGCGGAAATAAAAAATAAAGGAGAAAGAAAAAATAATGTTCGCGGTTGTTTTGCTGTTAAAAACAAAGAATTAGTGCGCGGAAAAAATATAATTTTAATAGACGATGTTTCAACTACTGGCGCAACCCTCCATGAAGCAGAAAAAGCTCTTAAAAAATCTGGAGCAAGGAATTTTTTAAAAATCACTGTGGCAAAATAACATTGGCTCAACTAATAAAAATGTGTTAAGTTTTCTCATATCGGCGGTGCATTAAAAAGAGAAAGCGTGCAATGTTTATATAATATATGGAGACGTGGCTGAGTGGTCGAAAGCACCTCACTGCTAACGAGGCGTCCCTTAATCGGGACCGTGGGTTCGAATCCCACCGTCTCCGTAAAACAAGGAACAAAATGTGAAGCATTTTGTGACTATATTTTTCGTAAAGACGGTGGGATTCGAAAGGCGGAGCGGGCACCTGTTCAGCAGAACAGGTCGCGAGCCGTGGTCAAGAAATTTTACGAGCGACGGCGAGTAAAATATTCGTGGCCGAACCACCGTCTCCGTTTTAAATTTTTACGAGCAACAGCAAGTAAGATATTTGGCCGAAGAAAATAATTAAAAAAGTTAGCCGCCCCAATTGGGGCGGCCTGTTTTGACAGTTCGCGTCAAATCAAAAGTACATCCAGCCGAATCGACACTGAGCCCGGTTCGCCAAATTCGAGTGTCTCGAACTTGAGGGTCTCTCCGCCGATCCTCAAAAGCATGATCTGCCTTTGGAAAAGCTCAAGAAGCTCGAAGGTTTCTCTCCGCACTCTTGCCTCATTGGAGGTTCCAATCAGGAGTTTGGCGGCATAGATTTGACAGAAGCCACAGAGTCGCAAGGCGTTAATTACTTCGACGACCAGAGCATTCTTGAAGATGATTTGTTCCCGCTCGTCATCGGCGCCTTCCGGTCCGAAAAGAGAGAACACGATCGGTTTCCGAACGGATTTCAATTGCAAGGCTAACTCGCTGGACAGTAGCATGGGTTCCTCCTTTAAGGAAAGCTCCTTTCGGAGCGGGACAATGAATCTTTTTGTACGGTAACATGGCAGAATTAAGTAGTCAAGCTCTATGGGTAATGTGTACACATTACCACCCCGCATTGACTTTTTTATACAAACGTGCTATCATAAAAAGTAGCAAGACCCTTTAACTTAACTTGATTTTCCCCCGCTAGGAGGTGGGTTAAATTGGCTAATCAAAAATCTGATAAGACGGCCGGTATTGGCGCGTCTGTTGTTGCGGTAATTGACGAGAATACGGGGCGATTTGCCTTAGTCCTCGACAAAACGAAACCTGAGCCACATTACTGGAAGTTCCCTGGCGGAAAAATCGACAAGGAGGACGTCAATCCAGAACATCCATACGACGACCATTTGGCAGCAGACAATGCCGCCGTACGTGAGGTCAAAGAAGAGACTGGTGTGACGGTGCGAGTATCCAGGCTCGGGAAACTCGACAAGAGGACCCACACCCAGTATCTCTACGTCGGACTTGGGGACTTTGCAGATCTCGCGGCAACTGGCGACGAGGGAGAAATTGTGAAGTCGTTCTCCCTTGACCAAATCCGAGGGCTCCAGAACTTTTTTCCAAACCATCTGCCGATTCTGGGGATGACCCTGAGTTTGGTCGGGCTGGAATAAAACCTTCAGCCTAACCTTAGGAGGCGTGTGTAGAAAAATCTACATGCGCCTTTTTGTTTTTATGATAAAAAATTATGATATGCTGAAACAAATTATAGATAAGCTCCCATGAAAACCCTCTTCCTAAAATACTTAATCTCTTGGAAACTATCCGCCTATTTAGGGGCCTTTGCTTTAATGATGATTGAAGGTGATGTTGTTGTCTTCGTTTCCGCTTTTCTTACAAAACAAGGATTTTTCTATCTTCCATATATCGCCCCACTTCTTATTTTAGGCGCGCTCATTGGGGATTTTTTATGGTACTCATTAGGAAAATTTGCCAACAGACATCCCGAAAGTCTACCTTCTAAAATAATTAGCAAGGTAACTAAACGCTTTGATGACGGCATTTTAAACCGTACAGATACTCTCCTTATGGCCACGAAATTTATCTATGGCACCAATCGTATAACCTTAATTCGTTCAGGAATGCTTAACGTCCCAGTTAGAAAATTTTTTAGAGCTGACGTAAAAGCAGTGCTTGTCTGGATCTTTATAGTCGGAGGGATTGCTTATACTACAAGCGCTTGGATACCTCACCTTAAATATTATTTCCGCTATGCCGAAATTGGGCTCGCCTTAGGTCTTCTTCTTTTCCTTGTGGTTGAGCGTCTTATCACTACAATTTTTGAAGAAAATATTCTTGGTAGTAACAAGAAAAATTAACCTCAATGAGTTTGCTATACTAAAAGGCAACACGTATGCAAACAACCTTTGAGGAAAAAACCCCAATATCTTCTCTTTTTAGGTTAAATCAATCTCAGAAAGAAGCTCTTGTTAAACTAAAAATAATAACAGTAAGAGATCTTCTTTATCACCTTCCCTCGCGCTATATAGACTTTGGTTCGTCTCAAGCAATTTTATCTTCTCGTTCTGGCGACCGGGTTATTTTTTTCGGCAAACTAACCAATCTTAAAACAAGCAAAGCTTTCCGAAAAAAAATCCCAATGGCCGAAGGAACTCTCACCGACCACACAGGCTCAATAAAAATAGTTTGGTTCAACCAACCATATCTCGCAAAAATGATTCCTGCCGAATCTTCTGTGAGAGTAAGTGGTGTTATTTCAGAAAGAAGTGGTTCACGATATTTAGCAAACCCAGATATAGAGCGTGTTGCGAGCCTCCCTCTTCAAAACGGGTTACTGGGAGAGGCGGTCACAACCGAGAGCATGATTCCTGTATATGAGGAAAGTAAGGGAATTTCTTCTTTGTGGTTTCAGCACTCAATAAGAAAATTACTTCAAGCAAATTTTTTAAATACTTTAGATGACCCAATACCAAACGAGATTCTTACAAAATACAAACTTCCTCAGTTAAAAGATGCGCTCATTTTTATACATAATCCCAAAAATGAATCTCACGCTTCTGCGGCGCGCAAACGTTTCGCTTTCGAAGAAGTCTTTTTCATCCAACTACAACGACAACAAGCAAAGTTTGAATTTGAAAAAAATAACTCGTTTGTTATAGAACCCGACAAAGAGGATGTTCAAGGGTTTATTGAACGCTTCCCTTTTGAAGCAACCGAGGCGCAGAACAATGCGATAAAAGACATTTTGGAAGATTTCAAAAGTGGAAAACCAATGTCGCGCCTACTTGAAGGAGATGTTGGTTCGGGAAAAACTGCCGTTGCGGCAACTGCTTCTTACGCGGTTATTTCCACAAGCCCTAAAGAAAACCGCGCCGCCAGAATGCAGGTCGCTTATATGGCGCCAACTGAAATATTGGCTTCTCAGCATTTTGAATCCTTCATAAAATATTTTACCCACATGAATATCTCCGTTGGTTTAATTACGGGTTCAGGGTGTAGAAAATTTCCATCAAAAGTAAATCCGAGCTCTTGGACAAATATTTCAAGAACTCAATTTCTGAAATGGGTGGCAAATGGGGAAATTCCAATCGTAATTGGAACACACGCCTTAATACAAAAAAGTGTTTCTTTTAAAAACTTAGGTTTAGTTGTTATTGACGAACAACATCGATTCGGCACAAACCAGCGAATGAGGCTTGCTCGCAAAGATACTTCCGCTCCACACCTTCTTTCAATGACCGCAACTCCAATCCCACGCACGCTCGCGCTAACCGTCTATGGAGACCTAGATTTAACACTGATAGACGAAATGCCTGTTGGGCGAAAACAAGTTATTACAGAAATTGTCACCAAAGGAAAACGCGAAAAAGTTTATGAAAAAATCCAAGAAGAAATTACCGCTGGTAGGCAGGCATATATAATTTGTCCGCGAATTGACGAACCAGATCCAGACAAATCAATGGCACTGAATGCGAAGTCGGTAACAGCTGAAGCTAAACGTTTAAAGAAAAGTGTTTTCCCAAAATCTACTATCGGAATTTTACACAGCAAGATGAAGCGCGAAGAACGTGACCGAGTGATGGAAGATTTTCTTTTTGGGAAAATGAATATTTTGGTTGCAACTTCTGTGGTAGAAGTTGGATTAAATGTTCCCAACGCAACTTCAATTATTATTGAGGGTGCGGAAAGATTTGGACTAGCTCAACTTCACCAACTTCGCGGACGAGTCCAGCGAAGTAGTCATCAATCATATTGTTATTTATTCCCTGAGTCAGACAACGAAAAATCAAAAGCTCGCCTAAAGGCAATCACTGAAGCGAAAAATGGATTTGAGCTTGCCGAACTTGATTTAAAACTACGTGGCCCAGGAGAACTCTCTGGCGGAAAACAATGGGGGCTTTCTGATATTGGAATGGAGGCGCTAAAAAATCTAAAGATGGTGGAAGCAGCGCGAGAGGAAGCAAAAAAAATAATTCTTGAAAACAAGCTCACTAAATATCCTAGACTTAAAGAAAAACTAGCGGAAAAAGAAGCAACGATACACTTTGAGTAGAAACTGAAAATATATGTCCGCCCTCCTGGATTCGAACCAGGGACCGCAGAGGTATAAGCTCTGTGCTCTAACCAACTGAGCTAAGGGCGGACGCATATTTTCAATCAAGTTCTTGGCTACATAAATAAATAGAACGTAAATCGAAGTTTACATTTTCAAGAGAAACTGCACAAGTTTTAAATAACCCCCCCCGACTATAATTACGCTATAGCGTAATTATAGTCGGGGGATGGTTTCTAATAAAAACAGGAAAACTAAGATTAAGACAAAATGTTATACTGACGGCTCAAAATACCATACGAAATGAAAAATATTGAATCCCTACATAATCATACAAAAATTTCAGACGGCGATTTAAGCCACAAAGAAGTCTTAGCTCTTACTGAAAAACTAGGTTACAAAACTCTAGCTTTTACTGACCACGATGTATTACCGAGTGATAAAACACTTACTTTTCTAAAAAAATATAAAGGTCCTGTGAATGTGGTTATGGGAATTGAAATTTCTGCAAAGCACCCCAAAGAGGCCCTCCGTGGAAACGGCACGCTACATACAATAGGTTTGTTTGTTAACCCTCAAAATAAAAAACTTCGCGCGTTCACGGAAAAAATATCACGATTGAGAATTACTCGCATGGAAAAGACGGTTTTAAATCTTCAAAAATATGGTCTTTCTATAACAGCAAAAGAGTGTCTTCGAAAGGCTGGCGAAGGAGTAGTTAATAAACCACATATCGTTTCCATCCTTCTTTCAAAAAAGAGGAATCTTCTTATTTTTAAGAAATCTATAGAGGAAATGAAGGAGGCTTCAAAAACAAATGACAAAATTAAAAAAGAATACGACTTAATGATGAACGTTGGCGAATATCAACAACCCTATAGTCTTTTCCTTGGACATCACGCATTTAAACCATGTTCTGTTGAAATAGATGACCGACCTGATTTAGACGAAGCCGTTAAGCTTATTAGAAATGCCGGAGGTCTTGCCTTTATCGCCCACTATTTCACCACCGCAAAAGAAATTCCACTAAAACTAGTAGAGAAGCTTTTGAAACAAAAGCGTATTGATGGTCTTGAAACAACTTATGGATTGGGCTTTAAAGGTAAATTTAAAGAGGGAATAAAAAAAGAACAAGAAATACTAAAAGGGTTGATAAAAAAATACAAAGCACTTGAAAGTGGTGGTGGTGACTCACACACAAAGAAAGACTATGAGCTTTACGCTTCAAAGAAATCTAACTATGAAAACGTGCGTGGAAAAGTAGATTTGATTTCTGAAAGATTAAATCTTAAGTAATAAAAAAACCGCCATTTGGCGGTTTTTTTGTTTTATATTTATTTTTACGAAACGATGTCGATTCCCTCTCCCTTCTTTGGCATTATGCCATTGGCAACAAGAATTTTTTCAAACTCTTCTCGCTCAATCGTTTCAACTGAAACAAGTTCTTTGGCGATAGCATCAAGTATTTTTCTGTGTGTTTTTATTTCCGCCTGCGCTTTTTTCATTGAATCGTTCATTATCTTTGAAACCTCTTCGTCAATTTTTGCGGAAACAACTTCGGAATAGCCGTGATCCGAAACACCGGTTCCAAATAAAACTCGCCCACCAGAACCTTCAAGCGCGACTGGTCCCATCTTTTCAGACATTCCATATTTAGTAACCATGTCGCGCGCTAAGGCGGTTGCGACTTGAAGGTCGTTTGATGGTCCTGTTGTTAAATCACCAAAAACTGTTTCTTCAGCAACGTATCCACCAAGAGAAACAACAATATCATCCAAAAACTCTTTCTTCGATTGTAATTTTCTTTCTTCGATTGGAAGTTTTAGTGTGTATCCACCAGCGCGACCACGAGCAACGATTGAAACTTTATGCACTGGGTCAGCATATGGTAAGACGGAAGCAAGTAGCGCGTGCCCTGCTTCGTGGTAGGCGGTAATTTCTTTTTCTTTAATAGAGAGAAGGTGGCTCTTTCTTTCTGGGCCCATCATCACTTTTTCAATAGAACGAATAAGGTCGTATTGGGAAACTTTCTTTCTTATTTCTCGTGCGGCCAAAATTGCACCTTCGTTCATAAGTGAGAATAAATCAGCGCCAGAAAAACCAGGTGTACGTTCAGCAATCACACGGAGGTTAACATCTTCGGTTAATGGCTTTTTCAAACTGTGAATTTTCAAAATCTCTTCACGTTCGTCGCGGTCTGGTAAATCAAGAATTACTCGACGATCAAAACGACCTGGACGAAGCAAAGCTGGGTCCAAAACATCAGGCCTGTTGGTTGCTGCCATAACAATAACTTTCTCGGTTGGTTCAAAACCATCCATCTCGACTAGAATTTGATTCAGTGTTTGCTCGCGTTCATCGTTGCCACCACCAACACCTGTTCCGCGCACGCGACCAACGGCGTCAATTTCATCAACGAAAACAATTGCTGGAGCTGCTTTCTTTGCCATCATAAACAAGTCGCGTACACGAGAAGCGCCAACGCCAACAAACATTTCCACGAATTCAGAACCGGATAGATAGAAAAATGGCACGGCTGCTTCCCCCGCCACCGCTCTTGCAAGCAATGTTTTTCCTGTGCCGGGAGCACCCATCAAAAGAACACCTTTTGGAATACGTGCGCCGATGTCTAAGAATTTTTTAGGGTTTTTCAAAAAGTCGACAATCTCACGTAATTCTTCCTTTGCTTCTTTCACCCCTGCGACATCTTTAAATGTTACTTTTTGATTTAAATCTAGAGGGTCAATAACGCGGGCTTTGGATTGTCCGAAAGTAAATGCTTGCATGCCAGCGCCCTTAACTTGTCGAGATAAGAACCAAAAGAAAAAGACAATGAAAAGAACGGGAATAAGAAAAGGTAAAATGTTGAGTAACCAAAATGAAACACCACGGTCATCTGAAATAGAAACTTCAACTTTAGATAATTTTTCAGAAGTAACACCGTAGCGCGAAAGTGTTTCAGAAACTGCCGACTCTTTTTCTTTCTTTGAAGTGCGCTCTGTATCGTCAGTAAGTGTGATTTTCAATTCCTCACCAACAACCGAAATCTTTTTTACCTTTCCATCTTGAACTAATTGAGCAGCTTCGGAGACTGGAATGTTGGCTGGTTTTTTAGCGCGCTCGGAAATATATGAATATAGAGAAGTTAAGAGTAGGAAAATTAAAAGAGCTGTAGCAATATTGCTGACCAATTGAATAGTGGTCATTTTTTTCAATTCTTTTTTATTCCCCTTTTCGTCTTTTCCACCCTTCATTTTTGGCATTTTTATTTCCATAGTTTCGACATTATACACCAGTTTAAAAGTATATGAAAAAATATCTTAAGGCGTGTTAGAATCGCAATATGTCTTCTTTCATAGAAAACAAAAAAGCTAGATTTAATTACGAAATTACGGAAACACTAGAAGCTGGTATTGAGCTTTTAGGTCCTGAGGTTAAGTCTATTAAAGGAGGTATGGGTTCCCTTGAGGGGGCTTATGCTGTCGTCCGTGGTGGCGAAGTTTTTTTACTTGGTTCAAATATCCCGCCATATCAAGCCGGAAATATGCCAAAAGGTTATGATCCTCTCCGCACCAGAAAACTCCTTCTAACCAAGAAAGAAATCATTGAACTTGCCCAAATGGAGCAAGAAAAGAAGTTGACAATAGTGCCACTTTCGATGTATAATAAAAAAGGTAAGGTCAAGGTGTCGCTCGGAGTTGCTCGCGGTAAAAAGAAATTTGATAAACGCGAGACAATAAAAAAACGAGACGACATGCGTGAAGTAAGGAGATCATTGAAAAACATGTAGTATGCCCTATTTTGTTTATATTCTACTCAGTTTAAAAGACGAGAAACTGTATGTAGGATGTACAGAAAATCTTGAACGCAGAATCAAAGACCACAATCAAGGCAAGGTTATCGCGACTGTAAAACGCCGACCGTTTGAAATCATTTATTCTGAAAAATTAGATGATAAAAGTGAAGCGTTCAACAGAGAGAGATTCCTAAAAAGTCTGTGGTCGGCTAGATTCAAACAAAAGATTTTAAAGAAATATAAACAAAATAGGGTGTGCCATTAAATTGGCTAAACCATTTTCTAAAGAAAATGGTCGCCCGAACATTTTTGCAACAAAAATGTTTTAGGGGGATGATTTGCTTAGACAGCTGACCATTCTCGCGCGCGCAAGCCAAGCTGTGATGACTTGTTAAACCGTCACAAAACATAAGTGCAAACAAAACTGCACAGGGCTTATCTGTTTCTCCTTATTTTAAGGCAAACAGCTTCGCCGTCGCTTTCGCTTAATAAAATAAGCTAAGGTCGTTCGTCACATTGCAGTCTGGTAGATGTGAACGGGCGTTATATTTCCGGACTAAGCGTATTTCACTTCTCGGGGATACTAACTAAAAAACATAGAGGATAAGTGTGAAAGGATTTTGTTTGCTTTAAACCTTTCGTGCTGAAAACAAAAAAACAAACTAAGCTTCGTAGACCCGCGCCTGAAAATCATCTGCACGGGGGTTCAATTCCCCCCATCTCCACAATTATCAAAAATGAGCTCACCTTTCGGTGAGCCATTTTTGTTTGTGGAGATGGAGCAAGACATCTGCATGTCTTGTGTGGGGAATTGAAAGCCGGAGCGCGACGGCGCGAGGCGGGGTCGCGAACTTTTGTAGCAACAAAAGATTTGTGACCAATTCCCACATCGAACTAATCCTCAAAACTTTTTGCGACGGCAAAAAGTTATTTATAGTCAATCTCCCTTGTCATAGTTTACTTTGCAACCAAGTCCGCAACTCATGCGTATGTTTAAAAATCCACCCAGTGGAAGCTCCAGTAATACCTCCGAGTAAAAACAATGTGGGCGTAGCCGTAAAAGGATAAGAAAGTGCCCCAAGCAAAATATCTGATTTGTTTTTTAATATCCAGATAAATAAAATGAAAACTAAACTTCCCCAAAAAGTACTGAACCCGGCATATTCGAACTCAGATATCTTCTTTTCACCACTATCACTAAAAGCCCGAAAACCCCACACAACAGCAAATCCAGACGTAATAACCAGAAAGTAACTAACCACATTTGGTTCTATTTACATATTTTAAATAAAAAAATAACCTTAAATCACTGGGAAATACTAATCGAACAATCGGTGTTATCTAAACATTTATAATAAATATACATCTCTTGCATATCCCCATTTCGAGAAGTTGAGGAGAACCCCAAAATTTTCTTAGTTGTAGAATCATTTAAAATAGCGAGCCAGTTACCAGAAAGTACCTCTTTGTCAGAATCGGTAAAACTTTTTTTATATTTTATAGACGAAAGTTCGTATAAAAATTCGGTTTGTTTATCATTTTTAGGGGTGTCAAGACTTTGGCTTTGTATTAAATGTCCCCCATATTCTTTATACAACCCATGGGAAGACTCTATGAGTTTTACATATATATCATCAAAACTAGTAAGGGCCCTGTTGTCAACATCGGCCTTAATGTATATATAACCACCAACGATGGTCCCGTTGACCTCTAGTGTTTTTTTAAAAGTATCTGTCGGGCTGTGGGAAATTGAGGAATTCTTAAAATCTTTCACAACTAAAACTTTGCTCATCGAATCTTTTGCTTTATACGGAATAACTTCTTCCTTTATGGTCTCGATGGATATATTAGTTTTACTATCCTCTTTGCTACTATTCTTTATTGCAAAGAAGAGCAATGATACTGCCAAAATAAACAATATAATACTAGTTGTAAGACTATTTTTTGTCATAAGATGTTGTTAATCCTAATTTAGTTCCAGGGAAAAGGAACATAAGTAGGTTTGCTATAAAGAGGTAGAAAATATACTTGTTTAATGAAGATATGTCAACTTCAAAAAATATCTTTCCAGTTACAAAATCGTCACACCATTTTGGAGCATGATCTTTTACAACCTGTTCCCAAAAGAAAATAAACGCGCTTCCCGCAAGAAGAACCGAGGCGTTCAAAAGGATAAAGTTAGTTAGCGGGATCATCTTTAAAACCAGTATGTAACAAAAAGTCACCCATAGAATTTTTGCTGTTGCAGCTCGAAGAAAATAATTTATTCCTTCTGGTTGTATTTCAGAATAGTAGTATTCCGAAGAACTAATTTTTACATACTCCCATATTCCTTTATGCTTTGACATGGTTATAAAATCACAAATATCCTAACACGTTAATACTTACAGTTCTAGAGTGTTTATGCAACCGAAACCCATAATTTAACTAAACTGATGAAAACCCTTACGTTCAAACAACACAAAATTTAGCGAGCAATAAATTACTTTAATAGATTTTGAACTCTATAATTACCAATAAACTTTAATACTAAATTAATATCACCTTCCCATTGTTTTTTCTTAGCTTCTAACTCCTCATTAAAAACATTAGTTAAATATTCAACTGATTTATCATTATTAATCAAATCAAATTCGTATGTTATAAGAGTATCGATAAGATATTGATGTAATGTTTCAAAATCTATCGTATGAGAAGGGTACATATCGTAATGCTCTGAAGACATTGAAACATTAAAATTATCATGAGCAAAAACATTTCCCCTCCACATACTAAGATTTTTTAAAGTCCCCTTAAGCTCTAACTCCGTAATCTCAGAAATTACACCATTGTTATAATTCTTATTTAGTTTTTTAAGTATATTTTTAACTGAGAAAGATTTGTTATCCTCGTCAAAAATACGTGATAAAAGCATCGTGTGACAAAAATCAATAGATTCAATCACTGTTATTAATGATGCATTCTGTTCTCTGTATTTTACAGAAAATTCATAATTATATTCCTCTAAGTACTCTAGGATAAATGACACTTTTAAAATTTGAAAAACTTTTTCCCTGTAAAGTCCCACAATGGTATTTAAATCACTTGTCATTTTTTATTTTGACTCCATTCTTACGATAAAACACAATCACATAAACTATTTAAACCAACCAAACAATCTATTGAACCATGATATTTTTGGATCTATTTTTGTTTTAGAATTAGGTGTTTCAATAGTTGTCGACGCTTTCGCAGAAATAGTTGTACTAGATAATTGTGACTTTATCGTTTTTGTTTTAAGAATATTTGTTTTTGTTGTGATTGTTTTTATTTCTTTTTTTGATACAGCAGGTTCTGTTAAGTCTGTGGTTAATTTATTAGCACTTACGTTATTAGGTACCGGATTAGTAGTAACTGTTACGGGCTTAGGAACACAGTAATTGCCAGCACTATTAAAAATATAACCGTTTGAACAATAACAATTTGTTTCAGTTCCATAAGAATTTGACCCATAAGTCAATTGACACTTTTCTGTGTAACTAATACACCTATCTCCAACACGCGTAAAACTTGTGTCACAATAACATTGATTATCTGCCCTCCTAGACGAATTGGCTGTACAAGTGGGCATATTTACTACACAAGCATTTCCATTTGAATTTATAGAATACCCAGAGTTACAATAACATTTTGAATCAGAAGAATTTAAAGTTGAATTAACAGGACAAGAAATTGTAGGCGGTGATACGCGCGGTGGTTGTGTATAAGAGGAAGGGTAATAGGACGTGTTACCAAAATAATTAAAAATTTCCCTGTCCCAACCACATTCATCTATTAGCTTTTCCGTTGCCCTGTCCTCGGACAATAAGTAGTCATCAATCCACACACGAGTAGAATTATCCCTTGTAATATTGTACAAATCCTTAAATCCATAGGAATGTAACTCCCCATATAAAACATCTCCTTCGTATGGAGTAATACCACCGTACCACTCTGCGAGTGTATAGTCCCCAGAACTGTCCTCTATTAAATAATAACTACAGCTGGCAAACTCACCAAGCGAAACACCCTTAATAGAGCTTGCACTTAAAAACAGAACTGGTGTAAATATTAATAATGATGCAATAAATATTTTCTTCATCTCCTTTTATTACCTCCACCCTAATAATCTACTAAACCAATTTCCTTTTTCTTCTACTTTTTTGTTTTGTTGTGTATTTACACTTTTCACCGTATTAACTTTCTGTGTCTTATATTCAGGAGCTTTAGAAACGTAACCTGTTCCATTTTCACCATACGTACTTTTTATTGGTTCCTTTGGCTGAGAAACTCCTTTTGAATTATGACAATGATATTCTCCATACGAAAGACCCCAATTGGAACAATTTGTTTTACACGTGTGACAACCAGAAGAGTCTGTCCTACCAGGGTGAGCAAAAGCAATTTGTGGAACCAAAAGTACCCCAACAAACACACTTAGTATTACCTTCTCCATGTCCCCCAATCCTACCCCTCCTAAAATATTTTGCAATTACAAAATATTCGGGCGAACATCTCTTTTGTAGAGATGTTTTAGCCACCCCACAAAAACACAAGCACAGGTTTCCATGGGTTTGTTTTTTATCCTTGACTTCCAGCCCCAAAGATGATGAAGTGTAGCGAGTAAACATAGGTAGTCTCTTCAACCAACAGGAACGGGAGGCATCATGTACCTTGATTTCGCGTGTGGTTCTACCCGCTGTGTAATTTTGATTGGGCAGTACGCCATCAAGATTGCGCGATTTCGCCCACTAAGGCCGTTCATCAAGCTCTTCGAATCAATTCAGAAGAAACAAGTACGGGGTAACCTTGAGAAACATCACCGGAACCCGCTCCTTGCCGTAATCAAGTATCTTCTGGCCGGTATCGTCGCAAACCGTACCGAATACCGCCTCTACAAGAAGTACAAGAGCGACCTCCTCGCCCCGACCGTCTTCACTATCTTCTGGCTTGTAAACATCCAGCGACGAGGTGAACCTGTTGTGGACGAAAGGGTGAAATCCCACTACCTCTGGAATCTTTTCCAGGGCATGGAAACAACCGTGGCTCTCGACATTCTCCAAGCCAAGCAGTTTTGCTTCATGGGTGGGTGTGTCCGTCTCGCTGATTACGGGATAGATGGCCTCGAGTTTGCAATCGCAGAATATCCTGGAAATAAAACGCCATGGTAAAAAGAAGTCACAAAAAACCCGCTCCGGCGGGTTTTATTAATTCAAAAATTTTAGTTATGAAATCAACGCCTCACCAAACAAAAAACCTAGCCCGAAGACTAGGTTTTGAAAAGCGAAAATGAATTCGCTCATGCCCGCGCGCGAATGAATTCCTTGGTCGCTTCGACGTTTGGATCCATCTGCGTAAAGAACTGCTTTGTGGACATAAGGTCCTTCATGCTCGAAGGAGGCGATACAGTGAAACCAAGCGCCTGCTTTATAGCAAGGTCAAACTTGCAGGGCTGAGCTGTCTCCATCACGACCATCGGCACGCCGGACTGCTGCGTATTAATTGCCGAGTGCATTGCTACCGCCGTGTGGGGGTCGATGACGATGCCGTACTTCACGAAGGCGTAGTTGATGGTCTCGGCGACTTGTTCCTGCTGAACTGCGCAGGAAGTAATACCTGTCTCGCGAATCTTCGCCATCCTGTGCGACAAATCAAACTGCCCCGTCTTGTCGAGTGCCGCCCACAGCCTTGCAACCTTGGTTGAGTTGCCGCCAAAAACGTCAAAAACGTAACGCTCGAAATTCGACGCCTTGGTGATGTCCATCGACGGACTCGACGTTTCGATGGTCTTCAGTCTGGGCCTGTAAATGCCCGTTGTGAAAAACTCATGCAGAACATCGTTTTCGTTGGTTGCGAGAATCAGCCGACGAATCGGCAACCCCATCATTTTCGCAACCCAGGCCGCATAGATGTTGCCGTAATTCCCTGTCGGGACGGCGACGTCAATTTGGCCACCATCACGACCACGGATGCGGGAGCAAACAAAGAAGTAGTAGACCACCTGCGCGGCAACCCTTGCCCAATTGATTGAGTTTACGGCGCCGATGTTGTACTCCTCCCTGAAGCTAGCGTCCCCGCTAACCGCCTTCACCACGTCTTGGCAATCGTCGAACGAACCGTTGACCGAAATGTTGTGAATCATCGGGTCATTGACGCCCAAAATCTGAGCCGATTGAAATTGACTCATCCTGCCATGCGGAGAGAGCATGAAAACGCGTATATCCTTTCTTCCGAGCATGGCATGAATAGCCGCCGACCCCGTGTCGCCCGACGTCGCCCCAAGCACGTTGAGTGGTTTCCCGTCGAGAACGATTTCGAAGAGGTGGCCAAGCAACTGCAACGCCAAATCCTTGAATGCGAGAGTTGGCCCATTGCTCAGCCGAGCAAGATACAAATCTTGACCAAGATGGCGCACAGGGACGATGTCGATGGGATTGTCATCCTTTTCGGTAACGTTTGCAAAAACGTCGGGGGTATAAGCCTTGTCTATCGCGCCGTGAAGCGCGACTTTGTCCATGTCCGGAGCAAACCGATCCATGACAATTTTGGCAACCTCCGTATAGGAAAGTCCAGCAAGCCGACGAATGTCATCTTCGGCAAACTGGAAAATCTTCTCCGGAACGTATAAACCACCATCTGGCGCAATTCCCTTGAGCACCGTGTAGGCAAAATTAACCGCCGGAGCCAAACCGCGAGTTGAAATGTGCATGATCGTTTTTTCCTTTTCTATCCCGTTGATTGAAAATTCAACAATTACTAACACTAACTACTACATGATAATCACAGAAAGGTCAAACGGGTATATTCCCCTTCCTCCTTGTGTATTTACCCTAAAATAGGCTAGACTATATAACTATGGATGAAAAAATAATTGGGTATTGTGTGAAGTGTAAGGAAAAGCGTGAGATGAAGGATGTTCAGCAGACTGAAATAAAGCCTGGACGCCCTGCAGCAAAAGGTACATGTACAGTGTGTGGAACTGGAATGTACAAAATCCTTCCTTCAAAGAAATAGTTTTAATTAATAGAAACAAAAACAGCCCCGACTTTCGTCGGGCTGTTTTTGTTTGTTTTGGTATAGTGTTTCAAAATTTAAAGGCTAAACCATTTTCTAAAGAAAATGGTCGCCCGAATATTTTTCTGTAAAATATTTTAGGGGCCATTAGCTCATTTGGTAGAGCGCATCCATGGCATGGATGAGGCGACCGGTTCGAATCCGGTATGGTCCACCACAACAGTTTGACTTAATCAAGCCCCGAGGTATATTTGGCATAGCAGTACCTCGTCCCGTCACAGTACGGGGCATAACCCAAGAAAGAAAGAGAGGCAACAAAATGTCGCAAATTGAAGATCTCGTAAGTGCCGTAAGTGCTCTACCACACCCCCTCATGGTGCGCGAAATTCGCCCGCCCCGTAATTGGAACGAGTGGCGAACCTGCTGGCAAGAGTCCACCACCACGCACCAGCTGGCCGGACTGCTCCACGAGGGTTTCAATGTGGGGTTTGAGCGTTTCAGTCATGGCGAACAAGAGTACGACCATGCTGATCGCCTGGAAACCTACTTCGCCATTGCTGATGGTTGGGAACGTGGTTATTCCCAGTGGCATCTTGAGTCAGATGAAGGCAAAGGATATGTCATCGGCTACGACAGGTACGGAAATCGCCAACCAGGAAACCCAGCATGGTTTCGCCAGAAGTTGGCACGCAAAGCGTTTGACGTACTCGCCCAGAACTTCTTCAAGGTCGAGATTGAGAACTCCCTCTCCGTGCAACACAGGAGCAGAGACCCATGGGGCACTGACTTTGTTTCAGGGCGAATCCTTCCAATCCTCATGAACTTTTTCGCGGTCGAAGGGGGGGCTGTTCGCAACCTATCTGGACTAGAGGCCTCCAACCACAACGAACAACAGGCCATCAATTTCCTACTGCGACTCGCAGCGTTTGTTTTCAAGTGGAAGGGAGAAGAAATCAAGTCGTGGCATATCCGTCCAGAAGAGAAAGCAAAGCAAAATGCCGAGATGCGCAAAAACATCAACTCGGCAAAACTCTGGATGCTTGAAGTGCTGTCCTCCATCGGCAAGATTGACCTGCTGTGGGATATTTATGGTATGCGAAGCAGTTTCTGGGGTTTCGAAGAGCTTGATGAACCATGTTTGGCAAAGCTCAAAGAAATCTCTCTGCGAACAGAACTCCGCACAACCAAATCCCCTGTCGGTAAAACTCGCCTAGCGACTACCGTCGAAGAAGCCTGTCTCGTAAACTCAAAGGCGGCGGAATTCCTTAAGCTGTATGAAATAAGGAAGGCTGAATACGCCCGCCTCGCGGCAATTCGGGAAGCAGAACGGCAAACGGAAGAAGCCGAACAAAACCTGAAGAGGCTAGCCACCACGCCCGCCGATAAGTAACACTGGCGACAAACAGGACCTCCGGGTCCTGTTCTTTTTTTTGTAAAAATAAACCTTCCTCCTTCTTCAAAAATCCAATTTTTTGTATTTAAAAACATTGCCTGCCCGCGTGTACGCGCAGGCGGGCGCAGTGCGATGCTCAATTGCGATAAGTGAAGCAATTGAGAGACGGAGGCTGACGAGCCGAGTATAGTAAATTTTCAGCAGAAAATTATACGTGCATTTCTAAGTATTTTATTTCCTGCATACACCCCTAAAATACCTTGCGCAGATTGACGAATCGAGCAGAGCGAAAATTCAGCAAAGTTTTTTGTATTTAATATCTCTATGTTCGCCCTTAAAATGCATTACGGAGCCTGGCGAGGCGAGTATAGTAAATTTTTAGCAAAAAATTATACGCGCATTTTAAGGGCGAACATTAAAAAACATATTGATTATTCCCCCCTTCTCGGCTACAATTCACTGAATAAACAAACACGTGTCCGTTAAACTCCGCATAAACAATCAAATAAGAGCCCCAGAATTACGTATCATTGACAACGAAGACGGGAATTTAGGCGTTATGTCGTTTGCCGACGCCTTAGCCAAAGCCAAGGAGAAAGGCCTAGATTTAATTGAAATATCGCCAGATATAGTCCCACCGGTTGCAAAAATAATGGATTATGGTAAATTTCAGTACGAGCAGAGCAAGAAAAACAAGAAAATCAAAGCTCACGCTCATGTGACCGAAACCAAGACGGTTCAGGTTAAAATCGGCACTTCTGAGCACGATCTCGGCATAAAAGCCAAAAAAGCGTCAGAGTGGCTTAAAGATGGCCATCGCGTTAGAGCAGACCTATATTTAGCGGGGCGCGCGAAGTATATGGAGGAAAAATTCCTTAAAAGTCGCCTTGAACGCATACTTGTTTTGATTAGCGAAAACTACAAAATTGCGGACCCTTTCAAAAAGGGGCCAAAAGGATATAGTATTGTTCTCGAAAGAGATACCAAGAAAAACTAGATCCGAACAAGCAAACAAATGACAAAAACAAACAAATCATTTTCAAAAAGACTCCGTGTAACAAAGAACGGTAAAATTATCGGCCGAAAGCCTGGTTTTAACCATTTCAATGCTAAGCAAAGTCGCGAAAAACAACTTGCTGGAAAGCTTGGTGTTGCTTTTAAAATGACCAACAAAGAAAAGAGTCGTTTTCTTCCAGGATTAAAACAGAGGTAATTTAAATAATATGACAAGAGTAAAAAGAGGAACAATTGCAAGCAAGACACGACGTAACGTCCTTAAGAAGGTAAAGGGTTTTCGTTTTGGTCGCTCAACTAAAGAAATCATGGCCCATGAGGCTTTGGTTCATGCTGGGAAGTATTCTTTTGCACACAGAAAAGATAAGAAAAATGATTTTCGTCGTCTTTGGACAGTTCGCATAAACGCAGCAATTCGTCCACATGGTCTTTCGTACAGCAAGTTCATCAACATTTTGAAATTAAAAAATATTGAAATAGACAGAAAGGTTATGTCTGATATCGCGGACAAGAAACCAGAAAGTTTCAAGAGAATCGTAGAATTCGCACTCGCAAAATAAATACCTAAAACAAAAAAACCACCAAATGGTGGTTTTTTTGTTTTAGCTTCGTTTTCTACTGAACTGCTTTCAGTAATTCTTCGTTACTTGGAGGAGTATCTGGTAAACGAGTTGTCTCCCCTCGTGTGGCTCTGTCTTTTTTAACAATTTCTATAACTCTCTCAACAAGTCTTTTTGGATCAGATTCAAAAATAATCTTATTATTTACGCGATTACTTTTATCCATAATATTTTTCAAAACTTCATCCATATCCCAATCGCCTTGTAATATCCCAATCGGCTTATCGTCTTCATAAGCGATAGTAAATTCGTGCACGGTACCAATACGCCCACAACCTATAATAATAGCCTCTGCAGATCGGGTTAAGAGAAGATCTCGCCCAGAGTAACCAAATCCGGTGTAAACAATAATGTCGTGATAATCAACAGGTAAACGGTAAACCTCGCGATGTTCTTTTTCGTTGGCGGCAGGAGAAAAACCAACAACAATACCACTCACTTCTTTTGCCCCAATAGCAGCCCATAATGGAAATCCAGTTGTAGCGCCGTTCTCTAAAATTGCCCCTTGTCTCGCAATTTCCTTGCCGAGCTCTTTTGCTTTTTCTAATGCCCCAATACCACAATGCCCCGTTTCAGCGGCGCCGGAAACACAAATTCTTATCCTATTATGAAAATGCTTATCGTTTTCTTCCATATATTTTAATGTTTTTTATTATATCAGAAATCAAGTTCGACTGATTCACCGGCCTGTGGGGCCATTGCGTTGAGTCCTAAGTAATCACGCAATCTTTGAACAAAAAACATTGTTGTTTTTGGTTCTCCGTGAACTACAAAAACTTTTTTAAGAGTATCGGCAGTGCCTTTAACAAATTTAAACAAATGGTCACCATCTTTATGCGCAGAGTAACCAGAAATGCTGACAACCTTCGCCTTAACCTCTACTTCTGTGGCGTTTATTCTAACTCTTTTTGCTCCTTCTTGAAGCATTCTCCCTGGTGTACCAACTGCTTGATAACCAATAAGCATCAGAGTGCTTCTAGGATCTCCGAGATAATTCTGCTCGTGGTGCACTATTCTCCCTCCGTTTGACATACCGGAGCCTGCAATAATTATTTTTGGATTTGGATAGTCGATAATTTTTTTAGACTCCTCTGTGGTGGGGGTAAGTTTCAACCCTGGAAAATTAAAAATGTCATCTCCTCCATGAATAATCCCTAACGCTTCTTTGTTGAAAAAATCCTGATTATTTCGATAAATTTTTGTCACATTTATTGCAAGCGGTGAATCCAAAAATATTGAAACTGGTGGAATTCTTTTGTTTTCAACAAGATTGTTTATTTCAAGCAAAAGGTCTTGTGTTCGTTCTATTGAAAATGCTGGAATCATAAGAACACCACCCTTACTAATTGTGTCTTCAATAACCTGCTCTGTTTTTTTCTTTCGTTCATCCACGCTTTCGTGGTTGCGGTCACCATAAACGCTCTCAATAACCATATAATCAGCATCTGTTACTTTTTCTGTATCACGAAGCAGTGGTGCCGGAGAATTTCCCAAATCACCGGTAAAAAGAATTTTCTTTCCGTTGTATGTAATTTCAACCATCGCTGAACCTAAAATGTGTCCGGCATCCCTAAACACAACGGAGATATTTTCCCCAACTTTTACTGGTTCGTGATAGCCGACCGTTTTCCATAACTTAACAGCATGAAGAACATCTTCTTCGCGATAAATAACTGGGTGATTATCTCGTTTCGCTTCCTTCCCTAAAACACCGAGGCTATCCATTAAAGACAATTCTCCTATTTCTTTCGTTGGTATTGTTGAGTAAATTTCACCACGAAAACCGTCTTTAATAAGCTTTGGAATACGCCCAATGTGGTCAATATGAGCGTGGGTCACAAAAACAACATCAATTTCAGCCGCATTATACAAAAGTGGGTCTAGATTTCTGAGGTCACCAATTTTACTACCTTGATATAGCCCACAATCAATTAATATTTTCTTACCTTCTCCCTCAATAAGAAAATTGGAGCCAGTGACTTCACCGGCTCCGCCAAAAAATGAAAGTTTTAATTTTTTTGAAATTGCCATTCGTTCGAATAAAGACGTTCTATCGTTTCTGTATTCTAACACCCATTCTAAAAAAGAAAAATCCTGCCCTGCAGGAATCTTTCTTTAGGGTTACTTAGTGAAGTTAGCCACTAGCGTAGTAATACGTGGGTGCCCTCTACACTGCGCCAAGACGTAGTGTAAGCTAAGCTCCCGGAACTAATGACTTGATCTAGATAACCTCCCAAATAACCCTACTTAAATCGTATCACCGAAGAATTGGTTTGCAATATTGACCCCATTAGAAATTTATTCTCGAGTAAAGATAATTTCAAAAACAGGTTGATTTATATAATTATTTTGATGCTGTAAGTAAAACAGCGTTTATTTCTAACGGGGCAGGCCCCATTTAATCAGAAATTTATATTGGAATGGACTAAAAATTAAAATATCTATATTTAACAAACCATTTCTGACATTTATCAGAAATTATGAATATTTCTAAAGTGACAAGCCAAATTTAATTAGAAATTTATTCTCGAGTAACCTTAATTTCAAAAAATACTTGATTTATCTAATTATTTTAATCAACTAGAATGCTTCGTCTGCGTAGATAAAAGGGAAATTAGGACGTTCATAATCAAACAACTCATCTTCTTTAAAGAAACGCTTTAGTTCTGCTTCTGCTGATTCTTTTGAGTCTGACGCATGAACAATATTTGATTGACCACTCATAGAAAAATCTCCGCGGATTGTCCCGGCTGGAGCTTCATGTCCTTTTGTTGGTCCGATAATGGTACGAATTGCCGAGATTGCATTAATTCCTGTTACCGCAAAAACAACGACTGGTGTTGCTTTCATATACTCCTTTATCCCGCCAAAAAATGGTTTATCTTTTATATGAGCGTAATGCTCTTCAAGAACCACATCTTCTAATTGCATCATTTTGAGTCCGCGAATCTTCAAGCCCTTTCTTTCAAAACGATGAATCATTTCTCCAAGCAAACCTCTTTGGAGAGTATCTGGTTTAAAAATAATAAGCGAAGTTTCTTTTTTCTCGTGAGCCATAAATTTAGAAATTTAATTAACTGTTTAATGGCTAAAACAAATTTTATTTAAAATTTGTTCGCCCGAACATTTTGGTAATAATGTTTTAGGGCTAAAACAGTCTGTACCCAGACTGTTCGCCCTATGGCGTCCGTGGGACACCCGGTCTAGCCCTATCACCTTTTAGTGTGATGTAGGGCTTATCCTAACAAAGAACGCCTACATACTGCAACCTCCTAAAATTCTCAAGACAATTCCATACCTCCAATCCATGTGCTATAGCACATGGATTGGAGGTATGGAAACTAACTATTAATTAAAGACTGTGCTCTAAAAAGTAATTTACCGTACGGAAACTAACCTGACAAAAAAATCCCTACCACCTATAATTAAATTAAAACGTATAGACTAAACTGTTCCTGTTTGGCGATACTTTTGAGCGATATGCTCCTCAATTTCTACACGGGGGGTTCCGTATTTTTGGTAAGACGCCTCTTTAATTCTTGTAGCGGTATTTACGTCCCCCTTCCTTGGCGAAATCGTTTCAATGTTAAAAGCTCTGGCTGGTTGACCATTCATAAGCATTTTCACGTAAGCGTTATAATTGTCCAAATTCATAATATCTCTTGCAGAAAAAACTGGCGCAAGTTGTTTCTCTAAAAATTCTGCATCCTCACTACCAACACGAAACACCGCCATTGAACCAACGTTGCCGAAAATAGCGTTCTTTGTTTTTTCATCAAGTTGTTTAATAAATTGATGGGCAACATTTAGAGATAATCTGTATTTTCGCGCTTCTGAAAGGATTGTGGAAATTGAGTCAGTGGTTATATTTTGGAACTCATCAATGTATAAATAAAAATCAGCAGGTTTTCCGCCAACAATATCAACACGAGAAAGCGCGGCAATAAGAATCTTGCCAACCAAGATAAGCCCTATTAAATTGGCGTTTAAATCTCCCAACCTCCCTTTAGACAAATTAACCAAGAGTATTTTTTTCTCATCCATTATTTGCCTAAAATTAAATGATGATTTTTCTTGAGCAATAACTGGACGCATAATATCGTTTGATAAAAATGGATCAAATTTGCTTGAGATATAAGGGACAAAGTTGGCGAGCGACTGCTCCCCGCTTGTCTTAATCGCGTTTTGCCAAAACTGCGTAATCACTGGATTCTTACAATAAGACAATTTCATGTCACGAAAAGATTTGTCAGCCAAAACACGCACAATTTCAAGAAGAGTGCTGCCAGATTCTGGGTGTTCCATAACCAAAAGAGCAGAGTTTCTGAAGTACTGTTCAAATGCTGGTCCGCCAGCAACTTTCATATCAAATAATTTATTAAAAATCGAAATCAACTCGTTAACCACGAAAGTTTTCCGCTCTGGTCGAGTTTGGTCATACTCCAGCATGTTCAAACCCATCACTCTTTCTGTGTAAGCTGGGTCAAAATAAATAACGTCTTTTTCTCTCTCAGGTGGAATATTTCCTAAAATATCCTCAATATCGGTTCCGTGTGGGTCTATCATGCACACCCCGTGCCCAGCTTTAATATTCTGAATAATCATGTTCTTCATGATTGCGGTCTTACCAGTGCCTGTTTGTCCGACAACATAAAAGTGACGCATTCGATCTTCGTCGGTAATAAAAATTTCCTTATTTTCTCCACGGTGTTTATTTATTCCAAGAAGTGTCCCGTAGGTTGGAGCATCAAGCGGTGCAGGCGCTGTCGTGGAACGGGCTTGTTTTAGTTGTGGCGCCGACGAAACCTGCTCTGGAAAATGGAACATTGTGGTAAGTTCTTTTAGGTTGAGCGGCAAAGAATGATCTTGAGAAAATAGCCTATAAGAAAATTCTTGAAAAAGCTTCAACAGGTCGTGGCGTTTTAACGACTTAAACTCAACACCATTTCCTTTAGTATCTGTGAATTGATTAAAAGCCGATTGTAGTTCACCTAAAATTTCTTCAGCGCGCAAGGTTGTCTCTGCGGAAGCAATTACTCGAATGTTTGTATTAACAATAGTGCTACTAATTTTTTCCGAAACATATTTTACCGCGTCTTCATCAATAACCTCTTTCCCATCAATTTTTTTAGGCACAGAAACACCCATAATGAGTTCCTTGGCAAACCTCCCCACCTCTTGTCCGACAGTTGGCGAAATATTTGTTGCTTCATCTTTTGGCACTCCTCGTTTTAAATCGTCAAGCACTCTTCCGTATCTTTTCAAGAAATAATCACCAACAGGAGAAACTGAAAATTGAATTGCCGCCCCCTCTCCTTTATTTTTAAGTTTAGAAAAAACGTTAAGAATTACCGGAAGTGGATCATGTTCAAAATCTGCATATGTTTTTATTGGATAGACCTGACTTTTTGTGAAAGCTCCGTAGGCGCCCAAAGATGCTCCCTTTTCGTTAAAAATATTATAATCATCCTTTACCTCCCTAATTCGAGCGTCTTTATATAAACCGAGTAACTGTTTTTCCAACAAACCACTCTTATCATCAGGAACAGAAGCGTAAAAAACTATTTCACTGCTTTGATTAGACAAAGCTATCTCAAGCGTAAAATAATTCTTCCCTGGAAAATTATCTCGACCATCGGAAACAGAAAGCATCCCAGCGTAAAACTGTTCCATTATCGTAACAATTTCTTTAAAGCTTTTTGCCTGCTTTTCTGCGTCTCCTTCTGGAAGAAGGATTTCATAAAGACGCATATGTACCGCCTTCCAAACTTGTTTATCTTTTTCTAAGTCTGGAACTTTTCCTACGCTTTTAACATATTGAACAAGTATTCTGTGAAAGTCGTCAGTTATGTGGGGATTATCCATCTTCTCCACAACTGAAATAGTGTTACGAGCACCTTTTTCAATAAGAAGTCCTAGAAGCTCCTCCATTTGTTTATCGTGCTCTTCTGGCTTCAAATCAAGAACGATACGCTCTACCTCTTGTTCCCCCAGCACCTTTTCGTGATGCAAAATTTCCCGAGCTGGCTTTTCCGAATATTCCCTAATAACCTCTTTTTCATGATTAACTGGCGCCGATTCTTTACCAAACGAGGCTTCTTTTTCCTTTTCTGCAAGACGTTCACGCAAAAAATTAATCTCCTCTTCGGGATTTACAAATTTTTCATGACTTTCTCCGTTAAAGTTTAAAACCATTAAGTTTTATGATACCGCGGATACGAGAAAGTTGGAAGATATTAGAAAAAATTTTAAACAAGGAAACCTCGCCCTTAAACGAGAGTTATTATTTCTGCGCCATCTTTTGTTATGAGTAGAGTATGTTCAAAGTGTGCGGAGCGTTTGCCATCTTCTGTATGGAAGGTATATCCATCTTTTTCATCTAGGGTTACTTTCGGAGATCCTTCATTAACGATTGGTTCAAGCGCAATAAGCATTCCTTCTTTAAGAATTGGCCCAGTGCCGCGTTTACCATAATTTGGTATGTATGGCTCTTCGTGTGGGTGTACGCCAAGAGCGTGCCCTCCTAAAATTTTAACGATAGCAAAACCTTCTGTCTTAACATATCTTTCAATCGCTTCGCCAATATCTCCAATCCTTGCCCCTACTTTAACAACATTCATTCCACGAGAAAGCGCCTCTCTTGTGGTTTCGATAAGTCTTTTTGCAACATCGTCTATCTCTCCAACTGGAACCGTTATAGCGCTATCAACATAAAGACCTCTGTGTGAAAGACCTAAATCAAGACCAACAATGTCTCCATCTCTTAAAACTCTATCTTTGGGAATTCCGTGTACCACTTCGCTATTTACAGAAATACAGAGAGTCGCTGGGTATGGTCTATCGGACCCATCGGGGGTATAACCAAGAAAAGCTGGTTTATCACCTTCTTTGGTAATTAATTTGTGTGCAATTTGGTCAAGTTCCATTGTCGTAACACCTGGTTTTGCAGAAGATGCCAAAACCTGAAGTATCAAGCCAAGACGCTTCCCCCCTTCGCGGACAATCTCATATTCTTCTTCAGTTGTTAGTATTGTTGCCATTGTTTTTGTTTTTTTTATTTCCTACAATTATAACGCTATAGCGTTATAATTGTAGGAAATAAATTTAGTTAACCAGAAAATACCTTAGAAATAAGCTCTTTGTGCACATCTTCAATAGACTGCTCTCCATCTATATCGTAAAAATCATGATTCTTACTTTGACTTAAATACATAACCGCCGGAACGACGTCATTATCAAACCAATTTAATCTTTTTTCTATATCTCCAATTTTCTTATCGTCTTTCCTACCACGAGCGAGCAATCTTTTTTCTGATTCCTCTCGAGAAACATTTATATAAATAACTTTTGCTCGTCCTCTTTTATAGAAGTTTAAAGCAGTCTCTAATATATATGTCTCTGGTAACGTTCTTGGAGTGCCATCAATAAAAACATGCTCTTCTCCGTTTAAATTTTCTATAAAACTACTTGACCACATGGAAACAGCTAAAAACGAAGGCTGAAGTTCTGAATTCTCTGCTATTTCACGCGCTAGTTTATTAGAATAACCATCCTTGGAGAGAAAATTTCTGAAGCGCTCACCGGTTTCAAGGTAATAAATCGATCTCTTTTCAGTATCATGTTCTTCTACGTATTTTTTTAACAATTCAGCCTGTGTTCCTTTGCCACACCCAGAGCGTCCGATAAAAATAAAAGTTTGTAAATCCATGTTAATTGGCTTTTAGTCTGTTAGTTGTTAGCTTCTTAAAATCCTATCAAACAATTGAACGGCGGGATAGCTGCGTTAGTTTTTAGCTTATTAGAAAAATCATCGAGTTAAGAACTTTTCTAACGAAGCTGATACCTGAAAGCTAATGACTTCTTCCTAGTATTCCCTCATTGAAACCTGAGCGTCAACCTTTTTAACGAGATCAAGAACAACTGAAACAACGATAAGCAAAGCTGTTCCCCCGATTGCAAGCGTTGCAATACCAGTTAACCCTTGCATTATTAGAGGCAAAACGGCGATAGCGCCAAGGAATAATGCGCCAAAGAGAGTAATACGATTTAAAATCTTAGCGATATATTCAGAGGTTGATTGCCCTGGGCGAACACCTGGAATAAATGCTCCATTTTTCTGTAGATTAGTTGCGATTGAATCTGGGTCAAAAGTAACCGCGGTGTAAAAATAAGTAAATAAGAAAACAAGAACGAAATAGAAAATCCCATAAACCCAAGTATTTTGAGAGAAAGAAATAAGGAATGAAGAAATAGTCTGCAATATACTATTACTAAATGTTGCCAAAAAGGCGCCAATCATTTGAGGAAAGAGAAGGATTGAGAGGGCAAAAATTATTGGAATAACACCAGCCTGATTAATACGTAATGGTAGATAAGTTGAAACCCCACCAAACATCTTACTTCCACGAACACGCTTAGCGTATGTCACCGGCAACGGTCGTTCGGCTTCTGTAACAAAGACAACGCCGGCAACAATCAATAAGCCAGCAACCAAAAAGGCTAGATATAGTGGAATCTGAGAAACATCAAACGTGAATAGCAACTGCCCAACGCTCGAAGGAAGGCTCGAGACAATGCCGGCAAAAATAATAAGGGAAACTCCATTGCCAATTCCATATTGTGAAATCAATTCTCCGAGCCACATCAACAAAACGGTACCACCTGTAATAACAATAAGATTTGTTACTTTACTAAAAAGAGTGAGGTGTTCAATGATTCCTTGTCGCTCAAGCAAAACAAGCAAACTAAATCCCTGAATAAGAGCGAGTGGTAATGTAATGAGGCGTGAATACTGGGTAAATTTTCTACGACCCAAATCCCCCTCTTCGTGGTACATCTGTTTTAAACTAGGTACCATTATCGTCAAAAGCTGCATGATAATAGAGGCTGTGATGTAAGGTCCAACTCCAAGCATCACTATCGACAAGGTCGCCAAACCACCGCCAGAAAAGATGTTAAGTAAACCTAAAAATTGATTGCCACTCAAAAACTGAGACAAGCGAAGTGGGTCAACACCTGGGATTGGAATAGCCGCTAAAGCACGGAAAACAAAAAGCATGAAAATAACAAAAAGGATGCGCTTTAAAAGAGCTCTGTCGCCGATTATGATTTTGAGCTTGTTTATAAATGCGTCCATAAAATTTTTATTATTCAACCTTTCCACCAACCGACTCAACTATTTCTTTCGCCTTCACAGACATTGAACATCCTTTGAAGGTAAAATTTTTATTGAGTGTTCCTCTAGCCAAAATCTTGATTGGAGGGAATTTACCAGAAACCTTTCTGATTAGTTTATTTTCTGCGAGAACTTCTGGTGTTATAACAGAACCAGCTGGAAATACTTTTTCAAGAAGATCAATATTTACAACAGCAGTAGTAACAATACTTGAGTTAACTGTGCGAGCACGGTTCATACCATGACCACGGCGTTTTGGTAACTTCTTGATGGTATCGCGCATTTGTGGGCGTCTCTTGTTACCAGCGCGAGCTTTCTGTCCTTTGGTACCACGACCAGAAGTTTTACCACGCTTTCCACCACGCCCAACAGCTGGGTTTTTTCTATTTTTAGTATTCCTTTTTACGTTATGAGTTTGCATGGTATTTATTTACTAACCTTATCTTCTGTTGCGACCACGGCATTAACCTTAGCCGGCTTCAACATCTTTAATGCTTTAACTGTTGCCATTGCGATGTTAAGAGAGTTCTTACTTCCAGAAAAAACTTTTCCAGTAATGTCTTTCACTCCAGCTAAATCAGCAACAATACGAACCGCACTACCCGCGATAAGTCCGCGTGATTTGTTGGGCATTAACATCACTGTTCCGCTTGAGTATTTTGCTTCCACGTCGTGAGGAATAGACATTTTCTTATTCAAAGAAACTTTGAACATGTTTTTCTTAGCCGAACGCATTGCCTTTTCTATTGCAAGCGCTGTGTCTCCGGCCTTACCCATTCCAACTCCAACAGTTCCCTTTCGGTCGCCTGCGACCAACACAACACTAAAACTAAAGCGACGTCCCCCGGCAACAACGCGGGCAACACGACGAATATTTATTATCTTGTGATCAAATTCAGGTTTAACTCTTTCAAACCCTTTTCTAAAAGGGCGTGAACCACCACCTTTTTTCTTTCCGGCGTCTCGGCGCGGAGAAAAATCATTCTTTGGCTTTTGAGCTTCCACAGGAATAGCTATCTCTGTGACAGGAGAAGAAACAGCTGGAACATCAGCGTTTACAATTTCTTCTTTTATTATTTCTTCTTTCGTCATATATTTAAAAATTAAAATTGAAGGCCACCTTCACGGGCTGCTTCGGCCAATGCTTTAATTCGCCCCGTATAATTAAAACCACCTCGATCAAAAACGACCTTGCTGATTTTTTTTGAAAGTGCATTCTTCGCAATTTCAACACCAACCTGTTTTGCTTTGTCGGTCTTTGTTTTTCCTTTAAGGGTCATGTCTGATGCTTGAGCAAGTGTCTTGCCTAGAACATCGTCTATTACTTGCGCATAAAGATAACGGTTTGATTTATACACAGCAAGACGAGGGCGCTCTGCTGTTCCAGAAACCTGTGAGCGAATCTTTTTGTGTCGCCTTGCTCGAAGTTCAGTTTTTGAATTACCTGTTTTCATATATTTATATTATGCGGACTTCTTCCCTTGTTTTCTGCGAATAACTTCACCTTCGTAACGGAATCCTTTACCCTTATATGGTTCTGGTTTTTTCATACTACGAACTTGTGAAGCAAACTGTCCGACCTTTTCCTTATCAATACCAGAAATTGTAATAACGTTTTTCTCCGCCTTAACAGTAAGACCTTCTGGAATTGCCATTTTTACTGGATGTGAAAAACCAAGAGCAAGATTAAGTGATGTCCCGACAACTTCTGATTTAAAACCAACTCCTTCAAGAATAAGCTTTTTTTCGTAGGCCTTATTAACGCCAGCAAGCATGTTTTTTATGTGCGATGCATAGGTTCCCCAAAGAGCGCGGGAGAAAACGTCATTTCTTTTTGGAACCAAAGTAACTGTGTCGGCAATGTTTATTGTAATTTCGCTATCACGGAAAACGCGCGAGATTTCTCCCAACGGTCCCTTAACCGTAACAATATTACCCTCCATTGTAATTGTGGTTTTTTCGGGAATTGCGATAATTTGTTTTCCTAGTCTGCTCATATAATTACCAGATTTTAAACATTACTTCTCCTCCGACATGTTCTTTTCGCGCCTCATCTCCAGTCAAAAGACCTTTTGGAGTTGAAAGAACCATAATACCGTAACCGTATTTAACGGGACGAACATCACGAACGCCGGCATAAATACGCTTTGATGATTTCGAAACACGCTCTACGTCTGTGACTTTTGGTGTTCCGTTTCCATCATAAATCAAACCAACCTCAAGTAATCGAGATGCCTTTCGTAGTCTCTTTGTAACAGATGAAAGATATCCTTCACGAAGTAGGATTTGAGCGATAGAAAACCGTAACTGTGAATAAGGAATAAGCACCGTTTCCTTTTTGGCTTTACTACCATTCTTTATACGAATTAACATGTCTGCAATAGGGTCAGTGGTCATAATATTTTTTACCAGGATGATTTCTTAATGCCAGGCAATTTTCCATCGTTGGCTAATTCACGGAAACAAATACGACAAAGACCGAAATCACGCATGAAAGCACGCTTACGTCCACAACGAAAACAACGATTTACTTTTCGTGTGCTGAATTTTGGCGTCTTTAACGCGCGAACTCTAGTTGATGTTTTTGCCATAAATAAAAAGTTTTCTTTTTATTCCGACAGCACGTTAATCGTTCGTCGGAATAATTTAAATTCGGGACTTTCCCTTTCGATGTCTCGTTTTTATTCTTTAATGCCGAAGCCCTAAAGGAGAAAAACGGATCAGAACGGATAGTTTCCCAAAAAACTGGCTCAAATGAGCTCCCGCATATACTACCAAAACGCCCTTTAATGTCAAACTGGCACAAACTAACAATAGAAAACGCCCCGAACACAAACATCGTGTCGGGGCGTAAACGTCTCCGAAGAGCGAACAACCAATTTTGACAGAGGTCTGCCTAATGGATGCTGTCCATTTCCCCAGAAAGACGACTCATCTCAATTTCCATTTCGGCCTCCATGCGCAAGGCGGTATCATGGTCGAAACCAGCACGCCTCGCAGCCAACACGAAGGGGCTCATTTCGGCCTCCTCGACTGCGAGATCTTCCTGGTCCTGAAGTGCCCCAGGGTCAACATCGAGGAGACATTCCCCGTGTGAACCGGGACAATCCTTTGAACACTGAGCACACGGCGCTGAGGCGAGATTCGTCTCAAGCCGACCGGCGAAAGCTTCAAAAGCCCCTGAACCAGCCCGGTCGGCGAAATCAAACCCATCCGCGAAGTCATCGGGGAATGACTCCTTCGAAATCGGGTGAGCGCTCCACGCGATCAGGCTCTTTCTGCACTTTCTCCTGGCGGCCTCATTTGCCCTTGCCGCCAACACTCCTTCTGACACCACCTTCTTTGCCATGGCACACCTCTTTTGTATAGAAACGATTTTGATTGAAACGCCGTACTACATACATCTATTTAAAAGACTACTCCTTAGCTTTTATCTGTCAACAAAAAACCCTCTCTGTAAACAGAGAGGGTTTTTTGTTTTTAGGTAAAAATATTCTACTTTCTCTTAAACGGAGTTCCGAGTAATTCGTAAAAAGCCATTCCTTCCTTCTTGCTTTTTGCGGTACTAACAAGTGTTATAGCCATTCCAAAAACATCTTTTAGTTCTTCATCGGCTGTTTCTGGGAAAATTGTGTGCTCTTTAATACCAATCGTAAGATTACCCATTTCATCAACAGCGGTCCGGTTTATACCACGAAAGTCTTTAGTGCGAGGAAGCGCAACATTGAAAAGTTTTTCAAGGAAAGAGTACATGCGTGCTCCACGAAGTGTAACCATGTAGCCGATAATGTCGCCTTGTCTAGATTTAAAGGTTGCAATAGCCTTTTTTGCCCCACGAGCAACTGATTTCTGTCCAGCTATCTTGCCGAGTCTGCCGTTTACGAAATCCCCTTTAGTTCTGTCTTTTTTCAAAAGATTACCGACACCAACAGAAATAACAACTTTAGAAAGTTTTGGTGCAGCCATTTTATTCTTATAGCCAAATTCCTCCTTTAGTTTGCTATAGGCTTCTATTTCTTTTTCTTTTGTCGTTTTTATTTTCATGTTTTTATATTTCACTTCCGCTCTTCTTTGCTATACGAACAAATCTTCCACCAGAAAGTTTCTTCCCAACGCGTGTCTGTGTTCCATCCTTTGGATCAATAATCATAACGTTTGAAACGTTGATTGGCATAGCAACAGAAACAGTCTGTCCTTTTGTTCCCGCCTTGCGAGCCTTCTTGTGGCGTTTAACCATATTTAAACCTTCGACGATAACTTTACCGTCTTTAGGCATGGCCTTAACAACCTTTCCTTTTTTGCCGCGATCCTTACCGGCAATGATTATTATATTGTCTCCTTTTTTGATTTTCATATTTTTCTATATAACCTCAGGCGCAAGCGAAACAATCTTCTGATAACCACGCTCCCCAATCTCTCGAGGAATTGGTCCGAAAACACGTCCTGCCTTTGGCTCTCCCTTATCGTCAACAAGAACAACGGCTGTGTCATCAAAAGAAATATAAGAACCATCCTTACGCTTGAAAGGCTTTCGCTGGCGAACAACAACACCCTTAACAACATCTTTTTTCTTTGTTGCCTTACGTGGTTCTGCAATCTTGATTGAAAGTACAACAAGATCTCCGATTTGCGCGTATCGTCTCTTTGAACCACCGAGCACTTTGAAAACCTTTCCGATTTTTGCTCCGGAGTTATCTGTAACTTTTACTACTGTGCCATCTTGTATCATAAAATTATTTTGTTGTGCGGACCACGAAACACTTATCCTTAGACATAGGTCTAGTTTCTTCTATTTCGACCACATCTCCAACCTTGAAGGCGTTTGTCTCATCATGTGCCTTGTAACGCTTTGTTAGGTTCATAAACTTACCATACTTAGGGTGCTTTACATATCGCTCAATAAGAACAACCACAGTCTTACCCATTTTATCAGAGACAACTTTCCCCTTTAGTACTTTCTTATTCTTTTGTTCAGTAGCTTTTGTCATATAAATATTTATTTGGCGATAACTGCAATTCGGCGACTTGAAACTTCGGTCATGATGCGCGCGATATCTTTTTTTATCTCTGCTCCTTCTTTTACATTCTTAATCTTACTTCCAGAAAGACCGAGGCGAAAAGCTCTCAAAGCATCTTGTTTCTCAACAAGAAGTTTCTTTAGGTCTTCGTCTTTTTTTGTTTTTAAATCTTTCATAAAAATATAATTAAAACATTCCAGCGCGACTCATAAACTTTGTCTTAAGTGGAAGTTTTGTACCACCCTTACGTAGGGCCTCGCGCGCGACTGATTCTACTACACCATCAACCTCAAACAAAATCCTTCCTGGTTTAACCTGGAAACAATACCCCTTTGGGTCTCCTTTTCCTTTACCCATAGGAACTTCAGCCGCCTTTGCGGTAACTGGGCGGTCGGGGAAGATACGGATCCAAATACGGCCAGTTTTACCAAGGGCGCGTGACATTGCGCGTCTTGCCGCTTCGATCTGCTTACTATCTACACGAGCCTCGGTCTGGGCCTTTAACCCAAAAGCTCCATACGAAAGAGAAAGACCACGTGTCTCCACCTTTAACTTAGCAGGATTCTTTCTAGTTGTCTGCCACTTTCGGTATTTAACTTTTTTAGGGAATAACATAAATTTATTGGGTTATTTTTTCTCCTGATCCTTATCCTTAGCAAAAATTTCGCCTTTATAAATCCAAACTTTAATACCGATATCACCATATGGAAGATGGGCTTTTTCTCGATAAAAATCGATATCAGCGCGCATTGTCTGAAGTGGAATTCCGCCTCTCTTCAAGTGCTCTCGTCTTGCCATATCAGCTCCACCTAAGCGACCGGACAAAGCAACCTTAACACCTTTCACATCGCGGTTTGCCATAACCTTTTCAACTGTCTGTTTCAAAACACGGCGGAATGGTAGGCGTTTTTCAAGAGCTTCAGCAACCATATAAGAAACAATAGCTGCGCTTGTTTCCGGAGACGAAACCTCTTCAATATCAATTTTTAGCTCACCAGGAGTTTCAAGCTTGTTCTTTCTCATGAAAGCAACTATATCGTTTCGTAAACGAGTTGAACCTTCCCCGCTTCTGCCGATAACCATTCCTGGACGTGATGTTCTAATATTTAAACGCAATGTTTTTGGACTTCTTTCAATATCAATAGAATCAATATAAAAACCACGGAGTTTCTTTTCAAGATACTCGCGTAGTAAAACATCTCCACGTAAAAGGGTACTGTATTTCCCACCTAGCGTTGCGAACCAGCGAGACTTCCAGTCTCTTAAAATTCCTATTCTATGTGCGTATGGATGGACAACGTGAGTCATGATAATAACAGCTTTTAGCTTTTAGCTTTTAGCTTCTTAGTAATACTTTTTTCAGATTTCTCTGTTTTTTTAACTGAAGCGGTGGTCTTCTTTGCCTCTTTTGGCTCTACAACTCCTCGCTCCCCGAGAACCAATAAAATATGGCTCTGGCGTTTCTTAATTGGAAAAGCCGAACCACGAGCGCGAGGCATTGAACGCTTAAGAGTTACCCCTTCGTCAACACGAAATTCTTTTATGAAAAGTTCACCCTCAGCTTTGTTGTTAGTTTTAGCATTTGCTATTGCTGAACGGATTAGCTTTTGGATTGGGTCTCCTGCTCTTTTCCCAGAAAAAGTAAGCAACGCAATTGCCTGCTCAACGCTTTTTCCTTTTACCAAATCAGTTACGAGTCTAACCTTTCTTGGTGATTGGCGATAATTTGTAAGTGCAGCTTTCATATTTTTTATTTCTTTTTATCACCGGCGGTTGCCTTAGCAGACTGTGCGGCAGAAATTTCCGCTTGTTTCTTCTTCTGTTCAAGCTCTTTCTGCATTTTACCTCCGTGTCTTACGAATTTCTTTGTTGGAGAAAATTCACCTAGGCGATGTCCAACCATATCTTCTGTAACCAAAACTTCAATATGGCTCTTTCCATTATGTACACCAAAAGTAAAACCAACCATCTCCGGAGAAATTTGGCATGGTCGTGACCAAGTCTTAATAACCCCAGCTTCAAGTGGTTTTTTACCTTCTATCTTTTTTAGAAGGCGTGGATCAACGTATGGTCCTTTTTTTAGTGACCTGGTCATTTGTAGTAATTAGTATAATTAATGAAAAACAAACAAAAACAGCCCAAGTGAGCTTGTCGTGCATATTATCAGAAGAAAAACCATTGTCAAACCAGACTAAACCAGATAATATCGAAAAAGGACTTGGTGACTAATCTTGGGGTCGTCGGGCGCCCCGCCCACATATTCCCCTCGATGTATGCTGCTCCCTAATCGGACTTAGGATATGAGTAAAGGAGGCAAGTCGTTGTAATCATGTCCCTCACCCTGGAATACGCCACTCCGGTGGGCGTTGTCCGCTCGTCAAAACGACAGGCATCATACTTGCACGGCCAAGCAAGGAGAGCTAGATCAGACGAGATACCAGGAGGTCTGCCCCGATCGGCGGGGCCACCTACAAACAAAGCCCTGCGCATGCGCAGGGCTTCTTTCATTCTTCTGGCGAAGTTATTCGTCAGCGATTCAAGTACTCGGCGATACGGTCCGCGAGCACAGCGAAACTATCGTCAGGCGCCATGGAAAGATGGTTTTCTGGAATTTCGGGGAAAAGTCTGCTCACTTCTGCCAACCAGAGACTTGGTGCAGTAATTCCCTGAAAAACACTGTTGAGTGGTGCAGTGATTCTGACCTGACAATGAATTCCACATTCTGGACCAGCAATCTTCGCAAGCACCCGGGCGCTTGTAATTCTCAGTCTTGACATGATTCCTCCGCCAAAAATTAAAGAAGTAAACTAAGAGAAATACTATACCAGCAGGAATAAAAGTAAACCCATAACAGAAAAACCTGCAGGACCGAGATGGTTTTGCAGGTTTTTATTTTAGTCACCCAGGTTTTCACAAACAACAAAGTCCTTCTGGGGCTTTTCCTTTGACGCTCTCTCCTTTGGGACCACAGATCCAACGGTAAGACCCCTTGGGATTTTCGCAATACCACCCCGGAGAGTATCCAGTTGTACAACACCCACACGAATCCCACGACTCAAACCCGTCGGGATGTAGGGTAATTTTGCTCCACCCTTCTCTCCACGCAATCACTGCAGGCTGTGGGGCGGTACGTAAAAACCGAGAAATCTCATGAAACAGTTTAAATTTGTCGTCCACTGGTGAAATCCCCCAGTAAGAAAACATCGAACTTTCCCTCTATGTGTGATACTACGCAATCTTGAAAAAATTGTAAACGACCAAGTAAGTTTCCTTTGGTAAAATAAAAATCGGCGCGGGGTGAGAACCCTGCGCCGATTATCTTACACCGACGAACTACTCGTCCGGAAATCTGACCTTGTACACAATAATTGGCTTATCAGCTACCACAATCAACAACGACAGATGTTCCTGTCTTGGGGTTAACGCCAATAAGGACCACACAGTCACTATACATTGACCACCGCTGTTTCCTTTCGGCCGAATCCCACTTCGCTTGATTTTGTTTCAAGCAGTGCTCGGCGGCAGACTTGATTCCGGGATATTTCCAAAAAACAGGTAATTGGGGTTCTCCAAAAAACAATCGTCTTGCAGAAACAAGTATGATGTCTGGCAAATCAATCTTTCTGACCTGAAACCCCGGGCAATCATAAAGCGACTTTTTAAAGCCAGGCTGACGTTGTTTCATCATGTCTTCCGTCCAACCATACTGATACGGATTTTCATGATCATCCCAACACTCGCCGCAATGTCCGCACACTGCTGAAAAAAGGATGCCATCTGATTCTCTTGACATGATTCCTCCGCCAAAAAATTAAAGAAGTAAACTAAGAGAAATACTATACCCGTAAAGATAAAAGTAAACTCGTAATAAAAAATCTCGCCATGTGACGAGATTTTTTGTTTATAGCTATATTATTATCGTTTCTTTCCAACTTTACGTCTTGAAACAATAAAGACGTTTGAATATTTTTTAGGTGCGCGTGTCTTTTGGCCCTTGCCTGTTGGCTTGCCCCACTTGCTCTTTGCACGTCGAAGACCGCGTCCTTGGCGTCCTTCACCTCCACCGTGTGGGTGATCAACAGGGTTCATAGCTGTTCCACGAACTGTTGGGCGAATACCCATCCATCGAGAACGTCCTGCTTTTCCTATTTTTACAAGTCCGTGTTCTTCGTTTGAAACCTGCCCGATACATGCGTAACATTTATCAGAAACTTTTCGAACTTCTGTAGATGGCATTTTTAAGTGCGTGTAACCGTCGTTGTTTGCAACAACTTCCACATAAACACCAGCCCCGCGCGCAATTTTTGAACCACCCTTTGGTTTTAGTTCAACGTTGTAAACAAAAGTACCAACAGGAACTTGTTTGAGTGGCATGCGATTTCCTGGGGTTATCGATGCAGTTTCACTAACGATAAAAGAGTTACCTACTCCAACAGATTTAGGTAAAAGCACATAACGCTTCTCTCCGTCTTTATAAACAGCGAGACCTATAAAACCAGTGCGGTTTGGATCGTATTCAACGCTCGCAATCTTTGCTGGAATATCAAATTTATTATATTTAAAATCTATATCACGATAGAGTCTTTTGTGCCCACCTCCTTTATGGCGAGTGGTAATGCGTCCAGCAGAGTTGCGTCCACTATCTCGCTTGCGACCCTTGGTAAGAGCTTTTAATGGCTCTGTATGGGTGATAACATTGCGATATACTACGCCTGTCATGCTTCTTCTTGATGGTGATGTTGGTTTGTAGGTTTTCATAATAGTTTAATTATGCAAAATCAATTGAATCGCCCTTTTTCAAAAACACATAAGCTTTTTTCCCACCTCCTTTTGTGCCCCACTTTCCGCGATTGAAAATATTCTTCTTCTTAATAGGAGCTGTTGTGATTTTAACGGATTTAACTTTGTATAATTTCTCAACAACTTTTGAAATTTCTTTTTTATTCATTTCAACTGGAACCACAAGTGTATATACGTTTGAAGAAGTAAGGAAAGATGCTTTCTCTGTGATGTGTGGGCGAACAAGGGTATATGCACCAGTATTTTTCGCCTGCTTAGCAACAGGCTGGACTCTCGCCTTAACTGCGATTCCTTTAACTTCTTCTTTTTTTGCTGTTCGTGCCATATATTTTATTTAATCTTTGCCGACAAAAACGAAATACTTTCTTTTGGTTCGGAAATTATAATGTAACGGTGATTAAGTAAAGAAAGTAGGTTCAAATCGCGAACATTACCTGTCTCAAGATTTGGAAGATTGCGGAAACTCTTTTCTACCTGAACATCTTTTGCTCCAAGTGCAAGATATGCAGTATTTCGCTTCTTCATTGTTGTCTTTGTGAGCTTTGCTCCTGCTACTATTTTTTCAAAAATAACTTTTGCTTCTTTTGTTTTTGGAGAAGCTAGTTTAAATGTATCAACAAAAAGAATTTCACCATCTCTAAATTTCCTCGACAAAACAGTGTAAAGCGCCTTAACCTTCATCTTCTTGTTTATCTTACGATCATAGTTTTTCTCAGCACGTGGACCAAATGTCACACCACCACCACGCCAAATAGGGCTTCTTGAAGAGCCGTGTCGTGCGCGACCGGTTCCTTTCTGTGCCCAAGGTTTCTTACCACCTCCGCGTACATCTCCTCTGTTTTTAGTGTGAGCTGTACCAGCGCGAGCGTTAGACTGCATTGAAAGCATAACCTGATGAACCAAATCATCATTCCACTTAACATCAAAAACAGTCTTTGGAAGTTCGACTGTGCCAGCATCTTTCCCGTCTTGGTTGTAGACCTTTGCGTTCATATCAACTAGAGGGCGTACTTTCTTAACGCTTTCTTTAGCCGTAGCTACCTTATTCTTTTGTGTTTTAGACTTTTCCATGATTTTTATGAAATTTTTCTAATTTCAAGAAGTGTTCCTGGTTTCCCTGGAAGAGCTCCCTTAATTAAAATTGTGTTGTTCTCTTTATCAATAGCGGCAACCATAAGGTTTTTAACCGTAACACGGTCAGAACCCATTCTACCAGCCATACGGATACCTTTTGCAACACGACCTCCAGCGCGACCACCAGAACCACCAATAGCACCTGGTTCACGCTCTGAGTGCTTTTGTCCGTGAGAACGGCGTCCTCCGTGAAATCCGTGACGCTTCACAACTCCTTGGAATCCTTTTCCTTTTGAAACACCGGAGACGGCAATCTTATCGCCGACTTCAAACTGAGAAACATCAAGCATATCGCCAGCCTTGTATTCACCAAGTTTTTCTTCTGGCATTCTGAATTCTTTCAATTTACGAAAATTAGCAAAACCTTTTCTCTGACCTAACTCAGCCTTTGAAAGAAGTTTTTCGCGTTTTTCTCCGTGACCAACCTGTACAGCGGAATAACCATCAGACTTTGCTGTTTTAGTTCTCGTAACGGTAAGAGGGGTTGCAGAAACGATAGTCACTGCAAAAGCTCTCCCGTCTTCGGAGAAAAACTGTTCCATATTCTTTTTTATACCCAAAAGGAATTTCATTTTTTGCAATAAAAAAACCGCAATGGACTTCACCAAAGCGGGGTGATTGTCCATTGGTCCCCAGAAACGGCCAATTCGTGAACTGGCGGGGACTTAGATCTACTCAATGAAGAGTAACGGGGATTATACAGAAGCCAATAAAAAATGCAACAAATAAGTAAATTATTTCTTTTTTTAGCTTTTACTTCTAAAAACACATTATTTCTCTTTTTTAAAATACCTCCTAAAAACACGTATAATTTTCTGCTGAAAATTTACTATGCTCGTGCCGCCGCACTGCGCAATGTTTTTTGGAGGTATTTTGGAGTATTAAAATTCAGAAGAAAAAGTCTTGATTTTAGGAAGATCCAAAAAAATTACGCAATGTTTTTAAAGGCAAAAGCGGAGACAGTATGGGAAAACAAAGCCACACACAACAAAAAATCCCCTGATGTTGGGGATTTTTTGTTTAAACTGGCTTTCCAGTTTTTATAACATCTTCACATCAATATCAACGCCCGACGGAAGATTCATGTTTGTGAGCGCTTCGATAATCTTTGCCGAAGGGTTAAGAATATCAATTACTCGCTTGTGAATCCTCATCTCGAATTGCTCTCGCGCATTCTTATAGACGAATGACGAGCGGTTGACCGTGTACTTCTTTATTTCAGTAGGAAGTGGAATTGGACCAACTAGTTTCGCATCATAACGAAGCGCGGTATCAATGATTTGTTTCACTGAAGCATCGAGGATTTTACTCTCATATGCTCGCACTCTTATGCGAAGTTTGGTGATAACCTCTTCTTTCGCTGAAGCTTTAGAAACACGAGGTGTTTTTGAAGCAACCTTTTTTTCTACTACTTTTTTAGTTTTTAATTCTGTTTGAGCCATTATTTTTAGCTTTTTAGGTTTCAGCTTGTTAGCTTCATTAGTAATTTAGAATTCTATCTTATTTTCTAAAAGCTATAAGCTAGAAGCTGATAGCTAGTCTTTATGCCGTAATCTTTGTTACTGCGCCTGCACCAACAGTCTTACCTCCCTCACGGATAGCAAAACGCTGTTTTTCCTCAAGGGCAACTGGAGCAACGAGCTTCACTTTGAATTTCATTGTGTCTCCAGGCATAACCATTTCAACACCTTCTGGAAGGGTCACGTCTCCAGTCACATCCGTTGTACGAATATAAAACTGAGGCTTGTAACCTGAGAAGAATGGTGTGTGACGACCTCCTTCTTCCTTCTTCAAGATATAAACTTCTGCTTCGAAGTCTGTGTGAGGTGTAACAGAACCTGGCTTAGCCAAAACCTGACCACGGGTAATTTCCTCTTTCTTTATTCCACGAATAAGGATACCTGCGTTGTCTCCGGCCATACCTTCGTTCAATGTCTTATTGAACATTTCGATTCCGGTAACAGTCGTCTTTGCTGTATCTTTCAATCCAACAATTTCGATTTCCTCACCAACCTTAACAACACCTCTTTCGATACGGCCTGTAACAACGGTACCGCGTCCTTCGATTGAGAAGATGTCTTCAACTGGCATAAGGAAAGGTTTTGTAACATCACGCTCTGGAACTGGGATATATTCATCAAGAGCTGTTATAAGCTCAAGGATTTTCTTTGCCCATTCATCATCAACTGATGTTGCTTCAAGGCCCTTAAGTCCTGAACCACGGATAATAGGAGCATTCTTGTCATATCCGTTCTTCTCGAGTAATTCACGAAGTTCTTCTTCGACTAGGTCGATAAGATCCTTGTCGTCAACCATGTCACACTTGTTCAAGAAAACAACCATCTTAGGAACACCAACCTGGTGAGCCAAAAGAACGTGTTCACGTGTTTGAGGCATTGCACCGTCTGTCGCTGCAACTACGAGAATTGCACCGTCCATCTGGGCAGCACCTGTGATCATGTTTTTAATATAGTCAGCGTGTCCTGGAGCATCAATGTGAGCATAGTGACGTGTGTCAGATTCATACTCGTTGTGCGAGAGGGCAATAGTAATACCACGGGCCTTTTCTTCAGGCGCCGAGTCAATCTGATCAACTGACTTCATTTTAACCTTTTTACCGGCAAGGTTTAGGACGTGCAAGATAGCCGCTGTAAGGGTCGTTTTGCCGTGATCAACGTGACCAATGGTACCGACGTTTACGTGAGGCTTATCACGCTTAAATTCTTCTGCCATATGTTATTTTGTGAGAACAAAAATTCGACGCGCGAGAGCTTAGCCAAATACTTGTTCCCAGTAAATTATTTTAATAATCTCCTTTTGGAAGCAAAGAAAAACAACGCACACTTGCGTATGGAGCAATAATAACAAATTAAGAAGGTGTGTCAAATTACGACAAAAAACGGGAAACCTTAAAAGATGAGTTATTTCTCGATAAAATTGACAAAATTAGATAAAGTATGGATAATTCTAATCAGAGTTACTTAGGTTTAACCCAAACAAACTGAAGAGGAGAGAAGATGAAAAGTTTCATGGATTATATGGAGATTGCCTGTTCGGTCGGGATGAAGCCACTGATGGCAACACCCACTCGTTCCAAAAAAGGGCGGTTTTCATTAACCGCCTTCCCAAGATCGTCGGTCGAATATGCCCTCCACCAAGGAACACCGCTTCCACCGAAACCCAGTCGCAAAAAAATCCCCAGAACCTTTTCTGTCATGGTTCTCGACTGACGAACATTGGTGTCGAGGTGGCCAAACAACAAAAAGCGGACCCTCGGGTCCGCTTTTCTCATACAACCTTATACAAGGTCGAACCTTGTAATTACTTCTCTTCGGTTGAAGCGCTACCAGTTGTGCGAGTTTCAATAATACTTTTCGCAATGTTTGCGGGCACAGTGTCGTAATGATCAAACTCCATTGTAAATCCAGCGCGTCCTTCTGTAAGTGAACGTAGAGATGTCATGTAACCGAACATTTCAGACAATGGAACTTTTGCCGAAATAACTTTAAGCATTCCACGGTCGGTCATACCTTCGATTTGAGCGCGTTTTGACGAAAGGTTTCCAGTGATATCACCCATGAACTTTTCTGGGGTAACAACTTCAACTTTCATAATAGGTTCAAGGATAACAGGACTAGCTCTGCGAGCTGCTTCTTGAAGGGCCTGTGATGCCGCTATTTTAAAGGCAATTTCAGACGAGTCGACTTCGTGGAAAGAACCGTCATAGAGATCAACGGAAATATCAACAAGCTTGAATCCAGCAAGCACGCCTCTATCCATACCTTCACGCAAACCTTTTTCAACGGCTGGAATATATTCAAGCGGAATAACACCTCCCTTGATATTGTTGATGAATTCAAATCCTTTTTCACGCTTTGTATTTCTTGGTAGGTTTTCAGGAACTTCTTTTGAAAGAGGTTTGATTTTAATTTTAACGTGACCATATTGCCCACGACCACCAGTCTGACGAATATATTTATTATCAACTTCTGCTTCTTTAGTGATTGTTTCTTTGTAGGCAACCTGTGGTTTTCCAACATTTGCTTCAACAGAAAATTCGCGCTTCATACGGTCAACAATAATTTCAAGGTGCAATTCACCCATACCAGAAATAATTGTTTCGCCAGTCTCGGCGTCAGTTGAAACTTTAAACGTTGGATCTTCGTCGGCAAGTTTGTGTAGCGCCATACCCATTTTCTCTTGATCCGCTTTTGTTTTTGGTTCAATACGAAGAGAGATAACAGGTTCAGCAAACACAATACGTTCCAAAAGAATAGGATTTGCTTCATCGCAAAGAGTATCTGAAGTTCTTGTAGTTTTCAAACCAACAGCTGCCGCAATTTCTCCAGCAAAAACCTTCTTCACTTCCTCTCTTTGGTTGGCGTGCATTCTCAAGATACGACCTAATCGTTCTTTTTCTCCAGTGGTTGAGTTGTATAAATACGAACCAGCTTCAACTGTTCCGGAATAAACACGGAAGAATGTGAGCTGACCAACGAATGGGTCTGTCTGAAGTTTGAAAGCAAGCGCAGAAAAAGGTTCCGCGTCTGAAGCAGAGCGTGTAATTTCTGCTCCTGTTCTTGGGTCAATACCTTTTGCTGGAAGAATGTCTGTTGGGGCTGGTAAGTATTCAACAACACCATCTAAAACAAGCTGAACTCCCTTATTTTTCAACGCAGAACCGCAATATACTGGGAAAATCTTATTTCCAATAACGGCCTTACGCATTATTTTTTTCAAATCCTCGATTGAAATTTCTTTTCCTTCAAGATATTCCCCTAAAAACTTCTCATCATTTTCAACTATTTTTTCTACGAGTTCGTTTCTGTATTTTTCTGCATCAGCCTTAAGGTTTTCTGGAATTTCACTCTCAATAACATCATCTCCCATGTTCCCCTCGAATCGATATGCCTTCATTTTCAAAAGGTCGACAACTCCTTCGTGTTTGTCTTCTTCTCCGATAGGAATCTGCACGCGAATAGCGTTTTTACTTAGTCTGTCTAATATTGATTGATACGATTTTTCAAAAGATGCACCAGTACGGTCTAATTTGTTTATAAAACAAACTCTTGGCACTTGTCCTTCATCGGCATAACGCCAGTTTGTTTCTGACTGTGGCTCAACACCAGCAACACCATCGAAAACAACAACCGCGCCGTCTAAAACACGCAAACTACGCTTCACTTCAACGGTGAAATCAATGTGTCCAGGGGTGTCAATAATATTAAAACGAAATCCTTTTGCCTTATCACCTCCTTCATAAGTAGGAACCCAAAAACAAGTTGTAGCCGCAGACGTGATTGTGATTCCACGCTCACGCTCTTGCTCCATCCAATCCATAACAGTATCGCCTTCGTGAACTTCACCAATCTTGTGAGATTTTCCGGTGTAATAAAGCACACGTTCAGTCGTGGTTGTTTTACCCGCATCAATGTGGGCAATAATTCCGAAGTTTCTTGTTTTTTCTAATGGGTAATCGCGATTCATAAAAATTAATTATTTATTAAAGTTAAATACAAAAATAAAAAGGCCCTAACGGCAATAAGCGACATATTTACATATTTTGATTAAATTAACAACCTTAAAACAAAAAACTCGCTTTCGCGGGTCTTTTGTTTTTCTTTCTCTACCAAGTGAAGTGAGCGAAGGCCTTATTGGCTTCCGCCATTTTGTGAGTATCGTCTCTTTTTTTGATGGCGATTCCTTCGTTTTTACTTGCTCCAATTAATTCATCAGCTAGTTTTTCGTGCATTGGACGTCCTTTTCCTGATTTTGCTGCATCAATCATCCAACGATACGCGAGCATCATTCGTCTTTCTGGGCGAACTTCACGAGGAACCTGATAATTTGCCCCACCGATTCGGCGCGAACGAACTTCCATCACTGGGCTCGCGTTCTTGAGAGCTAGATCAAAAATCTCAAGCGGATTAGGGTTCTTTGTCTTCTCCTTAATAATATCGAAGGCTCCATAAACTATCTTTCGGGCAGTGTTTTTCTTTCCACTTCCCATAACATAATTTATAAACTTCTCCACTTTAGGAGAATTATACTGTAGGTCAGGTCCTGGGATATTTCGATTTTTTACTTTTTTTCTCATATTAAATTATTTCTTTGCGCCAACTTTCGCTTTTTTAGCACCATAAAGACTTCTACTTTGCTTACGATTCTCAACCCCTGTCGTATCAAGTACGCCACGAACGATGTGATAACGAACTCCAGTTAGGTCTTTAACACGTCCACCACGAAGAACAACAACTGCGTGTTCTTGTAAATTATGCTTAATGCCGGGGATATAGGCTGTCACTTCCATTCCATTTGAAAGGCGAACACGGGCAATTTTACGGAGGGCTGAGTTTGGTTTCTTTGGAGTTGTAGTTGTAACTTTTGTACAAACACCACGCTTAAAAGGAGAGTTGTAGAAAATAGGTCTATTCTGGATAGAATTGAAACCCTTGAGTAAAGCCACCGCTTTTGGTTTGCGGATTATTTTCTTTCTTCCTTTTTTGGAAAGTTGGTTAATTGTGGGCATGAAAAAATTAAACTGCCTCAATGAGGCTTGTGGGGAAATACTACTATTCAACTGAATTTAATGCAAGTTTTTTCTTTTTTGCTTTTTACCTTCAAAAACGCATATCTATAGAAACAATCAAAAAGAATCCCGCTGGTCTTACGACACAGCGGGAAGGCTCAGAAACTAAATCCAAGCCTAATTAACAAATCCTTGTCAAAACTATCTGGCTTATAGTGCTGTTCAGAAATAATCACCGAACGATCATTACCATAAGCCCCCGTAAAGTAGTACCCGTAGCCTGCGTGACAATAAAGCTCCCACCAGGAAAAACTGTTGCGTACATCTAGGTCGAAACCCCTTGAAGTGAAGTGGTATGAGTACAGCGCCGCTGTTATCGTTTCATGAAAGTCGCCGGCCTCAATTACGACCTGTAACGGCTTGTCGATAACCGGCAAACGAGAAACGCTTTTTCTCCCCATAACCATTTCGCATAATTGCGAGTCTTTTTTATAAATACACCTTATTTGGTTATTGGGAAATAACAGCGCCCTAGCCACCATCTGGAACATTGAATTTGTCTTGTCGAGAGAATCGAGAAAATCGTCAACCGACAAGACCTCCCGTGGTTTGGGAATACAAACATGGTCCATGATTTTTTCTCCTTTTATATGAACGAATCTTATTTATTTATACAACACAAAAATTATCTAGCAAGCTTTTTGTTTAAAAAACTAAAGCGTTCCGCCGGTTATAAGGATGAACAAAAAACGAGCAATTGGTGCAATAAACTGCCAAAGGAAAAAGATGAAAATTATAAGGGCAATTGGCCAATAACGCTCTAGGATATCTTGTATATATCTAAATTTTAAGGGTAAAAGAGAGAAAAGAACCTTCGAGCCGTCGAGTGGTGGAATTGGTACTAAATTGAAAACGCCTAAAATAATGTTAAGAAATACAATTGAAGCTGAAAGTGAAAGGAAAGCTGCGCTCTCTATTCCAAGATTAGAAGAAAAGCGAATAATTAACCCAAAGGCAATTGCAATTAAAAAATTTGAAAGTGGACCGGCTGCTGAAACCATAAGTTCGCCCCATCTTTGGTTTTTTAGGTTGTATGGATTATATGGAACCGGTTTTGCCCAACCAAAAAGAAATCCAGCAGAAAAATAGGAAAGTACTGGAACAAGGAACGACCCTATTGGATCAAGGTGTTTTAGCGGGTTAAGAGTTAATCGCCCAGAAAAACGCGCTGTCGGGTCGCCTAAAATATCCGCGACATAACCATGGGAAACCTCATGGACAACGACAGACATAATTAGGGCGGCAATTGTGAAAATGAAATCGATTTCTTGCATCCCGTTAGAAATTAGAAGTGAGGACACTTCCATTATTTAACTTACTTATAAATCTTTGTTTTTTCATTTTTTTCTAAATTTTACAGCCGTGTCTTAAACATAATACCTTGATTTCTAACGGGATAAACCACACCAATTACACCTTTAATCGCCTATATCATATGCAGGCACAATTTCTAATGGGATTGCATATATATGAAGCACATGATAGCATACGGCGACTAAATCCATGGCGAAAATTTGTCCAATTTGTGAAAGAGGAAGTTTGGTTGTAGGCGGATATTCAAACAGAATTCGCGCGACTAAATTCAACCCAACTGGGAAAGTAAGAGCTCAGGTTAATTTGCAATGGGCAAAAATGACTGACGGGAAACGTCAAAAAATATGTACCCGCTGCATGAAAGCAGGTAAACACCTCCTCCACCCTTCTGTAAAGTAAACAAAATCCGCCTCTCGGCGGATTTTTTCTTGCACAACAAATTAATTTAATGTAGCTTGAAATAAGACCAACCCTAAAAAGGAGTACCTCGTGAAAATTATCCTCCCAAAAGAACATGTAGGTCTTTTCGACTACGGTGATCTACCTCTCTTTTTCCTCGCCGGCCCGGTTTTAGGCGGTGGAGACTGGCAATACACGATGTGCGGTGAAATCAGGAGCCAACTCGGCGAACGCGACTTCCTTGTTGCCATTCCATGTCGTTATGGGCAAGCCCATTTCCTGCGGAACTTCAGGGTGTCGGGAAAAACTGGCGTATATGAACACCAGCTCGACTGGGAAAGGCATTACCTTCACCTTGCCTCAACGCACGGTTGCATCATTTTCTGGCTACCCGAAGAAAGCAAAGTAAACCCGCGCAACGACGGCCTGTCGTATGCAATGGACACTCGCGGAGAGCTTGGCGAGTGGCGAGGGCGGTTAATAAATGACCACTTTCTGCGGATTGTGATCGGCGGTGAAAAGGGCTTCCCTGGCCTTGATGTAATCGAGCGCAATTTCAAGGCGGCGATACATCCCGACTTCCAAATTTGTGAGAACATGGCAGCCCTTGTTTCGATGGCGATTGAAAAAGCCAACATTAAGTGACAATCTGTCACGCAGCTAAAAACCCGATGATAATATCAAAGGGTTTTTTAATTATGGGTAAGAGTTTCTCCATCTGTTTTAAAAATTATTTTTCCTCCATCGTAGGTCGCAAGCATTGGAATATTATATTTTTTTAACAAATCAATTACTTCTTTATTTGGATGCCCGTATCTGTTTTTCTTGGCAGTTGAAATAATCGCATAATCCGGTGAAACATTTCCAATAAAAACTTCACTTGAGGATGTTTTAGAGCCATGATGTCCAATTTTTAAAACTTTAGCTTTTAATTTTTTACCATCAATCGAAACTAAATACTTTTCTACTTTCTGCGGAGCGTCCCCTGTTAGTAAAAAAGATTGATTACCATAAGTTAACCTTCCAACAATCGAAGTATCGTTTGTTGATCCTTTTGGGTTAACACTAACAGGATAAAGAACGGTGAATAAAATATCTTCCGACAACTTCACAACACTCCCACGTTTTACTAAAATATTTTTTGCTCCCATTTTTTCTTCTTCAATAATTGCCTTTCCAAAAGCTCTGTCTGTCTCGGTCGTTGAAGTCGCGCCTGTTGTTAAAATTATTTTCGTTTCATAATTTTTTAAAACATCAACCAGCCCACCAATGTGATCTTTGTCAGGGTGTGTCGCCAATACCACATCAATCGTTCTTTCGTAAAATGGAATAATTTCTGAAAGCTCACGAACAACGCCTCTATCAGGACCTCCATCGATCAACATTTTATTTCCATTTGGCGCCTCGATATAAATTGAATCTCCTGCGCCAACATCTAAAAAGGCGACAGTGAGTTCTTTTGTTTTCTCGTCGCGCAAAACCACACTCCAGATAAAAATATTTATCACAAATAAAATTGCAATGAATAATATTGGATAATATTTTTGAAAATTTGTTTTCATTTTCTAATTAGTTTTTTTGTAAACAAAAAAGCTACAACAATTAAACCATATATCAAAAATGTTACAGTCTTAGAAAAACCGCTAAGCTCAATTGATGCAAAAGATAACCCGCCAAAAAAAGAAACAACTGATAAAAGATATGAAAGCATCATGTGTGTTATGCCGACAAAAGGAAGCGCGAATACCCCAACAACAAAGCTGGCTAAAACGGAAATAAAGCCAAAAATCATAATAAACGGAATGGCGGGAAGAATTAAAATATTAGCGGGCAGTGCAGTAACTGAAAACAATCCCGTGAGATAAATTAAGTATGGGGTTACAGAAAACTGCGCCGAAATTGTGGTTGAAAAAAGCTCTCGAAAATTATATCTGTTTGTTAAAAAAGAAAAAAATAAAGAAACTATTGGTGTAAAAAATATTATTCCAAAAGTTGCAAGACAAGAAAGAATAAAAGATGGGTTGCTGTAAATTGCGGGGTTCTCTAAAAGCATTAAAACCATCGCAATAAACAAAGCTCGCCCCGCGTCGTACGGTCTTCCCAAGATAATCCCTAAAAGCGCAATCACTGCCATAATTGCGGAACGCACTGCTGGCGGTTCTGCCCCAACCATCGCCACAAACAAAATAATTCCACAGACTGAAAAAAGAATACTGATTCTTTTTGGTAAAAACGAAGTCAAAAACAATAATGCAACGACAACCAAAGCAATATTATAACCAGACAATACGGCGATATGAATCGTTGAAGTGTTTTTAAGATTTGTTGTAAGTGGTTCACCGAGTGAATCGCTCGCTCCAAATAAAATTCCATTTAATAAAGACGCCTCTGGCTCAGGAAAAATAGTTTTAGTTTTCTCTTCAAAAGAATTTTTTAGGTATACAAGTTTCCCGATGATATTAATACTACTCCCTTCAATCTTATTTATCTTTGGGTATAAAACGACCGCGTGAACACCGCGAGTGGTTAAATATTCTTGATAATTAAAAATATTCCCCTTGTCCGTCACAAAACTTTTTGGCTCGGCGATCGTTCCAAAAAATTGAATAGTGTCACCATGAGAAACGTCTATCTCCCGAGAGGCTGTTACGTAAACACTTCCTTTTATTTTTTCTTTTTCTCCACCAATAAGAACATTATTGAGTGAAACAGAAAATTTTACCGTCTGTTCTCTGTGTGAAACGTCACCCAAAACAATACCTTCAAAACTGTGGGGCACTCCAATAAAAATATTTAGATTATTTTTAGTCTGATTATATTTATAATCCGAGTAATCTGCCCGCACAGCACCAAGCGCCACCCCGAGAAAAAATAAAGATAAAAGAAAAAACGAAAATTGTTTTTCTGTGAAATATTTTAAAAAAGAAAATACTATTGAAAGCAGAAAAAATAAAACCAAAAAAGAAAAACCAAATCGTAAATACAATTCACCGACAATTCCCGAGGCAAGACCTAAAAATAAAACTGTAAGTGAGTTATTTTTCACTTATTTATAATACCGCACCGATATATACAAAAACAAAAGCTTGTGGAAGAATGCACTTAGATAATTCTTTTGAAAGGCCCCTCATTATGAAGCTCAAGCTAGGTAGAAATATTTTGGTTATTCCAACAGAATACGAACGTTATGCTGGATTCCTCCATCCAGCAATATCTGAAAAGAAAGACAACGAAAGCGCAGTCATGGAGCTAAAGGAGAACGCACGTCTCGTCTCTCGCGTAAAAACACAAAGTTATTCTGTTTCCGGGGAAAACTTCTACCGGGCTCAAATAGTTTTTACTTCGGTGGGTAGTAGTTTTACCGTCGAGCAATTTGAGAAGGAGTTAAGACAGCAAGCGCTTGCGGATAGAGCCCTCTATCGGTATGCGAATCTTTGTGAAGTCCTTACATACTGCGAGAAAACTTCTTGGCACAAAGATACCTTTCTTGTGCCCGGTACCTTCTATCAAGATGAGTTTTTCCATCGATATATACTTAAGTGTTCGATTGGGAAAATACCTATGTTTGAACCGAAGGTATTAGTGGAAATTAAACCTTGGACCCCAACAACAAAACTTGGGCTCGGAAAAATTCCACTAGTGAAGACGGAGGTGGATAAACCTTAAAAACGGCTTGCATTAACTGCAAGCCGTTTATTCATTTTACTCCCCACTCTTTTGCAATAGAAATTTCATCTTCTTTAGAAAATGCTTTCTTAAATTTTGTTTTTGAAACACCCTTCACTCTTTTTTCACATTCCGTCCATGTTTGATGTCGCATAAGTTTTCCATCGACAAGTGATAGGTATGAGTATGCTTTTGCACTAGAACTTTTCTTTTTTGATTTTGTTTTTGCGCGCAAGTCAGATTTTATTGCATTTGGTTTTGTATTCAAAATGTCATACGGATATTTTGAAACGGGCCCTTCAAAAAATTTTTCTTTTTTCCAATTTTGTTCGCTTGCACACATTGTCGCCAAAAAATCAGCTCTCTCATTTCCAGCGATTCCAGCATGGCCACGCACATGCCTCCATTCAATTTCTTTTCCTTTAGTTTCTGTCTGAAGTTTTATCCATAAATCTTTATTTAAAATTTCTTTTTTATTTACCCCTATCCAATTTTTCTTTTCCCATCCATGAATCCATTTTGTAATCCCATTAATCACGTAACTTGAATCAGTGTGAATAATCAATTTATCACCACCAGCTTTTAGTTTTTTAACTAATTTAAGAACCTCAATAACTGCGGTCATTTCCATCCTGTTATTAGTAGTATGTTTCTCTCCACCACCAAGCTCCACCACCTTCGACTTTCCACCTTCGACTTTCTCAACCAAAACTGCCCCCCAACCTCCGAGCCCTGGATTTCCAAGAGAACTTCCGTCTGTAAAAATTATTACTTCTTTTTTCATTTAGTTATTCTAGCTTTTTGGAAAAATATCAACAATCCTCAAGCGAAGTTTTTCAATTCCTCGATACATCGATTTTTCGAAAGTTGCCACCATATCAATCGGAGTACCCACCTCAACTGGAATACCAAAATCATCAGATGTTGAAAAAAATCCGATAGCAGAAACTGACACCCCTTTTGTGTTCTTAAAAATAATTTCCAGATGATTTTTCCCTTTACCAAATGCTCGCACTTCTTCTGGAACAACATTTCTAAAAATAAATGTTGGCTTATGATTACCGACACCAAATGGCGCAAGCTTTTCAATATTTTTGTAATTATCTTTGGTCACGTCATCGAGCGTTAACTCTGCGTCAACCTCGATTGTGCCAGATTCTTTTTCTTTCTTCGGCAAATTAAGATATGCCGAGACAAGTGTGTCTTCTAAGAAATGAATCGCCTCATGTGAAACAGAAAACCCACCGGAAAACTCGTGACCGCCAACATCTAAAAATGTTCCTGTGGGTACGCTCACCATAAGCTCTACTAAATTAACCGTTCCATCAGAACGACAAGATCCTTTTAGGTGAGTGTTATTTTCGTCAGAACCCCAAACAAAAACCGGCCTGTCGTATTCTTCAACTAGTCGCGTTGCAACAAGTCCGGCAACCCCAGGCTTCCAAGAAGGATTTCCAATAACGATAATTTCCCGAAGCTCCCTTTTTTCCATCGTTTGTTTTACCTCCTTCATAATAGAGAGCACCATCCCCTTTCTCCCTTCGTTTATGTTTTGTAGATGACTAGAAAGTTCGTCAGCTATCGTTTCATCGTTCGTTGAAAGTAGGCGAAACGCTTCAAACGGAACATCAAGTCGGCTTGCCGCGTTTATTCTCGGTGCAATCATGAAGGCAATATCATCTTCAGTGACATAACGCTGATCCATAAACATTTTTCGTAAAAGTTTTTGAAACCCTGGTCGTCGTGATTTTCTTAAAACGGAAATGCCGAAATGCGCGAGAGCGCGATTTTCTTTTACAAGCGGAACCATGTCTGCAATCGTAGAAAGTCCCGCCATATCAAGAAGCCATTTCTCCCACCCAGTTGGAACTTTCCACTTTTCACGTCCTTTAGATAAAAGCGCCTGCACCAACTTAAACGCGACCCCTGCCCCACAAAGCATGTTATCGGGATAAGTATCACCTTCTTGTTTTGAGTTGATAACTGCGTAGGCGTCTGGAAGTATCGCTTGTGGAAGATGGTGATCGGTAATAATTACATCAATGCCAAGTTCGTTTGCCAAAGCAACTTCATCTACGTCTGTTATTCCACAATCAACAGTAATAATTAATGTAAAACCATCACGAGCAAATTGTTCTACTGCCGCACGATTCAAACCATATCCTTCACGATTGCGATGTGGGATATAATTCAAAAAATTTTTATAACCAATTTTTTTAAAAAAATCATGAAGAATAACTGACCCAGGAATACCATCGCAATCGTAATCACCATAAATAACAATTTTTTCTTCTTCATCAATCCCTTTTATAATGCGGTCCACCGCACGCTCCATGTTTAAAATCAAAAATGGATCGTATGTATCTCTTTCGTAATCGGGATTTAAAAACCTCTCTGCTTCGTCCGACTCTTTTATTCCGCGATAATATAGTAGCTTTGCGAGTAATTCTCCATATTGAGCCAACTTTTCTCTATCTTTGTTTGGAATTTCATCCTTTATTTTATAGTTCTCTTTCATTTAGGTTGTGATATTTTAGCACAGATGGTTTTAAGCCTCATTTTTGAGAAGGATTTGAAAACCTTAATAAATTACGTACAATTGAACACATGAATAAAGAAATATCAGAAAAAGAAAATTGTATTTTCTGTAAAATAATCAATGGTGAAATACCTTCCAACAAAGTATATGAAGACGAAGACACTTTTGCTTTTTTAGACATTAATCCTGTGAACATTGGACACACACTCTTGGTTCCCAAAAAACATTCACAAAATATTTTCGATATCGAAACAGAAACTCTCCAGAAGATAACACCTATACTTAAAAAACTTTCACTTTCCATTAAAGAAGCTGTTGGTGCCGACGGTATAAATATTATAAGCAACAATGGAGGTGCTGCCGGGCAACTTGTTTTTCATCTACACTTACACATAATCCCCCGTTTCTCTGATGATGGTCTTAAACATTGGCACGGTAAAAATTATTCAAAAGAAGAGATGTCTGAAACTGCAGAAAAAATTAAATTAAATCTTAAAAACTAGCGAGACAAAACTTTTATCCCTGGCAAAGTTTCATTCACCAAAAAATCAAGCATCGCTCCACCACCCGTTGAGACAAATGAAAACTTTTTCTCAAGCTTTAATTTAGAAACTAAAGCAACAGTATCTCCGCCACCAATAAACACATCACAATTTGATTTCGCTAGTATCTTTAAAAGTTTTTCAGTACCAACCCCAAACCCGTCTTGATAAATACCAAGTGGGCCGTTAACAATAACTGTCTTTGCTTTTCCAATCATGTTTTCTAAAATAAAAATCGATTCTGGTCCATTATCAACAATGCATTCACTTTTTAAAACTTCGTCTATCCACTTAACTTCCCCGTTTCTTACCACGACATCAACTGGTAAAAATACTTTTTTGTTTTTCAAAAGAGGACTCAATGCTTTTGTATTTTTATCCGCGAGAGATTTTCCTATCTCATAACCATCCTCCTTTAAAAAACTGTTTGCAAGCGCTCCACCAACAAAAATACTTGATGCTTTTGGTAAATATTTTTTTATAAGTGGTAATTTAGTTTCCGATTTTGCGCCACCCATAATCATCAAAAGTGGTTGCTTTGGTTTAATCACACGAGAAAGAGCTGTGACTTCCTCAGTAAAAAGGAAACCCGCATATGAAGGTAAAAGTTTCGGTAGCAAAACAATAGAAGCGTGTTTTCTATGAGAAACGGAAAATGCTTCGTTTATATAAATATCAGCAAATTTAGCTAACTTTTTTGCAAAATTAAGACCGTTTTTCTCTTCTCCTTTTTCTTTTCTTAGATTTTCTAAAATAATAATACTTCCGTCAGCCATCATTTTTATAGAATCACTTGCAACACTACCACAAACATCTGGAACAAAACCGACTTTAATAAATTTATTTAAATAAAGTGCGATTGGTTTTAGTGAATCTTCTTTTTCTCCACGATGACTAATGACGACAATCTTGGCGCCATTCTTAACCAAAAACTGTAAAGTTGGAATAATTCTTCTTATTCGAAAATCATTAACAACCTTTCCGTTCTCAATTGGCTCGTTCAAATCTAAGCGAATTAAAACTCGTCGTCCTTTTAACTTTAAGTTTTTAGGAATTGTCGATAACTTCATGTCCTTATTTTATAGAAGCAACTTCTTCGGTAAGTAAAACTATGTCCCCAAACTTTTTTACATCAAGACTATCGCGACCAACGAGCAAACCACTTAAACCACTTCCGTTAAAAAACTCTCCGGCATTTTCTTTATTAACCGAACCACCATACAAAATTCTAACCGATTGCGCGGCAGCAGGCCCAAACAAATCGGTAAGTGTGCGCTTTATATAAATCACCATTTCCGAAAGGTCGCTCGCTTCAATTGCCTTAAGCGCCTTACTCCCAACCGCCCACACTGGCTCATAGGCAATAACCACATCCTTCAAATCTTTTCTTTTAACCCCAGCTAATGAATGTTCAATCTCTTTTTTTATAAAAGCTAGATAATATCCGTGTGCATCTCGAACTTTCTCTCCAACACAAACAACTGGTGTTACTTTATTTTTCAAGCAAACTTTTAACTTCTTATTGACGAGCTCATCTGTTTCTCCAAGCTCTCTTCTTTCAGAATGCCCCAAAATAATATATTTAACCCCGATTCTCTTTAGCATAGCGACCGATACAGAGCCGGTGTAAGCGCCTTTTGGTTCATAAAAAGCATCCTGTGCACCAATAGAGATTTTTGTTTTTTGTAGTGTTTCCGCTATCGCTGAGATGAAAAGTGTTGGTGGGCAAATAACAACTTCTGTTTTTTTTAAATTTTTACAAACTTTGACAATTCCGCTAGCAATTTTTTTTGCCTCATCAACTTTCTCTGGATTCATCTTCCAATTACCAATAACAATCTTTTTCATTTGTTTGATTGTAACACACGGTGTTACTCATCAAAAATATTTCTACCTAGCCTCCCCCCATCCATTAACTGTCCACGAGCCAGATGGTCCACTAGAAAAAAGAAGTGAGGATAGCCCTGTTTCGTAAGTAACTTGAGCTGAGTTTTTTAAACGAACTCTATAGGCTGTCACTTCTTTTACACTAACGTTATCTTCAAGTAGCACTTCCCCGTGTCCAGCATAAAAAAGAACTGCCCCATTCGCACTGTTGGCAACATTAATTGCTGGCGCACTCCACCAGCTATGCCATTCATTTCCCCACCAATCAGACCACCAATTGTAGTAACTTAATTCTGCGTCGTTATTTTGAGAAATCATTAATATATAAGAACCAGTATTCCCTGAACCTTGAAATGTCGGCGAATTTTCAATAGAAATCTGACTCTCTCCATAATTACTATCGTCATGCCAATCATCGTGGTGTCGATGATATGGATTATCAGCGATTACCGCCACACTCTTAGAGCCAAGCACTGATGAAACCTTAATGACTGGGTTATTCCTAATTCTTATGTCACCAGAAACCCACACCGGACCGTTAAGCGTCACAATCGCACTTCCAGAAATAGTAAGGTTGCAAGTAATTTTCACCGGACCAAGTGTTTTATTTCCTGTTATAACGTAGGGGCATGGGTAACTAATGGTGCCACCAGAAAGTGCCTCCTGCTCCCAAGCAGAAATAGTAGTGTCTGGAATCGGAAGAGATACACTTGGTTGGTCTTGACTACCGGGATGTCTCGTTCCGAGAACTGTTGCGTTAAAAGACGAGCTATAATAAGCATCTTTATCTATCGTGGAATTATTAATTATATGAGCATATGCAGTACCTGTTGCGTGAACACCACTGATGATTCCATAAAAACCAGCGGAAACAACATCACCTTTAACAAGATTGAGATTTTGACCAAAAACAGGCCCGTTTGAATAAATATTTCCAACAACCTTACTATTATTTTCTATAAAAAATCCTCCATTTCCAGCCTGTACTCCGTAAGTAAAAGTAACTCCATTTTTAGTAACAAGGTTGGCGTTAGTGTTACGCACTCTATTTAAACTGTTGCCAGAAGAAGTGATTGATTTTTCATTGTTACCAACTGGGGTAATTGTTGTTGTTGCGATAGAGTTTGCAACGGAAAGAACTTCAGTTTCTCCAACCTGCATTCCTCTCTTTAGTCTATAAATAACATCCTCAATTCCAGATTCTGAAGTCGCATAACTCTGGCTTGATTGTATAAAATTCTCAGCAACAGCTGATTGTTTTAATGTTGGGGAAACAACTCCATAAACAATAGACATTCCGATTGAAAGTAGAAAAACTACAACCGTAAGAACTGCCTGCCCACCCTGATCGTTAAAGTTAACTCTTTTTTTCATTTTTTAATTTTACCATTAATCAGTAGGTTCTCATCGTTGCTGTCGAAAAAAACTTCTCTTCTGTTGAAGTCCTACCTGTACTATCTTTTATAGTCATCTCAATAGAGACCGCCGTACTTTTTGTTGTTGTTGCAGCTCTAAAAACAAGGCGAGAAACCTCTGTCCCTGTTGCTGTTAAGACACCTTGATCTATCCCATTCTCAAATTTATGAAGTGAATTTGAATTCCCCAAAGAAAACTCTACTGTTGTTGTCGGTGAACCTGCGGGCATCGTCAAAACAAGTTTTCCGGGGTTTGTTTTCAAAACACTAGAAAGAGCAATGCTCTTTGCGCTTCTAATTTCCTTCACCATCTGATCAAAAGAAACGACTGCGCTTGTACCAACAGCACGGGATGTTTTCATTGAAATAAAAGCCTTGGAAAGGGTAAGAAGTGAATTTACAACTAAAACTGAAATTAGACTAAGAGCAAAAAGGTAACCAAGCATCTCTGCTAATGTGTAACCACTATTTTTATTCTTATTTTCTTTTTTCATAAAAGAAATTTTAGTTATCAAAAATATCACTCAAATAAAATACTGTTTGCTTGGTAGTAGTGCCAAAACGACCTTCATAGAAAACAGTAATGGTGAATTTTTTTGTCCCGCTATCATAAACTCCACTTTCAGAAATTTTATCCCCTGCTCCGCGAAAAACATCGCTTACTACAATCCGGCGCAAGAAAGATCCATCGATTTTGTTCTGCGTCGTTGTTGCTATCCACCCAGTTGTTGTGGTTGCTAAATAATAAGTTGTTGATGTCGAGAGAGAACTTACGTTGCTCCAGGCACTGTCTCTCATAAAACGGACTACTTCACTTCCTTCTTCTAAAATTAACTTTCCTTTTATTTCAGAAATGGCGCGACGGTTTAAATCAACCGCTCCTCTCGCCGAAGACATGATTGCAAACAACGATATAGAGATTATGGCGACCCCAATCACCACTTCAATCAAACCGAAGCCATTTTTGTCGTGACATGTTTTTTTTAAATTTTTCATCATTTAATTATTTGCGATACGCGATACCGGTTGGTTCCATAACAACCGTGAAATTCTTTGCGGGATTTCCTCGTAAAAATATTACTACCTGGCCAGAGGCGCTCCCTCTTCCAGAAAATTTTTCAAAAACAATTTCACTTGATGATGCCGTAAGTCCACCAAACGACAGCGAAACTGCTCCATTTAAATTTGTCACAATATTACTTGGGCTTGAGCTCACATATTGAGTTCCTTCGAATTGAGTCACACTATTTTCTGTGAAATGCACGCCGTATTGTTTATTTCCAACAGAGGAAGTAGCCCGCGAACGCGCCTCCCCCAATGTTGCAACAACAACGTCTGTCGCGCTTTCAAGTGCCTGCACATCTCGGTAACTAGATAGACCACCCCACAAAATACTCCCAAGAAGCGCCATTATGGCGATAACAACAAGAAGCTCGATTAAAGTAAAACCTTGCTTTATATTCAACATGCTCTTCTTATTTTTTTGTATTGTAAATATTTTCATCTTGGTAAATTAAAAGTACAACCCTTGCCTTAACCACACACTTTAAATTCCCGACATAACAGAATACATTGGAGAAATCATTGATACCGCGAAAAATCCGACCGCCGCGCCAATCACAATCATAAGAAGTGGTTCAATTATAGTAGAGAGGTCTTTTGTCGCAGCCTCAACTTCTTCTTCGTAAAAAACGGCAATATTCATCAACATTTCTGCAAGCTTCCCTGTCTCCTCTCCAACTTCAATCATCTCACCGACAATAACGGGATATAAGTCTGAATGATCTTTAAAAACAGAAGATAGTGTCGAGCCTTTTTCTATTTTTTCCCCTGCCTCAATAAGAACTTTTTTAAAGTAAACGTTTTGCATAACATCGGCGGAAATTGAAATCGCATGCTGAACAGGAACACCGGCAGTAAAAAGAGCGGAAAGCGTTCTTGTGGCGCGTGCTGAATTAAATTCCTGAACAATTTTACTAATTACAGGAAAATGCATCGAAACAAAACTAATAAATACCTGCCCTCTTTGTGTTTTTATTCCAAGATAAGATAGAAAAACAAAAAATATCAATCCAATTATAACAAGGGCAGTGTGGTTAACGAGGAAAGAACTTGTATTGATTATGAATTTTGTACTTGTTGGCAACTCAACATGTAAATCGGCAAATGTTTTTGTTAGTGTTGGCACAACATAAATAAGCATTAAAATACCGATTCCAAAAACTGCCGACAAAATTATCGCTGGATAAGTGAGCGCCCCCCTCACTTTCCTATTTATGGTATACGTACGCTCAAGCTGCTCCCCTACCGCGCGTAAAGATTGTGGCAAACTACCAGACTCTTCGCCAGCCTTAACCATTGAGACGAAAAGGTTTGAAAAAATCGCTGGAAATTTTTTCATCCCATCACTTAATCCCATCCCGGCGTTTATATCCTCAATCAAACTAGCCAAGGCTATTTTGAATTTAAAATTTTTTGTTTGTTTCTCTAAAATACTAAGTGATCGAGAAAGCGGAAGTCCAGCGGAAAGCATTACTGAAAGATTTCTTGTAAAAATAATTTTGTCGTGAAGTTTTACCCACACAAACATATTGTTAATCGCGGTAACGTCGAAAAATGCTAACTTTTTTTCTTCCTTAAAAAAAACTAGCGTCTGTTTTTTTTCACGAAGAATGTTTTCAAGTTCAGTTTGGTCGGACACTTCCAAATAACCGCTCTCGATAATCCCAATTTCGGTTTTTGCTTTATAAAAAAATCTCATTTTGTTATTCTGAAACCACACGCAAGACCTCCTCTATTGTTGTAACGCCTTGGGCGGCAAAAAATATTCCGTCTTCAAGCATCGTCATCATTCCTTCTTTTTTTGCCTGAGCTTCTACTTCATCCGAAGTCGCACCCTTTAAAATAAGTTCTTTTATTGTTGGTGTTACCTTAAGAACTTCGTGTATTCCAATTCGACCCTTATATCCTTCTTCACATTCTGCCGACTTCATTGGTTTATAAAATGGAATTTTATCCCACCCGTCTTTTGGCCCAACAATTTTTTCTTCGCGCAAAAACTTAAGCATACGCTCAAGATCAACAAGCTTACCTAAATTGCGTAATTCCAAATCAGAAAGAACATATTTTTCTTTTTGATTACAAAGTCTTCGGACCAGGCGTTGGGCCAAAACAATATCAAGAGTTGATGTTAAAAGAAACGGCTCTGCTCCCATTTCAAGTAAACGTGGGATGGCCCCCGCCGCAGAGTTTGTATGAAGAGTTGAAAGTACAAGGTGTCCAGTTAAGGCGGCGTTAATTGCAAGGGAGGCTGTTTCATTATCGCGAATTTCACCAACCATAATAATATCTGGATCCTGACGAACGAGAGAGCGTAAACCGTTTGCAAAAGTAAGACCAATTTCCGGCTTAACTTGCGTTTGGTTAATGCGTTTCATTTGGTATTCAATAGGATCTTCGATTGTTGAAATGTTTACATCTGGAGTATTAACAATATCCAAAATTGTATAAAGAGTTGTGGTTTTTCCAGAACCAGTCGGGCCGGTTGCCAAAATCATTCCAACTGTTTGTCTTGTTGATGAATGAACTCGCTCAAGCCCTTCCCCATGAAAACCCAATCCTTCAAGAGTGAAACCAGAAACCGATTCTTTCAAAAGACGCATAACGGTTTTTTCTCCAAAATACGTCGGTAGAGTTGAAACACGAAAAGAAACATTTTGATCACTTAAATTTATTTTAAATCTTCCATCCTGAGGAAGACGTTTTTCGTCTAACTTTAAGTTTGAAAGAACTTTTATGCGCGCAACAATTCCAGGGCCAGCCGTTTTTGGTAAAACCATAGCGTCTCGTAAAATTCCATCAACGCGATATCTAACTAAAAGCTGTCCGTCTTGTGGTTCTATGTGTATGTCTGAAGCATCTTGAATAATCGCGTGGTTCAAAAGCGTGTCCACAATACGCACAACGGGTAAATCCTCGGCAAGTTTTTTTAATTCCTTCTCTGATATTTCTTCTCCACCGTCTTCCGCTACAAGCTTAAGCGAACTTGCTTCTTTTTGGATGATGTCATCAAATTCAGCCTTAAGGCTTTTTTGATATTGCAAAAGCACTCCTTTAATAGAGTCTGTGTCTGTTAGACGGGGTAGAATCTTGAGACCGGTTTTTTTCTTAATAAATTCAATTGCCTCTAAGTCGTCAGCATCAAGCATTGCAACCTCAAGTTCAGTTGCTGTTTTTCTATAGGAAACAATGTTGTGATGTCTTGCAATCGGTTCTGGAATTAAAGAAAGAACCGAAAATTCGATTTTCTCTCCCTTCAAACTTATGTATGGTATTCCAAGAAGATAGGCTTCTGTTCTCTTTAAATCATTTTCTGAAATTTTTCCTTCAGACAAAAGTATTTCACTAAGTGTTTGATTTTTTTTCTTATTTTTTTTCTCGATAGTCTCCATGTCCCCACGCGAAACAAGGCCTGAATCTAGAATAAACTTTTTTAATTGTGTCTCATCAAGGATCATTGGAGTCTGTTAATTAAATTATAACAGGATTTAATAAAAATGTGTGTGTCTTATTGTTAAATCACAAAATTTCTTTTTATATTTGATGTTAGCCAAAAAAATAAACCCCGAATCAATTCCAAAAGGAATTGTAATCTCGGGGTCAATTTACCTACATTTTTCCTTGTACAAGTAAAGGAAGTATTCCGGATCAATCGTGTTGCCGTTCTTCCATTTTATGTATGCGGGACTATCCGGACATCGGTTAATCAAATACTCCCTGCCAACAAACTCTCTCGTACCCTCTGTGGCATGGACACAAAACATCCTAATTTTACCCTCTCCGTCCCTCCTTAAAACACAGTCCCACTCACCAAGAGAAACTATGGCTGTGCTTGGTTTAGTGGAAAACGGTATTTTGCCGACATTACCGTCTGGCCCCTCAACACCAGTCCAGGGCGGCAAAGCAAACGAAGAAGCTGTCGCAAGTAGCCCTATAAAAAAACAAAAGAACTTTCCCATCTGTCCTCCGTCTAACTAAAAAGTGGTCTTACTTAAAACTGTGGCAGATTATACAACCTACTTGCTTTTTTTGAAAATCCTGGTATCATGGGGCAAGTAACAAGTCCGTCAAAAACGGGCATTTTTTTATCAAAAAATTTAAGAATTATCAACATGATGGACCTAAAAGTTTTAAAATCCGCCCTTGAACAACTGGAAGAGGAGCGTAAGATTCCAAGAGAGAAAATAATAGATGCTATTGAACAAGCCCTCGCTGCCGCCTATCGCCGTGACTACGGTAAAAAAGGACAGATTGTTCGTGCTCGTTTTGACCTAGATACTGGAGCAACTGATTTTCTCCAGGTAAAAATAATCGCAGACGAAACAACTGTTAAAGATCCTATTCCAGAAGACGCCTCAGAAGAAGAAAGACTAAAAGACGCTGAAGACATCCGCGAGCGCTATAATCCAGAGCACCACATCTTTCTTGCAGATGCTAAAAAAATCAAAAAGGATGCTGTTTTAGGCGAAGAAATAGTTTTCCCACTTGAAACAAAAGATGATTATGGACGAATCGCCGCCCAAAGCGCTAAGCAAGTTATCATTCAGCGCATTAGAGAGGCTGAGAAATTCTCTGTTCTAGAAGAATACTCGGACAAACAAGGAACAATCATCTCTGGAATCGTTCAGAGAATGGAGCGTGGAAACGCGTTTCTAGATCTCGGACGCACAACAGCTATTTTGCCAATGGAGGAGCAAATCCCTGGTGAATTCTATCGTCGCGGTGAACGTATTCGCGCATATTTGTATGCTGTCGAAGAAACCCCACGCGGTATAAACATAAAATTATCTCGTACTCATCCTCGTTTTATAGAAGAACTCTTTAAGTTAGAGTCACCAGAAATCGCAAATGGCGTTGTTTTGATCAAAGCCGTTGCCCGCGAAGCTGGTTCTCGCTCAAAGATTGCTGTTTCTTCTACAGATCAGCATGTTGACCCAATCGGAGCCTGTGTCGGACAACGCGGAGTTCGCGTCTCAACTGTTATCCAAGAACTATCCGGTGAAAAAATAGATATTATTGAGTGGTCAGAGGATCCAAAGCGCTTTGTTGCTGATGCACTATCTCCAGCAAGAGTAACTAGTGTCCTTATTGATGAAACAGAAAGACAGGCTCGTGTTGAGGTTTCAGAAGACCAATTATCTCTTGCAATTGGTAAAGGTGGCCAAAATGTTCGCCTCGCCAACAAACTAACTGGGTGGAGAATAGACATCGTCAGTCCTAAAGGGGAAGAAATCCTTAAAACAGACGGCGACGTTATCGAAATGACAGAAGACGCTAAAGCTGAATTCGGTGCCCCAGAAGAGATTGAGGTTGGTGAAAATTTAACAAAAGAGACTACTGAGTAGGTAGATAAATAAAAACAAAAAAATGAACATTTGGCATGACGTAAAACCTGGGACAAAAGAACACATGAATGTGGTCATCGAAATCCCAAAACTCTCCCGTGTTAAGTATGAATTGGATAAAGAAACTGGTCTCATTAAGTTTGACCGTGTTCTTTATTCTCCAATGCATTATCCCGCAAACTACGGATTTGTACCTAACACACTCTGGGATGACGGAGACCCACTTGATGTCTTAGTTCTCGCCCACGAAGCATTTATTCCAGGGTGTCTCGTAAAATCGAGACCAATCGGAGTTCTCCCAATGAACGATGGCGGAGACGACGATGCAAAACTATTAGCGGTTCCAGCAGATGATCCCCGATTTAACAACACTACCAATATTCATGATATTGAACCTCATCTTCTTGATGAAATAAAACATTTTTTTGCTGTTTACAAGGAACTTCAAAATAAAAAAGTTACTGTTGGTGATTGGCAAGAAAAAGAAGAAGCAATGAAAGACTTTGAACGTTCAGTTGCTTTGTACCAAGAAAAATACAACAAAAACTCCTAAATCTCCTTACTATTAAGCGCTTAAAGTTTTCCACAGGAAAAGAGCATCATTAAGATTGCTCTTTTTTTGCTATAATATCGAAACAAACATTTCGTTTTGGTTATTATTAATATTTAAATTTTTATGAATAAAAAAATCATTCCATTAATTGTGCTCAGTTTAATTTTTGTCTCTAATGCAATCGCAGAAGAAACAACCACGGCCCCCGTCACAACGACCTCTATTGAAAGTAGTCAGGCAATAAAAGAAGCAAGAGAGGAAGCAAAGACGGCCGCGGAGAAAAAAAGGGAGGAGCTGAAAGACCTACAAGAAAAAAATAGAGAAGCAGCCAAGGATGCTGCCGAAAAGAAAAGGGAAGATATGAAGAACATCCAGGAAAAAGCACGCGAAGAAGCGAAAGATGCCAGAAAAAACTTTATTCCTACAATAACAAACGCAACTTCATCTCAATTACTAAGGGAAGAGATGGAAAAAATCCGCGAGAATAGGAAAAAGGCCCTAGAAGAAGCACGCGAAACACAGAAGAAGGCAGTTGAACAAGCGAAAGAAGCCTTTGAAAAAGCACGCGAACAAGCAAAGGAAGATTTTTCTCAAGTCAAAAACCTTCGTGAACAACTAAACATTGCTTCATCAACATCAATAAGAAGAGAAGTTAACGAAAAGATTAAAGAACAAAAAATAGGTCTTAGTAAAAACTATTTTGGATTAAGGGCAAACAACCTAACTTCAAGAATAGAATCTCTAAACAAATCTGTTTCAAACATTGAGCGTGTTCTAATTAACTTTGAAAACAAAGGGCTAGATACCTCAAGCGCAAAAGTAGCCCTTTCTTTGGCTCAAGCAAAAATTGATATAGCTACGCAAAAAGTAACAGCGACAAAGACATTAGTAGAATCACTTTCTGGTACCGTGACCAAAGAAAATGTTAAATCTATTACAGAGCAAATAAAGAAATCGGCGGACGAGGCAAGCGACGCAATTGAAGAAGCACGCAAAGAATTGAGCGGAAAAGTGATTCCAGAAGTTAAAAAAGTTGCAACACAAACACCAACCACTGTGACTGCAACAACTACAGCAACCTCAACAACACAGTAAAAAAATAAATTTATTAACATAAAATAGAAAAATATGGAACCAATAAACGACATAAATTCAGTAAATCAAGTAAGTTCTACTCCGACACCTTCTCCGGTGGAAGAAAAAGGTGGAGTTGGTGGAGTAATCGCAATTATTATTATTGTGTTAGTTCTTGCGGTTGGAGGATATTATGTTTGGCAATCTAGCGATGTTGTGCCAACCACCCAGGAAAACACCGCGCAGGTTCCAGTAACAAACGACCTCGCTCAGATTGAGGCCGATTTGGGGGCCGTTGACTCATCAACAGCAACAGATGCTGATGTAAAAAACATCGAAAGCGAGTTACTTCAATAAAAAGACTCTTCGAGCAGCTCACAAAAACCCGCATTAAGCGGGTTTTTGTTTTGACTTTAGATACCTTTTTCGGGTAGGATGCTCGCTATGAAAGCAACAATAAATAAACTTAAAAATTCAGAAATTGAAATTGAGGCAGAAATAACTGCCGATGTTTTTGAATCATTTAGAAAAAAAGCTGTTGTGCATTTAGCAGAACAGGTTGAAATACCGGGGTTTAGAAAAGGAAAGGCTTCAGAAGAAATCCTTACTCAAAAGCTCGGGGAAATGGCTATCCTAGAAGAAATGGCTGAATTCGCCATACGAGATGCTTACCCAAAAATAATTACTGAAAATAAAATTGACCCAATTGGACGCCCTGAAGTATCTATAACAAAAATTGCAAAAGGAAATCCCCTTTCCTTTAAACTAAAAACAGCTGTATTTCCAGAAGTTAAGCTTGCGAATTACAAATCAATCGCCAAAAAAGAACTCTCAAAAGATGAGGCTGTTGTTGTGGATGAAAAAGAAATTGAAGACACCATAAAAGAGATTCAGAAAGCACGCGCCCCTAAAGTTGAGTTAAAAGACGGAGAAGAAGCCGTGGAACCATTGTTACCAGAACTAAACGATGAGTTCGTAAAAACACTTGGTAAATTTGAAAATGTTGCAGACTTTAAGGAAAAACTAAAAGAAAACATTAAGTTTGAAAAAGAGCAGGCCCATAAAGAGAAAATGCGAGTTGCAATTCTAGATGCTATTGCCGAAAAAACAGAAGTGGAGATTCCAATAATTCTTGTTGAGGAAGAACAGAGAAAAATGCTTACCCGTCTACAATATGATGTCGAAAAACTCGGGCTAAAATTCGATGAATACCTCAAAAACGTTAAGAAAACAGAAGAAGATATCAAAAAAGACTGGGCTAAAGATGCTGAAAAACGTGTAAAAACAGAACTCATCCTCGCTGAAATCGCTCGTACGGAAAAAATAGAAGTTCCCAAAGAAGAACTTGAGAAAGAATTGAAACACTTACTTGAGCACAATATTGGCGCCGATCGTGAGCGAGCAGAAGTGTACCTTGAGGGAATTATGTCTAACCAAAAGGTTATTGAGTTTTTAGAAGCACAAAAGTAAAACTAAAACGTAATTAAAGAAATAGCAACAATACTTGCTGTTTCTGCCCGAAGAATCTGTTCACATAATTTTACGACTGGAATTTCATTTTCCTTAAAAAAATCTAGCTCTTTTAGTGTGAACCCACCTTCAGGGCCAATAAACAATCCGAGATTGTCGTTTTTAACTATTGTTTTGTACAAATCCGAACCAGTTGGATCAAAAGCAAAAAGATTTAATTCTTTTTTGTACTTATTGACAGCTTCTTCCGGTTTTACTTCTTCGCTAAGAACCGGAATGTCAGCTCTCCCAGACTGTTCACTTGCTTCAACTATAATCTTAGCGCTTCTTTCGTAATTAAAAGATTTCTTTTCACTCCTCTCGGCAACAACAGGGACGATATGCGACACACCAAGCTCTGTCGCCTTCTCAAGTACAAGTTCAAAATTTTCCCGCTTAATTAAAGAAACAAAGAGTGTGATCTTTCTCTCTGAGATAATCCCCTTCATTTTTTCTAATACGGAAAGCTTTGCTTCGTTTTTTGTAAGAATATTAATTTCACACAAAAAATCACTACCCTTTCCATCAAACAAAATAACCTTATCTAGAGGAGAGAAACGTAAAACATTTCTCCATTGGTACAAAATCCTCTCTTCCTTTATTTCAAGGGTTTTTTTGTCCCCTATTTCTTGTTCTACAAAAAATCTATGTAATCTCATGGCGCTCACTATAAATTAATATACCTATTTGTAAATATTGCTAAGTTTGCCAGTTTTTTAGTTCTGCTATAATCTAACTTTAAAGGCCGTAAGCTAAATAAATTTAATTATATGTTAATACCAACAGTTATCGAGAAATCGCAATATGGGGAACGCGCATACGACATCTATTCGCGTCTTTTACGTGACCGTATTATTTTCTTAGGCGGACCAATTGATGACCACACAGCAAACATAGTCATTGCCCAATTAATCTTTCTTGAAAACGAAGATCCTAAAAAAGATATTTCCCTCTACATTAATTCTCCCGGAGGACATGTCACAGCAGGACTTGCTATTTTGGACACTATGAATTTCATCAAGCCAGACGTTTCAACTATTTGTGTTGGTATTGCCGCCTCAATGGGCGCAGTGCTTCTCTCCGCTGGCGCAAAAGGAAAGCGTTTTGTACTTCCAAACGCCGAGGTTATGATTCACCAACCAATGGGTGGCACAGAAGGACAAGCATCAGACATTGCCATCTCCGCAAAGCATATTTTAAAAACAAAAGACTCTCTTAATAAAATTCTCTCTAAAAACACAGGGCAACCAATTTCCCAAATCGAGAAAGATGTCGATCGTGACTACTACATGTCGGCAGAAGAAGCTAAAAAATACGGATTAATCGACGATATTATCAAAACTCGCATCAGTAACGGAAAATAGTAAAAGTAAAAATGGCCAGAAATGGCCATTTTTACTTTTACTATTGACAATGATAGAATAGATTTGTTCACTTAATAAATTAAAATGAATCACTTGAAACAAACGTTCGGTTTTAGCCTCTGTATGAATTACATTCTGGAAAACACACTAAGTAATAGTCAAAAAACCTAATAATTGCAACGTTTTTGCGAGCGATTCCTGATCGCTTATGAGTCTTAAGATAGTTTTGGCGCTAGTCGCCGTAGCTGGTGTAGCGGGTATCGCAATCGGTTATATTTTGCGCTGGCTCGTCCTTTTGGGGAAAAAGGGGTCCATGGAGCTTCAAATCAAGCAGATGACTCTCCAGGCCAAAGAAGAGGCCGGTAAAATCGTAAACGAAGCGGTAAAAAAGGCGGAGACAAGAATGGAGGAGCTCCGCGAAGAAGAGAAAAAGCACGATGCAGAATTTAAAAAGACAGAAGAACGCCTCATTAACAAAGAGAGTCTTCTTGATCAACGCCAAGTTGATATTAGTAAGGAGGCAGAGAGTTTAAAAAACAAAATCGAAGAAGTCGCAAAGGTTAAAGAAGAAACTGAAGAAATTTTGTTAAAGCACCAAAGTGAACTTGAGCGCGTAACAAAGCTTACGGAAGAAGAAGCGCGGGCGGAACTTTTTGCTACCCTAGAAAAAAGGTACGAGGAAGACATGCTTATCCGCATGCAAAAACTAGAAACAGCCAATGCCGAGCGTCTTGATCGTAAGGCAAAGGATATTTTAGCCACGTCAATACAACGCCTTGCTTCCTCAACTGCTGCTGAAATAATGACGACAAACGTCACAATTCCATCGGACGAAGTTAAGGGGAAAATTATCGGAAAAGAAGGAAGAAATATTCGGGCATTTGAGCGCGCTGCTGGAGTCGAGCTTATTGTCGACGATACTCCTGGTTACATCATAATTTCCTCTTTCGATCCTGTTCGCAGGCAAATTGCCCGAGTCGCGCTCGAGAACTTAATTCTTGATGGTCGCATTCAGCCAGTAAAAATTGAAGAGATGGTTGAAAAAGCAAAAAATGAAATCCATAAAATAATTAAAGAAAAAGGAGAACAAGCTGTTTACGAATGCGGATTGTTTAATGTTGACCCACGAATCATCGCGATTTTAGGAAGATTATATTTCCGCACAAGTTACGGACAAAATGTTCTTCAGCACTCACTAGAAATGGCACATATTTCCGGAATGCTTGCAGAAGAATTGGGCGGTGACGTCACAATCGCTAAAGCCGGAGCTCTTTTGCATGATATTGGTAAGGCCGTCGACCATGAAGTGCAAGGAACTCATGTTGATATCGGCAGGCGCATCCTTCAGAAGTACGGCGCTGATGTTCGTATTATTCAAGCAATGCAATCACATCATGATGAGTACCCTTACGAAACAATTGAATCAATAATTGTTCAAACGGCCGATGCAATTTCTGGTGGTCGCCCTGGAGCACGTCGCGATACCGCAGAAAACTACCTAAAGAGATTGGGTGATCTTGAGGCTATAGCAAATTCTTTTGAAGGCGTTGAAAAAACTTACGCACTTCAAGCTGGAAGAGAAGTTCGTATTTTTGTTTACCCTGAAAAAGTTAGCGACCTTGAAGCCAAGAAGATGGCGCAAGAAATTGCCCTTCGTGTTGAGAAAGAATTGAAATACCCAGGTGAAATAAAGATAAATGTCATCCGCGAATCTCGTGTTATTGAATACGCAAGATAAAAAGTCAAAAAACCTATATTCTACAACAAAAAAACTAGGAGCACTCCTAGTTTTTTTGTTGTAGAATATCACCCCAATTGTTCCCCTTTTTCAATTTTTTCTTCCCCATTTTTCAACCAATAACCTTTTGTTGCTTTATTGCTGTTGCCTAAAAAACGGCCTGATATATAATGTTTGCGTGGTCTTAAGGCGGTTCATACGCGTGTATGACCATAATAAAACTCGGTCGAGCATTATTAATCGTTTAAGTAGCTACTTAAAAAAATGAATAAAGCAGCAATCGTCGACGCAGTCCATGCAGTGTTAGGCGGAACAAAAGTTTCTGCAGAACAAGCTGTTGAGACAGTGTTTGACTCGATCGTAAAATCACTAAAGAAAGGTGATGAGGTCTCTGTTGCAGGTTTCGGAACATTCGTTGTAAAGAAACGCGCAGCAAGAACCGCCCGAAATCCTCGCACTGGCGAACCAGTAAACGTACCAGCAATGAACGTTCCTAAGTTCCGCGCAGGCAAGGGTTTGAAAGACGCAGTGAAGTAACATTCACTCATCTCTAAAAATAAAAGACCGCATGAATGCGGTTTTTTATTTTTTTGTGCGGGATGGGAATCGGTCACGGATAATTTGCTTCGGCGACCCCAACTCGGCTCGTCAGCCTCCGTCTCTCAATTGTTTCACTTATCGCAATTAAGCCCGCCTCGCACCGTCGCGCTCCGGCTTTCGATTCTCCCATCCCGCAACAAAACTAACCTTAGTTAGTTTTGTTAAAATTCAGTGCGGGATGGGAGAATCGAACTCCCGACACCAGTTTGGAAAACTGGAGTTATACCATTTAACTAATCCCGCTTGCCCGAGTATGCTCACTTTAGTGGCAAACTATGTATCCGACATATTATCAGATAAGGTAATATTTAGTAAACTTATCACGAAGCAACAAATCAATGCTTGAAACCTTAGGAATTATTTTAAAAAACACCATAATTGGCATCATCGCCGGGGTTTTTTCGGTATTCCCTATACACAACACTCAAAAAGAAATACAAACAACACCACTTAATATAATAAAAACCGAAAACAATTCTCCCAAAATTACATCATCAATAGAAAAAGGAACAACGACCATAAACTCACTTAAAAAAACCGCAACAACGACCCCAAAAAATCTAAAAACAACAACTGTAAGTAAAACAGAACCAATCGCTATCGCCTCCACAAGCCCACGCACCATTACGCTTGAAATTCTCCCTCTTGAACCACTGAATGCACTAACCCGCAGTACTATTGTTAATATCCTTTGTACCACTCAAAATGGTGGCGATTTCAAGCCATTATCGGGAAGTGGGGTCTTTATTAGCGATAAAGGAGTTATTCTAACAAATGCCCACATTGGACAATACTTCCTACTTCGTGATTACGGAGTAAAAAATTATATAACCTGTATCGCAAGACAAGGCTCCCCTGCTTCACCAGCTTTTTTGATTGAACCTATCTATGTCTCAAAAAAATGGGTAACCGAAAATTCAAAAGTTATCAAACAAGAAAAGCCAACTGGCACAGGTGAAGACGATTTCGCCCTTCTTCGTGTTGTTGGGACAACAGACGGAAAACAATTACCACTCACCTTCCCCTATCTCGAGCCAAACATAGACCCAGAAAATGTATTGCGTGGCCTTCCTGTCTTAATTTCTGCTTACCCTGCTGGGTTTTTAGGCGGTGTAACAATTCAAACAAATCTTTTTCTTACCTCAAGTATCGGTGTTATTAAAGAATTATATAACTTCCATGATGGTGCTTTACTAGACATTATTTCAATTGAAGGAAACATTCTTTCTCAGCAAGGATCTTCTGGTGGAGCGGTGGTCAATCGTTCAACTGGGAAACTTGAAGGAATTATTACAACAAGCACAGAAACAAAAGAAACAAACACCAGAGAATTATTTGCTATTACACCTGGTCATATTAATAGAAAAATAGAGAATGAAACCGGAAAAAACTTAAATGAATTTATTTCACAAGACTTGGATTTGATTCAAAAAGATTTTCGTGAAAATCTATCTATCCCACTAATGTTCTTATTGATCAGTGAGACAAATTAAAAACTTTAGTTACATTGTCGGGGTGCCGAGAATCGGTCACGAGTTACCAATTCGCTTTGCTCATAAGTACTCGCGACCCCGCCTCGCTGTCGCAGAGCGACATGCTCCGGCTTTCGATTCCGGACGCGAATGAAGCAGTTCATTCGCTCAACCCTCACTATGCTTCGCTACATTCGGGGTGCCGAGAATCGAACTCGGGCTATCTGCTCCCAAAGCAGACGTACTACCTCTATACTACACCCCGTAAAAACAAACCCCTCCAATCCGACAATTTATCAATCCTATCACAAAAAACAAAAAATTACGCAAAAATATTTTCTAAATATTTAACTTTTGCAATCTTGTTAGCAGTGAATAAATTAACAATAATCGCATCGCATTGCCAAACATAATCAACATTTCCCACTTTTTCTGAAAGATAGGAGTTAATTGCTCTGCTTAAGCGCTTTAACTTTTGTGGATGAATATTATCCTCAGCCCTATACTGAGAAGTTGGCCCACTTTCACCTTCTTTGAAGTTTTCACGAGAAACAGTTTTTACTTCAACAAAGTATAAAATTTTGTCCTTTTTGGCAATAATGTCTATTTCTCCAATAAACTTTCTGTAATTTCTATCAATAACACTGAAACCTTTTTCTTCTAAAAAGCGACAAGCAATATCTTCCCCAAGTCTACCAACCTGTTGCCTCTCCTTATTTTTCAATACTTTTGAATCCATCAAATATGATTATATACCAAAATAAACACCTTTTTAGTTTCACGTGAAACTTTATAAACAGTTTCTGTGGAAAAAGACAATATATCCTTATTTAAAGCCGTTTTAGAGCATTTAAAGGTCTTTTTCTTGGACAATTTTAGTGTCTCTTATTAACATTGTCCCCCGACTTATCCCCACTTTTGACCTATTTTAGCCTTATTTTTATAAGATTACTCTTTACAAAATATGCTCATTTATGTGAAAAATTGTCCGTAATATTAGCGACCCCAACTCGGCTCGTCAGCCTCCGTCTCTCAATTGTTTCACTTATCGCAATTAAGCCCGCCTCGCACCGTCGCGCTCCGGCTTTCGATTCTCCCTCTGCAAAAATTAAAATAACCCGTCTTAAAGACGGGTTATTTTAATTTTGTGCGGGTAGGGAGAATCGAACTCCCGTCTCATCCTTGGCAAGGACGTGTTCTACCACTAAACCATACCCGCATTTTTATCGACGTATTTTAACAGAGATTAAGATAAGTTCAAATAAAACAAGGATTCGGTCACGACTTATAAACAAAGTGATTCGGCTACGCATAAAATTCTGCTGAATTTTTGCGCAGCCCCGCCTCGCACCGTCGCGCTCCGGCTTTCGAATCCTGGCAGGGGCATATTCATATGCCCCTGCCAGGATTCGAACCTGGAATAACAGTTTCGAAGACTGTCGTGATATCCATTTCACTACGGGGGCTTAATCCCATACATCATAAGGAAAATTAGGAAAATATCAAAACCTGGAGTAAAATTTTTAAACAATGAAACCGGAAAATATTCCAGAAAACATAGGCGCCATAAGCGAATCTTTGGAAAAAGCTGGTTTTGAAGCATATCTAGTTGGAGGTTGTGTTCGTGATGTGTTGGCGGGAAGAAAACCAAAAGACTGGGATTTCACAACTAATGCAAGACCGGAAGATATTATCAAAATCTTTCCAAAAACATTTTATGAAAATGAATATGGAACAGTTGGTGTTGTGAACGAAAATACTGAAGATGAATCTTTAAAGGTGGTTGAAATAACCCCATATCGAATTGAGGGAAAATATAGCGACTACCGCAGACCAGATTCAGTTGTTTTTAGTAAAAACCTAGAAGATGATTTAAAGCGACGAGACTTCACTATAAACGCAATCGCCTATGATATTACTAAAGGACAAATTGTTGATCCGTATAACGGACAAAAAGATATAAAGGACAAAGTTATCAGGGCTGTTGGTAATCCAGAAGAAAGATTTGCAGAAGATGCCCTTCGTGTCCTCAGAGCTATCAGACTAGCTACTGAATTAGGTTTCATGATTAACAATGAGACCGAAAAAGCCTTGGAAAATAACGTTAAAAACCTCGGTAAAATTGCTCAGGAGCGTATTCGTGATGAATTCATTAAATTGATTATGTCTCCAAACCCAATGATTGGAATAGTTTTAGCTAATCGGCTTGGTATTCTTAAATATGTTTCACCTGAAACAGAAGCGGGGATTAATGTTAAACAGAATGGTGACCATATCTATGACGTTTGGGAGCATAACCTAAGGGCGTTGCAACACTCAGCAGATCGTGAATGGCCGTTACACGTGAGACTTTCTGCTCTATTTCATGATGTTTCTAAGCCTGAAACACGTCGTTGGTCTGACGAAAAGAAAGATTACACCTTCTATGGACATGATGTCGTTGGTTCACGTGTAACAAAAAAAATTCTTGAAAGAATGCGTTTTCCACGAGAAATCGTAGATGTTGTTTCAAAGTTAGTGCGTTACCATTTATTTTTCTCAGATGTAGACAAAATAACCTTATCGGCAGTAAGGCGTATCGTAAAAAACGTTGGGCCAGAACATGTTTGGGATTTAATGAAACTTCGCGCCTGCGACCGTATCGGCATGGGAAGACCAAAAGAGACCCCGTATCGGCTTAGAAAATATGAGTCTATGATTGAAGAAGCAATGCGTGCGCCGATATCGGTTGCTATGTTAAAAATAGACGGGAAACGTATTATGGAAGTTACACATGAAACTCCAGGCCCTAAAATAGGTTATGTTTTACATGCCCTACTTGAGGAAGTACTTGATGAACCAGAAAGAAATACGACTGAATATCTAGAAAAACGTTCAGTTGAGCTGATAAAACTCTCAATTGAAGAGCTAAAGAAGTTGGGAGAGGAAGGAAAAGCTAAAAAAGAAGAGGAGGAATCAAAAGAAGTCTCTGAGATAAGAAAAAAGCATTGGGTAAAATAAAGGTTTCTCACGGCAAGCCGACAGGGTATTATCTCGCCTTGCCTGCGATTTATTACTGTAAGCGGTGAAGTATTAGACCTGTATTTCGTCTTCGCTCGGACGCTGTGTACGAGAGTACTCGTCCACGCGCTCCTCGCTAGCCGAAATAAATAAAGGACACTAATTAACATAAGTGTCCTTTATTTATTTAATCACTCAACGTTAGTGTAATCGGGCAATGATCTGAGCCTAAAACATCTGAAAGAATTTTTGTTCCTGTGATTTTTTTTAACAAACTGCGCGAAGCGAAAAAATAATCTATTCTCCACCCAACATTCCTATCGCGCGCGCGAGTTTTCATGTCCCACCAAGTATAAGCATTTTGTTTTTCCGGATTAAAATAACGAAAAATATCTATATATCCATGCGCAATATATTCGTCAATCCATGCGCGCTCTTCTGGTAAAAACCCAATCTGGTTCTCATTTTCCTTCGGTCTCGCAATATCTATTGCTTCATGTGCAACATTAACATCTCCACAAAAAATAATTTCTTTATTTTTCTTTTTTAATTTTTCGATATGTTTTAAAAATTCTTCATAGAAATCTAGTTTATATTTCAATCGATGAGGTTCACCTCCGCCGTTTGGAAAATAAACATTTAGAAGTACAAAATTTTTAAAGTGTAAAATTAGAAGTCTTCCTTCATCATCAAATTTTTTAATCCCCATTCCTTCTTCAATTTTTTCTGGTGCTATTTTTGTATAAATACCAACTCCACTATATCCTTTCCGTCCTTTTGAGTGAGAGAAATAACCAAAATAACCAGGGATATTTTTTATTTCTTCTGGTAATTGCACTTCCTCAGCTTTAGTTTCCTGTAAACACAAAATATCTGGCTTTTCTTTCTTTATAAAAGGGAGAAGCAAGTCCTTGCGATGCACGGCCCGCAAACCATTAACATTCCAAGAGATTATTTTCATTTTTTCTATTTTAGCATATGATAGATGTAGAAATTACAAAAAAGGAGGTTAGTATTATGCTTCCCAATGGTTCTATTTATAGTGTCGGGCGTTTAATCGGAAAAATGGAGAGAGATGGGGAAGGTTGTCACTATGGCAACTGGGGAGTTTGTACAAACGGGGAAAAGCTTTTCATTGGTAGTGCGTACAAAAAAATATCACTCTGTGTTCCCCTTATTGACATCATCGATTATGTGGAAAAAAACTTCCCGGAATACGGGAGGGAGGAAGTCTTCGTATCTCTCAACCTAAAACCTGATGGTTCGGTTGAGTGGTATGCGGGATTTCCAGACTAAAAGACGCCAAACGGCGTCTTTTCTGTTTTTCGCATAAACATTCCTATTTTTTAGAGTGGAACTTCTTATGTATTTCTCTGAGAGCCTTGTCAGTTACGTGCGTGTAAATCTGTGTGGTTGAAATACTGGCATGCCCAAGCATCATTTGAACAGAACGAATATCTGCCCCATTACCAAGTAGGTCTGTGGCAAATGAGTGTCTGATAACGTGTGGGGTTACTTTTTTTGAGATACCGGCCTTAATTGCATATTGCGCAACGATTCTTTCAACCGAACGGGTCGTTAGGTGTGTTATTTCTCCTTTCTTTTTTCCAACGCTTCCTGTTCCAATAAAAAGAACATCCTCCATATCTCCTCGCTTTGCTAAATATTTTTTAATTGCTTCTTTTGCTGAATCGGAAAGAAAGACAACCCGTACTTTTTCTCCTTTTCCTCGTACCGAAAATTCATCTTTGCGAAGATCAATATCACGAGGAAGAGAGCAAAGTTCCGAAACACGAAGCCCTGTTGAGAAAAGTAATTCTAAAATAGCCTTATCTCGTAAGCTTTTTAAATCCTCGCCATCAGGAGCTTTAAGTAATCGCTCTAATTCATCTAAAGAAATAAGATCAAGGGACCTCTCTGCCACCTTTGCAAGCTCAATACGATCAGGGGAAAGAGCTTCGATACCTCTTTTCATTAAATATTTAAGAAAAATACGTAAAGCAATCAAATAATAGTTTTGGGTTTTCTTTTTTAACGTTCCCGCACTCATTCCACGCTCGCGACGACCTTCTTGTCTATTCAACCAAAGACGAAATTCCCTTATGGAATCATCAGTTATATCTTTTGGATATTTAGCGTTTGTTTGAGTAAGAAAACGCTCGAGATAAGCATCGTAATTACGAACAGTTTTTAAGCTTCTTCCACGTTCAATTTCAATATATTCAAGAAATTGTTGTTTTAAACTCTTTAGATCTTGAGTCATGATGTCGTAAAATATTTTACCATGACAAACATATAAACACGCTCTATTTTAATGATTTTCCAAGTCAAACTTAAATAAAAGGTATCATACCGCAGGGCAAACTCTGCACCCAAAGCGCGTTCGCTTCGCTCACGCTTTGGCGCGGCAAGCCGCGCGGTATTTTAATCCCTTGTATTGCTCTCCTCGGCTCGGAAGTGAGAAAGATTACTTTCTCACTTCACTCGCTCTACGTCGGCAATAAAAGTTTATTTTATAGTCATACCATTTATTTTTTTATGATATAGTTATATGAATATACAAATATGGGACTAGAATCACTACCAATGGACGACAATGAGGTGCACGGCGATGCTTCTCTTTTGGGGCGCGAGGATCTTTTTGAAAAAAAAGCTGAACAATACCCAGAAACACATGAATTAACAGCCGAAGAGGAGAAGAAACTCAACGAAGCCCTAAAAAAGCTAAAAAAGGACGCCTCTTTTAACAACCTCCACTAAAAAAGACTTAAAAACGTTGTTTTTAGTGCAGGCCTTGCAAAAATAAGGGTTTTTTGTTATAGTTTGCGACATGATAACGAAGAAGAAAAAGGCTGAAATCATGTCAAAGGCACAGGTTCACGACAAGGATACTGGTTCTGCAGAGGTCCAAATTGCCATTTTGACCAAAAGAATCACTGATTTGGCTACCCATTTAAAGAAAAACCAGAAAGATAACCACTCTCGCCGTGGGCTTATTCAAATTGTTGCTGATCGCCGAACACATTTAAAGTATTTGGAGAAAAAAAGCAAAAAACGATACGATTCTATCGTTAAAAAATTAGCTCTAAAGTAGGAAATAGCCCGTCTTAATAGATGGGTAATTTCATTTTTAATAAAATAGGTTCCTTTAAGATTTAAATTTTATATATGTCCGTCATAAAACATAAAGACCAAAGAGTTGGTGTTTTTATTGATACGCAAAACCTTTATCACAGTGCGCGCAATCTCTATCACGCAAAGGTAAATTTTGGAGCAATAATGAAAGAAGCTGTCGGGGTACGACAACTCGTCCGAGCTATTGCATACGTCATAAAAACAGAAGGGGATGATGAAAAAGGCTTTTTTGAAGCATTAGGGAAGGTTGGAATAGAAACAAAAGTTAAAGATCTTCAAATTTTTTGGGGAGGCGCTAAAAAAGCAGATTGGGATGTTGGGCTTGCGGTTGATGCCATGAGGCTAGCACCAAAGCTTGATGCTGTTGTTATTGTTTCTGGAGATGGCGATTTTTGTCCTTTAGTTGAATATCTAAAACTAAACGTTGGAGTACAGGTTGAAGTTATCGCCTTTGGTAAATCAGCCTCAAGTAGCCTTCGTGCTGTCGCCGACGACTTTATTGATCTTTCAAACGATCCAAAAAAATTCCTCATAATGCCAAGGCGTGGGAAAAAAGGGGATTCAGAAAAAAATTAGAACAAAAATGAGACCAAACTGGTCTCATTTTTGTTTGCATTGAAAAGACATTGTTTCCGTGCGAAACTTAAAGAAACTTATCATTAATAAAAGTCGCCGGATACGCAGAGTTGAAAGCGTTTATAAAACTTTCAATCCTGAAATTCGGCGGGTTTAAAACAAAATGCAAAAGAAAAATTTCTCGTGTGAAATCGGAGGAAAAACACTAACCGCAACTTTTTCTGACCTAACCGAACAAGCGAATGGTTCAGTTATCGTCTCCTATGGAAAAACTATTGTTCTTGCGACCGCGGTAATCTCAAAAGAAAAACGCGACAACATAGATTTTTTTCCACTCACGGTTGATTACGAAGAACGCTTTTATGCTGCCGGCCAAATTTTGGGAAGTAGGTTTGTTCGGCGTGAAGGAAAACCATCTGACGAAGCAATTCTTTCTGGAAGAATTATTGACCGCACAATTCGTCCACTTTTTGACGACCATATCAGAAACGAAATACAGGTTATTATCACTGTCCTCGCGATTGATAAAGATGATCCTGATATTTTAGCAATTAATGCCGCCTCTCTTGCTCTTGCAACTTCAGACATTCCTTGGAACGGACCAGTGTCCGCAATTCGTCTAACAAAACATTCTAAATCCGATGCCCCAGAAATAAATCCTGATTATGATTTTCGTCGCCATGATGACGCCGAGCTTGAGCTCGTTATTTGTGGACGCGATGGAAAAATAAACATGATAGAAGCTTCCGGGGAAGAAATGCCGGAAGACATTATTGCGGATGCGCTAGAAAAATCCTTACCAGAACTTAAAAAATTACAAGAATTTCAAGAAAGTATTGTTAAAGAAATAGGTAAGAAAAAAAATACGATTGAGAAAGAAGAAATCAGCGATGTGGCAAAAAATATTTTTGCCGAAAAAATTTCTAGTAGATTCAACGAAATCCTAAGTGGGGGAGCTGGGGGGAAAGTTATCAATGGAATTCTAGAAAATTGGATGAGTGTTGTTAAAGAAGAATTACCAGAAGAAAAAAGTTCTCTCGCTCTTTCGTATTTTGAAAAGGCGATGGATGATTTTATTCACCAAGAAGCTATAAAAAACAACAGGCGTCCAGATGGGAGAGATTTTAAAGAGGTGCGCTCACTCTTTGCTCAAGCTGGAGGAATTTCTCCTGTTCTTCATGGCACTGGAATTTTTTATCGCGGTGGAACCCACGTTCTTTCTGCCTTAACTCTCGCGGGACCGGGCGAATCACAAACAATTGATGGTATTGAAATCAAGACGGAAAAACGCTACATGCATCATTATAATTTTCCACCGTTTTCATCTGGGGAAATAAAAAAAGTTGGAAATATAAATCGCCGAGAAATCGGACATGGCGCACTTGCGGAAAAAGCCCTACTTGCTGTTTTGCCTAGCCAAGAAGAATTCCCTTATACAATTCGTATTGTTTCTGAATCGATGGCTTCAAATGGCTCAACTTCAATGGCTTCTGTTTGTGGTTCAACCCTTGCTTTGACGGATGGTGGTGTGCCAATCAAAAGACCTGTCGCCGGAATCGCGATGGGGGTAATGATGGAGGGTGAAAAAAATTATAAAATTCTAACGGACATCCAAGGACCAGAAGACCACTATGGTGATATGGATTTCAAGGTTGCTGGAACTGAACTCGGAATCACAGCAATTCAGCTAGATATTAAAGTGGGTGGTATTCCTCTTTTGGTTTTGAAAGAAGCTCTCGTTGACGCAAAAAATGCCCGATTAAAAATTATAGAAAAAATAAAAGAGGCCATACCAGCACCTCGTCCAATGCTCTCAGCTTCGGCACCAAAAGTTTTGCGCCATAAAGTTAAGGAAGACCAGATTGGACTTATTATCGGACCTGGTGGAAAAACAATAAATGGCATCAAAGATGCAACGGGAGCAGAACATATTGATATCGACGAAACTGGTGGAGTTTTGATTGTTGGTAAAAATGGTAGTGCTGAAAAAGCATTAGAAAAAATAAAAGAACTAACTAGGGAATATAAAGTTGGAGAAAAATTTACTGGCACCGTCGCTCGTATTATGGACTTCGGCGCTTTTGTTGAAATTGGACCTCGTACCGATGGACTTGTCCACGTTTCACAGATAGCTCCGTTTCACATTAATCGCGTAACAGATGTTTTGTCCATTGGAGAAAAGGTAGAAGTCATCATCAAAGAAATTGACGAAAAGCACCGCATCAATCTTTCTATCAAAGATGTTGATCCTGAGTTTGCCACAAGAAAAGGGATAAAGCCGGAGGAGCCAACAATTCCGAAAACTAGCGCTTAAGCGAAAACTTAATATTCTCCACAAAAGAAGAGCATACAACTCTTGCGCGCGTGTATAATATGTTAATGGATGAGACTACCCCACAAAATCAAGGGCCAAAAGAAGAAATAGGCTTGGGTGTGGAGCCTGTTCAGCAAACTTCCCTGAATGATTCCCCGGCTAAAGAAGAACCTAAGGTCAGTGTTCCACCAAAAATATCGTCTATTAGAACTTATCAAACTGACGCAGCAAGATCTGTTCAAGAAAATAAAACTTCTCTTGTAAGGATGGTTATTGCAGAGCAAGGGAAGCGTGATGTCCAGTTTAGAGAACTCTCTCCCCGTTCTTCAAAAAACATCGTCTTGATTTCTTTAAGCGTTATTCTACTAATCGCCGGTGTTTTACTTGCCACCTTCTTTTTTGTTAAAACACTGAATACCACGGGAGAAGACCCAAATACTGTTCCACGTATAAAAACTTTTATCTTAACAGAACAAGATGTTGCTATTGATATAACAGGAAATAACCGCGAGAACATCTGGAAAAAAAGTACAACTGTTGTTAAAAACTTAACTCCTCGCCTAGACACACTAGTCAATATATATTTTACAGAAACAAAAGATTATTTATCTCAACCTGAAATCCTAAATACTGAACGACTATTTTCTTTACTTGAATCAAGAATTCCCTCAACTCTTCTTCGCTCCCTTGATACTTCTTTCTTATTTGGGATTCATTCCTTTAATGGGAACCAACCATTCTTAATACTTAAAACAAACTTCTATGAAAATGCAGTGGCAGGAATGTATTCTTGGGAAAATGATATGGCAGAAGAAATTCTTCCACTTTTTGGCATTGCCCCAAATGGTAAATCCAATCTTTATGAAAAAGACTTTGTTGATGCTGTTGTAAAAAACAAAGATGTCCGAATGCTAACCGATAACGCGAATCAGCCCCTCCTTCTTTATTACTTCAAAGACAAGAAAACAATAATCGTCACAACAAACGAGGCGACCTTAAGCGAGCTAATCACTAGACTCTCTGTTCCAAAATCACAAATATAGTTGGTGTTCAAAAAATGGAGGATTGTGATAAAATAAAAGGTATTAACCTTTTGATACGACGTCGACTCGAACGTCATGAGTGAAAATACTCACTCATGCGATCCTCGCTCGTCGTAATAAAAATATGGAAAAAAATTACGAAAAATACATACAGAAATTAACCGAAGAAAAAAAGCTTCTCGAAGAAGAGATGCAGTCACTCGGAAGAAAGAACCCAAGTAATCCAAAAGACTGGGAACCAGTTCCTTCTGTAATGGATGCAAGCGTTTCTGATAAAAACGAAATGGCTGATTTAATGGAAGACTTTGAAGAGGTCACCGCCACTCAATCAGAACTAGAAAAAAGATTGAATGAAGTCGACGCCGCCATTCTTCGAACAAAAAATAATGGATACGGTATTTGTTCTGTTTGTGGAAAAGAAATAGAAGAAAAAAGACTTGATGCAAATGCAGCAGCAACAACCTGCATGGAGCACTTATAGTCCGTCACCAAAATTATGAATTTCGCGCGTGTTTATGGAGCTCAAATACAATTCCTAAAAGCACACGTGGTTAACGTAGAGGCCGACATTTCTCGTGGCCTCTTTTCGTTTTCAATTGTCGGACTCCCGGATAAAGCAGTCGAGGAATCTCGCGACCGAGTTAGCGCCGCGATTAAAAATTCAGGACTCAAACCACCGAAAAGTAAAAACGAGAAAGTAGTCGTTTCCCTTGCTCCTGCTGATATGAAAAAAGAAGGTCCTGTTTTTGATGTCCCAATTGCACTTGCTTACGCCCTTGCCTCAGAAGATATTTCTTTTGATACAAATAAAAAATTATTTGTCGGAGAACTTTCTCTTGATGGTAGAGTCATGCCAGTGCGGGGAACTTTACTTATTGCAGAAGAAGCAAAACAAAAAGGTTTTGAAGAACTTTATGTTCCAGAAGAAAATGCAAATGAAGCAGCTCTCATTAGAGGAATAAAAATTTTCCCAGTTAAAACATTAAAACAGTTAATAAGTCACCTTTCTTATAACAAAGAAAAAAATCCCCAAGAAGAGCAAAATGTTATAAAAATTTCTGAACCAACAGAAATTTCTCAATCATTTTCTGAGGTAGATTTAGATCTTTCAGAAATTCGTGGACAAGAAACAGGAAAACGTGGTTTAGAAATAGCCGCTTCTGGTGGGCACAATATTGCTCTTTACGGACCACCCGGAACCGGAAAGACAATGCTCGCTAAAGGATTCCGCGGGCTTCTCCCAAATTTAAGCGAAGAAGAAATGCTCGAAGTCACTGGCATCCATTCTGCAGCCGGGATATTAAAGGAAACAATTATCACCACACCGCCGTTTCGCTCTCCACACCACACCGCTTCTTACGTTTCCGTTATTGGAGGAGGGGCTATTCCTAAACCAGGAGAAGCAACCCTCGCACATCGTGGAGTTTTGTTTCTAGATGAATTCCCGGAATTTGAAACTCGTGTTTTGGAATCGCTCCGACAGCCACTTGAAGACCGTGTGGTAAATATTTCTCGCTCTCGTGGCTTTGCTCTTTTTCCAGCATCTTTTATTTTGGTCGCCGCACTAAACCCTTGTCCTTGTGGCAATCGTGGTAATAAAAAACAACAATGCACCTGCACTGCTTCTGCCATCGCTCGCTACGAAAGAAAGTTATCAGGACCGATTGTTGACCGTGTAGACATGTGGATTGAAGTTGGAACGATTGATTACCAAAAACTTTCCGGTGAAAGTGATGGGGAGAAAAGTGAAAATATCCGCGCCCGTGTTACTCGTGCTCGTGCTCGACAAAAAGAACGTTTTTTGATTTTCAATAAAAAAGGAAAGCTAAACACCGACATGAAAGCAAAAGACATAATAGAAATGTCTCGTATCACGGATAATGCAGAAAAAATTTTACGCCAAAGCGCAGAACATTTTAATTTTTCAGCGCGCGCTTATCACAAAACAATTAAACTTGCCCGAACAATCGCCGACCTAGATGAAAGTGACGAAATTTTAGATAAACATATCCTAGAAGCTATCCACTATCGCCCAAGGGAATCATTTTTATCTCGCACTTAGTAAACAAAAAATCCGCCTGAAATTGCGGATTTTTTGTTTGGTCGATTATCTAGATCGCAAATTATATTTTTGGGCAATCTTCCTTACCCGTCATCCTTCCTTTAAAATGGGTTTTTAGTTCTAAAACACTTCGCGTTCGGGCGAAACCCTTAGAATGGGTTTTTAGCCCCACGAACCTCAAAGTGTAAGTGTGAGCCAGTTGAGCGTCCAGTTGAGCCCATGTAGCCAATAAGTTGCCCCTTACTTACATGCCAACCTTCTTTTGCTACAACACCGCTTAAGTGACCGTAAAGAGTCTGTGTTCCGTTGTCGTGAGAAATAACAATATATGAACCATATCCTCCATTCCATCCACCTTGTTTTGAAACAATAACTTCACCTGAAGCTGCGGCAACAATCGGAGTTCCTACTGCTCCCGCAATATCAACGCCATTGTATCCATGTAATCCTTGAGATTTTCTTCCGAGTTCGTATTGGACTGGTCTCATGTAATAACCGCTATAGTCTGGGCCGCTCGTACCATGGGCCTTGCTGGTAGTTTTTTTGGTTTGTGTCGTACTCTTTTCTTCAACCTCGGCAAAAGGAATAATTATTACCTCGCCAATAGTGAGGTCTTCTTCACTTGAAGAGAAGCCGTTGAAACCAACAATTTCACCAACATCAACTTTATACTTCTTAGCAACAGAGGAAATCGTGTCTCCTTTTTTCACTGTGTATTGAACACCAGAAATAGGTAGGATTATGAGTTTCTGTCCAACAGACAAAGTGTCTCCTCTTTTTAAATCATTGGCACTTAAAATTGTGCCAGCACTAACATCAAACATTTTGGCAATACTTGAAATGGTATCGCCTTGTCTAACAATATAGGTACTAACCTGACCGGAAGCTGATGATGGTTTTTCGTTAACCTCAACTTGTGTTCCAGAAGGACCAGCGTCTGGAAGAAGGGCCACGCCTCCAACAATAGTAATATCCCCACCGCCAGAAGGGAGTTTTTGCCAGGACGGTCCTGATGATGCTTCTAAGATTGCCAAGTTCTGGGAATTACCTCCTTCTTGTATTGAGTCGTTCTTTGAGAAAAAATCTCCTATTTTAGAAAAAACTCCCGCAGAAGCCGTGGAAGGTGACGAATATACTAACAAAACACCTATAAATAGGAGTACAAGCCTCTTTGAGAGAAGCCCTAAAAATAAGGGGTTTTTCGCCTGATTAGCACAACCAGGGTCTTTTTCTTTATGTTCGATAAGCCTATTTTAAAAATTGCCCTTTCCCTGTATGACCCGAGTGGGTAAAACCGTTGAAAAACAAGCAATTTTACTATCTTAAGGCCCTAAAAGGGCTAAAAATGGCCTAGCAGAGCCATTTTTCTATTTCGAAGGGGATATTCCCCCTTCACTTAAAATGGTATCCCTCATGGAGAAGGAAGTCAATGAAGGTGGGGATATCTTTGGGACAACCTAAAAAGCCTTTTTGAAAATCACGTAGTGGTATTTTTTAAGAAATTTAACAATTTTTTCTTTAATGGATGGCTTGATGTTATAGTTCCATCCATGTCTTCTTCAAAAAACGACTTAAATCCACAGCAACAAGAAGCTGTCGCTCAAACGACTGGTCCTCTCTTGATTATCGCGGGGGCCGGGGCTGGGAAAACAAAAACCATAACCCACAGAATCCTTCACTTAGTAGAGAGCGGGGTAACCCCGAGTTCAATTTTGGCTATTACTTTCACAAACAAGGCGGCGGCGGAGATGGGGCAGCGTGTTTCCGCCCTTCTTTCTACTAGACGCTCGGTTGCTGATTTCGGACTAAAAGATGGCCCACTTGTTGCAACCTTCCATTCCTTAGGAGTAAAGATATTGCGGGAAAATGCCTCACACGTCGGTCGCACCGCCCGCTTTTCTATATTAGATGAACAGGAAACCGTCTCTCTTGTTAGGAATGCCATCAAAAGTCTAGATTTGGATCCAAAACAATTTGATCCGGCGCGACTACGTTGGGCCATTTCAAGGCACAAAGGAAATGTTGTTTCGGCAGACGAATACGCCGAAACGGCGGAAGGTTATTTTCCAAAAATACTTTCTTCTGTTTGGAGAAAATATGAAACCCTTTTAAAAGAAGAAAATGCTTTTGACTTTGATGACCTTGTTACCAGAACCACAATTCTTTTAAGAGAAAACCAAGATGTTCTAAAAAAATATCACGACACTTGGAAATATATTCATATTGACGAGTATCAAGATACAAACACCGCCCAATACGAACTATCACACCTCTTGGCAAAAAAAGAAAAGAATGTTTGTGTTGTCGGTGATAGTGATCAAAATATTTATGGTTGGCGCGGAGCAAACTTACGAAACATTTTAAATTTTGAACATGATTATCCCGGAGCAAAGGTTGTTCTCCTTGAAGAAAATTATCGTTCAACTCAAAACATTCTCCAGGCGGCAAATGATATCATTAAGAAAAATAAAATCCGTAAAGAAAAAAATCTTTTTACAAAAAATGTTGAGGGTGAGAAAATTTCCGTCTTCGAAGCATATGATGAAGCCGACGAAGCTCGTTTCATTGCCTCAAAATCAGCCGAGCTAATTGAGAGAGGGGTACCATCAAACGAAATCGCCGTTTTATACCGCGCAAATTATCAATCTCGTGCTCTTGAGGAAGGGTTTCTTTCTCTTAATGTTCCACATCGAGTTTTGGGTGTGAAATTTTTTGAGAGAAAAGAAGTTAAAGATGTACTCGCATATATTCGTGCCGGAAGAAACCCGGCCGGACTTTCCGATATTAAACGTGTTATTAATGTTCCACCGCGTGGAGTAGGGGATGCAACTATCGCAAAAATCTTTTCTGGCAAAGAAGATTCACTGCCACCAAAAATGAGGGAGCGCATCTCAATTTTTTGGGCGCTTCTCGAAAAGATAAAAAATTCATCAGAGACAATGAAAACTTCTGAGTTGGTGCGCTTTGTAATTAAAGAAACTGGTTTAGAAAAATTCTTCAAAGAAGAAGGTGGCGAAGAAGATTTGGAGCGCCTTGAAAACATGATGGAACTTGCTTCTCTTGCTACAAAATACGATATTTTTGAGCCCGACGAAGGAGTGGAGAAATTACTATCAGATGCTGCCCTTGCGAGCGACCAAGATTCTATGGATCAGAAAAAAAACAAAGACGGTGTTCGTTTAATGACCGCCCATGCTTCAAAAGGCTTAGAGTTTGATTATGTTTTTATTGTCGGCCTCGAACAAGGATTATTCCCACACGCAAGAGTTAATCTTCCAACAACAACCGAGGAAGATTCTGAGGAGGAGCGTCGTTTATTTTATGTGGCCATTACTCGCGCCCGCAAAAAAGTTTTTCTAACATTTGCGACCGTTCGTACCATTTTTGGCTCTCGCCAAGTCGAAACTCCTTCTGAGTTTATCTACGATATCGACCCAACACTCCTTGAACAAACAGAGAGGAGTGAATCAGTCGGAAAAGTAATATACTTAGATTAACGTGAAACCAAAAAAATCACTTGGTCAGAATTTCCTGACCGATAAAAAAATCGCAGAGAATATTGCCCTATCGGGAGATATTTCAAAAAAAGACGTTGTTCTTGAGGTTGGTCCTGGTAAAGGAATACTCACCGAATTTTTAATTAAATATGCGAAAAATGTTATTGCTGTTGAAAAAGACCACGAACTCTTTTTATTTCTTTCAGAAAAATTTGCGGATGAAATAAAAAATGGAAAATTAATTTTAATTTCTGGGGATATTTTAAATTTTGATTTCGCTACACATAAAATAAAAGAGGGTGATTATAAACTAATCGCGAACATTCCATACAACTTAACAGGACTATTATTCAGACTTTTTCTCGAAACAGGGCCACGCCCAAAAACAATCATCTTCATGGTTCAAAAGGAAGTTGCTGAAAGAGTAATTGCGCGCGACAAAAAAGAAAGTGTTTTATCTCTCTCAGTAAAAACGTACGGTACTCCAAAAATTGTGCGCCGTGTTTCGGCGGGAAGTTTTTTTCCAAGACCGAATGTTGATTCAGCAGTGCTCGCAATTGAAAATATAAAATCCCCGTTTAAAGATAAAAGCGGGGAGCGAAAATTTTTTGAAATACTAAAAGCAGGATTTAGCAGTAAGCGTAAAAAAATTTCTAGTAACTTAACCAGTGTGGCAAAAAAGGAAAATATTTCAAAAGCATTCACAAAACTAAGGTTAGACACAAACACAAGAGCGGAAGATCTCTCTCCTGAGACCTTCTTACTTCTTGCAAAGGATTTGTAAAAACTACCAAGAATTAGGATGTTCCAATCTTAATGATTGTTCCTTGTATTGGTGGATATGGAGCACAGGTTTTCCCAGCAATCTGCATACAAACACCACCAGAAGAGTAGTCTCCTAGGGTCCATGACCCTGAAAATAGTCGCCCATTACTAAATAACCGGGACAAGCCGGGGACAAATAGAAGGATTGCTGGTTTTGGGGGCCCAACGATTATCCCCATTCCAGGCGAACAAGTACATGGAATAATCGCTTTAATTTTTCCACCAAAAACAGAAGCGGCATTAACCGACAAAGGAGAAGCGAGTGAAAACATTATTCCTGTGACAAACAAAAGGAGTACTATTTTTTTCATAAAATCATTATAGCAACCGAAAAGATTATTGTCTTTTTTTCTTTCAGAACAAAAAAACTTTGAAAAAGCAAAACATATCCACACAAATCTATAAATTTATAAAAAAACTATAATTTCCTTGCTATAATTAAGTAATATATGAATTCTCAATTAGTGCGTAGCTTTTTTCAGAACAAAAAATTAGTCGGGGCGTCTATTTTAGGTATAAGCATTATTGTCTTATCGCTTTTTTCAAGATACGAAGACAATAAATCGCCGATTATAAACACGACAGAGGAGGAACAAAGTGTTTTAGTAATCAACGGGGGAGCTGATTCTTCTTCTGTTGCTGATTTAATAAACAAAGACAGCGATAAGGACGGTTTAAAAGACTGGGAAGAGGCGCTTTACGGGACGGATCCTGAAAAACAAGACTCAAACGATAATGGAATAACGGATTCAATTGAAGTTCGTAAGCAAAATGACAGCAAGGTACCAACTAAAGAAAACATAAATACAACTGATCAATTTGGACAACAGTTTTTCGTTGCTGTTTCTGCTCTTAAAAATACTGGACAATTAAGTGCTCAATCCATAAAAAATGCCACAGAAACCATATATTCAAACGTAAAACAAGAAAAAATATCTCCCTCATATACAATGAACGATATTTCAGTCTTAAAAAATGCTAGCGACGCAGAAATTTTGGCGTATGGGAAAACTCTCGGGGCGGTGATTCAAAAATACTCAAAATATAATCTTGGCCAAGAGCTTCCGCTCATTTCAACCGCTCTTGAAACAGGGGACAAAACACTACCTAAAAAGCTTATTCCTTATATAGACGCCTACACCAACATCACCAAAGAGACATTAAAGATCCCGGTGCCAGATAAAATTGCCACAATTCACCTTGATTTAATAAACAGTTACAAAGGAACCGCCGACTCTCTAAAAATAGCTGGAAAAATTTTTGAAGATCCTCTTCTTTCCATGCAAGGAATCAATCAGTACCTTTCCTTTAGTAATAAAATAATAGAAACAGCCAAAACACTAGAGATATATTTTAAAAGTGGTGTTATACTTAACAGTACAAAGCCGTAAAAACTATGGTTCTATTTTCTGCTAAAAGGAATATGGTAAAAAAAATAATTTCGGTGATTCTTGTTTCTCTGATTATTCTCTCGCCGTCATTTTTTAATACAAACAACGCCAAGGCTCAAGAAGTTGACGGCTGTACAGACGGTTTCGTTGATGACCCAACAAGTCCAGGTTCTTGTATTCTTCCGTCTGATATAGATAACAGGGATTCAGAAACCCAGGCTCTCGATACAAGAAAAAGTCTAAACTCCTCCAACGAATCTATGGCTGAAACACTGGGAAACTCTGGGTGTACCGCGCTCGGCGGAGCAATCGGTAACACTCTTTCTTCTCTTGGACAACAACTCATTAGTGGGGCAGGAATAAGTGGGCTTGGTTCTTCCGCCTCTGGTGCTATAAGTGGCGCCCTCGGTGGTGGCCAAATAGGGAATAGTGTTGGAAGTGCTGTTGGTTCTATCGTAGATAAAGCCGCCAATACCGCAGTAACCGGAGCAACAAGCGCTATAAACCAAGGAATTAACCAAGCTGTAAGTGGAGCGGATAGTTCAGCGGGTGGTATTAGTGGTGCAATTCAATCTGGAACAAGCGCTATTGTTGGCGGAGCAGATAAATTAGTAACGAGCGCTTTATCAAGCGATCTACTTTCTGGTGCAACAAACGCCGTTTCCAATGTTCTCATAGATTTAGGTGGAACTATTGGTTCTGGTAGCTTGGTTAGTCTTGGAAATACTCTCGGCGGAATGTCTGCTGGATATACAGCAGGAGAATTAGGCTCTATGTTTAGTGGCGCTAGTGCTATTCCTGGGGTTGGTTCAATACTTTCTTTAATAGGAGGCAGTGGCCCCGTTCCAACAGACCCTCAAACAATTGTTAAACAAATAAACACTCTTCAGCAAGACACGAGTATTCTTAAAACAAAAGAAACTTGCCTAAACAGACTTTCTTACACGAGCTCTTTAATAACAAGAGCTAAGATGGAAAACAATATCCGCAACTGGTTAAACACAGGGAATAATGGTAACCCTCTTTATGTCACGAACATGAATGATTACTTGCTTAAGCAAACACAAAACCAAACAAAACTTTTCCTCTCTGACTTATCAAAGAGCAATTCTCCTTATAAAAATGAAGCAATAAAAAATATCGTAAGCAGTGAACAGGCAAAAAATACTACAAATAGTGCAAGCGCCTTAAATGACAGCCTCCCAAGTATTATTGGTTCAGCGAATGCTGCAAAATTTCGCAATGGTGATTTCTCCGCTGGTGGATGGAAAGGCTGGAACAACTTAACCCAAATTGAATCAAACAACAGATTTGGGTACCTTGTTGCCACAGAAAGAATTTATCAGGAAGATCAAGACAAAAAATCAGAGGAGGCAAAAAACAAACTAGTTAATGGTGTTTCGCCAATAGAAGAGTGTGTGGAAGTAGACGCCACCTCTGGGGCTTGTCGAAAATATAAAGTTATTACTCCGGCATCAGTTATCGAAGAAAAACTTCGCTCTGCCGCAACAGCCCCAGAAAGAAACGCTGGCAACATCGGAGCAGACTCAAACGAAACAATTTCTACGGCAGACTTAGCACTCCAAAACTATCTCACAGATTCAAACTCGTCTTTCTGGGATACTACCGACAATAACGCCACGGCAAGAGAAATCTCAAACCAAGAAATAAATTCTTCAAACGATGTTGTTAATAGCATAGAAAAAACAGCAAACTCATTAATTGCTTATGTCACCATCATAGACGAACTCCGCAACGTTACCTCCGAAGCAGCCGTAGCAACCGATTCTCTAATAAAACTAGGGCCTGTAACTTACTGTCCAAGCAACCTTGCAAATCAATCAAACTCTGGGGTAGCTTCTCTTTTCGACAGAGCAACTTTATACAACCAAGCAATAACAAGCCTAGATAGCGAAATTGAAACAGCAGCAAGAACAATGATTGATCTATATACCCTTAAAGATGCTGTTGCTAAAAAAGATGTTGATTACCAATCCGCAGCCGGCGAATTAATAAATATCTCGACCTCAGGGAGAATCCCTAGTTCTGACGTGGTGACAAACGCTTCCTCTCAATTGTCCCAAGCAAGAACGATTCGTGACACAACAAAAAGCATGATTACCTCTTGTGAAGCGGAGCATAAAGAAATTTTAGCGGAAGAAGAGAGAAAAAAACAAAACCTTCCACAAACATACTAAAAGCATGATATCTTTTTCTTTTAAAAAACTAATAAATTTTTCAGTAATACTCTTCTTTAGTTTTTCACTATTTCTTTTACTTCCACTGTTTATCGAAAACACTGTAAGTGCGCAGACTTGCGAAGCACCTTTTGTGGATGACCCAGACGGTGGTGCTTGTATTCTTCCTACTGACATTGAAAACAGAAATAACCAAACAAAAGCTCTGGATTCTGGTGCAACATTAAATACTTCAATGACCCCGGAGGAAGCCTGTGCCTATCTTAAAGACGTAAACTCTGGTAAATATCTTAATTGTGTTCAAGCAGAAACAGCAAAAACACTTCCTCCCTCTGCTTTTGATCCACTAGAAGAAACAGCATCTTGTTCTAGTCTTAATGGTTTTTTTAAAAACTGGGGTGCTTGTATCGCCCGTGGTTTTGGTTACGCTATTTTGACAATTCTTACCTTCCTAGTTAGTTTTGCCGGGCAAATATTTGATTTTGCAGTAAAATTCAGTCTCTTTGAAATGGGTACCCTTATTGGGCAATCTAATAATGGAATCAATATCGCCTGGAGCACCATCCGAGATTTGGGAAATATTCTTTTTATATTTATGTTGCTCTGGGTTTCTATTACAAATATTCTCCAGATAGGCGATGCAAAAAAATTCATACCAACACTTATTCTCGCGGCACTCCTTGTTAATTTTAGTTTATTTTTTACGAAAGTAATTATCGACACCTCAAATATCGTCGCTGTTCAATTTTATTCTTCCATAACAAACAATGGGGCAGTGGGCATTAGTGGGGCATTTATGGAGAAATTTGACGCAGAAACAATGTTCTCTGGAAAAGAAGTCGCTGGAACAGCATGGGGTGTTACTACACAAATGTGGGCGACAGCCGTCATGGTTTTTATTATGTTTTTCATCTTTCTCCAAGCGTCATTTCTTTTTATAGCAAGAACTGCTGTTCTTATTTTTCTTCTTCCTTTTTCTCCAATTATGTTTCTGGGTAGTATTTTACCTAAACTGAAAGAGTACACTGACAAATGGTGGAAAGAGCTTATTTGCAACTCGCTCTCTGCGCCGATCTACTTTCTGCTCATTTGGGTTTCTTTACAAATTCTTTCTTCTGTTAATGTTGTTAAGTCTGGAAAAGGGATAAACGATGCCCTTTCTGGAATGACAGCCACCGGTGACTTATCCCCAACTAGCGTAACTGTTATTTTCAGTTATTTCCTTGTGTGTTTCTTTCTTATTGCGTCTTACAAGGTCGCAAAATGTGATGGTCTTAGTGGAACAATAACTAGCGGGTTGATGACAGTAGCTGGGGCTGTGGTGGGCGGTGTTGGTGGTTTTGCTGGAAAACAAATACTCGGACGAGGGGCTGCCGCACTTGCGGGAAGTGAAAACTTCAAGGGTTGGGCGTCAAATAGCAAGGTTGGTCGCCTCGCACTACAGACGACCGAAGGTGTTGCTAAATCAAGTTTTGATGTTCGCGCCGCCGGAGAAATACCTCTTGTTGGTGGTATGGCATCAAAACTCGCCGGAATTGCTGACGTTAAATTAGACTTAGGCAAAAAACCAGAAAATCTAAAGGATGGCTACAGGGGAGATCTTAAACGAGGAGAGGAAGCGTTAGGAAAAGAAAGAGTTGAGATGGCAAAACTTCTTGAAGCTAAGAAGGTCAAACTAACCACCAAAGAAATTAACAGTATCGACTTAACAGATGCGGAAAAAGCAGGTAAAAGTTCTGAGGAAGTAAATAAACTAAGAGCAGAAAAACTTAAGGTAGCCGAGGTAGACAAACAAAGAACTACAACCCAAGAAAGACAAAAAGAATATTTTGACCAACTAAAAACTGGAAAAGGTGAGATTATTCCACAAAGCCTTAAAATAGGAGATACCGGTGGAACCAAAAAGGCAGAAAAAGAAATAGACCAGAAATACAAAGCTGATAGAGAAATTGCGGGTCTAGAAGAAACCATAAAAGAATTAATGGGTAGCCATGGCTCAGTAAAAGACGCCATTGATAATTTTACAAAACAAGCCGCTACTATAAGCGTAGAACTTGAAGACCTTGGCAAGGGGGCAGACAAAGATGCCCGTGCAAAATTAATCCTTGAAAGAGAGATGGCAAAAACAAACGCGCGAACACTCCAAAACTATATAAACAAACTTGATCTAATAAGAGACAGGGAAAGCAAGAAAAAAGACGACGGTGGTAGCGAAAAAAAGAAGTAAATTAAGGTAAACTAAGTCTTCCTATGGATTACACCAACCAACAATTAGAACAAATGCTTGAATCTCTCCCTGAGGATGTTAAAGGTGTTCTTTTTGGGTTTGATACTGGCTCAAAAATAAGAAATATTGGAGCAAAATATTCCCTTCATATAGACAAGCTCTCAATCTTAGTTGATGAAACAAATTTAGTTATGTTTGGTCTTACAAAACCTAATGATTTTTCTGAAATTATTCAATCAAAACTCAATGTAACAAAAGATGTAGCGGAATTAATCGTTCACGATATCAACGAACAGATTTTTGACTCAATTCGTGAATCACTAAAGAAAATTCACAACACAGACGAGATGGTTGAAATAAAACATAGCAATATTTCTGAAAATTCTCTGCCACAAGAAAGTGGTGTACAAATAACCCTAGAACCAATTGATAAAACAATACTTAGGGAAAGTGGAATAGAGATTGTTGACAATGAACAACTAGCTACCGAAGCGGGTGAAAACCTAAATAGAGAAACAGTCTTAAAAGACATTGAAACTCCAACAAAAGCAGAGGAGAGAAGTTTACCTCCTAAAAAAGAAGTCTTGCAAATCAATCAACCAGACATAAAAGTTGAGCTTGAAAGTGGAAAAGAGGGATCAGAAAAAATAATACAAGAAACACCCGTAGTTAAAAACATTGTCGCCGAAAAACTAACTAACGACTTTGCTATCCCTAAAAAAGAGAGTACCTATCAGCTAGACCCCTACAGAGAGCAGGTTTAATTTTCTCTCGCTCTATATGAGGAATGCGTTATAATAAAAAGATGCAATTTCGTGTTCCTCAATTCATAGAAGTAGAAGATAAAATTTTTGGTCCTTTTACTTTTAAACAGTTCGTTTATTTAGCCGGTGGAGCTGGTATGGCTTTTGTTGTATATAAAATTTTAGATGCCTTTCTTCCTCTAGTAATAACCTTGTTTTTTGTGATACCAGTAATAGCTCTAGCTTTTGCTCTAGCTTTCTACAAAATAAACGAGAAACCTTTTATTAACAGTGTTGAGGCAGCTTTTCGTTATTATTTTGGAGAAAAATTATATATTTGGAAAAAAGAAAATCGCCCAATGGAGATAACAAAAAAGGCCACTAAAGAATCTTCAGAAAATTCTTTAGTACCAAAACTATCTGACAGTAAACTAAAGGACCTTTCTTGGGGGCTCGATGTTCTAAACACAAGCAAAGAGGAGTAAAAACATTATTGTAAACACGTGTTTTGGTTCAAATTTGCTATACTGATTCAAAATAAACAATGGCCATTCAATCAAAAGCAGCTCAGGATTTTGTTCCCATCAAAGAAGTGCGTGATGGAGTTGTTATTTTAAAAGATGGCTCTTTAAGAGCTCTTGTTATGACTTCTTCCTTAAACCTCTCTTTAAAATCGGAAGACGAACAAACCGCTACAATTCTTCAATTTCAAGGATTTCTAAATTCTTTAGATTTTTCAATTCAGATATTTATTCAATCTCGAAAATTAGATATCAAGCCATACATAACAATGCTTGAGGATAGAATGAAAGAACAACTAGAAGACCTCCTTAAAATACAGACTCGTGAATACATCGATTTTATAAAGAATCTAGCGGAAACAAGAAATATTATGACTAAAAATTTCTTTATCGTTGTTCCGTATAGCGCACCGTCTCTTGGTGGAAAAGGCAGTAGTGGTTTTTCACTTCCCCCTATTCCTGGGATGGATAGCAAGAAAGAACCTACCGCGGAATCAAGAATCGCAGAATCAGAACTTTTTGAAGAAAGTCGTTCTCAGCTCGACCAACGTGTTTCTGTTGTCGCACAAGGCTTATCCCGCTTTGGGGTTAGGGCCGTCCAACTTGGAACAGAAGAGGTTATTGAGGTTTTTTATAAAATTTTTAACCCAGGGGAAACAGAAAAAGCTATAAAGCTCAATCAATAATCATTATGGGAATATTTGATTTCATAACTGGAGATAAGGAAAAAGAGGAGGAAATTACTCCGATTCTTCCTCAGGAAATATACCAAGCAGCAACACTTGAGCTTCGCGACATTATCGCCCCATCCGCCTTAAAAATAGAACCAAGGGCATTAAATCTTGGGGATAAGATAGCACGAACCTTTTTTGTTATTTCCTACCCAAGAGTACTCGCTGACAACTGGTTTTCTCCAATCATAAACCTAGACAAGGTCTTTGATGTTTCCATCTTCATTCACCCGATTGAAACGGCAAAAATTCTTCATACTTTTCAAAAAAAGGTTGCTGAAGTTCAGAGCCAAATTCACATGAGAGAAGAAAAAGGCATGGTTCGTGACCCTATGCTTGATACTGCATATCAAGACCTAGAAGCCTTACGCGACTCCTTACAGCAAGCGCAAGAAAAAATATTCGACGTTGGTCTTTATCTCACTATCTATGGCGCCACCGAGGCAGAGCTTGATAAAACAGAGACGGAAATAAAATCTATTCTTGAATCAAAACTTGTTTATGTTAAACCAGCTCTTTTCCAACAAGAACAAGGTTTTAAAAGCGTTATTCCAATAGCCTCAGACGAATTAGGTGTTCACTCTAAATTAAATTCTTCTCCTCTTTCTTCTCTTTTCCCCTTCGTTTCTTTTGACCTCACTTCTGATCGTGGAATTTTATATGGAATAAACCGCCACAATTCGAGTCTTGTTCTTTTTGATCGCTATTCACTTGAAAACTACAATTCAATTATTTTTGCTAAATCAGGTTCTGGAAAATCGTATACCACAAAACTAGAAATAATTCGTACTTTAATGTTTGATACGGAAGTTATCGTAATAGACCCAGAAAGGGAGTATGAATATCTAGCCGAGGCAACAGGTGGGCGTTATTTCAATATTTCCCTAACTTCAGAAAATCACATAAATCCATTTGATCTTCCTATTCCAAGAGAGGACGAGTCTGCGGCTGATGTTTTACGTTCAAATATCGTAAATCTTGTTGGTTTGTTTCGTATTATGCTCGGTGGTCTTTCACCAGGAGAAGACTCCCTTATAGACCGCGCAATTACTGAAACATACGCACTGAAAGATATTACCGCTGATTCAGATTTTTCAATGATTGAGCCTCCATTACTTTCTGACTTTGAAATGGTGCTCGCTGGAATGGAAGGAAGCGGAGAGCTTCTTCAAAAACTCTCAAAATACACCAAAGGAACTTGGTCTGGTTTTATAAACAAACCAACCAATGTTGATATCAACAAAAAGTTCGTGGTCTTTTCTGTCCGTGACATGGAAGATGAATTGAAGCCTGTCGCGATGTATATTGTCACCCACTATATCTGGAACGCCGTTCGTAAAAACCTCAAAAAACGCCTCCTGGTTGTTGATGAGGCTTGGTGGATGATGAAGTCTGAAGATACCGCCTCTTTTCTTTTCAGTATTGCAAAACGTGGACGTAAATACTATTTAGGACTTGCCACAATTACCCAGGACGTTGGCGATTTCCTTAAATCTCCCTATGGTCTTCCTATTATCACGAACTCTTCTATCCAGCTTCTCTTAAAGCAGTCTCCTTCTTCTATTGACGTGGTTCAAAAGACCTTCAATCTAACAGATGAAGAAAAATACCTTCTTCTTGAGTCTGGTATAGGGGAGGGTATCTTTTTCGCCGGACTAAAACACGTGGCTTTAAAAATTGTCGCTTCCTACACGGAAGATCAAATAATCACCTCCGACCCATCACAAGTGCTCGCTATTAAAAAAGCCAAAGCAGAGCTTGGTACCGTCGAGGAACAAACTAACGCAAACTAACCTGTTTTGTTTGGTTAGCAAGGGATTTTTGGTTATAATAAGTAACAAGCTTTAATGCGTTTTTTGTGAAAAATAACTATTCTCTCAACTTCATAAAAGCAATAATCCCTATCTTTTTGTTTTCGTTTTTTATTATTGCCGAAGCACAAACCAACAGCGTCCTCTTTATTAAGATTTCACCTGAAATACCTGGTGCTTATGAAGAAGTTACAGCCTCTGTTTCTAGCCCTTCTGTTAATTTAGATATCGCAAGCATTTCTTGGTCTTTGGATGGAAAAAAGTTTTCTTCCAATGTTGGACAAAAATCAATCACCTTCAAAACAAAGGGTGTTGGCGAGAAAACAACCGTAGTTGCCACTGCAACTCTTGGAAACACCTTCTTGAGCGATACCGCAACCATAAACCCATCAGAGGTTGATATTCTTTGGGAAGCAACCGACATCTACACCCCGCCGTTTTATAAAGGAAAAGCCTTGCCGACCTCAGAGTCTTCGATAAAAGTCACGATTGTCCCTAGTGTTTTTAAAAGTAACGGTGTCGCTTATAAAACTAGCGAGCTTTCGTACAAATGGAGTCGTAACGGCGAAATACTCGGCTCTCTTTCTGGAAGAGGGGCTTCAACGTTATCTCTTAAAAATGACTATCTTAAAAGAGAGGAGTCGATTGGGGTAGAAACAAGAAATACTTCTGATGTAAAAATAGGGAAAGGAGGGGTCATTATTAGAATTGTTGATCCAAAAATTTTATTTTACGAAAAAAACCCAATATTGGGAGTTTTATACAATAAGTCCCTATTTAATTCTATAAATCTTTCGAACGAAGAACTTTCTTTAGTTGCAGAACCATATTTTATTTCTCCAAGAGACAAAACCAGCAGTAAAATACAATATACTTGGTCTCTTAATGGTAGCCCTGTAGCGACGAACAGTAAAAATCCAAATATTTTAGTTGTTAGACAACAAACAGGAGTCGGAGGAGAAGCAAACGTCTCTCTTGAAGTAACAAGTCCATCTAAAATCTTGCTCTCGGCAACTAATAACCTTATGTTAAACTTTAAAGGAAGATAAAATGAAAAATTTCTTTTTAACCACACTACTGCTAACTTTTTTTACTTTACCTCCTTTTGTTTTTGCTCAAACAGAATATACCTTACTTGAACCGAGCGTTTATAACGGTACATACAATACGACCGGCGGTAAGCCTTTTTCTGACTATCTTAATCTTGTTTTTAAAATTGGTATTGGGGTGGCTGCTGGGCTTGCGGTTATCCAGATTGTTATTGGTGGAATTCAATATATGGCAAGCGAGTCTCCGTTTAAAATAGGAGACGCTAAATCAAAAATTGAAGGAGCGATACTAGGCCTAATTCTTGCGCTCGGTATTTACGTTTTTCTATACACAATAAATCCAGACATCGTCAGTCTCAAACTGGATATTATTAAACCTCCTGCTGGCGCACCGACAAGCGGAGTCACCACAGGAGCTGTTTCTACTCCTTTTGTTAAAGCTGAAAACAAAGAACAACTAGAGGCTATTTTAAAAGACGAGGATAGGGTTAGAGCCCTACTTAAGGCCGCTAATATTGAGATTAATAATCCTCCATGCCAATCATATGGTCAAAATAATTGTACAAATGTGGGATTACTTCCAACATCAACAATCTCTTTTCTCTCTACTTTAAAAAAGGCCTGTGGTGGTGATTGCAAAATCGTCATAAGTGGCGGAACCGAGTGGTGGAAACACAAAACACATGGACAAGGTCGTCCTGTTGTTGATATTGGGAAAAATAGTTCTGGAGTAAAAATATCAGAATATATAATAAAAAAAGGGGTGGAGACTAGTACCAGAGCAAACTCAAATACTTGTTCAAAAATAGGGGAAACATGTATTCTATTTGGTGGCTCTTTCTACAACGAAAATGATGCTCATTGGCACGTAAGAACACCTTAAATAAAATGCCCACAAAAACAACACTCGCAATAATTCTTTCCTTGATTTTGGTCGCCTTTGCAGGAGCAGGTTGGTTTTTTCTAACCCAAAAATCAAATAATGGAGAAACCAGCACCAACGACGGATTTTTCCCTTTTGGTATTTTTGAAAAACAGCCAACAAGCGGAGGGGGAGACACAACAGGCACGGGTGACTCATCACAAACAACAAATAACCAAAACCAAAACGAACAAAGGAAGGTCAAGCTCTCAAAGATATCCGACACTCCTGTAGCCGGGTTTATTGTTTTTGAAAAAGGGAGTTCAACTATTGTCCGTTATGTAGAAAAAGGGAATGGTCACATTCAAGAAGTAAACACAGCTAGTCTTGAGAAAAAAAGGGTAAGCAATACAACCATTCCACAAATACATGAAGCTATTTTTTCGGACAAAGGAGAACAGGTTTTGCTTAGATACCAAAAAGAAGATAGCGATTCCATTCAAACATTTTCTGGAAAAATTTCACCTAAAGCAACCAGTACAGATGAGGGGATTCTTGTTGGATCTTTCTTAGATGAAGATATAGAACAAATAGCAGTTTCTCCTGATAAGTTAAAAATTTTCACTTTATCTAATTACGGAGGACTATCTGTTGGAACTATTTCATTATTTGATGGTACGAAAAAATCACAAATATTCCAGTCATCTTTCACTGAATGGCTCCCTCAATGGGTAACAACCGACTTAATTTCACTTAACACTAAACCTTCTTCTTTTGTTTTTGGTTTTGATTACTCAATAACCACAAAAAATTCATCTCTAACAAAAATTCTTGGGGGAAAATACGGACTCACAACATTAACCTCACCGGATGGAAGTAGAGTTCTTTTCTCAGAGAATACCGAATATGGATCACCCTTGTCTATTCTTATTAAAAAAACAAAAGCTTCATACTCCTTTGGGTTAGCAACACTTTCTGAAAAATGTGTCTGGTACTCAAACAATATTGATGTTTATTGCGCTGTTCCAGAATCTACCCCCAGAACTGCCGACGGTTATCCTGATTCTTGGTATCAAGGATTAATTAATTTCTCTGATACTATTTGGAAAATAGACACGGAATCGGGCGCCACTGACCAACTTATAAACCTACGCGAAATCTCAAGGGAACAAATAGATGCGACACTTATGCAAATAAACCAAAACGGTGATACTTTGGTTTTTTTGAATAAGACAGACAACTCACTCTGGCTTTTATCCCTCTAGATAGAGCTAAAAATGGCTTACAGAGATGCTATACCGGGTGCCTCTTTATACTTAACAACAACCCTTCTTTCTCCTCCTGTCCCAATAGACTCAGTATCTATGTCTGGAATTGTTTTTAAAAAATTATGAACAATCATTCTTTCGTATGAAGACATCGGCTCAAGCTCAACGTTTGATTTAAAAAAACGAGCTCTTTCAACCATCATTTTTGCTTTATTTTTTATTTCATCAATCTTTTTTTGTTGATAACCATTAACATCAACAACAAAAGAGAAAGGTGCTTCAGTTTGTGTTTTATTTAATTTCTGATCAAAAATTCTTTTGACAAGATGGTTTAGCGACAAAAGGGAAGTTCCATCCTTTCCAACAATAAAATCTGTTTCTTTTGTTTTAATTGAAAAAACATAAGATCCATCTTCCATTTTATTTATTTCTATCTCCTCAAAAGAAGTTGTAAGTTTATTGAGAACTTCCTCTATTATTTTTTTTACATCCTCTGGTTTCATTTTTGTATTTTAAGAAACAACCTGTGGGTTCTTCATATCGTACTTCTCTAATCCTTTCCTTATAACAATTTCTTGTCCGATAGAAAAGAGGTTACTCACAACCCAATAAAGAGAAATTGCCGCTGGAAAAGTAACCGCTATAACGAGAATAACAAAAGGTAAAACATACTTCATTTGCATGTGCATATTCCTAGCCAAATCTTCTTGAAAAGTAGGAGCTTCTTTCCCTTCTTTTTTTTGTGGAGCAGGTAAAAGCGCAGCCAAGAAGTACTGTGAGATAGCTGCAAAGAAGGCGAGAAGATAGCTCGGTGTGTGGGTATCAATTATTCCTAAAAATAAAGAATTTATTATTTCTGGAAAAACAACAAAAGAATATAGGGAATCTTGTTCTAAAACAATTCCGGCCGATAAAACATTGTAAAGACCGATTGCTATAAAAACCTGGATGATGGCAATCAAACAACTAGAAAAAGGATTAACATTATGCTTTTTATAAAGCTCCATTGTCTGGCGAGCTTGGTCTTCTTTATTTTTTACTTTATTTTTTATTAAAACAAGTTCTGGTTCAAGCTTGCGCATTAAAACTTGAGTCCTAATAGATTTTTTTGTTAAAGGAAAAATAGCAAGTTTAACAACCAGTGTGAGGATAATAATCGCAACTGCAACATTTCCACCAGGAATAATATTGATTAAAAAAACAAGGCCGTTATATAACGGCTGATGAATTAAAGTTTCCCACAAGTAAGACATACTCCTATTCTACGACCAATGTGTCTTATTTAGCAACATCCTCTGGAACTGGGTCTATTTTGAATTCGGATCCAGGGCGACAGCGCACTATTCTTTTCAAAAAAAGCCAAAAACCACATAAAACTCCATATTTTTCTACCGCAGAAATACAGTACTCCGAGCAAGTAGGGTAAAAAACACAAGTTGGTTGTCTTACAAAAAAAGAAAATACCCCCTGGTCGGGAGATAGATACCTTTGATATAGACGAATTATGTAAACAAAGGCTTTTTTCATACAATCCCGGCTTTTTTTACTAACTGGCTGAAATTTTCCTTAAGTACTGAAAAATCAGCTTTTATTGCTTCTTTCTTTACAAAAATCAAACAAATATAACCATTTTTAACTTCTGGTAATATTTTTTTTACTATTTCATACATCCTGCGCCTTGTTTTATTCCTTAAAACAGCAGTATTTGCAATCTTTTTTGAAACCACAGAGGAAAACGTTGTTTCGTCGTTTATTTCTCCACTAGAAACAACCTTTAGTGAAAAAAAGGGGGATGTATAGTTTTTTGCTCCAGCACTAGAAAAAGCCAAATTAAACTCTTTCGTTTTTACTCTCCTTTTTTTGGCGAGCATTTTTTTGTTTTTAGACGGTAGTAAGTTTCTTTCTTCCTTTTTGAGCCCTTCGTTTTATTACCTTCTTTCCACCTTTTGTTGCTGTTCTAGCTAAAAAACCGTGAGCTTTAGCTCTTTTTCTCTTTTTAGGTTGATATGTTTGTGACATAAGATTGATTATAGATTAACACTAAAGACAAAACAAATGTGTTCTAGTTTTAGAATCACCAACTTGTTCACACCTTATTAACATAAAAGCATTTTTTTGTCACGTTCCATTTTTAGTTTTACCCATTATAATACTCCAAACAAACATCTCTTTTATGCTCGACTTAAAAAACCTTTGGACAAATACACTTCTTGAAGTAGAGCTTCATGTTTCAAAAGCAAATTTTAGTACATGGTTTAAAAACACAGACATTGTAAAAGAAGAGGGGGGTATTGTCTTTGTTGGGGTTCCTAACGAGTTTGTTAAAGATTGGATATTTAACAAGTATCACAAATTTATTTTACAAAAGATGCGTGATACCTCTGAATTCGTTAGAGGGGTCGAGTACGTTGTTGTAAAAAATATTGGCGAAAAACCAAAAACTGTAATTGCCGATCTTTCAAAATCTCCACTTCTTCGCGAGCTTCCTTTGGCAGATTTATACATAAACAAAGAAGATAACTTAAACCCTCGTTACACTTTTGATTCTTTTGTTATTGGTTCTTTTAATGAACTTGCTTACAGCGCTGCACAAGCAGTACTTGAAAAACCAGGAATGGCCTATAACCCTCTTTTTATTTATGGTCGCACTGGTTTAGGAAAAACACACCTTATTCAATCAGTAGGGAACACTTTAAAAACAAAACATAACAATCGTAAGGTTTTTTACACAACATCTGAAAAATTTTCAGTTGATTTTGTTACTTCAATGCAGGCAAATAAAATACCTGCCTTTAAAGAAAGATATAGAAAATATGATGTTCTTATTGTTGATGATGTTCAGTTTTTATCAAACAAAGATAAAACCCAAGAGGAATTATTCCACCTTTTTAACGCCTTTTACGACAACAACAAACAAATTATTTTTTCCTCAGATGTGCACCCAAACTTTATCCCAAACCTAGAAGAACGCTTGAAGTCGCGTTTTGGAGCTGGCATGACAGTTGATGTCGGCCAACCAGAGTATGAATCTAGGCTCTCAATTTTGTCGGCAAAAGCGAAAGAAAATAATTTTTACCCACCAGAAGAAGTAATGCAGTATATTGCTTCGCTTATTCAAGGAAACATTAGAGAGCTTGAAGGGGCTTTAAACCTTGTTATTTGCCACACAAAACTAAAAAACAAAGATCTTTCCTTGTATGAAATAAAAAATCTCTTAAAAAACAACATAAAACCTAAGAAAAATATGGCTGTAAAAGATGTTGTTAAGATAATTGCTGATTTTTATAACATTGAAGAGGCTAGTGTTTATGAAAAAACCAGGAGAAAAGATGTTGTTAAACCAAGACAAGTAGCTATGTACATCTTAAGAGAAGAGTTTGATATTTCTTATCCTTCTATTGGACAAAAAATGGGTGGCCGTGATCACACAACTGTTATCCATTCTTGTGAAAAAATAAAAAAAGAAATAAAAACAGACAATTCTTTACTACAAGAATTAGAACAAATCAAAGCATTATTTTAATTTTTAACTTAAGGAAAAACTGTTGATAAGTAAATAATATGAAGTTAATAAAAAACACAAAAAATAATATTTCATTAAAAACCCAAGAAGTTATTATTTATAATTATTCACTTATTAACTTATTAAGTATGTTTAAAAAAAATATTACATCATTATTTAATATAGGTTTTTTAAACTTTTCCACATATCAACAGGCTCATTATAATAATCATATTCTTTTAAATAAATACTAATACTATGAAAGTAGAATGCTTAGTTGAAAAAATTAAAAATGCAATTTCTATTGCAGAGAAAATTACTGGTAAAAATTTAACTTTAAATGTTTTAAGTTGTGTCCTTTTGATAGCAAATGGAAAGACTTTAAAAATAAGAGCAACAAATCTCGATTTAGGTGTAGAAATCGAAATCCCAGCAAAAATAGAAAAAGAAGGAATATTAGCTATTAAAGGAAGTGTTTTAAATAATTTTTTATCAGGAATACAGAATGAAAAGAATGTTTTACTAGAGGAAGTAAATGAAAATATAGTAGTTACAACAAAAAATAATAAAACAGTAATAAAATGTTATCCATATAATGATTTTCCAACAATACCAACAATTACAACTGGGGTGTCTTTTGAAATAGAATCAAAAATTTTCAACCAAGGTGTAAAATATGTTTTTTATAGTTCTGCCACAACAGAAATAAAACCGGAAATAGCGAGTGTTTATATTTATCAAAACAATAATGAATTAATTTTTGTTTCAACAGATTCATTCCGTTTAGCTGAAAAGAGAATAAAAACAAAAACCATTAGTGATTTTAATGGCGTTATTATTCCGTTTAAAAACATTACAGAAATAGTAAAAATAACAGAAAATACAGATGGTTTACTTTTAATTAAAACAACAAAAAACCAAATATCAATTTCTTTTGATGGTGTTTATATAACATCTAGATTAATAGACGGTGTTTTTCCTGACTACCAACAAATAATTCCCAAGGAACAAAAAACAGAGGCTGTTGTTTTAAAACAAGATATCGTTAACGCTTTTAAATTAAGTAACACTTTTCTTGATAAATTTAACCAAGTTTCTTTTTTAGTATCGCCAAAAACAAAACAATTAAAAATAAAAACAAAAAATCAAGATGTTGGTGAAACAGATACGAATATTGAAGCGGCTATTTCAGGGGAAGAAGTGGAAGTTAATTTTAACTATAGATATATTTTTGATTGTTTTCAATCCATCACACAGGACAGTTTAGTATTACAGTTTAATGGAAACTCAAAACCTTTAATTATTAAGAATGTTTCAGATAGTTCCTTTCTTTACCTTGTGATGCCAATGAATAGATAAAATGAATTTAAATAACCTTGGGTCACTTTTTGATAAAATAAAAAAAACAATTTTAGAAAAAGAGGCCATTCTCGATGTAATAATTGAAGTGGTAAAAAAAGAAACAGGTGTTGTTTTAGATAAAAAAAGTATAAAAATAAATAAAAAAACAGTCACCATCTCTTGTAATTCAAAGGAGAAAAGTATTATTTACATTAAAAAAGAGGGAATATTAAAATTAATTAAAGACGAAATAACGTCAGATTTAATTAAAGAAATAAACTAAAAATCAATAATTATTGATTGAGAAGCGGAAGTTTTGTTGTAAACAGAATCATAAACAGTTACTCGGAAGGTGTTATTTTCTGGATTCATATCAGATACTTGTGGGGTAAAAGAAAAACCTGAAAAACCCGAAGAACTGCCAAGGAAAGAGTTATTTAAGAAATAATCTACCCGTGTAATGTTATATCTTGAAGAAACTTGTATTTCTGGTTTTATTTTTTCTCCGGCCTTATAGGTTTTTAGGGTTGTTGGTTCTGTTATTTTAACAACCGGCATATTTTCTTTAGTGTGAACATTGTCATAGTCTTTTGGAATTGATGATTTATCGTAACCAGTGACTAGATTTGGGTTATTTAGGGCCCATTTTAAAACAGCTGGTTCCCATAATCTAAACTGAGGATCATCCGCTGGGTTTTCTGGAGCATCTCCTTTTGGGTTATTTTTTGAAACCCAATAAAGAATGGAATGAAGGTTTTTTACAACTCGTTCCTCTTTAGTTTCGTTTGGTGTGTATTCGGTAGCTAATTTTCCAGAAATTTTATCAATCACAAAAACTTCGCCACCTTGCCAAACACCACGCAGGGTTGGTTTCAGAGATGAATCAATTGGTTTTGGTTTTTCAAATTGTTCTGGGGTTGATGAAGCAAGAGCGTACATCATAAATTCATGCCACATCGGTGCAATAATAAAACCAGCAATCTTTTTTTGCATAGGGCTATTGTCGTTGTTTCCAGCCCATGCTCCAACGGCAAGTGATGGTGTATACCCAAGTATCCAAGCGTCACGATAATCGTTTGTAGTACCTGTTTTAGATGCCACGTCGCCGTGTCCTTCTACGTATAGCGCAGAGTGTTCTCCAAACTCTGGAGCTCGAGCTTTATTATCAGAGAGAATGTCTGAGATTTGAAGCGCGATATCTTTTGGTATTACCGTACTTCCATTTTCTTTGAATTCCTCGAGTACTTTCCCTTGAGCATCTTCTATTTTAAGAATGCTTTGGTATGGATTTCTAATACCACCGTTTGCAAAAACAGAATAACCGCTTGTCATATCAAGTAGGGAAACCTCACCACCTCCCAAAACAAGAGTAAGTCCATAGCGACTAGAGTCGTTAACGAGACTTTTTATTCCCATTACTCTCGCCGTGTTAATTGAGTCTTGAATTCCCGCAAGATAGAGAGCTTTGACTGCTGGTACGTTTCTTGATTGAGCTAGCGCATTTCGAATAGTCATTGGTCCAAAATATTTACCATCAAAATTTTCTGGCTGATAACAATCCTCAGCTTTTGTTCCCGGAAGAGGGTTGCCTTCTGCGGTACAAGTTGTCTGGAACTCCGTTTTTACATCAAAAAGCATTGTATCTGGTGTGTACCCCTTCATAAAGGCTGTTGCATAAACGAATGGTTTAAAAGAAGAACCCGGCTGTCTTTCGGCGATTGCAATATTAAAATTACCGTCTATTTGTTTATCAAAATAATCACGAGACCCAACCATCACAAGAATTTGCCCTGTCTTTGGGTCAATTGCTACTAAGCTTGCGTTGGTTGCATTAAATTTTTCCGTGTTTAAGAGGGCTGTTTTTTTAACAATTTCCTCAGCTTTATTTTGGAGATCATAATCAAGCGTTGTGATTATTTTTAAACCACCAGACTCTAGGGCATCAAGGCCGTATTTTTGTTCTAAATACTCTCTAACAAAAAAAACAAAGTGCATAGCTTTTGCGTTGTTGCTTGTGTTTGGAAGGAAAACAACAGCCTCACTTTTTGCTTTGTCATGTTCTTCTTGGTTTATAAAACCTAAATCCAACATTCTTTTCAAAACATAATTTTTTCTATTCTCTAGTTTTTCTCTATTGTTTCCGTATGGAGAATAAAAAGTTGGAGCCTGTGGGAGAGCGGCAAGATATGTTGCTTGCGCCAGTGTTAAATCCTTTGCGCTTACTCCGAAATATAATTTACTTGCCTCTTCAATGCCGTAAATATTTCCACCGTAAGGGGTTTCATTTAGATAGATAGAGAGAATACCTTCTTTGCTCATAGACCTTTCTAATTTTAAAGATAAGACCCACTCTTTTATTTTACGAGAAATGCTTTTGTCTTGGGTAAGTATGGCGTTCTTTACAACTTGTTGGGTTATCGTAGAGCCCCCTTGTGAATAGCTCCCAGAAAAAATATTTACTAAAACGGCCCTAACAATAGCTGTTGGTTTAATTCCATGGTGTTGGTAGAACTCGGAGTCTTCAATTGCAACGGTTGCGTTTTTGGCATATACACTAATTTCGCTCCAAGGAACCGACGTTCTGCGAACTCCTTGATGAACGTCGTAAAGAAGAACTTTGCCAGTCCTGTCATATATTTTGGTTGAATTTGAGACCTTCCTTTCTTCGAAGGAATTAAAGTCTGGGAGGCGGAATTGAGAAAGCCACAAAAACAGTAGTCCGCCGATAACAAACAGCACAATTAATGAACTTCTCATTGTGTGTTTACGGGCTATTTTATAGAGATGACGGAGTCTTTTCATAAAATTAAGCATACCATGTGAAATCCTTTACAGTAAGACAAATAAAGGGTTTTGTGATAAAGTTTTCGATATGAAAGTTAGCGTTGATGAGGAAAAAATCAAGCACCTACTTAGCCATGCAGTTGAGGAAGTATTTGTTAAGGAATCATTAGAAAAAAAGCTTCGTTCTGGAAAACAACTTAGGGTAAAACTTGGGTTTGATCCAACATCTCCTTTTTTACACATAGGGAGAGCAATTGTTTTATGGAAACTTCGAGAATTTCAAGATCTTGGGCATAAGGTTGTTTTTATCGTTGGAGATTTTACGGCATTAGTGGGAGATCCATCAGACAAATTGGAAAAGAGGCCAATGCTTACTGCGAAGAAGGTAAAAGATAATTTAAAAAATTATAGAGCTCAGGTTGGAAAAGTTTTAGATTTAAGAAAAGCAGAGTTTCATTTTAATTCGAAATGGCTAAGAAAGTTGAATTTTAACGATGTGGCTGAGTTGGCAGAGTGTTTTTCATTGCAACAAATGTCGCATCGTAGGAATTTCGCTGATCGTATTGAAAAAGGTGAAGAAATTTCACTAAGAGAATTTCTTTACCCTTTGATGCAGGGATATGACTCTGTTGCTGTAAAAGCCGATGTTGAGCTTGGTGGTTTTGATCAACTGTTTAATTTAAAAGCTGGGCGCACAATTCAAAAACATTATGGACAGGAAGAACAAGACATAATGAATTGCCAGATGTTAGAGGGAACAGATGGGAGAAAAATGTCTTCTTCTTGGGGAAACGTCATAAATCTTTTAGATGAACCAAATGACATGTATGGAAAGGTTATGGCGGTGCGAGATGATTTAATTTTGAAATACTTCACGCTTTGCACCAGACTTTCTGATGAGGAAATAAATAGCATTAAGGAATCAATTGATAGTGGTGAAAATCCACGTGACGCGAAAATGAGGCTCGGCAGAGAAATTGTTTCTCTTTATCATGGAGCAAAAAAGGCAAAAGAAGCTGAAGATGATTTTATTAAGACCTTCCAGAAGGGTGGAGTTTCAGAGGATGCAGTTTCTGTCGCGGTTAATAAAGGAGAACTTTTGGTTGAAGTGTTACTTAAAGAAAAAATTATTTCTTCAAAAAATGAATGGAAGAGATTGGTCTTAGAGTCAGCTGTTTTAAACATGGATACGGAAGAAAAAATAACAGATCCTTATTTTAAGATTTCAAACCCGGTAACACTTCGAGTTGGTAAAAGAAGATTTATAAAGATCGGTATTAAATAGAAAAAAGCGGGACACATTGTCCCGCTTTTTTCTACCAAACTTCTTCGTCTTCTTCGCTGATTGGAGCACTGCCGAGGTCATCAGCATCTAGGTCATCTGGTAGACCGTCATCTCCTAAGAGATCATCTCCCAAAATGCCATCTAGGGCTTCTTCGGACAATGGTTCCTTCATTTCGTCATCCATATAAAGTTAAAAACTTAATTTATAAAATACACATTTAATTAAACAATATTTTTCAATTTAAACCCCTAACTCCCACTGTTGTATCAAAAACAAAAAAAAGCGCAATGTTTTTAGTTAAAAAGTGTGGATAAGGCGTCTTTTATCTTTTCTTTTAAAAAACACGATAGAACCCTGCTGGGTTTTTCTCTACTCGCGCTCGTCGCGCTCCGTAAGGTTTTTTAAAAGAAAAGACGTGTTTGATTTTGACCACCCTCGTTTAACTTCTTATGCAGGCAAAACAGGTTAGGCCTATGGCAACAGCGTCCATTTCGTCGTCCGATTTTATCTTTTTAGAGATGATTATTAGTTTTTGAACCATTGAATCAACTTGTGTTTTTGTGGCCTTTCCATATCCAGTGACAGCTACTTTTATCTGAAGGGGGGTATATTCATAGATGGGAAGATTATTTTTAGCACCTTCGTAAATAATAACTCCACGAGCTTGAGATACCACCATTGCAGTCTTTTGATTGGTTGTGAAAAAAAGAGATTCAATTGCGAGGGCCTCTGGTTTGTATTCCAAAATAATCTCGTTTAAATGAACTCCAATTAAGTTGAGTCTTTCTGAAAGTGTTAAAGAAGATTTTGTTTTAAAACATTCCGAAAAAACAAGAGTTTCTTTACCACCCCGCTCTTTGTCTAGTATGGCGATACCAACTCTCTCAAGACCTGGATCAATCGCGATGATACGCATAATTAGATAATACTAGTTTCCGTTAGTATAAACACCCTGAACGTCATCTCTTTCTTCCAGTTCTTCAATTAAGACAGAAAGTTTATTTCCATCCTCGTCTGAAAGAGGAACAGTTGTTTGTGGAACCCACTCCTCTCCTTCTTTTTTAAAAGCCCAAGCAGCAGCTCCTTGTGAGGCAAACGATGCGTCGTGTAAAGAAAGTAAATGTTTAATTTCAGCAGCGCTTCTGTTTTTACTGTCGGTTAATCCTTCGATAAGTATTGCTGAACCACCAGGACCATAAGCTTCATACATAACTTCAAATAATTCTCCCATATCGGCGCTCGTTCCTTTTTTAACGGCGCGCTCTATTGTGTCTTTAGGCATGTTTTCTTTTTTTGCCTTATCAATCATCACACGTAGAGTAGGGGAGCTAATATCTCCTTTAACCCTTTTTGATTCTTGGGATATTGCACGAGCAAGTTTCGCAAAAACTTTACTACGTTTTGCGTCTTCGCTACCTTTTTGTCTTTTTATTTGAGACCATTTTGAGTGACCAGACATGATTGATTTTTAAGGAGTGAAACGACTATTAAAATCATCACCCCGCTATATTTTTACTGTTATATTTTGTAATAATGTCACTATACCACTGGGTAAATTTTTGTCTCGCGGGGTGCGTGTCCGAATAGGACAATCCTCATACGGCGAAGCGCCCCGCCAGTAATTATTTTGTAAAAATATGGCTGGGGTTGAGCTCGGTTTTTCTAATTAGCTAACAGCTATGACCTAAAAGCTACTAGATGAGTTTTTCTTGTATATCTGATGGCATTTTAAAACCAAGATGTTCGTAGGCACGGGGCGTTGCCACGCGACCTCTCGTAGTACGCTCAAGAAGTCCTAGTTGAATTAAATACGGCTCGATGACTTCTTCAATTGTTGCTTCTTCCTCACCAGTTGCCGCAGCGATTGTCCCTAAGCCAACAGGTCCTCCCCTAAACTTATCAATAATTACGTTAAGTATTTGGCGGTCGGAAAAAGAAAGACCGAGGTCATCTACTCCAAGAAGTTTTAAGGCATCACTAACTATCTCTTCCGAAAGTGATTTTTTGTGGACTTGGGCAAAGTCGCGACAGCGTTTTAGTAAATAATTTGCCATACGCGGAGTAAATCTACTTCTTTTGGCGATTGCTTGAGAAGCTTCTTTTACAAGTGATGTTCCCAAAATATTTGCCGAGCGGTCAATAATTTTTTTAATCTCGTCTTCGCTATAAAACTCGAGGCGAAATGTTCCTCCAGAGAAACGAGAGCGAAGTGGGGCAGACAATAAAGCAATTCGAGTGGTTGCGGCGACTAATGTGAAAGCCGGGAGCTCAAGTTGGATTGTGCGAGCGGAAGGTCCTTTGCCAATAATGATATCAAGTGAGCCAGATTCCATAGCAGGATAGAGAACTTCTTCGATAGTTTTATTTAAACGATGAATTTCATCGATAAAAAGAATATCACCAGGAAGTAGGTTGGTAAGAATAGAAGCAAGGTCACCAACTTTTTCAATCGCGGGACCAGAAGTCACTTTAATTTGCGCCCCTGTTTCTTTGGCAATTAAATAAGCAAGAGTTGTCTTCCCAAGTCCTGGAGGTCCATAAAAAAGAATATGTTCTGGTGGATGGTTACGTTCTTTTGCTGCGGTTAAAAGAATTCTTAGGTTTTCTTTGATGTTTTGTTGGCCAATATATTCATCCCAACGTGAAGGTCGGAGGGTTTGATCTAGAAATGAGTCGTCTCGCTCTTCCTTGTTACCCGTCTCTGTTTTTAGGGAACTTTTTGTGTTGGGATTTTTTCCTATTGACATATTTTAATAACTATGATAGTTTATTGAAACGTAGCTAATTATAGCACTTTTCTAGATGAGGGCAGAAATCTCTAAGTAATGAGACCTAGTGTCTTGCCGGAGGGGTTTGGAGGACGTTTTTGGTTGCACGCTTGCGTGTTTGCTGAGACTATCCTTGCAGATACTCTCTCCCTTTCCACTCTTTTGCGGAAAGGATTACTTAGAGGTTTGTACTCTTATCTCCAAAAAACACCGAATTATCGGTGTTTTTTTGTTTTTCAAGACTTTGGGTAAAAAATTAGACCTCCTCTAGATCGACAACACGACTAACTTCTGAAAGTGAGGTTATTCCCTGTATGATTTTAATAGTAGCGTCTTCTTGTAAATCAAGAATCCTTTGCGATAAACTCGCTTTTTTCAATTCTCTCTCTGTTGGGTTTTCGGTGATAGCTTTTTCTATGTTTTCATCCGTAAGGATTGCTTCGTAAATACCAACACGGCCCTTAAACCCAGTGTTGTTACATTTTTCACAACCAACTGGTTGGAAAAGATTCGTGACAGGGAGAAGAGACTCAATTGGTTCTAATGCATACTCCTTTTTCTCTTCCTTAATTCTCTCGACAACGGCAGTTAAAATTCTTTTTTCGTCGTCTGTGGCAGGAGATTCTTTTTTACAAGAAGAACAAAGTTTGCGAGCTAAACGTTGAGCAAGGGAGACATTAAGAGCAGAGCTGATTATTTTAGCATCAACCCCTAGGTCTATTAGTCTTGGAATAGCACCAGCTGCGGTGTTTGTGTGTAGTGTTGAAAAAACTAAGTGTCCTGTTAGTGCGGAGTTAATAGCAATTTTTGCTGTTTCGGTGTCTCGAATTTCACCAACCATTATTACGTCTGGATCTTGGCGCAAGGCTGACCTCAACCCTTCCAAGAAGGTATAACCCTTCTCTTCGTTTGTTTGAGTTTGAGTGATTCCTTCTAAGTGATACTCAATCGGATCTTCAATGGTAATCATCTTGTTTCCAGGAGAATAAATTTTACGCAAAAAAGCATAGAGGGTTGTTGTCTTTCCGGAGCCGGTTGGTCCGGTGGTTAAGATAATTCCATTAGGGCGTTTTAGTTCTTTCTCAATAATTTCAAAAAGGTATTTATTCACACCCAACTCTTCAAATGGGACAGCAATATTTTCTGGGTTTAAAACACGCATAACAAAAGATTCCCCATATGCTCCCGGAATAACAGAAGAACGTATTTCAATTTCTTTTTCGTTTAATTTGATACTGAATCGTCCGTCTTGAGCAGAAGCTTTAACATTTAGTTTTAGTCCAGAAAGTAGTTTAATTCTAGAAGAAAGAAGTTTGTAGGTTTCATAGTTTATAGTGAGAAGGTTTTCAAGAACACCATCAAGACGTGCCCTAATATGAACATTTTCATCCTCTGGTTCTATATGAATATCGGATGCTCCAACAGCAACTGATCCCGCAAGAAGAATTTCCAACATCACCGATATTTTGTGTCCACCAGTTTTGCTTAAAACATCATTAACCATATTGGTTATGTCGGGAATTGTTTTTATTTTCTCAAATGCTTCGTTTAGAAATTCAGCAGAAACATCAAGAAGTCCAGATTTTGACTCAGAAGCAAAAGAAACTTCTTTATAGCGCCCCCAAACTCGTTCTAGGCTTGCCGTTGAGGTGATAAATAAAGTTGGGAAATATCCTTTTGAAGAAATTTCCTCCAAAGCTATTTTTGTGTCATTGCGATCAGGGGAGCGAACAGCAATAAAGGCCTTTTTGTTTATTAACTGGAATGGTGCAATTTCAGCTGCTCGAGCTTTTTCTTCAGAGATTATTTTAAGAGCATCGCCTTCAATTGAAACAGTAGAGAGGTCTATGTAAGGTATCCCATATTTGTCAGATAGTATTTTTATAAGATCCTCCTCTTCTTTCTTTCGTAAAAAAGATAAACGGTCGTCTTGTTTTTTATCATCAAATTCTTGCATTCCTCAAATAATACTTTATTTTGTCTTTAAACTAAAGGGTGTTTATTTTTTACTTTTCCTTTTTAAAAACACGATAAAATTCTGCTGAATTTTTCTATACTTGCGCCGAGCGCTCCGTAATGTTTTTAAAAAGGAAAAGTCCTAGTTTTTTAGAAAACCTAAATTTTTTAAATTAGTGATGCCCAAAGGCTAAAGGGTAACAAGATTCTTTTCTTTTAAATACCAATATCCGTCTCTAAAATGCATTACGGAGCCTGGCGAGGCGAGTATAGTAAATTTTCAGCAGAAAATTATACGCGCATTTTAGGGGCGGATATTAAGAAAAACTTGACTTTTTATTTAAATCATGCTAATAATACAGGCAGATTTAAAAGCTTCTTTCTAAACTATTTCGCAGAGGAGACAGCCATGTCCAAGATGAAAATGTTTTTATCGGTGATGGCGATACTCGCTCTCGCCGGGTGTGCAACCCAACAGCAACAGGTTGAACGAACGACGTCTTACGAGCCAGTGATCATTGATCAAGAATGCCATATCGTCGGCGGCAAAGAAGTGTGTCGTACCCCCGAAAAGACAAGTGGGGGCAACGGCATGTTTCTGAATCACGAAGGTCGGTTGATCAACAAGCCACGGGTTCCGAGTGAAATCGGAGCCGCGGTCGGCCGGGCTGATGCGGCCAGGCGTTTGGCGGCAGCAGAAATCATCGCCGCGTGTCTTGAAAATGGCGGTCGGCCAGAAGCTTGTGCCCAAGCGGCAGCGCCGTATAGCGGTGTTGCAGGAAGCTCAAGCGCAACCGGCGCCACTGGTTATCAAGGGCAAATTCAGCCTTCCCGTGGTCAACAACCGCGTGGCTGTCAGTCCACTTGGTCGATGTTCCCTAGCCTTTGCTAGGGTGTCCATGTGGGCAAAACAAGGGGTACGAGCAATCGTACCCCTTTTAATTTTTGTGTTGACAAAACATGAAAATTATGATAGTCTTTCGCTAGAAATCAGTTCGGCAATCTTGCCGATTGAAAATTGAAAAGGAGGTGTCATCATGACACGCAAATTGAATCTGTTGGCATTGTTCATGGCGGTCTTCCTTTCGGCTTGCGCTGGGATAGAGACCAAAACGGGGAGTACGGAACCTTCGACGAAGACGGTTCTGGCAGTTCCTCTGAATGACGGGGGCCGTTCCCCAGTCTCTGGTCGCATCAAGTTTGTTGACTGTCGCGCAGACACCAAGGGAAACAACCTTGGTGAATGCATTCCCTCAAACGAGGGGGCATTGCCCAGAAAGACGGAATACAAGCTGGTGTCAAAGGTTGTCTCTCCGGTTCCTTCCAAAGGGGTTGGGGTTGACACTTTCGACAAAAAGGTGCAGTGTTTAGCTGCCCTTGAGAGCGGGGAGTATCGGTACTATGTACCGAAGGCGAAGTATTCGAAAAAATTGCCGGCCGCGGACGGGGAAGGGCGTCAGGTTATGCCGATTGAAAAGGATGCCTGCGTTCACATGTTCACTGTTCATGGATGGCAGTGGGTTGCCCAAAAAGACGGCGACAAGTTCCGTTTTGATGTAAAAGACGGAAAACTCAAAATCTACGCACGCGATGACTGTGGCAATCCCGCCAAAGAGATCGCATACTTGCCAACCGGCAAGGAAGACAAGGTCGTGGAAAAGGAGTACCGGATTTTCGCCGTGGCGGGCCCCACCAAAGCGCCAGAAACTGGCTGGTATCGCAAGAGCATCGTGGTGATGAAGGAAGTCATCACGGAAAGGCCTGTTGCGGTCGCGAGTGGTTGTTACGACGGTTGCGGCGGTGGCTACGTCGGCTTTAGCGGATGGATCGGGAACAGCGGTGCTGTTATCGGCGCTCCGTACGTTGTTCAGCCGGCGCAAGCGTATGTTTCCGGACCGACGATTAGTGGCAACACCTTTCCGCAAGTTGTACCGACGATTAGTGGCAGAACTTTGCCACAGTCGTCATTCAGTGGCAGAACTTTGCCACAAACTTCCTTCAGTGGCAGGACCATGTAACAGGGTCCTTGTCGACAAGAGGAAAACAGTTCTTTGTTTGGAACAAGGGAGGACGTTTACGCCCTCCCTTTTTGCTTTTTATGTATTTTTTCTTACAAGGATCTTTAAGTTTAGATAATTTCTCCACCCATTGACTTTTTGTATGTTTTATGATAGATTATTGATATTATAAAAAACCAAGCAATTATATGAAAAAATCACTAACACTAACAAAAGCATTTTTTGTCGCAGTCACTGTTTTAGCAACGGGAGTTTTTGCGAGCCCTGTTCTGGCAGATAGTGTTACTTTTCGCGGTGACATAACGTCAAGCGTTGCTACTACTGCGGGTTACTATTTCTCATATAGTATTGGTGGTGGTTCTACTTCCGTAACACCAACAAGAAGCACTGCTGTTAATGGGACACAAATTGTTTCAGAGACAGTTGATATTCCATGTAACTCTACTTATCAGTATCAGCTGGTTTTCTGGGATTCTTCTACTCCTCAAAATATTTTTTATGCGAATACCCAAAGCGCATCAACTCTTTCTTGTTCTCAGCAAAATCAAAATCAATCATCTCCAACAATAACAACTAACGCCCCAACAAATGTCTCCAGTAACTCAGCAACATTTCAGGGTTCTGTTAATTCAAACGGAGGGGTCATGACAAACGTTTGGTTTGAGTGGGGAACATCAAATTCCTTTGGAAACACCACCCCACAAGTAAATGTTGGTACAGTTAATACAACATTCTATTCAGTTAATAATTCCTTAAACCAAAATACAACCTATTATTACCGAGCTGTAGGACAAAATTCAGGTAGTGCTGTTGTTTATGGTGGAACTCAGTCTTTTACAACTAATAATTACAATTACAATTGTGGTTATAACAACTACAACTGTAATCAAAATACAGGGCAAACACCTTTTGTGATGACTTATTCGACGGTACAGAATGGTGACACTTTTGCAATTCTACAAGGATTTGTTGATCCAAATGGTAGCACAAACACTACCCGCTGGTTCGAATGGGGGACAAACTCTAGTTACTTTAATAATACAACCCTTAAACTAAATCAAACTTCTTCTGGGACGTTTACTCAGACAGTTAATGGCTTGAGTCCAAATACGACATATTACTACAGAGCTGTGGCTCAAAACTCAAACGGCAGTGTTTACGGGACCGTTATGTCTTTTGTAACAAACAGCAATAATCTTTATAACTCCTCATATAATTATGTCGGGGGCAGTCAGCCAACTGCAGTTACGACACTTGCAACAGCAATTGGACAAACAACAGCTCGTTTAAACGGATTGGCATTTATTAATGGTGGCGTTTATACAAGTGGTTGGTTTGAGTGGGGAACAACGAGTTCTCTTGGTAATACAACATCAACAAAAGGAATTGGTAGCGCCCCAACCCTTGCTTTCTCAGAGAGCCTATCTGGTTTAACTTCTGGTACGACATATTATTATCGTGCAGTTGCTCAAAACCAATACGGAACACACAAGGGAGACATAATGAGCTTCGTTGTTAACGGTTCAAGTAATACCGCAACTTCAGTTGTTATTACTGAGCCCACTGTTACTACATCAAAAACAACTTACGTTGCGACCGGTGTTTCTGGAAGCACAAAAACATCAGCAATAATCCTTTCGATTTCTTCAGATAGAGACAATGTATCACGTGGAGACAGAGTCATTTTTACCGTTAACTATCGCAACACTAAAACGAGCGAAAGCTTACATGATGTAGCCGTAAGAGTGGTCTTACCTGGAGAACTTTCATACGTTGATTCATCGAGGGGTTATTACAACACCAAAGATAGAACTCTTACCGTTGATCTAAAGACCTTAGAACCAGGGGAAGCGGGATCGTTTACTGTTGAAACAAGAGTAGATAATGCTATTGAAAGTGGAAAGGTTGTTGTGGTTAGTGTAGATATGGTTTACACGAGAGCAAACAACACACAAGAAGAAGCAATTGCCTACGTTTTATTAAATGGTGACTACTATCAGTCCTCAGGAGCAATGGCCCCAATCTTCGGCTCAAGCTTTTTACCAAATACATTACTTGGTTGGTTATTGTTAATCTTGATAATTCTTGGATTAGGAATACTTTCTAGGTATGCGGTTGATACATATAGAGCAAATAACGTTACAAAAAAGTAAATAGATAAATGGTTTAAGAAGAAAGCCCCAGCATATCCAACAGATAGCGGGGCTTTCTTCTTGGTGTGTTAAAATCGACTAACATGAAAAAGCTTTGCAAAAACATCAACGAAACTAAGGATTTTGCAGACAAAATTCTTTCTCTAGCTCATAAAAAAGCCTTAAAAAACGATAAGGCAACTGTTGTGGCGCTCTCTGGTGATTTGGGTAGCGGAAAGACAGCAATGGTGAAAATTTTGGGAGAAAAGTGTGGAGTAAAAGGGCGAATGCCATCACCAACATTTGTTATTGAAAAGCGGTATAGGGTGAAGAAGGGACTTCCTTGGGAAAAGCTTATCCATATTGATGCGTATCGCCTTGATAAAGAAAGTGAGATAATTCGTTTGGGGTGGAATGAAAATATTTCTAATAAAAAAAATATTATATTTATTGAGTGGCCAGAGAATGTTAAGAAAATAATTCCACAAAATGCAATATGGGTTACTTTCTCACATAAAGGAGAAACAGAGCGTTTGATTGAAACAAAGTAATGAAAAACAAAAAAACAATAATTCTTTTAGATGCTCATGCGATTATTCACCGCGCTTACCACGCTCTTCCAGAATTTTCTTCAACTAAAGGTGAACCAACAGGAGCTCTTTACGGCCTTGTTGCGATGTTACTTAAAATAATTAAAGACTTAAAACCGGATTACATTGCGGCCTGTTTTGATTTGCCGGAACCAACCTTTAGACATGAAGCATATGAAGCTTATAAGGCGGGTAGAGCAAAAACAGAGAGTAATTTAGTTGCGCAACTTATTCGCGCACGGGACGTCTTTACAGCTTTTGGTATTCCTTCATACGAACTTGCCGGTTTTGAGGCGGATGATTTGCTTGGAACTATCGTAGAGAAACTAAAAAAAGACAAAAATACACACATTATTATTGCCTCTGGTGATATGGACACCATGCAATTGGTTGATGATAAAAAAGTTCAGGTGTTTACTTTAAAAAAGGGAATTAACGACACCATTATTTACGACGAGGACGCAGTTATTGCTAGGTTTGGTTTCGCTCCTAAATTTATGCCGGATTATAAAGGATTACGCGGTGATCCATCAGATAATATTATCGGCGTTCCTGGTATCGGAGAGAAAACTGCAACTACTTTAATACAAACTTTTGGAACTATTGAGAATATTTATAAAGCGCTAAAGAAGGACAAAGAGGCATTTGAGAAGGCGGGGATAAAAGAGAGAATGGTCGGGCTTTTGAAGGAACACGAGGAGGAAGCTTTTTTTTCAAAAACGCTTGCTGAAATAAGAAGAGATGCTCCGATTGAATTTTCTTTACCTGAAAAAGAATGGAAGGATAGTGTTGATTTGAATTTAATTGAAAAATTATTTATTGAACTAGACTTCAGGACATTAAATGAACGTGTTAAAAATTTATTTGCTTCAAGTAAAAAAGAAGAAGACGTGGTCGTGGAAGATACCTCTGCGACCAAAGAAGATATTGAGGAAGCAGCAATTGCTTTATGGGTTGATAATTCTGAGTATACAAATCCAGACCGGGAGGAAATACTTTCAATTTCTGGTTCATCGACAATAGAAGAAGCGAAGAAAAAGATATTAGAAAGGTTAGATGCTAACGGTCTCATGGAGATTTATAAAGAAATAGAGCTTCCTCTTATTCCAATTATAAAAAAAGCAGAAGAGAAAGGAGTTGTTATTGATAAGGGCTATTTAAAAGAATTGTCTTTTGAATATCACAAAGAGCTTGAAATTCTTGAGAAAAAAATATGGGAACATGCTGGGAAGGAGTTTAATATTAATTCCCCAAAACAGTTGGGTGAGATTTTGTTTGATACGCTTAATCTGTCTGTGAAGGGTCTTAAAAAGACTGAAGGCGGGGCACGCTCAACTAGAGTTTCAGAATTAGAGAAACTTCGTGGCTCTCATCCTATTATTGAAGAGATAATGGCGCACCGCGAATGGCAGAAGCTTTTGTCGACATACATTGATGCTATTCCTCCACTTGTTGCAGGTGACGGAAGATTACACACACATTTCCTTCAGGCGGGGACTACTACAGGGAGATTCTCTTCAATTAATCCAAATTTACAAAATATTCCAATCAAGACTGAGGCTGGACGGAAAATAAGAAAAGCTTTTGTCGCAGATAAAGGGTATGTCTTGCTTGCGCTTGATTATTCTCAAATAGAACTTAGGGTGGCAGCGATTCTTTCGGAAGACAAGGATTTAATAAAAATTTTTAAAGATGGTGATGATGTTCATGCCGCGGTTGCCTCACGAGTTTTTGGTGTTAAAGAAGAAGACGTGACAAAAGAAATGAGAAGACAGGCTAAGGTTATAAACTTCGGGATTATTTATGGAATGGGAATAAACGCGCTCAAAGATAATTTAGGTGGAACCCGCGCTGAAGCAGAAGAGTTTTACAATCAATATTTTAAAAAGTTCCCTGGAGTCGCAGAGTATCTTGATAGCATAAAAAAAGAAGTGGCAAAGCTCGGCTATACATCGACACTTTTTGGACGCCGTCGATATTTTCCTGCAATTAAATCTCCAATTCAGTATATTCGTGCGGCAGCGGAAAGAATGGCGGTAAACGCTCCGATCCAGGGGACGGCGGCGGATATAATTAAAATTGCTATTAAGCGCGCTGATGATGAAATTAAAAACAAAAAACTTTCTGATAAGGTGGAACTCCTTCTTCAGGTTCATGACGAATTAATTTACGAAGTAAAAGAGGGAAGTGAAAAAGAAGCTGCGAAAGTTATAGAGGAGGCAATGGAAGGGGTATTGAAGGATAAGGTAAAAAACCCCCATCAGGTGCCTGTTTTGGTCAACGTATCTATAGGGAAGAACTGGGGTGAACTTGAGGCAATTTGACGAAATCCTCCCTGTGGTAGAATAAACACATGAGTAATGGAAAACATAAAATAAACAAATTAATAGTGTATTCGCCAATGATGTTTATGATGGCTTTGTTAGCAGGGGCTATTGCTGATTATTGGAAACACATAGAAATTGTTAATTTTGAGAATGCTAGCAAGATTGGTTTAGTTTTTATGTTAGTCGCATCAGCGTTAATTTTATGGGCAGGTAAAAGTGGTAGAAACTTTCTAAGAGCGGTAGAAGAGAAAGTTGGGCCAGTTGAAAAAGAAGTTTTTACTTATGGACCATATAGTATTTCAAGAAACCCAACTTACTTAGGTCTTATACTTTTAAGCATAGGTTTTTCTTTTGTAATGAATTCTCTTGCGTTACTTGTTGCCTTTCTTCTTTCTTTCTTTTTTGTTAATTACATAATACTTCCAGCGGAAGAGGATTTATTAGAAAAAAAATACGGCGAAGCTTACCGCGAATATAAAAAAATAGTTCGTCGTTGGTTCTAAAAAATATCTTCTATGTTTTACATCCTTCACGGCGCTGATTTCTTAAAAAGAAATCAAAAAGTTTTACATCTCGTAGAAACTCTTTTGTCTAAAAAACCAGAAACTCTTTTGGTTAAAATTGATGCGGGTGAAATTAACTCGCGGGGTTTAGATGAGTTCATCGGCGGGCAGGGTCTTTTTGAACAAAAATTAATTGTTGTTTTAAATGGATTTATTGATAACAAAGAGAGGAGAGAAGAAATTTTGGAAAAGGCTGAAGCGCTCGCGTCTTCAGAAAATATTTTTATAACAAACGACGAAGAGATATCTCCTAAAATTATTTTAGAGTTAGGAGAACATGCGCAAAAAATCCAAGAATTTTCAATTAAGAGTGGGGTAATAAATAAGTTCAATGTTTTTGCTTTGGGTGACTCTATCGGCACAAGAGACAGAATGGGGGCCTGGGTTAATTTCTTAAAATCGGTTGAGTATGGAGCGGAAGCAGAGGAAATTCACGGTATTGTTTTATGGCAATTAAAAAGTATTGCTCTTGCAAAAAGCGCGCAAGGTGATTCGGATAAATTAAAAAAAGCTGGCGTTTCTCCCTTTGTGGCGGGAAAGGCCATTAGGTATTCAAAAAATTATACCGAAAGTGAACTTAAAAAAAGTATGTCTAATTTAGTAACGCTTTATCACGATAGCCATCGTGGAATTTTAGAACTTGGTTCTGGGTTGGAAAAGTTTATCTTAGAGACAGTCTAAGGTTTAAAGTAGGACAAAAAGAAAAGGACCATTTGTCCTCGGAACGAATGGCCCTTTTGTAGGGTGTGGCCTCAAGCTAGTGAGCGAGGCCGAAACTGTGTGCTTTCTTGGGAGGAGAGCCCAAGGAGCAGAAAATTGTTTAAAGAACTGGTGTGTAGCAAATCGTTCGAAAGGTTTGTTTTGTGGGCCCATAAGCGGAGCCGCTTTCCTTCTTTTGATTTACAACAACGGGTGGTTGGTTCTTAAATAATGATTTTTTTGACCAACCCTGTATCTAGTGTAGCAACGCTACAGGGATAGGCAAGGGTGGGTGTGGACAAGTGTTGTAAACAAGAGAAATTTCCAAATAACTTAACTTTTTTTCGTTACGTGCTATAGTTTCTTTGTTTTTAACCCCTAAACCATTCTAGCTCACTAGAATGGTCGGGTGAACATTTTTGTCTCAAAAATGTTTTAACCGCCCATACCCGCCCGTACCGAATGGTACGTTCGGACGGGGCTCAATTGCGATAAGTGAAGCAATTGAGAGACGGAGGCTGACGAGCCGAGTCGGGGTCGCGCAAATTTCTAGCAAGAAATTATGCGTGACCAGTTGGCAGAACGTTAATGAAGTTAGGTAGAATTAAATATATATCCGCCCATAGCTCAGTTGGTAGAGCAGCTCCCTTTTAAGGAGAGGGTCGCAGGTTCGACTCCTGCTGGGCGGACAAGCGTAAATAAAATCTCCCCTGCGGGAGATTTTTAGCTTGTCCGAACCGGAGCGATGTTTTTGTTTGAGTTTTCACTCAAGGCAAAAACCGCGAGGTGGGGTCGCGAGATTTTTTCGTCAGAAAAAATACTTGTGACGACAAGAAAAGCAAGTCCGAGCCGGAGTCGCGGAAATTTGCTGGCGACGACAAGTAAATTATCTGTGACGACAAGTAACATAAAGCTGTTATATACTAAGATATCTTCTCGACCAAAACAAAATGCATAAAATTTCTATAGAGACCGCTAAAGAATTGGCTCACTTACTAGTTAAAATAGACGGTATTAAAGGGGTTGATATTTTTGGAAGTGTTGCGCGAGAGGGATATGGTGCTGATTTTGATTTAATAATTCTTACCAACCAAGAAAAAGCGCAAGAATGGTGGGTGAACGCCAAAATGCGAATACGACAAAGAAGTTTTTTCACGATTTTATAACACAAGCTTAAAAAAGTTATTCCATTTTTTGAAACTATTTTTGAAGGAGAGAAGAGAAAGAGAGGTGTTAGTATTGCTTCTGATGTTTTTAAACACGACCTCGTTTCGTTTTTTGAAAACTATAAACCAAAAATTAAAGTTGATATCACGGTTCTCCCGGAAAATTGGCGCGATGGGGGAATTATAAATTTTGACGTATTCAACAAACTGAAACCAGCTCCCGACACTGGAACGATAGGATTTTTTGAGAGGATAGCAAAAGATGCTAAAAGATTAATTTAGATTTACAACGGTAAATCAATCGAGAAAAAACCAGCGCCAGAGAACATAAGGGATACCGCGATTGCAATTGCAAACAAATAGAAATCAACAGTTTGGTGTAATATGCCAGGGTGTCGCATTTTGATGATTAAGCCACCAATTGAAATGAGGGCAATTATCAAGGCCGACACCTGAGTCCACATTCCAATGATAAGGAAAAAACCACCAAGGAGTTCTAGTAGGGCAATTGTCCATATGAAAGAAACAGGCTTTGGAAATCCCGCAGAATGGAACATTTCAATTGAGCGCTCGCGGTATTTGAAAATTTTTAAATAACCAGCGGAGAAAAAAATCCCACCAAGAACTAAGCGAAGGATGAGTGGAGCAACCAAGACATATGTTAAAAGGGAGGGGAACGTGTTTAATATTTGTGTCATGTTGATATTATATCAGAGAGAGCGGTTAGGTTGAAAATATACAAAATGGAGAAAAGAAACATTTATTTAATACTGTGTGATATAAGAAGCGCCCATAATGTTGGCGCGATGTTTAGGACAGCCGATGCTTCCGGTGTTACAAAGATATTCCTTACTGGGTATACACCACGACCAGTTGATCGCTTTAATCGACCAGTAAAAGAAATTTTAAAGACAGCTCTCGGCGCGGAAAAAAATATTCCATGGGAGCACAACCCAAATACACTTGAAGTAATTAAAGGTTTAAAAAATAAAAAAGTTGAAGTTATTGCGCTGGAGCAATCTCCTAAAGCCCTTGATTATAAAAAAGTTAAAGAGGGGAAAGATATTGCGTTAATTGTGGGGAATGAAGTCTTGGGATTACCTAAAGAAATTCTCGCGGTTGCGGATATTATTGCTGAGATTCCTATGAAAGGTGGGAAAGAATCTTTAAATGTTTCGGTCGCGCTCGGTGTCGCGCTGTTTAGAATACTAGATATTTAGAAAAGTCTGCTTTACTGTTGTGACGGTTTTTCCTTCGCGGTCCAAGATATGGATAGTGTCACTGCTTTTCCAAAGTTCTTTATTGCTCCCGAGGTAGATCATAAAATAAGGTTTGTAAAAATTATCTTTGTTTCGATTGTCTGCGATACAGCCATTATAGGTCGCATGTTTTTCAATAAATTCACCACAAGAAGGACCACTTCCGCTAGGAATTTGGTCAATGTTTATTACAGTTGCGCAGGAGGGTAAATTGTTTACGAAGTTAATACAGGCAGGTGATGGTTTATAAAGAGACAGATTTTCTGGAGTGGTAGCCGAAGGGCATTCTTTCGGGAGCGCTGGAACAAATTTTTGGAATTGCGAAAGGTATCCACTACAAACATTTTGTTTAAAAGAAACGCCAACTGGGGATTGCCCGCTTATGAGGTGCGCTGTTTCGCCAGGCCTCAAAACCGTATTAGATGACTCACGGATTTCGCCGGAAACAAACAATTGAACACTACCGCCAATTCTCGCAGAAGTGCCCGATTCACTTGCAACACGCCATCCGGTAATATCTAAAAGACTATCGCTTTTGTTCGTGATATCTAAATATTCTTTCGCAGGAGATGTTTCTTTTATGGCCGAACCAACAGCCTTAACAGAAACCCTGTATTTTGAAGAGATAAAGTTTTTTGTTCCTAGTTTAAAATTGAAATCAAGATTTGGGAGATTCCCGTAAATTTCACCCGTATCAATAGGGGACGGTGGTTTTAAGAAAGGCCCTTTAGTGGATTCAACTTTTGATGGCCCACCAGAAACAAACCACATAAACCATAGTGCTATTAGAATTGAAATAATAATAATTGCGTCGCTTCTTAATTTCATTTATTTAAAAAGTTTTTGGTGTTTACTGCAGAAGTGTGAACTTCTTCCTCCAACCATTTTCCTCACTATTATACCATCGCAGCCTTTTTTGCTACATTTTTTCCCAGTTTTACGATAGGCATTATGTTTCTCTTGAAATTTTCCACGTTCTCCTAAAATATTTCGATAGTCTGACATTGAGTCGCCACCAAAAGAGATACCGCTTTTTAAAACTTTTTTCATTTCTGAAAATAATGTTTTTATTTTCTCCGGACTAATTTTAGAAACTTGTGATTCTGGGTGAATCCCCGAGAGCCAGAGCATTTCATCAGAATAGATATTACCAATACCCGCAACGGTACGTTGGTCTAAAAGTACTGGCTTAATTTTTCCGCGAGGACGGATTGAAAGACGTTCAGTAAAAACTTTTAAAGTAAAAGCAGGTTCCAGTGGCTCTGGTCCTAAATGGGAAAGACGAGGGGAATGTTTAATGGTGTCTGCTTTCTCTAGATCAAACCGTCCAAATTTTCTGGTATCACAAAAAACCATTTTGTTTCCGGAGGATAGTGTTAAGACAACGTGAATGAATCTGTTGTACGGGTCGTTAAGCGGACCTTCTTCTTTGGGAATCCATTTTTTATTTTTATAAATATATTTTCCATAAAGTAGGTGCCCAGTCATTCTCATGTGAACAATAAAGGCGTAACCGTTTGAAAGGATGAATATTATATTTTTCCCCCGACGAGAAACAGAAACAACTTTTGCCCCAATAAGAGCTTTTTTAAAATTATGAAAAACGACCTCGTTTGTTAGAAGGGTATCTCCATGCTGATAGAACATTTTTGGCCAATCAGTCCAAATATCTTTTATGGTCTGTTTTGGCAGAACCTTACTAAGCCCAGAAGTAGTTGTTTGTACTTCAGGAAGTTCTGGCATGACTTATTTTAGACAACTCCTCTCTCGCCACGGTTGCGTCATCCCACTCTATTTTTGTTCCATTTGGCCCCATAAGATAAGGATCAGTTCCTTTACCTGTAATCAAAACAACGTCACCCGATTTCGCTCGCTTAAATCCTTCTCTGATTGCTTCGCGTCTGTCTATTAAAATAGTTGGTATTCGGTTCTTTATTCCTGTTGCTATAGCCTCGGTGATTTCCTGAGGGTTTTCATCATAGGAATCATCATCAGTTAAAATTATCTCGTCACAATAAGTATCGGCAACACGACCCATTTCCGGACGTTTCCATTTATCTCGCCCACCACCAGTTGCCCCAAAAACACAAATTTTACGGTGATTTTCAAATACTTTATAAACTTTTTCCATAGAATCGGCAGTATGCGCGTAATCAACAACAACGGTAAAATTTTGTCCGATATCTATTTTTTCAACGCGCCCACGAATACCTTCAAATTTTTCCAAAGCACGCTTTATTACTTCGTTGTTTATATTTTGTGATTTTGCAAAAGTAATTGCTGCTAAAATATTATAGAGGTTAAATTCCCCAGAAAGCTTTGAGTTGATTTTTTCTCCGTCTAAAGTGAAATCAATACCATCTTCATGAAGTTCAAATGGCTCGGCATCTTTTAAAGAAAAAGTAGATTTATTTTCAATTTTAAAATTTAAAAAATCTTTTCCGTGTGGGTCGTCGCTATTAACCACCACAAAACGATGTCTTTTCCAAGATCTCTCTAATTCCTTGGCGATAGAAAGTTTTGCATTTTTGTATTTTTCAAATGAACCATGGGATTCAATATGTTCTGGTGATAAGTTTGTAACAATTAAGGCGTCTAAAGAAAGAAAAAGATGTCTAAATTGTTTTGCACCCTCAGAGGTTATTTCAACTATCGCATATTCACATTTTTCATTTACGGCTTGGCGTAATATTTTTTGCACAAAAAATCTTCCCGGCATCGTCATTTTAAAAAGATTTCTTTTTTCTTCTTTTCCAACTTTAAATCTAAGGGTTGAGGCGATAGCTGTTTTGTATTGAGCTTCTTCCAGTATTGCGTTTATTAGTTCGACTGTTGAAGTCTTTCCTTTGGTTCCTGTGACCCCAACAACTTTAAGATGAAGTCCTGGTAGGCGATAGATAATAGCCCCAAGAACTGCCAAGAAAAAATGATACGCTGGCTGAAAGAAGCGATAGATTTTTTTTGGTATAAATTTTTCTATTGTGCGGAGTATTTTTTCAAGCATTTCCTAGAATTTTTAGAGCTTCTTTTACGCGGAGACTTGCCCCAGAAATTTCATGGGGGACTTTCTTGAGAGCATTTCTCGCTTCGTTTTGTGAGTACCCAAGAGACTGAAGAGCGAGAACCGCGTCGGATTCTTCTTGTAGTTCTGGAGAGCCAATATCAGTCCAAGCCCCAAGTTTGTCGCGTAATTCCAAGACTATTTTTTCAGAAGTTTTTCTGCCGATCCCAGAAATTTTTGTTAAATAAGAAGCCTCGCCAGTTGAAATAGCCTTGCGGATACTTTCTGTTGGGGCAACGTTCATTATGGCTAAGGCTGATTTTGGCCCAATCCCGGAGACAGTGAGGAGAAGCTCGAAAAATTCAAGGTCACCTTGTTCTTCAAACCCGTATAAATCAAGGGCATTTTCTCGTACAGCGAGGTATGTCCATAGGCGCACACGGGATTTTTCCTTGTTTATTTTTCTTAATGTTTCTAAGGTGGCGTTTACTTTGTAGCCCACACCAGAAACATCGATAACCACGTAACGGTCTCCTGAAAAAACAATTTTTCCCTCAAGCTGAGAAATCATAATAATTGAATAATAGCCCAATTTGCCTTTTTTATACAGACTTGGTAGTATCTCGGAACTAGCTTTGTTTTTTAATTTGTGTTGAAAAACGGTTAAAACATTTTTATAATAAAAAATGTTCACCCGATCACTCCAGTTTCTGGAATGATTTAGGGTTAAAACTAAATTATTTATGGCAATTACAAAAAGTGCAAAAAAGGCAATTCGCGTTTCTAAGCGAAAGAAGGTCTTCAATGACCGCCGACAAAGAGCAATGAAAGACATTGTCAAAGATGTTAAGAAGCTTGTTGTTGCTGGTAAAAAAGAGGAAGCTCTAAAGAATCTTTCAGCTGCATATAAAGCTATTGATAAGGCAGCTAAGCGTGGAGTTATTAAGAAAAATACTGCCGCTCGTAAAAAATCTCGTCTCACAATAGCAATTCAAAAGAAATAGATTGAAACAAAAAAACGAGCGAAAGGCTCGTTTTTTTAAATTTAAAATTATGAAAAATATTAAATCAGAAGAAATAGAAGAGATAATCGCTAATGGTGCGGTGGTTCTTGATGTACGCACAGAAGATGAGTTTTCAGAAGGATATATTCCCGGAGCAATAAACATGGAAATTGGGGAAATGTCCGAAGAAGAAATTGAAAAGTTAGACAAAGAAAAAACTTATCTTTTGTATTGCCGTTCCGGTGGGCGTTCATCACGTGCGGCACAAATGCTCGATTTTTTGGGATTTAAGAATGTCTATAACTTGGAGGGAGGGTATATGGAGTGGGTGAAGAAAAAGAGTTAGTTTGGTATACTTTAAAGATGAAAATTTTTTTCGTTCTGGTGGTTATCGTAGTTTCAGTATTAAGTGGCGCGATATACCAACAAATAAAAAGTGGTGAAGTGGCTATTGATAATAGTTTTCAAGATGGATTGGTTGCTGCAATAAGTACAACAACACAAAATATTTACGAAGGTCTAATGGGCCCAGACGATTCAGACATTACCACAAAAACATATACAAATTCTCAATATGGATTTAGTATAGATTATTATTTGTACTCCACATACCCCAATGAAAAGCAACCACTCCCTTCTTATAGTGGGGCATGGTTTGCTCCATTTTTTCCCGACACACTAGGAAATACAGTTGTTCAGTTCCCACTTCCAATGTTGACCAATTCAAAACCAGATGCATTTAGTTCAAATGGAATTTCTATTGGAGCAACAAAGGAGCCGTCAATTGTAGCTACTTGTGATAGTTTCAACTTAAACAAAAATTATAAAACTATCCAAAAAGATATTGGTGGTGAAACCTTTCTATATCTGCAGATCATCGGAGGATCTAAGGCTGGGACAGAATCAATTGAGACGCATTACAAAATTCTGAAAAACGACATATGCTACGAAATCGTTGAGTCCGTGTATTATACTGGGGTATCAACCCTAGACACACATGACGGCTTCTTAAAAAGAGCGGTACGTCTCGACTCAATGATTCAATCATTCAGATTCACAGGTTCCTCCGCTTCAAACACGTCAACAGAAAAGGAAGCGATACAGCCAAGTGTCCAAGTTGGTACTACAAAGGAGGGTTATGATGGGACTGGTATTATTGACAGTGTTAATTTAATACACAAAAAAGAAAGAGACTATTTTTTGAATTATTTTTTAAAAAATAAAAAACTGGAGACTTACTCCTTTAGGATAAAAGTAGGCGGTAGATGGGGAAATAAAATTGCTGAAGACGTTAATATTGATAATACGGGAATTAGAGATCTAATTACTGAGCATGTTTTAAAATATCCAGAAAGAGAGCTTATTATTGTTGCTGTCGAACCAATGGGTTTTTCCATTATTTCAGAACTACCTAATGGCCAAGAGTATTGTATAGATACGAACGACTTCAAGGGGATTAAAGGGAAAGGATTATTTGATAATTTTGATGGATGGTGTCGATATGAACCATAAAGATTGGCTAGGATGGGTTAATTGCTGTTTTTACAATGAAAGATTCACAACCAAGAGTATTTAAGAACGTTAATTCATTGTCCAACGAAGTAAAAGTAAAGATTATTAGTTATATTGCTGTTTTTGTTGTGCTAAATTTTGTATTCATGTTTTTTGTGGGTAATAATTTTTTAGAATTGTTTATTTTTGACATCATTTTGATTATTTTTTTATTTAAAAGTTTTAAAGATAATGAAGATTTTCCCGTGACAAACTCAACATCATTTTTTGAAATAAGGTCCGGTTTAAAAATTTTGTATTGTGTTTTGTTTTTAATAATAATTGATTTGACGATATTCACAACCACGCATAGCACCCAGACAGTTTTTCTATTTAGTTTTATTACTATGTTTTTATTTCTTGTTTGGTTAAGCTATAAAAACAAGAAAAAGGAGTATGTTTTGATGGAAAAGGTTGCAAAAGAATTAAACTTTTCATACTCAAAAACTGGGGATTTGGATAGCCTACGAGGACACCTGTTTAATATTGGTGAGGATAGAAAAGTGGAGAATATGTTTTGTGGCTCATTTAAAGGATTCCCTGTACGCATATTTGACTATAAATTTAAGAAGCATTTAAGTGAAAGGGATATTCCATTCCACTTTACTTTTCTTGAAATAACAATTGACGTAAAGGTTCCAGAAATTGTAATTTCAAGTAAACAGGAAGCCTTCACATCTATTCTGAAAATTGAAAATGAGCTTATTAAAAACGGAGTAATAGATACACTGGAAGGTGATTTCTCGAAATTTTTTTCGGTAAAAGTTGAGGCTGGTAAACAAACAGAGGTAAGGCAAATTTTAACCCCAGATATCATGGTTTATTTAATAGATAAAACACCGTCATTTAGTTTTCTTTTTTTTAACGACAAATTTTATATTTGTTTAAAAAATTTTTATTCTGACATTAACGCTGATTATTCTTTTTCTCATGATTGGTTTTTGGAAAAAATAGAAAGATCTCAATATTTAATTTCAAAATTGATACCTGTTTTGATTAGGATTAATTCCTGAGATTTTGTTAGTTAATTCAATGCGGTTTTTATTGTGTAATAAGTTGTAGGTTGGCGAGGTTTTTATAATGAACCACTTATTTTTTGTGATAAAATGCAAATTATGAAACGAGCAATAATTGCCCATTGTTGGGGTGGGGGACCAGATTACATATGGTACCCATACGTAAAAAACGAGCTGGAAAAAGAAGGGTTTGAGGTTATCGTTCCACAACTTCCAGAAACGGAAAATCCCAACTTAAATACATGGCTCCCTGCCTTGAAAGATGTTGTTGGTAAGATTGATAAAGACACGTATCTAATTGGCCATAGTGCTGGGTGTATAGCTATTATGAGACTGCTTGAGTCACTACAGGATGAACAGAAAGCAGGTGGCGTTGTTTTTGTTGCCGGGTTTACCAATGATTTAGGGTTTGGGGAATTAAAAAGTTTTTTTACTACACCCATTGATTATGAAAAGATAAAAAAACACTCAGGTACTTTTGTGGATATTTTTTCTGACAATGACCCGTACGTTCCATTAAGTGAATCTGAAGTATTAAAAAAGAAGCTTGGCGTAGAAATGGTTTTTAAACCTGGCATGGGTCATTTTTCTGATGTAGGTGATGGAGGAGGGTTTTCATGTACCGAACTCCCAGAGGTGGTAGACAAGATTTTAGAGATGGTGAAATAACCATTTTCAGTAAACAAATGGTGGTCACGCATAATTTCTTGCTAGAAATTTGCGCTGTCACGGATGAAGTATTAATTCGGCAGTCTCGGTCACGAGTTACTAATTCGCTACGCTCATAAGTACTCTCGACCCCGGCTCGCCTCGTTTTATAAGAATAAAACATGGCTCCGCCTTTCGATTCCTGACGCAAGCAAAGCAGTTTGCTTGCTCCTCGGGCACAAAATAAAAAAGAACGGCTTGTTAGCCGCCTTTTTTATTTTGTGCCCTCGGCAGGAATCGAACCTGCATCGCAAGTACCGCAAACTTGAATCCTATCCATTGAACGACGAGGGCATATAAAACATTATACAAAAACAAAATTTCAACTTTCACACCACGACTCCGACGTCTCACTAAAGCGAGAATCGGAGAGCCGACTAAAACGTCGGCTGGGCATATAAAACTGTTTTCTAAATCTACACTATCACCTTTAAATTATCCACTCCGACGCCCCGCTTATTAGGGGGTCGGAGAGCCGACCAATGCGTCGGCTTAACATATACCACACAACAAAATAAATCGCTATTCTTAAGCGGAGTACCTTTAAAAACCAAAGTACTCAAAAAGTTTTTGAGCCAGTGGTTCGTGGATTGTTTCTTCTTGTAAAAATTCTTTTAAAAACTCCTCAACACTCTTTGGGTCAGTCTCTCCAAGAGGGATTACAAGCAAGGGCATGAATAGGCGGGTTGATTGGAGTAGTAATTTTTTCTTATGGGATTCGTCTTTAATACAAAATGCTTCCAAGCTGTCGTAAAGGTAAAGTGTTTCTCCGATACGAACCCCACGCTTGGTGATTTCAAAATTAACTAATTCTGGCTTTTTGTTGGCATGTGTTGCGATAGTGAAAGCTGAAAGTAAGACGACAATGGCAAACAAAACGTTTCCATAAATAATGGCGGCGACACTTCCTGCTCCCGCTACAATAAAGAGGGCCCAGAACCAATCTGGTTCTTTGTGGTTGTGGTCGTATTCTGTTGCGGTCCAGGATATTTTTTGAGATGCATTCATCTTTTAATTATAACAGATGGTGCAAGATTTAAAATTAAAGAATATAACTTTTTCTTAGATACTGGAGTTTTAATAGGTGAAAGGTCGAAAATGAAATAGATGGCGGTGGGGCGAGCTTTCATTGCTACGCTCTTCCGTGTTGTATAATAGTGACATGATAGACGGCGAAGATGAAAAAATAATCAAAGAACTTCCAGATGAGGAGGTCTTGTCACGCTCAATAGAAAAACCAGATTATTTTGCAGAAATAGTCGACCGCTATCAAGGGGCCTTGCTCCGGAAGGCGAATAGTATGCTCCGAAATGAAGAAAGCGCGGAGGATGTGGTTCAAGAGACATTTGTAAAAATATATGCAAATGCGGGGCGTTTTAAAGAGGTTCCCGGGGCAACGTTTAAGTCGTGGGCCTATAAAATTCTTGTTAACACCTGCCTAACTTTTTTAAAGAAGAGTAAGCGCGAGAGGGAAATTTTTGTTGCTCTTGATCCAGAACTTGCTGAAGTTATTGCTGACCCGATGGACCTTTCCTTTATTGATAAAAAGTTTTCAGCGGACCATTTAATGTCTTTAGTATCTCGACTTTCAGAGACATTACGGCGCACGGTGATGTGGCACACGGTTGATGACCTTTCGTACCAAGAGATTGCAGAGAAAGAGGGGGTGACGGAAGGGGTCGTGCGGGCGAGAATGCATCGTGCCAAAAAAGAACTTAAGAAAATAAATGAATCGTTTGGAGTATAATTTAAAAAATATGGAACAAATTAATAAAATTAAAGAAAGAGTGATGTGGAGAGTCCACTTCATATACAGAGCAAGAAAGATTTTAAATTCACCACTTTTCCCGTTGGCTTTCCTTCTTGTCTCAGTCGGAGCGCTTAGTGTCCTTGTGTCTCTTCAGCATGTATTTGCAAACGTGCCTAAGGATTTTGATTTTGTGCGACAGTATCAATTCTGGTTCTCGGCACTCACAAATACCGAAGTGACAGTAAAGGCAACTTTGTTTGTGGCGATGTTTCTCCTTGTTATTGAAGTGCGTAATATTTTTGTTTCTTTGAATGTCTTTAAACATTCACAACAAAGATTAAGTATTTCGTAACAAATATATTTCATGCTTAGTTATCATAGGCATGAAGAAGGAACTTTTTGAAAAATTGATAGAGAGAAATGGACCAACGTAGACGAAAAGCGCTTTGCGCTATGCATAAAAACTTCATAACACACCAGGTTAAAGAAAAAAGCCACCCGAGAGGGTGGTTTTGTTTACATTTTACTTATAAATGGTTCTCCAAACAAAATAAAACGATAGCAAGCATTTATAAGCAGGAGAATAGTATACGCTAAAGGTATTCCAATTATAAAATACAAGGAAAGGAAACTCGTAAGTGTTGGCCAAATGGAGATTTGATAAAATGACCCCTTTAATGGTTTTGTGTTGGTGGCGGAAAAATTTTTATCTTCAATTTCAAAACTACGAGTAATTAACAAACTACCTATTTCTGTGCCACGCACCTCTTTTGCAACTATTCTTTTTTCGTTAAATTTTATTAAATGGCTGTAGGTGTCATTTATTTCTACATTCATGAGAACAGGAAGCTTTTCTCCGTTAGGGCCTTCTGCTTCGCGGTAGTTTTGTAGACAAACATTAAAGTAAAATAAAGACAATGGTGTTTTGACTAAAGAAGATATTTCATCAAACAATTTTCCAGGAGAGGAAATAGTTATTTCTTCTGTATATGAGGTATTTTCTTGTTGAGTCTCTAAAACAACGTGTTTAATTGTCGTTAAATTTTTTACCTCATAGAATATATATAAAGTAATTAATAACGAAATTAAAACCAGTAATATTAAACGCATCAACAGTGCTAAAATTTCCTTTTTTGAAATGTGTATTTTTGAGTAAAATTTGAACATGGGTTTATATAATATGTTTTACGCGGAAAATGAGATTCGGTCACGCATAAAATTTTGCTAAATTTTTGCGTGACCCCGACTCGCGCCGTCGCGCTCCGTCTTTCGAATCTCACCATTTTGCTTTGCAAAATCGACACGTGGACGTGTCGCCATCCGCAAAAAAGCTGCGAGACTCCTTTTTTGGCGGATGGGGTGAGATTCGAACTCACGATACCTTGCGGTATGCTAGTTTTCAAGACTAGTGCTTTAGACCACTCAGCCACCCATCCATAAAATCAGCGATTAAGCCGAAGTAGGACTACTATAGCAAAAATGTTAAAGCTAGCAATTGTCTCTCGGCAAGGAGCGATTTTTCTAGTACGATACACCCATGCGACTTTTAGGAATTGATTATGGAGAAAAACGTATTGGTTTAGCGCTTTCTGATGAAACATTTAGTTTAGCTTTTCCGCATACCGTCATTTTAAACAGTAAAAATGTTGTAGAAGAGATAAAAAAAGTTTGTAACGAAAATAGTGTTTCAGGGATTGTCATAGGTGATTCCCGTGATGACAAAGGAAAAGAAAATGAAATAATGATTGAGGTTCGAGGTTTTGCAAAAGCTCTTGAGGAAGAAACTGGGTTACCTGTATTTTTTGAACAGGAATATTTAACTTCAGTCGAGGCTCACAGAATCTCTTTTTTTGAACAAGGAAGACAAAGAGGGAAGGATATCGATGCTTCAGCTGCGACATTAATTTTACAAAGATATTTAGATAGAGAAAAAAATAAAAGTAATACACAATAGAGATATGAATATAAACATAGAAGATTTTAAGAAGATGGAGATAAAAATAGGGACTATTCTTTCGGCGGAAAAAGTCCCCGATGCAGATAAATTAATAAAATTCTCTGTTGATTTGGGGCTAAAACGGTCTTCAGAAGACCGTTCGCCCGAACATTCTCAAGAAGAGAATGTTTTAGGGGAGGAAAGGGATATACGAACTATTCTTTCTGGTATTGCTACGCATTATTCGGACGAGACAGTTTTGGTTGGCAAACAGGTTCCAGTGCTTTCAAACTTAGAGCCACGAGTGATTCGTGGGATAGAAAGCCAAGGAATGATTTTATATGTTGTTGGTGAAGATATGCTCACTACCATAGAACCGGGAGTTAAGGTTGCCCCTGGAACGAAAGTTGCTTAGATGAATAATTTTTTAAACCAAACTAAAGATAAGTGGCGTGATTTTGTAGTCCATCATAGTTCTAAGGATAATGCTTCGTGGTGGCTTGCGTTAATTTCTTTCGCAGAATCTTCTTTTTTTCCAATTCCGCCAGATTTATTTCTCTCGGCAATATTGGTTGCTAATAAAGGGGAGCGTTGGTTTAGGCTCGCGCTTATAACAACCATCGCGAGTGTTTTAGGTGGTTTATTCGGATACTTAATAGGATATTTCTTTTTTAGTTTGATTGGAGCGCCACTTATTTCTTTTTATCATGCACAGGAGGCTTTTAATCATGTCGGGCAATTGTTTTCTGATAACGCCTTTTTGGCTATTTTTCTCGCGGGGTTTACTCCGATTCCATATAAAGTTTTTACGATAGCGGCAGGATTTTTCAGTATTAATTTATTAGTTTTTGTTATTGCTTCAGTTGTCGGTCGCGGGATGAGGTTTTTTATTGTGGCATATCTCTTTAAGGTTTTTGGCGAACAAATAGGGAAACTTGTTTATCGTTACTTTAATATTGCAGCAATAATTTTCGCAGTACTTTTAGTTATCCTTGTTTTATATATTTTCTAAAAGAGCTTTGTGCCGTATAATATTAATCAAATGAACGCACTCTCAAAGTTCTTTCCCGTTCCTGAATATATGTCTATGCCGGCAGTTGGTCTTGATATTTCAGATCAGTCAGTTCGCTTTTTAGAATTGAAAAGAAAAGATGGACGTTTTGCTATTGGTAAGTATGGCGAAAAGAAGGTTCATAAGGGGATAATGGAGGCAGGCAAATTGAAGGACATTGCTGGGATGAAAGAAGTTCTTCGTATAATCGGAAAAGAACAAGATTTTTCTTTTGTTAACGTCTCTTTACCAGAAGAAGAGGCATATTTATTCCGGATGAAAGCACCGTTGGTTAAATTAAGAGAATTGAGGGGAAGTATTGAGCTACAGATTGAGAATTATGTCCCACTTAAGGCTAGTGAAGTTGTTTTTGATTACGAAATAATTTCTCAAGATGAAACTGGATATGACCTTGAAGTTTCAGTGTTGCCAAAGGGTGTTGCTCAAAACTATTTTGATTTATTTGAGGGGACAGATTTAATACCGCTTGTTTTTGAAATTGAGGCTCAGGCTATCGCAAGAGCGGTTATTAAAAGGAAAGACAAGGGAACTTACATGGTGGTTGATTTTGGTGAGACACGAACAGGAATCTCTGTTGTTAGTGAAGGAGTTTTGATGTTCACCCTAACCCTAGATGCCGTTGGTGGGCACTCACTCAATGAGGCGATAGAGAAAAATTTTAAAGTTACTTCTGTTGAGGCAGAGTTGATGAAAAAAGAGCAGGGAATTAGAAAGACCCTCGGAAAGGACGATCTTTTTCAGGCCCTTATTGGACCAATTTCTGTTTTACGTGATGAAATAAATAGACATTATGTTTATTGGCACACACACAGAGGGGATGAGGGTAACGGCAGAGAAAAGATAGAAAAAATTATTCTTTGCGGTGGTGATGCCAACTTGCTTGGATTAACCGATTATTTATCGGCTAGTCTTAAGGTTCCAGTTGAGCGTGCCAATATTTGGACAAACATTAATTACGAAGAGGGGTTGGTTCCAGAAATAGAGTTTAATGATTCGCTTCGTTATGCCACGGCTGCTGGTCTAGCCCTAGGTGGTTTTTGGGGACATGATTAATTTAATTCCAAAAGAAGAAAAAACACATATTATCGAAGAATACCGTCGAAGGCTTTTGGTTATTTTTCTTCTTCTTTTATTGTTTACCGCTACCGCTATGCTTTTCTTGTCTTTACCAACTTATGTTTTATTTTCAGCAAAACATAAAACCGTTTTAGATAGTCTTGAAATAGCTAAACATCTTTCTTCGGAGCGTCGAGACGTTGAGACAGAGACCGCCGTTCGCGATTTAAACGATCGTGTTTCAGTCGTTATTTCGTCTGTGCAAAAACGTAGCGTGGTAGATATTGTTTCCACTATTGTTTCTAAAAAAATTGACGGTATTCACATACAAAGAATTTCTTATGACGAAAGACAGAGTAGTGGAGTTGTTTCCATAAGTGGTGTTGCTTCAAGCAGAGAAAGGGCGCTATCTTTCGTTAAGGCGCTAGAAGATAGCCAAATTTTCTCCAACGTTAATTTGCCGGTCGGTAGTTTGGTTAAAGAAAAAGATTTGAGTTTTTCAATTTCTGCAACCTTAAAATAAACATGATAAAAGGTAATAAAACAAAAAAAATATTGGCACTGTTGATAGGATTAAACTTCTTAGTTTTTTTGATTTGCGGAGCAGCTATTTACACAATGCAAAACAAAGAAGTAAGCATCCAAAAATCAGTCAATGAATTAAGTAAATATTCAGTTGGGCAAAAGGAAACTTCTTACTTAAAGAGAACATTAGATTACCTTGGAGAAGAAAGAGCTAAATTAGATTTATATTTTATTACCAGCCGTGACATTGTTCGTTTTATTGAACAGATTGAGCGTCTTGGGGTGGCAGCAAAAGCGCCGGTAAATATATCAAGCGTGGAGGTTGAGGGAATAAACGCTTTAAGGGTTGATTTCACGGCCGGTGGTTCGTTTTCTCAAATTTTTTACTTAGCCAGTTTGATTGAGGCACTACCTTTTGAGGTGGTTATTAATAAGTTTAATCTTAGCAAGGAAAGCGTTAAGGAAGTTTCCATGAAAGACACAAACTGGTCGGCTGAATTTTCCATAACCCTAAAAGGTTTTCTTAATAAATAAAAAATTACTTTATTTATGAAATTAACAATACAAACAGGGAAAATAAAAAATAAGTTTAATCAGATAATGAGGTTTTTTGATCGAGACCCAGAGAGAATTGAACTGCGCGCAACAAGAGATTGGAATTTAATACTAAGTTTTTTTATCTTTGTTAACATTGTTATTTTAATCGCAAGTACAATGTTCTTTTTTTCTGTAAACAAGAGAGAACTTTTGACGGTGACCGAATTAACCGCAGACTCAATGTCTCGCCTCGATAAAGATAAGGTTCAAAAGGCGGCAAAGGTGGTGATAGAAAAAGAAAGGATTTTTCAAGAACTTTTAAATTCACCAACTAAAGTTGTTGACCCTTCGCTTTAGACAAGGTAAAGTCAGCCGACGCTTTGGTCGGCTCCCCGACACCCAGTCGGACTGGGGCGTCGGGGGGACAAATCAAAAATGAAAGCATTTGTTTACATTTTGAAAGATAACGAAGGAGTGTTTTATGTTGGAAGCACAAACAATTTGAATAGAAGAATGCGTCAACATAGTTTGGGCCACACTCAAACAACAAGAAAGATGAAAAGCCCGGCCTTGGTTTTCGTTCAAGAATATGAGACATTACAGATAGCCAGGCGAGTAGAGAGTAAAATAAAGAAACTGAAAAGAAAAGATTATGTTGAAAAAATGGTTCGTGATGGTTATTTAAAAATAGAACCATAAAAACGCCCTTGTAGCTTAATGGATAAAGCAGAGCTCTTCTAAGGCTTTGATGGGGGTTCGATTCCCTCCAAGGGCATAAAAATAAGGCCGACAAGTAAGAAGTACTTGCTGGCTATTATTTTTGCTCTTGGAGGGAATCGCGGGGTCGCGAGTACTTATGAGCGAAGTGAATTAGTAACTCGTGACCGAGACCTCCACAAGGGCATAAAAATAAGGCCGACAAGTAAGAAGTACTTGCCGGCTATTATTTTTGCTCTTGGAGGGAATCGAAAAACGGAGCGCGACGGCGCGAGCCGGGTGAGAAAGCGAGGAATGAAGCTTTCGCAAGGGCGGACTGAGCGAAGGCGAAGGAGACGGGGTCGCGGTTTTGCTAGCAAGCAAAAACCTGTGACCGCGCAAATTTCTAACAACAAAAGATTTGTGACCGATGAACCCGTGGCCTTCTCGGCATGTGTTTAATTCCTCTGTGGACGGTACAGGACTCGAACCCGTGACCTTCTATGGAAGCTTAGTTTCTTGGTGGACGGTACAGGACTCGAACCTGTGACCTTCTCGGTGTAAACGAGTTGCTCTACCAACTGAGCTAACCGTCCACCAATAAACTAAACACAAACTTATGTAAACGGAAAATGCTTAGTCGCATTTTCCTCTACCAACTGAGCTAACTGTCCCGAACAAATTCAGGGTAACGCATCTTTAGAGATAAATCAATTTATGGCATTTTTTGTAGCTGAAGAATATAATCATTAAAAATGAAAAAACGATTAGAGTGCAGAATTACTGGGCGAGTCCAATTGGTAATGTTTCGTGACTTTACACAAAGGAAAGCATCATCACTTGGTCTTTTTGGCACAGTGCAGAACAAAAAGGACGGATCAGTTGTTGTAGTAGCTGAGGGTGAAGAGGGTAAATTAGAGCAATTACTGTTATTATTACGCCGTGGCTCACTCCTTTCTCGCGTTGATAGCATCGAGGTTAAGTGGGGAGAAGTCACTGGTGATTTTTCTGATTTCAAGATAGTGTATTACGGAAATGAATAATATTTTTTCAAAAACAAAAATACCTAAAACTATAGGGGTCATAATGGATGGAAACCGCAGATGGGCTAAGTCTAAAAATCTTCCTACATACGAGGGGCATAGTGCTGGGTATGAAAAATTAAAAGATTTTGCAAGATGGGCAAAAGAAGCGGGTGTTAAGAATATCATTGCTTTTGCTTTTTCGACCGAAAATTGGGAAAGAAAAAAACATGAGGTAGATTTCCTCTTGATGCTTTTTAGAAAAATGGTTATAGAAGAAGCAGAAGAATTAAAAAAAGAAAAAGCGAGAATTATTTTTTTGGGTGATTTAGATAAATTTCCAAAAGATATTGCAGTAGCCGCTCGTAAGCTTGAAGAAGATACTAAAAAATATGCTAAAAATCAGACGATTGGATTAGCTGTTTCGTATGGTGGTAGGGCGGAGATTATTTCTTCTATCAGAAAGCTTGTTAAAGAAAAGGGAATTAATGCCATAGGGAAAATTGACGAAAAGATGTTTTCCTCATTTTTGTTTACAAAAGATATTCCAGATCCGGACCTGATTATAAGAACTAGTGGTGAAATGAGACTCTCTGGATTTTTGCCATGGCAAAGTGTTTATAGTGAGCTTTTTTTTACAAAGACTAATTGGCCCGCTTTAACTAAAAAAGAGTTTCAAAAAATCTTAAAAGAGTACGTTTTTCGCGAAAGACGACTAGGTAAGTAAAACGTGTTAACCTTTTGATACGACGTCGATTTTGATGTTGTGATAAGTAAGACTCAATCGGGCGATCATCGCTTGTTGTAACAAAAAAACAAATGGCTTCTCCTAAAATTTTATATGAAGACGAAGACATCTTGGTGGTTAATAAACCAGCGGGGATTATGGTGCATGGTGATGGTCGAACAAAAAATAAAACTATTTCAGATTGGATTTTAAAAACACGTCCTGAAATGAAAGAAGTGGGAGAACCGGCGCGTTTTCATGGAAAAGATGGCGATGTGAAGATAATAACCCGCCCAGGTATTGTTCACCGTCTTGATAAAGACACAACGGGCGTTCTTATTATTGCGAAAAATACATACGCATATAGGTTTTTAAAAAAACAGTTTCGAGAAAGAAGTATTAAAAAAACATATATTGCGATAGTCCACGGAAGCGTGAAAGAGGAGAGGGGTGTTATTGATAGACCAATCGGGAGAAGCGCTGCAGACTTCAGAAAACGCTCAGCTTCGCGTGGAGCAAAAGGAGATTTACGCCAGGCGATAACAACATACAGAACAGTAAAACGTTTTGAAGAAAAAACCAAAGACGGTTTAAAAAAATATTCTTTACTTGAATTATTCCCAAAAACTGGGAGAACCCACCAAATTAGGGTGCATCTTAAAGCGATAGGACACCCCATAGTTTCTGATAATTTGTATGCAGGGAAGCTCGGAGGAGGACTTTCTCTTGATAGGCCGGCCCTCCATGCTAAGTCGGTTAGTTTTTTTAACCTCTCTGGAAAAAGCGTTGCGGTTGAGGCTCCAATGCCAGCCGATTTTGAGACAGCGCTTTCGTCGGTTGCATAGAGGCACTTCGTGTGTTAGATTACCTTTCGTTATGGCAACTATGAATACAAAGCTTTCTCCCGTTGATGTGGAGAAAAGAAAGACCCTAGATATTCGCGCAGGAGATACTGTGCGTGTTTGGACTAAGATTAAAGAAAAAGATGGCAAGATCCGTCTTCAGGCTTTTGAAGGTATTGTTTTGTCGAGGAAGCATGGCATTGAATCTGGCGCGATGTTTACAGTAAGACGTGTTGCAAGCGGTGTTGGGGTAGAAAAAATATTCCCTTTGTATACACCTTCTATTGATAAAGTTGAAATCATTCGTCGCGCAAGAGTAAGACGAGCAAAACTATATTATGTTCGTGAAAAGGCGGCTAAAGAAATTAAGAGAAAGATGAGAAGTGAAATATATAAAAATGTTCCAGAAGAAAAAGAAGTAGCGGCAGTCGAAGTTGAAACAGAATCTAAGTCAGAGTAAGATGAAGGGGCTCACGAAAGTGAGCCCCTGAATTTTTAGGGGAGAGATATGCCCAGGTGGAGAAACTGGTAGACTTACTACCTTGAGGTGGTAGCGCCGCAAGGCATGGGGGTTCGAGTCCCCCCCTGGGCACCACAAACAAAGAACCCGATGTGAAAACATCGGGTGATTTTGTTTGTTGCTCGGAGGGGAGACTCGAAGGCGAGTTCGGGTACCATTTCAGCAGAAATGGTCGAACGAGCAGGGTCGAGAAATTTTTATGAGTGACGACGAGTAAAAATGTTCTTGACCGAATCCCCCTGTTTGTGTGTCGAATCACGACCGCGGAAATTTTCAGCAGAAAATTATCTGTGGCCAAAAAACAAAGGCCCCTGTTTAGGGCCTTTATCTGGAAGGAACCTCTTTTCATCTTGTACTGATATGTACATCAGGCGCACTTCGCACTTCGTCTTCGCCCATAAAGCAGGAGAGGTGGCCAAAGAATTTTCGAGGACTAGCTCCCTTTTTTTGGACATAGGACACAAGGACGTCCTCTCCTTCCGTTGATTGCTCACATAGGTTGCAGCCGTTTCCTTGGAATGCTTCAGGTACGCCGTTTACTGCCATGATTGCCATAACAATCTCGTAGCGGACACGGTGGCGTGGGTTCTTTTTTAGAAAACAGGTTACATCGTAACGTTCCACATGATCTTCCAATGGATAATATATCAGGATAACCTCCTTTCCATTCGTCGATTCGTCACATTCGTCACAGGAAGATCTTCCCCAGCCACTTCCGTTTGAGACCCTTCCATGTTTTGTCTTCTTTACCATTTTGTGCCTCCTTTTTTGTTTAATGAACCTTTTTTCAGCTGGCAAGAGTATACACCTGGGCTAAATATTTTTCCATGTTTTGTTTTTAAAAACATTTGTTTAAAAATATAAAAACCCCTTGATGTTATCGCAGGGTTTTTGTTTTTACCACAACTTGTGGTTAGTGGTGATGGTGGTGGTGATCGTGCCCGCAGTGGCTGTGGTCTTCGGACGGCTTTAGGAACAGACGTCGCAGGGCGATGAAAAGAATTAGTCCACCCAAAAGGAACGAGATGATGGTGTCGACGACAACAGCGCCAGTTATCCAGATGGCGATACCACCGAAGACAACAGCCACGCTTGCGCCAGTATCGACGATGATGTGGAGCTCTTGCCACCAATGCGTTTCGTTCTTATGTTCCTCGTGCGTATTGACGTGCATGAAGTACATAAACAGATTGGCGAAAAGGCCAACCAAACCAAGTGTGATCATGTACCCGACTTGTATTTCGTGCGGGTTTGCCATACGCTCTGGGGCTTCGATGAGGATAATCCAAAGCGCAACACCGATAAGCAAGAGTGCACTTAGGTACCCACCCCGCCGACGAAGTTTTTTTTCATCCACACTTGTTCTGGCTCGCTTTGACACAATCATGGAAACGAAGCTTTCTGTTCCGTCCACAAGCACATGGAACGAATCGGAAATGAGAGCCAGGCTTCCGATTAGGATTCCGACAACGAATTCGCTAATGAAAAGGCCGAATGAAATCATGGTTAGCTTTGTGTAGTGCCATACCTCGTCACCACAGTGACAATCGCTTCGTTGCCCCGTTTTAAGGAACAAACAAGCGGTAAGATGGTTGTTTTGCACGAGACACCTACCTTTCTCAAAGAGTTAAACTAGTCGAACTCTACGATTAAATTATTATTTCGTCAATCTATCTGTAGGATGGTACGATTGTCTTATGTTGTACACAAGAAAGGGAGACCCCATAGGAAAGAGTACTTCCTACGGGGCAAGTAAGAAAAAGTAATATATGTCTTTATATACAAAAAAGGGAGATAGTGGAAAGACAACTATTTTTGGCTGTGATCAAAGAATTTCTAAAAGCTCTGCGGTTGCTGAAGCCTTAGGCACACTTGATGAAATAAACTCCTTTCTTGGTGTTTGTAAAGTGCTTGCGCACCAGGCGAAAGTCGAATGTGGAAAGTTGAAAGTAGAAGAGGTAATAAATTCAGTACAACAGAATCTTTTTATCGTTCAGGCAGAACTCGCTGGTGCAGATAAAATTATTACAAAAGAAAAAGTGGAAGAGGTCGAAAAAATAATAGACGACATAGAAAAAGAATTACCACCAATTAAAACTTTTTTTATTTCTGGCGGAACTTCACTTTCAGCAAACCTCGATTTTGCCCGCACCTTAGCGAGGAGGGCCGAGAGGAGAGTTGTCGGTGTTTACGAGGAAGGGGAGGCAAAAATCGGAGAATATACAATATCGTATTTAAATCGTCTTTCCTCACTTCTTTATGCACTCGCTCGACTTTCGAATCATAAATCTGCTATAACAGAGGAGTCTCCTACTTATAAATAGGAGACGCTCGACATGGTGCCTATAGTGTAATGGTTAGCACTAGAGTTTGTGGAACTCTCAGTTCGGGTTCAAATCCCGATAGGCACCCAAGAACAAAGACCGCCGTAAGGCGGTCTTTGTGTTGGGTGTCTAAGCAAGCAAACTGCCCGCCCGGATAAATCCGTTCGGACGGGCTTTGCTTGCGAGCGGGATTTGAAAGACGGAGCATGTCGCTCTGCGACAGCGCGAGGCGGGCTTAATTGCGAGAAGTGAAGCAATTGAGAGACGGAGGCTGGGCGAGCCGAGTCGGAGTCGCGCAAATTTCTAGCAAGAAATTATGCGTGACAGTGAGTACTTATGAGCGAAGAGAATTAGTAACTCGTGACCAAACCGATAGGCACCCCAAAATCATGAACAAGCCTAAATGACATCTACCCCATAACTTGATAGAGTCTTGATATGCACGGAAATGATACAGAAAAACAGATTTTCTTTTACGAACATGAGTTTTATGTTTTTTCCAACTACTCTTCTTTTATGTTGGAATGGAAAGGGAAACTTTATCCAACCTCAGAACATGCCTATCATTCAGAAAAATTTGAAGACGAAGAGCTAAAAGAACAAATAAGAAATACCCGCTCAGCGCACGACTCACAGAAACTCGCCAATGCTAATAAAGATAAACAAAGAAAAGATTGGAATGAGGTAAAACTTGATGTGATGAAAGATATTTTAAGGGCGAAAGTTATTCAACACCCTTATGTTAAAAAGAAGCTTTTGGAGTCTGGTGACAAAGAATTAATTGAAGATTCGTGGCGAGATGATTTTTGGGGTTGGGGGCCAAACAAAGACGGCGAAAACCATCTTGGTAAACTTTGGATGGAGGTAAGAGAAGAGTTTAAAAACAGAAATTAGTAACGGTTATTTTATTTTTTAAAATATGAAAAAGAATATATTAATTTTTACAGGTTTTGTTTTAATAGCGAGTTTTATTGCGTGGCTTCTTTTTGTCGAGAAGGTAAGTGCTCCAGCAAAAGAAGAGCAATACGTATCTGAAAAGTTTGGTATTAGTTTTTCTGTGCCAGATGGATATTTTATTGCTCATGAAATAACAGAAGAAGGTTCAGGAGAACGTGAAAGGTACACTATCGTGTTTATGGAAGATACTAAGGAGAATAGAGATTTGGTTTCAGGTGTTTCTACTCCAGAGAGAGATGGCCCACCAACGATTACCATTGGAATTTTCCAAAACAATTTAGATAATTACACCGCGCGTAGTTTTATAGAAGGAACAAGTTTTTCAAACTTTAAATTATCAGACGGTGTTATTTCTGAAACTACTATTGCGGGAGAATCCGCGCTTTCATATCACGCATCTGGTTTATATGAAAATAAAAATATCGTTATTGCGCGACAAAATTTTGTTTACATGTTTACCGCTTTTTATAATGATCCAAAAGATAAAATACTTACCGACTTTGAGGAGATGGTGAAAACTGTGCGTTTTTAATTAAAAATAAGATGCAAAGCCATCTGCTATAATCGCTTTATGACACAAGACGAAGCGCTTAATATTCTAAAAACTGGCGCTAATGTTTTTCTAACAGGTGAGCCTGGTAGCGGTAAAACTCATACGGTAAATGAGTATGTTAAATACCTGCATTCTTATAATATTGATCCGGCAATCACTGCTTCTACTGGAATCGCTGCAACGCACATAGGAGGAATGACAATCCATTCTTGGAGTGGAATCGGGATAAAAAATAAACTCGATAAATATGATTTAGATAAAATTGCCGGAAGTGAACACATTAGTAAACGCCTTCGTCGCACAAAGATTTTAATTATTGACGAGGTTTCGATGCTTTCTGCAGAAACGCTTTCTATGGTTGATGCTGTTTGTAGAGAGGTTAAACAAAACTCCGAACCATTCGGGGGGCTACAAGTTGTTTTTGTTGGTGATTTTTTCCAACTTCCACCAATCGTTAGAGTGGGTAGAAGTGAAGATAGACAGGGTCTTTTAATTGAAAGTCCGGTTGCGCGCTTTGCTTGTGATTCGACAGCTTGGGAGAAGGCTCGCCCGATTGTTTGTTATCTCACGGAGCAACATCGCCAGGACGATGATATTTTTCTTTCCATTTTATCTGCAATTCGAAGTAATGATTTTGACGAGGAGCACATGGGGCATATTGAAAAGCGAAAAATAGCACATAGCTCGGCCCCGAAAGGAGTGCCAAAACTTTTTTCACACAATGCCGACGTTGATCGTGTGAACGACGATACTCTTTTAAAGATTGAAAACGAAGAGCGTGTTTTTGAAATGTCTTCGCAAGGAGCGCCAGCTTTGGTTACTGCTCTTATAAAAGGTTGTTTGTCTCCAGAGAGATTAGCGCTTAAGGTTGGTGCTTCGGTTATGTTCACAAAAAATAATATGCGAGATGGTTTTGTTAATGGAACACTAGGAACGGTAGTTGGTTTTTCAAGAACGAGCGGTCAGCCTTTGGTTAAAACAAGAAACGGGATGACGATTGAGGTTGCTCCGCTTGAATGGGTGGTTGAAGAAAATGGGGTTGTTCGCGCGAGAATTGTTCAGGTGCCACTACGACTTGCTTGGGCGATTACGGTGCACAAAAGCCAGGGAATGAGCTTAGACGAGGCCGTTATGGATCTATCTCAGGTTTTTGAGTTTGGGCAAGGCTACGTGGCCCTTTCTCGCGTACGAAGGCTTTCCGGACTACATCTCCTTGGTTGGAATGCGAGGACTTTTCAAGTGCATCCTGAAATTTTAGCTAAAGATGAGTCGTTTCGTTTTTTGTCTGATGAGGCAAGCAATGGTTTTGAAAAGATTTCCAAAGAGGAAATTTTAAAAATGCATAATAATTTTATTGCGGCGTGTGACGGAGAATTTGTCGGTGTGTCCAAAAAAGAAAATGAAATATTTGGTAACAGTAAATTGAGAAAAAAATCTAAAATATCAACTTATGACGAAACTCTAGCCCTCATTAAAGAAGGAGGAGATCTCAAAGATATCTCTAAGAAGCGGGGGCTTACAGAATCAACGATTATCTCTCATGTAGAAAAATTGCACGAAGAAAAAAAGATTTCAAGTAAAGATATCGAAAAAATGATTTCAGGTAAAACAATCAAAGTTATCCCTGAAATAAAGAAGGAATTCAAGAAAAACGACGACGGTAAATTAACTCCAGTTTTTGAGAAATTTAAAGGAAAGTATTCGTTTGAAGATTTGAGGTTAGTGAGAATGCTTTCGTAGCTAATTTGATATACTTTATTTATGAAAATTTTTTTTCTTAGTATGACGGACAATTTAAATAGTGACCTAAGAGATTCTCTCAAGGAAGAGATTTCCAAAAGAGGAAATATTGTTGCTTATATTTCTTCCGAACCACAAGAGGAAGATAAACCTTATTACCTTTCAACTATAAAAGATTACAAAGAAATCAACAATGATATACAGGTTGATTATTTTGATTTATCCGAAAGTTTTTCCGACGAAGACATAGACGGGTTACTAAAGTATGGGGTTATTTATCTCTCCGGGGGTAATACCTATGTTTTTATGAGTGATGCAAAAAAAAGGAATTTATATTCAATTTTGGAAAAACATCTGAAGAATGATGGATTAGTTATTGGTGCCAGTGCTGGGTCTATTATGATGACACTGTCTATCGATTTAGCTTTTATTGAAGATGAAAATACTCCGAATTTAAAAGATACAAAAGGGTTTGGTTTTGTGGATTTTGAATTTCACCCGCATTTTTCCGAAAGTGACTATTCTTTTTTGTCCGAATATGTCGAGAGGAAAAAGACAAAGATATATATCTGCAAAGACGGGGACGGCATGTTTTATTCAGATGGAAATATAAAATTATTTGGGGAAGTTTCGGAGTTCGTTGAAAAATAAGAATAGCTTCATCTGTGTGGCGCCGAATTTTTGCACTTGGTATAATATATTTTGAAAAAAATTAATAGTTATTATTAAAAATATAAATATATGATGGGAGGAAAATGTGAAGGAAAGTGTTTTTGTAAGGTAGCAATCCGTGTGCTCGTGGCAGCATTGTTCATTTATGCTGGTTACAACAAATTAACTGGTATTGAGGGGACAGCAGGCTATATCGCAAGTGCCGGACTACCATATCCAGTGTTTCTAGCTTGGGCAGCGGGTTTGCTTGAACTTATTGCTGGCGTGCTCATTGTTTTGGGTTCTTGGGGAAAGCGTTGCGCAGCATGGGCATTAGTTTTGTTTACAATTGTTGCGACATACATTTTCCATTTCAAGGGATGGCTTGCAGGGGATGCAGGACAAATGGTTACAACATTAAAAAATCTTGCAATAGTTGGCGGTCTTTTGATGATTGCCGGTTGCCCACGATGCGATTCTTCTGATTGCGAGAAGTGTGGTGGCGAAAAGTGCGAAATGCACAAATAAGTTAAGAGTAGATAAATTAAAACAAAAAAACACCATACAAAATGGTGTTTTTTGTTTTAATTATTTTGTTTGGTATTATGTGTCGAACATGATAGAAGAAAACAAAGATGTCTCGATGAAGACAAAAAAAGAAGAAAAGCGTGAAGCTGATAGGGCCAAAGCGCAGAAAAGAATGATAAAACAGGCAATTCTTTGGGGGGTTACGTTGTTTGTCATTATCGGAGCAACAGCGGGAATTGTTTGGTCTGTTAAGAACGGAAGCACTTCAAACGTTACTATCGGTAGTATTCCAGAAGTCACAGCAAGTGATTGGGTTAGGGGAAATGAAAATAGTACTGTAGTGATAGTTGAGTACAGTGATTTTCAGTGTCCAGCTTGTGCCGCATATTATGAGGTTGTAAAAAAGTTAATGGATGAAGATTTCGGAGACAAGGTTAAGTTTGTTTATCGACACTTCCCTCTAATAGAGACACATTTCCAAGCAGCTCTTGCTGTCTCGGCTTCAGAGTCTGCTGGTTTACAGGGTAAGTTTTGGCAAATGCACGATAAGCTTTTTGAAAACCAGACTACTTGGGCAAATAATCCAAAGGCAAGAGAAATATTTATTGATTACGCAAAAGAACTAGATCTTAACGTTGAAGAATTCACGAAGAATCTAGATTCAAAAGAGGGGAAAGAAAAAGCAATTAATGCTTATAAGGTATCAATCAAAATGGGCCTTAATTCTACACCATCATTTTTTATAAATGGTAAAAAAATACAAAATCCACAAAGTTATGAAGATTTTCGAAACACAATCAATCAAGCAATCACAGATAATTCCTAATATTTTTCTTCTCGGAATTACTTTAATCGGTTTTACTGGGTTTTTAGATTCGGTATATCTTACGGCCAAACGTTTTGTTGGGGGACCAATTCCATGTTTTGTTTTTACTGGGTGTGACACGGTGGCGCAGAGCCCTTACGCACTTTTGTTTGGTGTTCCTTTGTCAGCTTTGGGAATATTTTATTACCTTTCAGTTATTTTGCTTGCAATTTTCTATTTTGAAACAAAACAACAGGGAGCGATGAAGCTATTTTCTGTTTTTTCAGTGGTTGGTTTTCTAGCCTCGGTTTACTTCGTTTACCTGCAAGCTTTTGTAATTAAGGCCTTTTGTTTTTATTGTCTTCTCTCCGCGGTTGCATCAACGACACTTTTCATTCTTGGTGCTACAATATGGTTTCAATATTTACAAAATAAGGAAGTGGTATAGGTTTAATTTATTAGTTTAATTAAATAATTTTTATGGATAATTCAAATAATGAAATTTTGATTAAAGAGAAGGTTAAATTATTTGGGGTAGTGCAACTTGTTGGTTTTTTGTTAGCGATTTATCTTGTTACTCAAATCGTATCTGTTCTTAAAGAATATAAATACATTGGTACCGGTGTTCAGGCTGGTAGTACAATTTTTGTCTCTGGTGAAGGGGAGGTGTTTGCTGTTCCAGATATCGCAACAGTAACCTTTTCTGCAACTAAGGATGCTAAGACAATGGAGCTTGCTCAAAAAGATGTTACTGATCGCATGAACTCAGCAATTGATTTCTTAAAGACCTCTGGGGTTATGGAGAAGGATATAAAAACGACAAATTACAATGCTTATCCTAAGTATGAATATCAGCGTGATACAGAACAATGCGCTTCCGGTTATTGTCCACCAGGAAGACAAACCCTAATTGGTTATGAGGTTTCAGAAACAATTAGCGTTAAGATAAGAAATACCGATGATGCTGGAAAAATTATTGCAGGATTAGGGAAGTTGAAAGTTAGCGATATTTCTGGACCTAATTTCGCGATAGATGATGAGGACACTTTGAAAGCCGAAGCGAGAAAGAAGGCAATTGATGACGCTAAAGCCAAGGCTGATGTTTTAGCAAAAGAGTTGGGAGTCAAGTTGGTGAGAGTCGTTAGTTTTTCAGAAAGTAACGGAAATTATCCTATCTACTTTAGTAAATCAGCTATGGGGATGGGAGGAGATGCTTCAGAGGCAAGTGTTGCTCCACAAATAGCAAAGGGTGAGAATAAAATTAACGTTAACGTCAGTATTTCCTACGAAATTAAATAGTAAGGACGAAAATAGGTGTGATAAAAAAACAGGGGTCACCCCTGTTTTTTGTCTTTTGGGTTTCTTTTCTTTTTGAAACATACCACTCAACCTTTCAGCTTAAGAGACTAGCGAGCGTGGCGACGCGAGCTCGAGGAAATTTTCAGCAGAAAATTATCCGTGCTCTTAGGTTGAAAGGGAAAAAAGCCAGGTTGACCTTTTTTCGAATAAGAGGTAGAGTGGTGCAAATGCCCGAGGGGGCGTTTTTAACTAAAAGTATGAAATTAACTGAATATTTAAGGGAAACACAAGGCGAAATGAAGCATGTTAGCTGGCCATCAAAAGCCCAGACTATTGCTTTTACCATCGTTGTTATTTTGATTTCGATAATCGTCGGCTATGGGCTTGGTGCTTTTGACTTCGGTTTTACTTTTTTGATAAAGACTTTCATTTTGCAATAACATGGCTAAGCAAGAAATAAATCTAGATAGAAACTGGTACGCAATACACACGTATGCAGGATATGAAAACGCCGTTATGCGAAATCTAAAACAGCGCGTGGAGTCTCTTGGTATGGAAGATAAAATTTTTAATATTATTGTTCCAGTTGAAAAGAAGATAAAGATAAAGGGAGGGAAGCGTGTTGAGACCGAAGAGAAAATCTACCCAGGATATGTTCTCGTTGATATGGTTGTTACAGACGATTCTTGGTATGTTGTTCGCAACACTCCACGTGTGACTGGTTTCGTTGGCGCAGGGACAACTCCAGTTCCACTAGATCAAAAAGAAGTTGATGGGTTGTTTGCTCGCATGAAATCTGATACGGTGAAGCATACAATTGCCCTAACACAGGGTGAAATGGTCACCATCACCGACGGCCCATTTAAGGAGCTTGAAGGGAGGGTTTCTGAGGTTGATAGCGAACGTGGCAAGGTTAAGGTTTTGGTTTCGATGTTCGGTCGCGAGACACCAGTTGAGCTTGATTTCCTTCAGGTAAAGAAAATATAAATATATGGCAAAAAAAATAACAAAAAAAATAAAAGTACAAATTGCGGCCGGTAAAGCAACACCTGCGCCACCACTAGGACCTGCCTTGGGTCAGGCCGGAGTGAACATTGGAGATTTCGTTAATAAATTTAATGAAGCAACAAAAGAGAATGTTGGAGAAAAAGTTTCAGTTGTTGTCCGCGTTTACGAAGATCGAACATTTGATTTCGTTGTTAAGACACCTCCAGTAACAGGACTTATCTTGAAAGCAGCTGGTATTGAGAAAGGAGCTGCTAAACAGAAAGTTACAAAAGCTGGAAAAATAACAAAACAGCAGTTACAAGAAATTGCTGAAAAGAAAATGCCAGATTTAACTGCAAACGATATTGAAGCAGCAATGAAAATAATCGAAGGTTCCGCTCGTTCTGCCGGAATTGAGGTTAAATAGAAAATAAATCTTTAATAGAAAAAACCGATCACAACTGTGATCGGTTTTTTTGATGTTTAGAGCAAACGAAGCGCGAAGTTATCTTCGGGGAACAAAGTCTACATAACGAAATGGCGGGCTATGGTCGAGATGAGATTCTTCTGAACCAGGGACCTGTACGAATGATTTCTCGTAGGTAGGAAAAAACGCATCAGCTTTTACTTCGTTGTCGCGAACGAGCGTTAGATAAAGCATGTCGGCGATCGGGAGTGCCGCACGGAAAATTTCTCCTCCTCCGATAAAAAATATCTTTTCGGAGTTGAGAGTTTTCGCAAATGCGATAGCGTTCTCAAAGTAGTGGGCAACAGCGATCCCCGAAACCATCCCGAGTGTTTTACTGACGACAATATTGTGGCGATTTGGGAGTGGTCTACCTATGGAGAGGTAGGTGTTTTTCCCCATGATAATTACCTGACCTTCGGTTAGCGCCTTGAACCTTGGAAGGTCGCCACTGATCCTCCAGAGGAGTTTGTTGTTGATACCCATCGCTCTGGTTTTTTCCTCGATTGCTGCAATTACGGCAAGTTGTGGTTTTGACATTTCGACGCTCCATTTCTTGTGTATATGGGAAGGACTTTCTTTGCTTAGACTAACAAAGAAAATAGGGTGGAGTAAAGTAAGTTTTTTGTAGGGGGTTTACTTTTGGCATCTCAAGGAATATAAATTAACGCAGTTTGACCTTTCCATTTACCGAGGAGTCTAGAATGAACACGCCATTAGAAGGTTCTGTTTGTATGGAAGTATCACCGAAAACAAGGTTTGCCCGAATCGTCAAGAATCTTTTTGATTTCCGCCAAAGGAATCAGGAAACACGATTTGTGCAAGACCACGAGGAGTTGGTTCGCGTGGTCAGGCATTTGCAGGAAGGAGGGTTTGTCGTTGTTCTGACTCAGGGTGTATACGATATGGCGCATAAGGGTCATTTTCGTTACCTTGAAAAAGCGAAAGCGGCGGGAGACTTTCTCGTGGTTGGTGTCGACTCTGACGAATTGACACGGCAGCGAAAGCAAAAACCAGGAGAACCTGCTCGGCCGTTTGATGCATTTGGTGATCGTGTCGAGATGCTATTGCATACCAGGCACGTTGACCTCGTGACTGTGCGCGATGTGGGGGCACGACTGGAAGAGCTTGTCGAAAAAATTCACCCCGATGTCCTCATTATGTCGAAGGGGACCAAAGATGTGGATCAGAGTCATATCGACCACCTGATGAAGCATTGTGGCCGGCTGGAGTGGTTGGTTCCTCAGTCTGATGACTCGACCACGGCACGGCTTTCCGCCTTGATTCTGACTGGGGCGTCACAGCTTGCAGAGGAGCTTCATCGCGTCATTGAAGGTTTCCTGTCTCGAATAAGTGGCACGAAATCATGAGGACCGTTGCGGTTGCATACATCCCTGTTTTTCACGAAGGGTATCGGCGTTTTATTGAAGAAAGTGGGGCACAAGAACTTCACTTACTTCACCCGAGTGTGTCACACGCAATTGTCGGGATAGCCCGTGACATGAGAGCTGTTGAACCCAAGCTTTTGGCGATGATGTTGAATCAAACCAAAGGATTGGTATCGCCGGCACTCGACTTAGTTTCAGTTGTAAACACGGTCGGTCTTAGGTCTCTTGCGATGCGGAAGGATGTGCGACTTATTCTTCCGGACGAAGATGTTTCGCGTTACGTGGCTAAAAGATTTTTCGGCCGCAAACGCATTACTTTCATCCCGTTCTTCCTCCGTTGGGATGGAATGGCTGCGCTTTCCAAGCTTCCTCCAGACGAAGACATTATCGTGACATCGTCAGAGGCTGCTCGGAAATTTTTGCGCCAAGCAGACGAACTCAGTAAAAGGAGTTCTGATTTTTGGCGTCAGATTGGAGCCATTGCGGTTACTCGCGATGGGAAGCGTTTGGCCGCATTCAACGAAAGCGTACCGCCTCAACAGCAGTATGCGAATGGGGATCCCCGGAGTAATTTTCAGGCAGGGGAGATGATTGAGTGTTCTCTTTTCATGCATGCGGAAAGAGCGTTACTCACGGCAGCGGCGTCGCGAAAAAACATCTCGCTTCGTGGGGCTGATATCTACCAAACAGTCTTTCCGTGTGTTTCTTGCGCGCAAATGCTTGCAGAGGCACGTGTTCGGAGCGTGTACTTTAAAGACGGCTACGCTAATTTGAATGGCCGTGAGGCTCTTCGAAACCGCGAAGTGAAAGTTGTCCGTGTTTCATTTTAAGCCCCCTACGGGGGCTTTGTTTTTTATAAAAATAAAAAAAGGCGATCTGCAAAGATCGCCTTTTTGGTTTCTTTTCATTTTCCAGGAACCTTGTATCCACAATAGACAACCAATGGATCGGTCCCTTCGTTTCTTGATGTACCGACGATGAGCTGACCATGGAAGTGGGTCACGCTTGCTCCCGTGAACTCGGTATCGCCAAAGCGCTGGAAGAGAGTCCCATGCGTGAGGGAATAATCTGTTGCGAGTTTTTTCATAACATTTCGCAAATCATCCCAAGCTTTCTGGTCTATCTCCCACGGATAGAGAACATGCTTCTTGTACACCAGAAGTAAATGAAGTGAGCTTCCAGGGTATGGTCGCATGTTTTTAGTTACTGCCCACCAATCTGTTTCTATGATGATTGGGTTGGGGTGATACCTCGGCTTGTTTCCCTGACAGAAGTCCACGCAAAAAGGGCATACTCCGTCGCGGATAATTTGCTCTAGAGTTTTGCGGTAATCTTCAGTTACGGCGTGTGCAATGTTTACTTGTGGTTTGTTCATAAAAAGGTCTCCTTAGTTTCTTACTAGTGTTATTTATATGTCGGGATAAAATTTTTGTCAAAAAATAAAATCGCCACGAATGGCGATTTTTGTGAAAGGGAAAAGCGTTTAGATGGGGGTTGGAATGATCATTTTCGGCCCGCAATCGTAGTCATTGCCCAAGAAGAGATGTTCGCGACGAAAACTGAAGTAGTCAGTGACAGTTTCGTCAATGGTAACCGTCGGGAACGGCTTGGTTTGGTTTGCGAACAGTTCGCGGAAAGATTCATATTGACGCTTGTAAATATGGGCGTCTTCAATGTAGTGCACAAGCTCGGTCATTGTGTAACCAAGGAGGTGTGCAAACACCATACCCATCCAGGCATATTGAGTGACGTTGCCTGTCCATCCGACGAGAAGGTCAGCAGAGCGCTGTCGATGAATGATCTTAAGCGTCTTTCTTTCCCGGTTGATTACGACTGTGAAATCACCGTGACACGGAGCAACCACCGTCCGCCGTTTTTTTGGATCGGCATTCAGTAGCAGCTCCACTAAGCGCCAGGTTGTTATCCGAATGGTTCTGGTATCGGGGAAAGCCTTTGCAAGCGCAAGGGCTGCCTCGATTTGACTGAATTCACCACCTTCGCATTTCGGTTTCCCGAACTGAGGGCCATACGAACCGTCACCAAGATCTCCTGGGGGGAGTCCAAAAATGGCGCATTTTTCCGGGGTAACCCAATTTTTCCAGAATACTTCCGGGCACCCATATTTCATGAGGCCGTTGAGGGTGCGTTCGCCGTGGGTCATTCCGATTATTTCACCGTTCGACCCCCCAAGCGCAAGGGTCAGATTTCTTTCAGTCATGAGGGGAAATCCGTTTTCCATCTGATAGCGGAGCTGCACTCCACTCAAGCGTTTTGCTTCTTCTCCTTGTGGTGGGTGGGAAATTTCACCGTATTCCATGATGCTGGTTGCAAGGTCCCGGAATTGATAGTCTGGCTTCCGGTCTCGGTATGGCTTGTAGGCCACAACTGGCGGTTTTTCAGCTGAGGTATATTTCACGTTGTTCCTTTCGGTTGTTTGTTTAACGAGGAGCTTACTACCACAAAACTATCTTTTTAGGACGTTGCTGTCAATCTAGCATTTCTTGTTCGAGGTGCTTAGTTATAGAATATCTTGATGCAAATAAAAATAAAAAGATTAGATAAAAATTTACCGGTTCCAGTTTACGCATATAAAGGAGATGCGGCTTTTGATCTACTTTCACGAGAAGAAATAGAGGTTGCTTCGGGTGAATGGAAAGAAGTGCCAACTGGAATTGCACTTGAAATTCCAGACGGATACGCTGGACTTATTTGGGATAAAAGTGGTATTGCTATAAAAAATGGAATTAAAACGTTGGGCGGAGTTATAGATGCTGGGTATCGCGGAGAGGTTAAAGTTGGAATAGTTAATTTAAGCAACAGAGCATATAAGTTTGAAAAGGGGCAGAAGGTCGCCCAGATGATAATTCAGAAAATTGAACAAGTAGAATTTGTTGAAGTCTCAGAATTGAGCGAAACAGACAGAGGCGGCAAGGGTTTTGGTAGTTCTGGAAAGTAACCAGCGGGCTTTTGGGAGGTTAGCTTTAAAAAACGGTCAATCGTGCTAGAATCGCCTTATGGTGGTTCACTTTTTGAGAGAAAAATTAGATAAAGTTCTCAAGGATATTTTCCCGGAATTAAGGGAAGTTTCTTTTAATATTTCTGCTGATAATCGTTTTGGTGATTACACTACTAATGTTGCGATGGTCGTTAAGATTTCGGATAAAAACCCAAAAGATATTGCAGGGTTGGTTATAGACGAGCTTAAAAAAGATAAAGAATTTATAGATGAAGTTTCAGAGACGAATATTGCCGGACCTGGGTTTATAAATTTCACTTTATCTTCCGAAGCTGTTTTAAGTGAACTAAATAAAACAGTAAAAGAGTCTGAAAAAGGTTTTGATTTTATAAAAGGTAAAAAAATAAATATTGAATTTATTTCAGCAAACCCAACTGGCGCTTTGCATTTAGGTCATGGTCGTGGAGCTTTTTACGGAGATATTTTAGCGAACATTTTTTCTTTTGCAGGAGGAAATGTGACACGTGAATATTATGTGAATGATTCCCGCGAGAGCAATCAAATTAAAGAGCTTGGTAAATTAGCGCTTGGGACAGGGGAACAATATAAAGGAGAGATGACATCCGCTCTTATAGAGCAAAACGATTTTTCGCAAATGAGCGAAGCCGATGCCGGATTTAAACTAGCGACTTTAATACAAAGAGATAACCGAGATTTTATTGAAGAAAAACTTTTAGTTCGTTTTGATGAATGGTATTCAGAAGACGGGAAGTTAAGAGCGAGTGGTTCTAATCAAAAAATGTTTGATGAGCTCAAGGAGAAAAATCTTGTTTATGAAAAAGAGGGAGCGTGGTGGGCAAAGACAACAGAATATGGTGACGACGAAGACAGAGTTGTTTTAAGAAGCGACGGGTCATTTTCTTATTTTCTTTCAGATATTACGTATCACTCAGATAAATTCTCGCGTGGTTATGGGGAAGTGATTAATGTTTGGGGAGCAGATCATCACGGACATGTTAAACGAATGACGGCTGTTAAAAAAATGCTTGGTTGGGAAGGAGAGTTTAAGGTTTTCATAACCCAACTCGTTTCGCTTAAAGAAAACGGTGAAGTTTCAAAAATGTCGAAGCGCGCAGGTAATGTTGTATTACTTGAAGATTTGGTAGAAGAAATTGGTCTTGATGTGGTGCGTTGGTTTTATAATGAACGCGCGCTTAATACCCATATGGAGTTTGATGTTGCTTTAGCTAAAGAGCATTCAGACAAGAATCCTGTTTTTTATGTGCAGTATGCTCATGCCCGCATGTCATCGATAATCGCAAATACTAAAGCACTTTCTCCTAACGGAATTAAACTTGATGAAATTTTGAAAAATAAATCTGGAAGAGACCTTGCTGTTAAGCTCCTACAGTTTCCAGAAATTGTTGAATTATCAACAGAGGATTGTCAGGTCAACCGTTTGAACACTTATGCTTATGAGCTTGCCTCCCAATTTTCACAGTTTTACCGCGACACGCGAGTTATTGAGGAGGATAATTACAACGTTGGGGCTCTAGAGCTTGTTTTGTCGACCAGAATAATTTTAGCGAAAACACTGTCGCTTTTAGGTATCTCTGCGCCAGAGAAAATGTAATTTGCTAATATAAGACAATATGGAAGAACAAAAAGATACACAGGTTTCTCTGAATGAAAAAAGGATACTTAAATTCTGGAGAGAAAATAAAATTTTTGAGAAAACGCTAGAACAGAAAGCGGATGATAAATTCGTATTTTACGATGGACCACCCTTCGCAACAGGGGAGCCACACTACGGACATATTTTAGCCGGGACAATAAAAGACGCTATTCCACGTTACCAAACGATGCGTGGTAATTTTGTACGCAGACAGTGGGGTTGGGATTGTCATGGTCTTCCGATAGAAAACTTAATTGAACAAGAGTTAAATCTTGGACATAAAAAAGATATTGAAGAGTATGGAGTTGATAAGTTTAACGAGTCGGCAAAAAAAGCGGTTCTTCGTTTTGATTCAAATTGGAAAGAAGTTGTTCCAAGATTAGGACGTTTTGTTGATATGGAGCATGCCTATAAAACAATGGATGCGACATACACAGAATCTATTTGGTGGGCATTTAAAACTCTTCATGAAAAAGGCCTTGTCTACGAAGGACATAAAATTATGTATGTTTGTCCACGTTGCGAGACACCACTTGCGCAATCAGAGGTTGCGGAAGGTTATACCGATCTGACTGACATTTCGGTGACGGCAAAATTTGAACTCGCCGATGAGCCAGGAACTTACCTTTTAGCTTGGACAACAACTCCTTGGACATTGCCAGGGAACGTCGCGATTGCGGTGAATAAAGATATTGATTATGTGAAGGTTGAGACGGAGGGAGTAAAATACGTTCTTGCAAAAGAAAGATTAGAATTTGTTTTTAATACTCCATATAAAATAGAAAAAGAATTCAAAGGCTCTGAGTTAGTTGGTAAAGCTTATATTCCGGTTTTTGATTATTATCTAAACGATAAAACAATAAAGAACCACGAGAATGGCTGGAAGGTTTATCATGCCGATTTTGTGACGGCGGAAAGCGGTACTGGTATTGCTCATGAAGCTCCGGCTTTTGGTGCAGAAGACATGGAACTTGGAATCAAAGAAAAACTCCCTTTTGTTCAACACGTTTCAATGAGTGGACAATTTAAACCCGAGGTAAGAGATTTCGCTGGTAAATATGTTAAACAAAAAGGAGATACTCAATCGGCGGATATAGAAATAATTAAATATCTTGCGCAAAAAGGAACACTCTTCTCTAAAGAAAAGATAGTTCACTCATATCCGCTTTGTTGGCGATGTGAGACGCCACTTTTAAATTATGCTTCAAGTTCTTGGTTTGTTGAGGTTAGTAAATTTAGAGATAAACTCGTTGAAGAAAATAAAAAGATACATTGGGTTCCAGAATCAATCGGTACTAACCGTTTTGGTAAGTGGCTTGAAGGCGCTCGCGACTGGGCAGTTTCTCGAGCTCGTTTTTGGGGAGCGCCGATTCCTGTTTGGAAATGTAATAAATGCGAAAAACCGTTTGTTGTTGGTTCGCTTTCTGATATTAAAAAATTGGCAAAAGCGTCTTCTAATAATTATTTTGTAATAAGACATGGGCAAGCAGAAAGTAATGTAACAAGAACTCCAAAAACAAAAGAGACAGACATAGACAACCTAACTGAAAAAGGGAGAGAGCAAGTTAAGGAAAGCGCGCAGAAATTAAAAAAAGAAAAAATTGACCTCATTGTTTCCTCGCCACTTATGCGCACAAGACAAACAGCGTCTATTCTTGCCGAAGAACTTGGTCTACAAAATTCTGGTGTTATCTTTGATCCACGACTGGCTGAAATAAATGTTGGTGATTTTAATGGAAAGACCAACGAGGAATATCACGGCTACTTCTCTTCTTTAGAAGAAAAATTTACAAAGAGGGCTCCAAACGGGGAGAATTTAGCTGACTTAAAGAAAAGGGTTTTTGAAGCTGTTTCAAATATTGAAAAAGAGCATAAAGGGAAAAATGTTCTTATTGTTACACATGAATACACGGCGTGGTTGCTTTTTACTATGGCATTAGGGCTTTCAGTGGAAAGTGCAGTAAAGATGAAAAAAGAGAGAGGGGACGATTTCTTAAGTAATGCGGAGTTTGAAAAAATGATTTTCGAATCAATCCCTCGCAATAAAGACGGAAACCTTGATTTTCATCGTCCATATATTGATGATGTAAAACTAAATTGTGAATGCGGGGGAGAAAGGACACGTGTTTTGGAAGTGTTTGATTGTTGGTTTGAATCAGGGTCAATGCCATTTGCGCAATTCCACTATCCTTTTGAGAACGAAAAAGAATTTAAAAATAATTTCCCTGCAGATTTTATCGCGGAAGGGTTAGATCAAACGCGTGGTTGGTTTTATACGCTTTTGATTTTGAGCACGGCTCTTTTTGGGAAGGCTCCATATAAAAACGTTATTGTTAACGGGATGGTGATGGCCGAAGACGGCAAAAAAATATCAAAGCGCTTAAAGAATTACCCTGATCCAATTAAGGTTATTGAAAAATACGGAGCAGATTCACTTCGATATTATTTACTCTCGTCTCCAATTATGCGGGCCGAGGATTTGAGTTTGTCTGAAGCTTCGGTTTCTGATGTATACAGAAAAATTGTTGTGCGCCTCGAGAATGTTTATTCTTTTTACGCGCTGTATGCTGAAAAAGTAGAAGCTAAAGATGAAAGTAAAAATGTTTTGGATAAGTGGATTATCGCGAGATTAAACGAACTTAAGGAAGCAGTGTCGGATGGTATGGATAAATATGAGATTGATAAGGCAACAAGACCAATCGGGGATTTTATTGAAGATTTATCGACTTGGTACATTCGCCGTTCGCGAGAACGTTTTAAGGCTAATTCAAACTCAAATGGTTTGAACGCCCGACCATCCGAAGGATGGTTTAGGGACGAAAATGTAGAAGATAAAAAAGCAGGACTTGAAACAACATTATTTGTTTTGAAAGAACTCTCTAAGATTCTTGCGCCATTCATGCCTTTTGTTGCGGAAGATTTGTATCAAAAAATTAAAACTGAAAAAGATAAAGAAAGTGTTCATCTTGAGAAATGGCCGAAGATAAATAGGTCAAACAAAGATTTAATTGGGGAAATGTTGAATACTAGAAGAATAGTTGAACAAGCCCTTGCCGCGCGCGCTGTTCACGGGATTAAGGTTCGCCAACCACTCTCTTTGTTAGAAGTATCCGAGCAAGATGGTGAATTTTTTGAAGAGCTGGTGAAGGAGGAAGTAAACGTGAAAAAAATTACACACAACGCTTCTCTTGAAAAAGGGTCTGTGTTGTTTGATGTCACAATAACCCCCGAGTTAAAAGAAGAAGGACAGGTCCGTGAATTCATTCGCGCAGTCCAAGACTTAAGAAAGAAAGAAAAATTAAACCCTAAAGATATTGTCTCACTTAGTATTTCAACAAACGAGAACGGAAAAAGTTTTGTAGAAAAATGGCAGGCAGAAATTTCTCAAGCCGTGAGTATTAAAGGGATATACTTTTCTGATGTTGTTATCGGAGAAGAAGTTTCTTTTGATGACATATCTTTTGTTTTAAAACTGATTATTTAGTATGTCGTACCATCGATACACAACAGAGAGTATCGTCTTGGGTGGTGTGAACTTAGGAGAAGCAAACCGTATGTTTTATCTTCTAACAAAAGATTTTGGTTTGATTTTCGCTACCGCTCAAGGTGTAAGGCTTAGTAAGGCAAAATTGCGATATTTATTGCAAGACTTTTCTGTTTGTAAAATAGATTTGGTTTTTGGAAAAAATATGTGGCGGGTGGTGGATGTTTTTGGTGGCGATAAACAAATTTTACTGAATGAATACGGAACAACAAAAATGAAAGTTCTTGCGAGGGTGTTTTCGCTCGCGCGTCGGCTTTTACACGGAGAGGAACGCAACGCTCCTTTGTTTGAAGAGGTTAATAAGTTTATGGAATTCATAAAAACAAAAGATATCAGCTTTGAAGATCTTCTTTTGGTTGAAGGGATAATGGCGGCTCGCATTTTAAACCACCTTGGTTATTGGGGAGAAAACGATAGGCTAGCTCAAGTGTTTTTGGGGGAGGTTAATGAGGGAAAGATTAAAGACACTCTGTCGGTAAAAAGTGAGTTGTTTAAGGAAATTAACAAAGCTCTTAAAGAGACTCATCTATAACGCGTGATATAATATGGCGATGTCAGAAAATAAAGACTTTAGTCCAATTGATGGAGTTTCCAAGAAGCTTTATAGTTCATTCGCACGCGGGAAAAGCTTTGTGCACCCAGGGAAACTAGAAGCAAAAAATTACGGTATAAAAAAAGAATGGGAAGACGAGGTTCCTAAAGAAGAAGCAGTCGACAATTTAAGCGAAACAAAAACCCCAACATCAATGTTTAAAAAAATATTTCTCGGAGCGTTAATCTTTTTTATAATTTCAGTTTTGTACGCTTTGTATACTTTTTTTGTTGGCGGGAATATTGTTTCCTCAAAAAATATTAAAATAGAAATAGCAGGGCCAGCATTTGTTGCGGGGGGTGAAGAACTAGCTCTTCAGGTTGTGGTTCATAATGGTAATAGTGCAACTCTTGAGCTTGCTGATTTGATTATTGAATATCCCAAAGGGGCTGGCGCTCAAGATACACAGGATATTGAAAGAGAAAGAGATTCATTAGGAGAAATAAAATCAGGCAACTCGGTAGAGAAAATTGAAAAGTTAAAACTATTTGGAGCAGAAGGAAGTGACAAAGAAATAAAATTTACCCTTGAATATCGAATAGCAGGGTCTAACGCCGTTTTTACGAAAGAGGCAAATTATATTGTCCGCATAAACACTGCTCCAGTTAGTCTTTCCGTTGATGCCCCCGAAGAAGGTAGTGACAACCAGAGTTACCAATTTAAAGTAAGGGCTTCTTCTAATTCCACAGAGGGTGTAAATAATCTTTTGTTGCGAATCGAATATCCGGCTGGCTTTGATTATAAAAGCTCTGAACCGAAACCAACTTTTGGTAATAATGTTTGGAGGGTTGGGGACTTAAGTAAAGGTGGATTTAAAGAAATTTCGGTAACAGGAATTATTCACGGCCAAGACGGTGAGGATAGAACCTTCCGTGTTTATACTGGTGAACAAGATTTTAAAGACGAACAAGCGATAGGGGTCGCTTATAATTCGGCATTTCATTCGGTTGCAATTAAGAGACCATTTTTGAGCGCCAACCTTTTAATTAATGGTAAAAGCGACGATGTCGTTGCGGTGTCATCTCGTAGTGGTATACAGAGTGAAATAATTTGGAAAAATAATCTTCCTACAAAAATCACAAATGCTCGAATTGAGGTTCAGTTTTCTGGCGGGTCGTTGGACCAGTCGTCGGTCACTGCGGATCGTGGTTTTTATAACTCAGGTAATAACACCATTATTTGGGATAAAAACAGTATTAATGAATTGAGAGAAATTCAGCCAGGGAGTAGTGGAAGAATGAGTTTTTCGTTTAGGCCAGAAACGTCGTCGAATAATTTTTCAAGCAAAGAGTTGGTTGTTTCAGTTAATGTTTATGGAGAATTTTCAGACGTCGAGACAAGTGGTAGTCAATCGGTTTCATCTCAATCAAAAACTACCATTAGGGTAAATTCCGATTTCCAGATTACTCCAAGAATTTTGTATTACGGTGGTCCGTTTAGTAATGAGGGTAAATTGCCACCACAGGTGGGGAAAGAAACTACATACGCGATTACTTTCACGGCTGTAAACTCTACTAACAGAATTACTAAAGCTACAGTTAAGACAACGCTGCCTTCCTACGTTCGTTTTACTGGAACAATTTCTCCAGAGAATGAACAAGTAACTTTTAATGATAAGACAGGGGAAGTTGTTTGGAATATCGGAGCAGTTGAGCCTGGAGTTGGTTTTACTAAGCCAATCAGAGAAGTTTCTTTTAAAGTAGGATTTACGCCATCACTCGGCCAGGTTGGCAGAACAGCGTCATTGACTGGCGATATCTCATACGAAGGTAGTGACGAGTTTACCGAGAGCGTTATTTCAGGTATATTTTCTCCACTAACCACCACCTTAAACAACGACCAATCGTTTAAGAGCGGAAATGATATAATCGTCAAATAAACATGTCTGACAACAAAAAAGAAGAAGGGCTTATGGAGAAAATTGTGTCGCTTTGTAAGCGACGCGGGTTTATATATCAAGGTTCGGAAATTTACGGAGGCCTTGCTGGTACATGGGACTACGGCCCACTTGGTGTCGCCTTAAAACGAAACATAATTAATTTATGGTGGAAAAGATTTGTCGAAGAAAAAGAAGATATGTATGGAGTTGATGCCGCGATTTTAATGAATCCAAAAGTCTGGGATTCATCTGGTCATGTGTCTGGTTTTTCCGATCCGCTTACTGAGTGCGATAAATGTAAAAAAAGATTTCGTGCAGATACATTAGAGAATAAAGAGAAGTGTGGAGAATGTGGTGGGAAGCTCGGGGGAGAGAGGCAGTTCAACATGATGTTCAAGACAAATGCCGGCGCGACAGAAGATGAATCATCTGTAGTTTATTTGCGTCCAGAAACCGCCGGGGGAATGTTTGTTAACTTTAAAAATGTTGTAGATAGTTTTCATCCACGATTACCTTTTGGCACGGCGCAAACTGGTAAAGCTTTTAGAAACGAAATTGCTCCTAGAGATTTTATTTTTCGCGCGCGTGAGTTTGAGCAAATGGAGATTGAGTATTTCGTAAAACCTCTTGAATGGGAAAATGCCTTTGAGAAATTTCGTTTAGCGATGAAGGGTTGGATTAAAGAGGTTGGTATCAAAGAAGAAAATGTTTACGAACTTGAAGTGGGGGATGGTGACCGCGCGCATTACTCTAAGCGAACAATTGATTTTGAGTTTGATTTCCCTTTTGGGCGTAAAGAGCTTTATGGTTTGGCATACAGAACCGATTTTGACTTAACTGCGCACTCAAAAGGAAGTGGTACTGACTTGTCTTACTATGACGAAGAAACAAAAGAAAGATATGTTCCACATGTTATTGAGCCATCATTTGGTGTTGAACGAACAGTTCTTGCTGTTTTAACCAGCGCTTACACAGAAGATAATCTTGGCGGTGAAACTCGCGTTTATTTAAAATTATCTCCAAGTATTGCGCCTGTTATTGTTGCTGTATTTCCTCTTTTGAAAAATAAACCAGAGCTTATCGAAAAGGCGCGTGAAGTTTATACAAACTTAAAAAAAGTAATTCCTCGTGTTGCTTGGGATGACAATGGAAATATTGGTAAGCGTTACCGCCGACAAGATGAAATTGGTACACCGTTTTGCGTGACGATTGATTTTGATACCTTAGAAGACGGCACGGTGACAATACGCAATCGTGATAACGGGGAACAGGAACGTGTTTTGATTACGGAATTGGAAAACAAAATCTCAAGTGCAATTGGTAATTAGACTAATTTTAGAGATTCTTTTTTAAACAATAAATCTCATTGGCAAAAGTTGTTAGAAATATTCTATCGGTTTTTTTACTATAAACGACCTTGTTTGTTATCCGCTCAGTTGCTTGGAAAAGAGCGGTGTTCTCTCCTGTCTTTTTATCAAGTTCATATAGTCTTCCATCATTTGAGCCAATATATATCTTGTCGTTAATTATTTCAGGAGAAGAAAAAATTCTGCCATTTGTCGCAAAACTCCATACAATTGCGCCATTTTTTAAATCAATGCAATATAGATTTTTATCAAGCGAAGCTACGTATACAAAATCATCATGGACCAACGGAGTAGAATATATTGCCTCATTTGTCTTTGTTTTATGAACAAGTTTTCCTGTTTTTGCTTCCAAAATATATACATACGAATCAAATGAACCAAAAACTACTAACCCACGTTTTTCGTCAAAGGCGAAAGATTCTTTTACTTCACCATCTGTCTTAAATTCCCAGACCAATTTTCCTGTTTTTGCATCTAATCCATAAACAGAATAATTATTATTACCACAAACAACTATGTTCGATTCCGTAGAATAGGCGGGTGATGAGTAAGATATTTGAGACATTGAAAATTCCCACTTCTTTTTACCTGTATTTAAATCTAGGGCTACAAGACATCCTTGCTTTCCCCATAATCCAAACTCTAGTCCAACAAAGATACTATTTAAACTTTTTGATATGCATGGAGAGGAGGCCACCCAATCTGCTTCCATGAATACCCATTTACGTTTTCCATTTTCTGAATCTAGTGCATAAAAATTTCCGTCGTTGGCGCCAAAGTAAACAGTATTATTGTCGACGATCGGCGAAGAAAAAACTTTTTTTGTTTTGTCGCCAAACAGAATTTTATATTTCCATGCTATGTTTCCGTTTGATTGATTTAACGCCCAGAAAGTTCCATTATCTCCACCGAAATAAATTTTTTCATTATCTATTGCTGGTAGAGATTTTGGAATGACCTTAAAGTAGTCTGGATTTTCGCTCTTGAAATACCACTCTGTTTCAAATGGCATCGGTGTTTGTCTTTCTTCGTATTTAATAAGATTTTCTATTTTTAGTGTGTCCTTGAAATCATTAATCTCAAAAAGAGAGATAATTTTTATTCCACGTTCGTTAAAATATTCATAATATTGTAAATCTCTAAATCTTAAGACAACAAATACCGCACTAACTTTTTTGCCAAGCGCCTCAATAACCTCAACTTGTCTAATAAAACTTTTCCCGGTATTTAAGATGTCGTCAACCAAAATGATTTTTTCGTTAGATATTTCTCCCTCAATCATTTTTAGTAAACCACTTTTTTTACGTGATTTACGTATAAAAAAACCATTTGATATTTTGCCTTTTTCTTTAGTTTTCAAAACAAAAGAGGTAATAAGGGGGATAGAGGCAACTTCAACGCCACCTATTTGGAAAGGGTATTCATTTTTTATTTTTTCCCAAAATAATTCGCTTACCGTATCAAGGATATCTGCTCTTAAAAAAACACGCCTAAAATCAAAGAGCCAGCTATTGTCTACTCCATTTTGGTCGACAATTCTTTCTTTGTCTTTTGTTACAAAAACCTCTTTTTCTATGATTTCCTTTATTTTTAGTTTTCCGGTTTCTGTTTCGTTTGGCATTGTGTGAATTTTACAACGAATGTGTTGGTATATACAATTAAGCCTAATTACAACAATATCTATGTTTTTTCTTAATCTTTTTGAGACACTTAACGATATCTATTATTTAAGGCAGATAAATGCTTTTTCTTCTTGGCTTTTAAAAAATTCACTAGAAAATGAAGTTGTGTTTATTGATCTTCCACATCAAGAAAGGTTCTTGAAGGGTAATTTTTTTGATAAAACAAAACAAAAACCATCCTTTATTTTTTGTAGAAAAGGCGGGCTTAATGAAGCTCTTGAGAAAAACAACTTTAGTTCCGCCAGTGATTGGCAAAGTATTTTTTTATCTAACGAATTCGAGATTTGGGAAAATAAAGAAAAATACCATAGTGATAATTTACCAATTCGTTTCGGCTTAAAAGAAAAAGAAAAAGAAGAAGCACTTAATCATTCTAGACATATCTTAGAAAATTTTTTGAAAAAAGGTGGCAACAGGGAAGATTTGCCAAAAATTACCACAGGTCGGTTTTCTCAAAAAGTGAACGTTGACGTTGCTTTGTGGGTTGGTGGTGAGTTACGCGGTTCTCGTATAATCGAGAGTTTACCGCTTGGGGGTGCTATTGAAGAGGCAACGATACTTGCCTGTAGGGATGAAAGGTTTAAACCAGTTTCGTTTGAAGAGCTAAATAGCACAACGATTGAAATCGCAATTCTCTCTAGCTTAAGGATCCCGCTTTTAAAAAAGGAAAAAGCATCAAATTTTATTTATACAGAAAAAGGCTATCTTATGTCGGTAGGCGGTAGACGGGGTTGGTTTTTACCAGCTGTTTTTAACTGTGTTTCATTCAGTGGTTTAAATGATTTTTTGGTAAGCCTTATTGAAAAGAAGATTGGTGTCTCAAGACTTTTTTTGCCGAACGCTTTAATTGAAATATTTGAAGTTGATAATTTTATAGAATCAACAAAAAAGAAGCCATTATCTTTGAGTGGGCCAATTGTTTTAAGTAACAATCATTTTGATGATACTAAAGAAGAAGAGATTTACTCTAGTTTTTACGAGAGTGTTAACAAAAGCGCCGACTTTATTTGTAGGATTCAAGAAAGCGATGGTAATATTCCACCGATTATAAATCCGCTCTCAGGCAAGATTAGTCAAATAGACTGGGTTCGGTCAGCTCTGACAGCATGGGCGCTTTCTTTGTGGGGAGAAACGACTAAAAACGATTTGTATAAAGAACCAGCAAGAAAAAGTTTTTTATATCTTAGAGAAAACTTATATGACCATCCATACATTCCCGAATATTCGCGTTGTCTGTCTTTAATTTATTACAGAAGACTGGCTGTTGTTTTGGGTGAACACGAAGAAGCCCAAAAAAGCGAAAAGATGATTATCAGCCTCATTCCCAACTTAGGTTATGAGCCGATTTTATATTCACAGATCGCTATTCATTTTATGGATGTCGCGTCTCAAGATGATGATTATTTAAAAAAAGCAAAAGAATTTACTAAGATTGTTTTAGAAGATTATGAAAAGGGGATTAAGGAAAATAGATTAGAACTAGCTAGGTATCCGGAATTAATTTATTTATTTAAAGAGATAAGTAAAAAAACAAATAATAAAGAACTATTAGAAAATGCTAGTAAAATTAACGATTGGTATGTTTCGAAACAGTTAAAAGATGGTAGTTTCCCAAGTTTAGATGGCTCGGTATTTTCCTACGTTAGGGGGACAGGAAAAATATTTGAAGTTTTGTCTTTGGATTTAGAGAAAAATAAAAAAGTGATTGAGAAAACAATGCTATGGATTATGGACATGCAATACACAAAAGAAAACACTTTTTTTGTTAAAAATAATATTAGGGAGAAAATTTTAGGTGGTTTTCGCCATGATAATTTAAATCAAGAGGTTTGGATTGATGCTACAGCTCATATATTAATAGGCGCTTCTTTACTTAAGAAAATAAAGGGTGTGTAGTAGTTATCCACAAAACATATACTATTGGGTGATATACTTACCACTAATATGATTCAAAAAGCAAAAAAGAAAACATCATTTTTATTAAGTATCTTGGTTACTGGGATACTGGGAACTATTGGTGGTTACATAAGCTCTAACTACTCAAAAGACAGCTCTTTCCTTGTGCCTGTTGCTAAAGCAGATGTTCCATTTAATCCTTTTGGTGGCGGTGGTGATGGGGGTAGTGGTGGTGATGGTGATGGGGGTAGTGGTGGCGGTGATGGTGGCGGTGATTGTAGTAGCAGTGGCGACGGTGGATTTTAAGTTATGAATGAAATAAAAGGTGATTTTTATAACCAAGAAGAGCCAGTGAGCGAGATCTCATCCAAGGCTGTTTTTGTTAGCCTTTTTGCGCTAGTTGTTGTTTTTTTCTTTATTTCTTTTAGCGTTTTTTATTTTTTTGAAAAAGATAAGGCAAACAAAATAGCACAACGCGATAAAGCTTATTACGAAAGTTTGTTACAGAACGATAAAGCTTATTACGAAAGTTTGTTACAGAATAAACCTGAAGCCCTTCAGAAATCTTTAGTGGAGGATATTAAAAAAGGTGTTAATGACGCGGAAACGAAATCTGCCGCTTATTTCATTACGCATAGATTTTTCGATAACGGGGGTAATATCTATGAAATATATGATTATGTAGAAAATCACCCAGAACTCTCTTTTCTTAAAGAAGCGGAAGGTATTTATCCAGAAGAGTTTCTTAAACTAAAGGATAAAAAATTACCACAAACGTATACTGAGGTGTCTTTTTATATATACCTTGCTTACGTAGAAGTGTTGCATAAACATGGTTATGTTGATATTGCAGGATTAGCAACAGCTGCAAACCAGTATGCCGGAAATACTTATTTCAAAGTAATTAGATCAAAGAAAATACCAGAAGGGGAGAGAGGTGTTTATTTAAAGAATATGGAGCGTGACATAAAAAAAGCGTTAGAGTTTTTGTCTGCATCCAACGATGACGTTGTAAAAATACTAGAAGGCAAGTTAACATCAAGCGATATTCCAGCCAGAGATATTTTGGTTGGGTTAAATCAATATGCCTCCACCCTTCGTTACCTTGAGGCCATGGGCATCAATCACACTTCAGCTAAAACATCGCGGGAAATTTTTACATTTGCAATGGATTATTCCTCTCGTTTTGTTATTGAGTTAAATATTTTCACCTCTCTTGTAAATTCATCAACTTTGGCAATACTTGATTCAAGTACTTCCGAAGAAATAAAAATGGCACTAGGTCCTATTCTTAATTTTGACACAAAGAAACCTAGTTCATACAAAGGAAGTGTTATTAAGAAAATAATAAATTCAAAGTTTGAGCAAAAATTAGAAGGTAGTAATTATGTAAGAATGGATATCTACAGCAAGTGGAATGTTTTATTAATCGCGAATAAAGTACCGGAATTTAAGTCATGGCTCATGTCTAATGGTTGGACGGAGCCTGATTTTAAGTAATTTATACTAATCGTTTCACTCGGGTTTTGTGTACTTGCATTATTTATAAAATATGGTACAATTATGGATAGGTGACAAAAGACCGCACCTTTAGAGTGGTACTCATTTTAAATCAAGAGGAGGTTGCCATGAAAATCAGGAGTTTTTTGGTGTTATTTTCCACTTGTCTCTGCCTCGGCTTCGGCCTGCCTTCTTTTGCCCAAAAAACGATGCTCGCGGCGGGTGAAGGTGACGCCACCAAGTCGGTGCCAGAGGTTGTTGTCCCAGCAAATTGCGTCGCCTTCGTCGGAGTTTGGGTGGGCAAATGGGATTACGGCAATTACGGCGAGATGCGCCTTCATGCCAAAGAGGTCGGCACGAACTGTGTCGCCAGCGGTTCGTACGGAGAAAACAACTCCACGAACCCATGGCCGTTCGAAGGAGCAGAAATCAAGGGCGACAAGTTGTCGTGGCTATGCAATCCCCGAAGGAGCGGTACCTGTATCTTTGAATACCACGGCGATACGCTGTGGGCCAGGTACCATGATCCTTCCGGCGGCCGCAACAACGGTGTCTTCAAGAAGGTCGTCAAGTAGCAAGGAAAGTACGTGTTTCAGAATTTTCCGGGGCGGGTATATTTAATACCCGCCCCGCTTTGTTTTTAATAAATTGTCTGAAGTCTTACGTATGTAGTATTATGAGCACGCAATGAGACCGTTTTTATATAAATTTTTTCACAGGTCAACTAAAGATAAAACAGAGGGTGGTTTAATAAAAATCCCTGCTGATATAACAAAGTGGCCGATAAGTTGGAAAACCACAGAGTATAAGAAAATTCCATTTTTTGACCCGATAAAACTTAGTGATAATTTTAATACTGAATTATTTAATCTTTTACAAAAAAGATCGTCCGACCGCAAATCGTTACCAGACAATTTTGTTACTTTAGAGAAAATATCAAAAATATTAAAGTGTGCTTGCGGAGAAATAAAAAGAAAAGACGGAACAATTCATAGAACAGCACCTTCTGGTGGAGCAAGGTATTCAGTCGAGTTATATTTAATTTTGTTTAAAAATATAGAAGAATTAGAATCTGGCGTATATCATTACGAACTTCAAACTCATAGTCTTGAGTTGGTTGAGCGAAGAAGTTTTTCTTCTGACGATATACTTTCCTATCAAAGTGATAAATGGGCGGTTGGCGGTTTTGGAATGATTTGCCTAGCTAGTGTTTTTGATCGTGCAACACGTAAATACGGAAGTCGGGGTTATCGTTATATTTTATTAGAAGCAGGGCATATTGGGCAGAATATATTGTTGTCTGGGGTTGAGAATGGTTTAACTTTTATCCCAAATGGGTCGTCCAGTGATATAAGGGTAGAGGGTCTACTTAAATTAGATGGTAGTAGTGAGAGTTTGGTTTATACGATTTCTTTTTAGTTTTATGGAAAACAATTTATTTAATTCACCTGGATATATTTTAGCGAAAGATTACGTTGACGATATTCGCCAAATGCAAAAAAATGGACCGTGGAAATTACCGCTTGGTGTTGGCGATAGATTTCATATTTTTCTATTGTCTTTATTTTTAAAGTTTTCATGGCTTAAGGATGTTTATATTAAATATCCTCACGACCATAGCCCCGCATACGATATAATTATTAATTTCTTGAATAGAAACAAAATGTTGTCTGCGGTAAGCAAAATGAACACTGCTTCTTATTGGAATATAAATATATATACCACGCGCCTTTTAGACGGAGAAGAATTTTTAGTAAAAAGTACTGGGCACCACAAGAATAGCGACATGGCTCTCTCCAAGGCAATAGGGGAATTAATAGAAAGAGCTGTCTCAGGGCTTTATGATGAAAATAACGATTTTATTGTGGGCTCTTTTAATGAATTAAAAATAAAATATAAAAATATTTTTTACCCGCCTGTATATCATAGATTTTTACCACAACAAAGAGAGCTGTTTAAGGAGTTGAGAGTAGATGATGATCAGGCGATAGAATGGGTTAAGGGGTTTAATTTTTTAACCAACGAAGTTGCTTTGATACCAAGAAGTCTTACTTCATGGAGGCGCAAAAAAAATATAATAACCATGAATCCAACCACCAGCGGTTCGGCTGGCGGTTTTTCCAAGGAGGATGTTATTAAAAATTCAATATTGGAATACGTAGAGAGAGATTCTTTTTTGGTGCATTGGTTAACGCAAATTGCGCCAAAGGTTATCATAAATGAATCATTACCCGAGGATTTGTTTTTGTACGTAAAAGATTTTAAGAGTATTGGTGTTGATACTTATGTTTTAGAAACAACAACAAACATAGGTATCCCTTCAGCGTGTGTCGTCGTTGGAAAGAATAATTTAAATAAAAAATCTTTTGCTGTATCCGGTGGTGCTGGTGTTGATTTGCATTCTGCAGTCAGAAAAGCGCTAGAAGAAGCCGAGCAATGTGTCGCTAATCTTGATAGGGATCAAGCAGAGGTTGAGGTTGGTAATTTTACCCCATTTATAAGTGATATCGATAGAGAGAAAAGAATAACAATGTGGCAAGGAGAGGAGTGGGTTAAACTTTTTAGGTGGTTTGTTTCTGGTGATGTGTTTAATTATGTGAATAATAGCGCGAACGCCTTAGGGGAAGAAGATGAAACAAATGTTTTAGAAAATATTTTTACTAAGTTGGGGAGCGAGTATACCCCTCTTATTTATTTTCCTAAAAATAAAGCAATGGATAAATTAGGGTTTCGTGTGGCACAGTCGTTTATACCTTTTTGCTTTCCGTTGTTTCTGGTAGAAAAATACGGAACTTTTGATAGTGACAGGTTAAAACAATTCGCCCGCTATAAAGGTGTTGAAAATTTCAAATTAAATCCATACCCACACCCATTTCCATAGTAATATGGATACACGGAAGTTTTTTAGTTAAATGAATAAGTTAAAAATAAAAACAATTTTTCTATTAACATGTTTTGCGCTTTTGTTGAGTATTATTTCTTTATTTGTTTTTCGCACTAGTGTTGCTTCTACGATTTGGAATAATTTTCATATTGAAGCTGTTGCAACACTATTAAATCAAAATGACGCAGAATTATTTTTTAATATTGGTAATTACTACTTTGGGGAAGGGGCTTATGATTTGAGCAAAAGCGAAAAGTATTATAGAAAAGCTTTAGCGGTAGATAGTGCACTAGAAAGATTACACTATCAAATAGCACGACTTCATTTCATAAACAATAATCTTTATGAGGCAAGAAGCGAGATTAATAAAGAACTCGAACTATACCCAGATTTCAGGCGCTCATATTATGTTAGAGGGCTTATCAATGGATACGACAACAAACTAGAAGAGGCAGAAAGTGATTTTGTGGAATTTCTTGAATGGAAAAAAGATAGTTGGGCAGGGTATAACGACTTGGCCTGGGTCTATTTTAGGATGGGTGATTATAAAAAGGTTCTTGCTACTGCCGATAGTGGTTTGAAATATTATCCTGACAGCGTTTGGTTACTTAATTCAAAAGGTGTGGCGTTACTTAATCTTGGACAAAAAAGAGAAGCAAAAGATGTGTTGGTTAAGGCTCTGTTTATTGCAGAGAATATGGATGTTAATGAATGGGGGGTGGCTTATCCTGGTAATAACCCAGAAATTTACAGCGACGGACTTAGGGCAATGAGGGAATCAATAAAGAGGAACCTTGAATTAATAGACGGTGTTGAAAGTTAAAAAAGTGGATAAGTTTATATTTATGGTTTGGTTTTACGTGATATTATAAAATTAACAACAATGAATAAAGACAGCTATTTTTTTAGAGAAATTAAAAGAAAATTATTTTTGCTTATTTTTTTTGTCGGAGTGTTGTTTATTTTTAGTGTGGGAGAAAATATTTCCAATACAAAAAATAAAATAGCCACAGGGTCACTAGAAGTTGGTTTTACCTCTATTTCACCCAGAGGAGTTTTTGGTGGGGAGATAATACCAGCATCTTGTGAGTCTGGTGATTATCACGATGCACCTGATTTTGGAAGAGTTTGTTTAGTCTCAAATGTTTGTGGGCAGTCAAACCAGGGAACAATAGTTTGTGGTGGTGGTTGTAGTGTTACCACCGCACCAGCACTACCTTCTGGATACGGAACACCATGTCAGTCATCTGCTAATAGCTGTGGGCAAAAAGCAAACGGAATAATCGGATGTACTGGTGTATGTACAGCGATTACACCGTCTGATTTAAATTGTACAACTTGTCCCGCACCAAAAGGTAACGGAGTTTGTGATCCAAAAGAAAATAATTCAAACTGCCCAGCAGATTGTCCATATGTTGCTCCAGCAACAACATCAACTCCAGCAGGAGAAGGTGCTATCTGGACACCTGCTTCAGAGTGGGCTCTTACAGCATCTCCAAACCCAATCTTCTCTAATACAAAAACAATGGTAAGTTACGAAGTTACTGGAGCAACCGGATGTACTTTGGTTGGAGTTGGGGTAAATACCGGAAAAGAAACCGATAGATATGTAGGAGGACCAGCCGTTGACTACCCAACAAGTAAACTGCAAGAAAATACTGACTTCACTTTAACTTGTAAAAATGCTTACAGTGGTAGAAGTGACTCAAAAACTGTTCGTGTTATTGTTCGTACTATTAATATTAGGGAGTTTTAGACTTGACAAAAATTAAATTATCTGTATGATATAAAGATGTTTCGGAGTTCCCGGAGCAACGACTCGTACATTCAATCAAACAAAGGAGAAGGGCCATGAAAAGCACGAAGACGCTGTTGAAGCTGGTCTCGCTGGCGCTGGGCGCATTCCTTTTCGCCACCACGGCCGTTGCTGCGCAACCCGGAAAGAAGCTTTCCGCAAGCGAAGCCGCGAACCAAATGGTTCTTGAGGCGATGTGGACGGCCGGTGGTCAGGAATATCGCGACACCGTCGTTATTCTCGCCAACGACTACAAGGAAAAGATGGACAAGCAGTGCCGCGTCAAGAACTTCAACGTTGCCGTTGCGGCTGCGATGTTTCGCGTACACACACCGGCCGGCGCCGAATCCGCGCGCAACAAGTTGATTTTGCGACAGATCGCCACGATGGCCTGTGAAATGAGCCCGTACATCAGCGAGAAGAACAAGGCCGTCGCCGTCCGGAAGATCTGGAAGATGTAGACATTCGGCGAAAGCCAAGAAGAAAAAAAGGGGGGTACGTAAAGTACCCCCCCATTTTTTTTGTTTTATACATATAGTATTTATTTTTTATCGATTATTTTATACATGGTGTGTGTTTGACAAAATGTATATTTCATGTATTATTAACATTAGCTTTGTGCGGTAAATTCCGCTTTTTGACATAACGATTTTTTTAAGGAGACAGCCGTGAAAAAAACGATTTTCGCTTTGCTTTGCGCTTTTTGGTCTGTCGCCTCGGCGGTCGAGATGAAGCCATTTTTGCTCGACAACTATGGCTTTACCATTGACCTTCGCGAACAGGAACGGAGTTTCTTCGGGTTCTCCTGGGACCTGAAATGTTCTGCAAAAAACCAAGTACTTCCGAGGGAGGGGGTTAATACTTTCCGGTTCCCCGTGTGCATCCAGAAAGATAGAACCTACTGGACCGTTGTCCTGTGGCGTACCCAAATGGTGACGCCCGAGGCAGTCGAGAAGGTGGTTTATAACGCGATGTCAGACGGCCTTGGCTACGGGAAGATTAAGTGTCGCGAAGAAGCGGCACCTTCCGCAGTCAACGAGAAGGGGGTCATTCGCGATTGTGAAGTGCCACTTCAGCACGGGACGTTCTTTGTTTCGTTCTATCACTTCGACATCCCGATGCCCCCCGGTGGCTCGTTTGTCGACAGTGACGGGAAGCAGGAAAAAACCCTAGGCTTTACCATCTGGGTTCAGAACGCCGGCAACATCGACTCGACAGTAAAGGACAAGATTCGCGAATTGGTCTCTGCGATTCAAGTCAGGAAGTAATTCGGGACATGAATCAATCAGCTTTGATGCCACCCACTTTTTTCAAGTATGGGTGGCATTTCTTTTTTATACAGATTGGCATTATATTTAATAAATGAATTTTAATAAGGTTTTTCAAAAAACTTTTCCAGTTTTAAAAAAAGTATTTAATTTTTTTATTCTTTTAATTATCTTTTTGTTTGCTATTTTCCTTTCTTGGTATTTCACCGTAGAACCAACATATTCGCATGATTATAATCCTTTGTATCAAAAATTACCCGAAGTAAGTTTTAGTGGAAGTATTGTTACAGTTCATAATGTTAGAAGCTTTTTACACGCTGATAAGGAGTCGTATATACAAGACTATTATGATGCTACTTTTGACTTAAATACTATCCGCTCAATAGATTATATTTTGATACCCTTTACAGACAGTAAGTTTAAAGCACACGCAATGCTCTCTTTTGGTTTTGAAGACGGAACGTATATTACTATTTCACCAGAGGGAATGAGGGAGAAAGGGGAGGAGTACTCTCTTTTTAAGACTATCTTTCGGCAACTTGAACTTTCTTATTTAATTGTTGATGAAAAAGACGCCCTAACTCTCCGTGCTTTTTCTAGGGGTAATTTAGTTTATTTGTATCCACTTGTTTTACCTAAAGAGAGTATGAAGATACTTGCCGAAGATATGTTTGTTCGAGCCGAGGAGTTGTCCCACAGACCAACATGGTATAGTTTGCTTAGAGATGCATGCGCTACTAGTGTTATTCAACATATACAAAAATCATTACAAAAAAATGATACATTGTTAGGACTTAGGGTGTTTATTCCGATATTTTCTGATAAATATTTATATGACAATCATCTCGTTGACACAAGTAGGAGTTTTTCTGAGACAAAAGAAGGAGCGCTTATTGACGAAAAGATTAGACAGAATATAGAAAATGATTTTGATTTTTCAAAAAAAATTCGCAAAATCTAGATATAATAGATTACTGTAAAACACTATGTTTTTTAAAATTAAAGAAAAAATTTCACAACATTTTAAAGATAATATGAATCTATGGCTTGATAGAGAATTTTTATTGATTGCACTACTTTCTTTCAGTCTTCTTTATTTAGCGAATTTGATTAATTCAATGGCTGGTTTGCTTGCAACTGAAAATGCGAGTAATTATGTAAATGATATTGTGTTAAGTAATGTTCCAAGAATGGACACGAGTTTTATCCATGGAGAAATTACTGGGAGAATTCGCGACTTAACTATAATTTTACTTCTTATTTTTCCGCGCTACTTACCTTTTGCAATGAAAACCATGGCGATGCTCACGGTTGTTCGTGCTGGTTTTATAAACATGACAAATATAGGAATATATCCTGACTCAATTTCAATAAATTCTCTTGCTACTTTTGGTGGAGATCTATTTTTTTCTGGACACGTTGCCACAACCTACTTGATGTCACTTGTATTTTGGGATAAGAATTTTTTACGTAATTTTTTCCTCGCAACGACGATTTTTTTGGGAGTCAGCGCTCTTTTGGGGCACTATCATTATACGATTGATGTTTTTGCTGCGCCGTTCATAGCTTATGGGGTTTTTGCTATGAGTAAGAAGCTCTTTAAGGAAGATTTTCGTCTGACTGAGGTTGGAGTGCTTGTGAAAGCATAGTTATTTGTATTACACTTAAGGGAGTAATTTTTAAATTTTATGGAATCAAAAAAACTCGCCGCAATCTTAGTTCTTATTGGGATAATTGTTGTTGTCCTCATCGGTTTTTATGTTTGGTTTTTTCAGCCTTCTCTTTTAAGTTTTTTAAGAAAGGAGGTGGTGAAAACACCCGTTGAGGTGGTTGTTCCACAACAACAGATATCAGGAACTTTGTTCTTCTCTCTTTTCCCGGACAACACTGCAACACCTTTAGGTATTTATTCTTACAAATTTATTTCAGGGAGACTTCAGCGTGTATTGGTTGATCCTTCAACATCGGCGGTGGATTACAGTATTCGTTTATCACCTTCATTTTCAGACGATGAATCGATAATGGTTTTTGCGGGCAGAAAGATAAGTGAGCCAGCAATTCAAATATATACAGCGTTACCAGATGGAACAGGAATAAGACAAATAACAAATGGTCCAGAAGTTTTTAAAAGAGAGCCAATAATAAGCCCTTCGAAGTCTTTAATTGCTTACATTTCTCAAAGAGAAGATCTTAAAGAAGGGGAAACAACTGAATTTCCGGAAGGTTGGACTGTTTTCTTAACTAATCTTTCTGGAAAAGCGGTTAAGGTTTCTAATGGAGTTAACCCTCTGTTTTCTCCAGACGAAACAAAACTTTTAGTTTTAAAAAATGATGGGTTATATATCTTTGATATTAAAGACACTTTAAATCCAAAAGAAATTGGTGTTGTTGTTAAAACTGTTGATGGTCGAGCTTCTCAAACGATGAAATTGTCTTTATCTCGTGACAGGAACATGCTCGCATGGTCTTCACCAGGAAAGAAAAATGTCGTTGTTTCAAAGATTAATTCATGGGAGTCATTTTCTATAACCCCGATTAAGGTTTTCCAAGTAAAAGCTTATTGGTCTGTATTTTCTCCAGACGGTAAGTCTTTGGGTTTGCAGGAAATAAGAGTGTCTGAAAAAACGGGGAATGAATATGTGGTTATTTCTGTCTATGACATTGCGACTTCTGTTGCAACGGATATTATAAAGTTAAATAAATACACCAATGAGTTTTTATGGTTTGGTGGTTGGATTAAATAACAATGAAAGAGTTTAATTTTATGTTAAATAAAACAAAGAAGGATATATTGGCTCTAGTTCTTTTTTTTGGTGTTTTAGTCTTTTTTAATTTTTTTATTCCAGTATCAGTTTTACCCAAGGGTGTTTTTTATAATATTGCTTTTGGTTCTGGTTCAGCTGCTGCGGCAGCAAGCTGTTCTGCTTCTGCTGGTGCCGCCGGTTGTGGTGCCGCCGGTGCGGGGTCTGGATCAGGTGCCGGAGCAAGTGGTGGTGATGCTGGCGCAAGTGGTGGCGGGTATATATCTTGTAGTGTTTATTATGGTCAAACATGTTCAGCTGCAAATGTTTGTGGATCAAGCCAAGGGACAATAGATTGCAATGGAATTTGTGGAGCTATTGCGCCAGCGCTTCCTCCTAATTTTGGAAGAGTGTGTTTGGCGACCAATGTGTGTGGGCAGTCAAATCAAGGCACAATAGGTTGTGATGGAACTTGTAGTGAGAAGACTGCACCGCCAGTTATTTCTGGATATGGAGTAGCTTGTCAGTCGGCGCCAAATAGTTGTGGCCAAAAAGCAAATGGAATAATTGGCTGTACTGGTGTATGCACAGCGATTACGCCATCTGATTTAAATTGTACGACTTGCCCAACACCAGGCGGAAATGGGACGTGTGATATAAATGAAAATAATTCAAACTGCCCGTCAGATTGTCCGTATGTTGATCCTTTGAAATCAGACGAATCAACATGGACGCAAGCTACGGACTGGACCCTTACTGCTTCACCAAATCCAATTTTCTCCAATACGAGATCAGTAGTTAGTTGGTTTGTTAACGGTGCCACTGGTTGTACTATTGTTGGAGTAGGGGTAGATAGTGGAAAAGAAACAGACAGATTTTCTGCTGGGGCATCGTTTGACTATCCAACAAGTAAACTTCTTGAAACTACAGATTTCACCTTAACTTGTTCAAACGCCTATAGTGACAGAAAGGACTCAAAAACAGTTCGTGTTGTTGTCCGCACTATTAAAGTTAGGGAGTTCTAAAAAATTAAAACGGCAATACTTAAGCTGTTTAAGCCCTTTGCGAGGACTCTCTTAATCGGGTACTATTGCTATATATGAATGAAACTGATCGCCCAATAACAATTACCATAAGTGCTGGCACAATTTTTAAGACGATACTCATTGTTACTTTGTTTGCCGGTTTATTTTTTCTCCAAGACGTTGTTTTAATAATTCTTACATCTGTTGTTATAGCTTCTTCGGTTGAGCCAGCTACTAGGTGGTTTGCAAAATACCGTATTTCTAGAGTACCTGCGGTACTTTTCACCTATGTATCATTTTTCGCATTTATTATTGGAGTTGTTTATTTCTTCGTTCCACCACTATTAGACGATATGTCTGGTCTTGCTTCTTCTGCTCCAGAGTATTTAAGTTCAATAAATATTTTTTCGGACACAGGGGTTAAAGGTTTTGTCGGCTCATCTCGCGAAGTTGTTTCTTCTTTAAACTCCGAAGGTTTTCAAGTACAAGAAATAATTTCTAATTTAAGAAATACTTTCTCGAGTTTTTCAGGGGGCGTTATAAAAGGGGCCAGTGCAATTTTCGGAGGAATATTTAGTTTTGTTTTGATAATCGTCATCTCTTTTTATTTAGCAGTGCAAGAAAGGGGAATAGAGAATTTTTTACGTGGAATAACACCACTTAGGTATGAATCATATATAACAGGTTTGTGGCAAAGAGCACAAAATAAGATAGGTCTTTGGATGCAAGGGCAACTCTTGCTCGGACTTTTTATTGGTGTTCTTGTTTATTTAGGGCTAGCTATTATGGGTATTCCATATGCTTTACTTCTTGCGGTTCTCGCAGCTATCCTTGAGCTCATTCCGCTTTTCGGTCCAATAATTTCTGCTGTGCCAGCAGTTGCTCTCGGTTTTTCACATGGCGGAATTGCGCTAGGCCTTATGGTTATTGGTTTTTATATAATAATCCAACAATTTGAAAATCACTTAATCTATCCACTTATTGTACGAAAGATTATTGGGGTGCCACCAATTCTTGTTATTCTTTCTTTGATTGTCTGTGCAAAACTATTCGGATTTTTGGGACTTATCTTAGCGGTGCCACTCGTCTCGGTGTTACTTGAAGTTGTTGAAGACTTTGAGAAAAGCAAAAAACTAACTTCTTCAGAGAAAACACCCCTTTAATAATCTTCCGTTATTTCGTTCATGAAAAAAGAAAAACCATCCATTGGGGCTGATTCTAGAAATAAGCCTTTTTATCTTACTACGTCTATTGCCTATACCAACGCAAAGCCACACGTTGGTCATGCTTACGAAGCGGTACTTGCTGATATTATCGCGCGCGACAAAAGAGCTACCGGCCAAGAAGTTTTTTTTCTAACAGGGACAGATGAACATGGTTCTAAGATTTTACGAAAAGCAAAGGAAGAGGGGATGAGCGCGCAGGCGTTTGTAAATCAGATATCGGAGTTTTTTAAAGTCCTTTACGGAAAACTTTTAATTTCAAACGATGATTTCATTAGGACGTCTGATAAAGAAAAACATTGGCCAGGAGCTCAAAAACTTTGGGAAAAACTAGTTGCTTCTGGTGATTTGTATAAAAAAAACTACAAAGGATTTTATTGCGTTGGGTGTGAGGGTTTTATTACCGAAAAAGAATTGGTAAACGGCCTTTGTGTTTTACACGGAAAAGCCCCCGAGGTTGTTGAAGAAGAGAATTATTTTTTTCGCCTATCAAAATACGCAAAAATTTTAGAGGAAAAAATTCTGTCTAACGAGTTAACAGTTCTTCCAGAGGTAAGAAAAAATGAAATAATCTCTTTTATTCAGGAAGGGTTGGAAGATATAAGTTTTTCTCGCCCAGAAGCGAGTGTTCCGTGGGGAGTACCGGTTCCAAATGATAAAACTCACATGATGTATGTTTGGTGTGACGCGCTTTCAAACTACATTACAGGGGTTGGTTATGGTCGCAACGAAGAACAATTTAACTCTTTGTGGCCGGCAGACATGCACATTATTGGTAAAGATATTTTGCGTTTTCACGCGGTTTTTTGGCCAGCAATGTTACTTTCCGCAGAGTTACCATTACCTAAAAGTGTTTTGGTTCATGGCTTCATCCTCTCTGATGGCAAGAAGATGTCTAAGTCACTTGGTAATGTTATAGACCCAGAGGAATACATAAATGAATACGGCGCCGAAGCTTTTCGTTTTTTTGTGGCGAAAGAAATTCCACCATTTGAAGATGGCGATTTTACGAAGCAGAAATTTATTGATAGCTATAACGGTAATTTAGCTAATGGTTTGGGTAACTTACTTTCGCGTACTGTTGCGATGGCGGAAAAGTATTTTGATGGGAATATTACTCCACATAGCCCAGAATCCGTGCCTTTTGTGAAGAAACTAAAAAGTCCGACCGGAGACCAAGAAATAGAAGGTTATGGTGTTTCTTATACGATAGAACAAGAAATTATTCCAAAATATAGAGAATGTATGGATGAATATCGCATTCACCATGCGCTCGATAATGTTTTTGTTTTAGTCAAAGAACTAGATGGATATATCGCAAACTATGAACCATTTAAACTCATTAAGACAGATAAAGATAAAACAGAAGACGTTCTCTGGAACGTTCTTTTGGGGCTACGCACAGTTGGGGAGCTTATCCGTCCAGTAATGCCAGAAACAAGTGCGTTAATTGAAGATATAATCACGGGGGATATAAAAAGTGCTGAGCCAAGTTCTTTTTCCGTGAAACCATTAGAAAAGCCTTTATTTGCAAGAATCACAAGCTAGCTTCATTAGCTGTCAGCTTTTAGCTTTTTAGAAAACTATGCTTCATTCATACAAAGATTTAATAGTTTGGCAAAGAGGAATGGAATTGACGGTAAAAGTTTACGAACTTACTGAAAAATTTCCAAAAGAAGAAATATATGGTTTAATATCGCAAATAAGGAGAGCTTCTAGTTCTATTCCAGCTAACATCGCCGAAGGGAGGTTCCGTGGTTCTAAGAAAGAATTTTTACAATTTTTAAGAATAGCCTATGCTTCAGGCGCAGAACTTGAAAGTCATATTGAATTATCGAAGAGGTTACCAAAAACAAAAAATTTAAAATACGGGGAAGTAGATAGCTTACTTACAGAAGTTATGAAAATGTTAAATACAATTATACGAAAACTTAACCCTAAAGAAGCTATTGAAGCTGAAAACTAATGAAGCTGTTTATATATGAAATTAATTGACGCACATTCTCATTTAAACTCCAAAGAATTCGATTCTGATTTGAAAGAGGTTATCTCTCGAATGAAAGAAAAAGAAATTGGTACGATTATCGTTGGAACAGATTATGAATCTTCGGGGCGTGCAGTTGAGATTTCCCAAAATGAACCAACCTTTTTTTCGGCGATTGGCTTACACCCAATAGACAATAAGGATGAAGTTTTTAACGAAGATTTATACAGAGACCTTGCAAAGGAAAAATCAGTTGTTGCAATAGGGGAATGTGGTCTGGATTATTACTGGGAAAAGAACGAAGAAAAAAGAGCACGCCAGCGCGACCTTTTTCGTTCTCAAATAAGGTTGGCGCTTTCTCTTGATTTACCACTAATGATTCATTGTCGTAATGCTTACGAAGACACTATTGTGATTTTAAAAGAATTTAAAAAAGGAGAAGACGGGGAGAAACTTCGTGGAAACATTCATTTTTTTGCTGGAACCGTCGAATTTGCAAAAGAATTTATTGAGCTTAGTTTTACGATGTCGTTTACCGGCGTAATTACTTTTGCCTCTGATTACGATGAAGTTATAAAATCTATTCCGTTAAGCTCAATTTTAGCTGAGACTGATTGCCCGTTTGTGTCACCGGCCCCAAATCGTGGAAAGCGTAATGAACCAATTTTTGTGAATCAGGTTGTGGCGCGTTTGGCTGAATTGAAGGGGGTCAGTGTTGAGAAGATGGCCGAAACCACACTTTCAAACACAGCCCGTGTTTTTGGTTTAAGTGTTTAGTTAGCCACACAAAACCACGAGTTTGGGTGACAAGTTGCATTTTGGGGGTTGTTTTGTTAACATAACGCAACTGTGTTTAAGTCTCGGTTTTTTCTAGAGATGCTTTAAAAACACGGGAATTCTTAATTTTATGGATGAAAAAGAACTAACTGTATACGAAATTGGCTACCTCCTTGTTCCAGAGCTTTCTGAAGGGGATGTTTCCGCTGAAACAGGCAACTTAAAAGACACAATCTCATCTCTAGGTGGGCTTATGTTGGCAGATGGATACCCTAAGCTAACTGAACTTGCATATCCTATGAGAAAGGCTGTTGCCAACGTTTGGCACACCTACACAAAAGGTCACTTTGGTTGGGTAAAGTTTGAGATGTCAGCTTCTGAGACAGCTGCTCTAAAAGAGAAACTTGATCAAAACAAAAAAGTGATTCGTTTTCTTTTCATAAAAACTTCCCGTGAAGACACTATGTCCCAAAAAAGAGTTCCAGTAAGATCTTCAAAAGGAAAAGGTCAAACTGAAGGAGAGGTGGTAGCTGAAGTCTCGGAAGTTGAGCTTGATTCTGCTCTTAAGGATTTGGTTAAAGAGGAGTAAAATATAATTATGTATGTAAACAAAGCAATTATTTATGGAAATCTTACTCGCGACCCTGAGTTGAGATCATTGCCAACAGGGAATAAGGTTACAAGTTTTTCGGTTGCAACAAATAGAACTTGGAAGGGGCAAGACGGGACACGTCAAGAGGCCGTTGATTTCCATAATGTTGTTGTGTTTGGGAGACAAGCAGAAACAGTTGCCCAGTATTTAAAAAAGGGTTCAGGCGTTTTTATTGAAGGAAGAATGCAGACGAGAAGTTGGGACGGAGGGGATGGTGTAAAAAAATACCGTACCGAAGTTATTGCAGATCGTGTGCAGTTCGGACCAAGAGCAGGCGGAGCTCCAGCTGGAAATTCTAATTACAGCGAAACACCATCAGCTCCAATTGAAACAGGTGCCGATGAATCAATTGAGTATCCAGAGGGCGACATTAATCCAAACGACATCCCTTTTTAATAAAAATTAAAAAAATATTATGACAGACAAAAAAAAGTGTTACTTCGCTTCAAATAATATAAAGCACATCGACTATAAAGATGTTGAAGTTTTAAAGAAATTCTTGAACCCACACGCACGTATGGTTTCTAAGAAATTTTCTGGTGTTAGCGCAAAGAGTCAGCGAAAGCTTGCAACAGCCGTAAAACGCGCTAGATTCATGGGACTCATTCCCTTTGTTGCCCGCTAAAGGCGACCGGGCGATCACTTTGTGATTTAGTCTTTCGTTGCTAAATAAATCTAATTTATAAAATAGAAAAACCGCCAATTGGCGGTTTTTCTATTTGATGTTCTGTGAGATTAATTTTTCTCTACTCTTTCTGTGTAAAGTCCTGTGTCGGTATTTATGCGGATAACATCTCCAGCATTAATAAAAAGTGGTGCTGTGATTACCGCCCCGGTTTCTAGGGTGACCGCTTTTCCTCCACCAGAAGCCGTATCTCCTTTTATAGATGGGGGAGCTTCTTTAACGATGAAATCCATCTTAACCGGTAATTTTATACCGATTATTCTTTCCTCGTCATCATCATTTGTGAAAGTAAGCGCATCAACTTCTACGTTGGCCTTCAAAAATTTAACTTTGTCTCCAACTAAAGATTCCTCTAAGAAGAAGCGCGAGCTGGGGTCTTTTATTTCTGAAAAACACAATTCTCCCTTAGATGCATAAATAAATTTAATAGTACGCTTTGAGACATCTGCTTCTGGAACTTTGTCTGTGGCATGAAATGTCGCAGGAACCAATCTTCCCGAAATTAAGTTTCGGAGTTTTGTTTGATTTTGTGGTTTACGTTGTTGGGTTCTTGCTACGTGTGACTCAAGAACTTCAAATGGCTCATCTTGCCAAACAATGTATTTACCAGGTTTAATTTCGTTATATTCAAGCATTTTTTTGAAATTATAATTACTAATTTTCGGAAACTTTTCCGTTTAATCTCTAGAGACCTATCGTTTACCACCTTTCAGTAAGACAAGTATCGTGGCTCATTGTAAGAAAAAAAGCCGTTCTGTCAACGACTTTTTAACAAGGTTCTCAAGATTACGATTCTAGGAATTTCTTCTCTATTTGTTTAACGAGATCGTTTGTGATTTTAGGATTCTCTTTGAGAAAGGTACGTGTCGCATCATACCCCCGGCCTAATTTTGTTTCTCCGTATGAATAAGATGTTCCGCTTTTTGTCATCAATCCAAACTTTTCACCAAGAGCAATTATTTCACCTTCGCGGGAAATTCCTTCATTGTAGATAATATCAAATTCAGTCATCTTAAAAGGAGCAGCAACTTTGTTTTTAACAACCTTAACTCTTGTGCGCGCCCCAACAACATCTTCTCCTTTTTTGATTGAAGCAATCCTTCTTATATCAAGACGTACTGAAGTATAGAATTTAAGCGCTTTCCCCCCTGGAGTTGTTTCTGGGTTTCCAAACATCACTCCGATTTGCATACGGATTTGATTAATGAAAATAACAATAGTCTTTGATTTTGCGGTGATGGCAGTAAGTTTTCTTAAAGCTTGCGACATTAGTCGTGCTTGTTTCCCAACATGATGCGCACCCATCTCTCCTTCAATTTCGTCTTTCGGGGTGAGGGCTGCGACAGAGTCGATAACAACAACATCAATTTTCCCGGAACGCACAAGACTCTCTGTAATTTCGAGAGCTTGTTCTCCTGTGTCTGGCTGAGAGATTAAGAGTTCGTTTATATTAACGCCGAGCTTTTTGGCGTATTCAGGATCGAGTGCGTGTTCGGCGTCAATGAAGGCGCAAACCCCACCCTTCTTTTGCGCTTCAGCAATGACATGGAGTGTTAACGTTGTTTTTCCAGAAGATTCTGGTCCAAAAATTTCAACGATACGTCCTTGGGGGAGTCCTCCAACACCAAGAGCATAATCAAGACCAAGCGAACCGGTTGAAATTGAGCCAATGTTAACCTTAGGCTTCTCGCCAAGTTTCATTATTGCCCCTTCGCCGTATTTTGTCTGAATATCGCGAATTGTTGATTCGATTTGAGATGTACCAAGTTCTGTTTTAGATGCACCTTCCAACTTCTGTTTTTTTGCCATTGCCATATTATTATCCTTTTTTATTTACTGTTAAAGAAAGCGACTGCTCTGTTTTTTTGCCAAACTTATCTTCTGCTTTTAGGCTCATTATAGTATAGCCAACTGGTAGCACCAAAGTTTCAGTAAAGTTGCCGTTTTCATCTGGGAAGATTTGTCGGTCATTTAGTGACATCTCCGCAATATTTTTTGTTTTTCCACTTATCGTTATTAACTGATTATCCAAACTAGAGCCATTTATAGGGGAGATGACCGTTATAGAAGGGCCACGAACTAAATTTCTACTCTGGATATATCCGTAGGCCAAAGAGGTTATTAAAAGTAAACCAACGAGACTGCTTCTGAAGATTGTTTGTTTTGTGTGACTAGAAAGAGTCATAATTTTCTTTTGTTTCTTCGGCGCTAGTTAAGCTTGCTGTTGCGATAGCTTGGGCGCTTTTTTCAAGAACCTCTCGTGGTTTGGCCCCATCTCCGGCCGAAACGACACCGCGCTCTTCAAGCATATCCATAAGACGAGCGGCTCGGGCGTAACCGACTTTTAGTTTTCTTTGTAGATACGAAGTTGAAGCTTTTCCAGCTTCAATGACACATTGTTTCGCTTCTTCGTACATGTCATCATCGTCATCTAAACTTGAGGGTGATTCAAGTGACATATCAAAAATTGTTGGACTTGCTGTTGGGGCGCCAGTTGAAAGTTCAATTTCTGACGGGACGCTATCTTTATATTGATCAGATAAATATTTAACCACTTTCTTCACTTCAGTTTCAGAAATAAACGCTGATTGCATACGTTCCGGTTTAGACATTTCACCAGAGAGGAAGAGCATGTCTCCGGCGCCGAGAAGTTTTTCAGCGCCAGTAGTGTCAAGGATTGTACGGGAGTCGATTTGCGAGGACACCTGTAAAGCTACGCGAGCGGGGATATTAGCCTTAATTAAGCCGGTTATGACGTTCACAGAGGGTCTTTGGGTTGAGAGTATTAAGTGGATTCCAACAGCACGGCTCATTTGGGCCAAACGAACAATTCCAGCTTCGAGCTCGCGTGGGTATGTTGTCATGATGTCGGCAAGTTCATCCAAAACAATAACGATATAAGGCATTCTCTCTGGGAGTTCTGCGAAATCTCTTTCTTCGCCCTTACCTTTTTCTCGTTCTTTTTTATAAGCAGGGAATACTACGTTTTTATGGTAGGAATCTATATCGCGAACAGTTTCCGATTCTAAAATGTCGTACCTTCTATCCATCTCTTTTGCTGCCCACTTAAGCGCGAGGATTGCTTTTTTAGCATCAGTAATTACCGGAGTGAGTAAATGTGGGATTTTATTGTAAAGAGTGAGCTCAACACGTTTTGGGTCAATCATGATGAACTTTAGATCAGCGGGGGAGTTTCGAAAGAGAAGGGAGTTGATGAATGTATGAATGGTGACAGATTTTCCAGAGCCGGTTGTTCCTGCGATAAGCATGTGTGGCATCTTTGCCAAATTGGTAAATCTTGATTGTCCAGAAACACCACGACCTAGAGCAAGGAGTAGAGGTTTGTCGTTACTCTCGTATTTTTCATCAGAGAAAAGAGTCGCCATTCCAACAGTTGCTTTGACGGTGTTTGGAATTTCAATACCAACGAGAGACTTTCCTGGGATAGGGGCTTCAATGCGTAGTGGGTGGGCAGCAAGAGCAAGAGCTAAGTCATTTTGTAATCCGACGATTCGCGAAAGTTTAACACCCTCGGCTGGTTTCAATGCATAACGGGTAACGGTCGGTCCGATTGATATTTCATCCATTTCAACATTGATACCGAAGTTTTGTAGCGTTCGTTTAATAATGTTGGCATTCGCTTTAATGTCGCCGACACCTGGCTTACCTTTATCTTTTTCAAAAATAGAAAGAGGGGGAGGGGAATAGGTGTCGTCTATGTCGCGGATAGTTCTTTTATTTTGTTCAATAAAAAGGCCACCCTCTTCTTCCTCAGATTTTTTACCAATACCTAAAATGGAGGCCATCGCTTCACCAACCTTACTCTTCTCTTCCGGTTCTTCTTTTTGCTTTTCCTCCTTTTTCTCTTCAATCATCACCTCGGTCACTTCTTCAAAAGTATCTTCTTCGTCCGCGTTCTTTTTGGAGAACCATCTCCAAAACATGAAATGCTCAAGCTGTGGGCGCGCATCAAAAATAACTAGAAGTGAGATTATAAAAATAGCAGAAAGGAAAATTAAGCTGGCATAAAAATCAAATAGTTTTAGAAATGGGTAGGCAACAATTTCCCCGATAATTCCACCGCTTTTGTTTGCCCAGATTGCATCTATTAAACCAAGACCAGAGAGCAAGAAAAGAATTGAACCTAGGGTAGAGAGCCCGCCCATCTTTGTTTTTATTGAGCGGAAAAAAGTGAAGCTTAAAATAAAGAAAAGTAGGGGAGCTAAAAAGAAACCGTAACCAAATAAAAATGTTAATCCGCGGTAAGAGACATCCCCAGCAGGTCCGGTGTTTAATGTGCCACGACTTCCAAGCCAGGCCATAATAAGGAAGGTCGCTAAAACAAAAAACCCAATAGCAATTATTGCGTGAATTGTTTCTTCTTTAAGTTTCGAAAACGTTCCGCCAATGTTTGAAGTTGCAGGAGCGCTTACTTTACTCTTAGTTTCTTTCCGTACTTTTTTTATCGCCATAGAACTTATTTAATTACCACAAATAATAACATATTTTAACTAGCTTTTAGTTGTTAGCTTCTCAAAATTCTAAAAAGTATTAGTTTTTTGTTTTTCTTAAAAACTAGGACTTTTCTCTTTGGAAAACATTGCGCAGCGTGGCGACGCGAGCATAGTAAAAACTTAGCAAAGTTTTATACGTGTTTTCCAAAGGGAAAAGTAAAGAAAGAAATTAAGATGACAGGGATTCAACAGCATTATGTTTTACAAAGCTATTGCCAGAATAAGCCAACAGGGAATATAATGGACGTCTTATAGACTAATTAAAGACAAAGTAATCTAAAAAAGACATGAACGAAGAAAAGGACAATAACGGTCAACCACTGGAGAATCAAGGACATGGTCACTTGTCTGATAATTTGGCTTATAGTCAGTATTCATTACCTATTGCTATTGAACGCATAACGGAGGCCTTGTTTATGGTAACCGGACTTTTTGAAGAAGATTATCTAAGAGACAAAATACGCCAAAATGCCATTGAAGCTTTGTCCTTAAGTCACGAACTAGTAACCCTTCCTTTGTCTTTAAGGGGTGATGTTGTTTTTAACATTGAGTACTTAATAAAAGAGAACGAGTCCCTTATCAGAATTTCAAAATCAAACAATTTCATCTCTGAAATGAACGCAGATATTCTTCTACAAGAATACAAAAAAATAAGAGAAAAAATATCGCATCGTAACTTCATCTTTTCAACGGATAGCACAAGGTTAGGGGAAAACTTCTTTTTACCAAAAGAAACAGACACTAACTCTTTAAACGGAAATATCACACCAGAGAATTTAAATTTTTTTAGCTACAAAAAAGATGGAAAGACAGAGCCTTCTGTAAGGGACAGTATAAAGGACAATAAGATAGGAAGCACAAATGTCCTTTATTTAAACAAAAAAACAAAATCAGATTTTGGCACAAAAAGACATTCAAATTTGGCCGTTAAGAACAATGGGAAAAATGATAGACGCGATTTGATACTCAAGATAATCAATAAGAATAAAAATTCTACAATAAAGGACATTTCTACGATGATTTCTGGGTGTAGTGAAAAAACAATTCAACGAGAACTATCCGCACTTGTCGGAGAGAAGGTCCTCAAAAAGACAGGGGAGAAACGCTGGACTCGTTACTTCTTGGCCTAGGGTAATTCCAACAAAGGTCGGGTCTTTGTTGGGTGTTGCTACTTGGAGGTTCAACCTCCAAGTAGATAAATTTTCTTAAAACTTATCTTTTTTTACTTTTAAAAGCATTACGTAGTGTGTGAAGATTTAAGTATTCTTTTCCCCGTATACACCCCTAAAATACCTTGCGCAGATTGACGAATCGAGCAGAGCGAAAATTCAGCAGAATTTTACGCGTGTATTTTAGGGGTGTATGCAAATAGTGATTGACCAAAACCCCTATTTCGAGTAATATGGAGCCTAAGATAACTTGATAAAAACACGGCCGAAGAGGGCTGTATTTTGAGTTATCCACATATGTTTCAAGCCTTTTTTGTTCCATATGTACTATACTTTCATTTATGGTTGGCCAGTTTCTAAATTGGTCGACTGAAAGTTGTTTAAACTCGTTCATTGTCAATTGAATAGCGGACTTTAGAAAATAAATTACAGAAGCACAAAGTAATGCTTTCTTTTAGATGTTGTAAGGAATAAAAATGTTAGCTAGCCTGCCGTGTCGCCACAATAATAATTCAGGCGTATCGGAAGGATTGGGAAAATAATCGCACGAATTAAAAAATTGGATTATGTCGAATCTGATTAATCGTGCACAGTAGCTTCGACACTTAGATGAAAGTCTGTAGATCGGGGATACATTAAAATTAGAATTTTATGAGTAAAGTTATTAATACAAAGTTTGCAGTTCTTCTCGCAGGTGTAGCCATCTTGGCTGCTCTTGTTGTAGGAATGACTATGGCCTTGTCTGCTTCGGCAGCAACATATTCTTTTGCTACAAACTTGAAGCAAGGAATGACGAACTCAGATGTTATGAATCTTCAAAAGCTTCTTAACTCTGACGCAGCAACACAGGTTGCATCTACAGGTGCTGGTTCTCCAGGAAATGAAACTAACTACTTTGGTTCTTTGACCAAGGCAGCAGTCATTAAATGGCAGAACAAATACGCTTCTAGCGTTTTGGCTCCAGTAGGTTTGACTTCTGGTACAGGTTTCTTTGGTGCTTCATCTCGCGCATTTGCGAATGGAATGTCAGCGACACCTACAACTCCAACTACTCCTTCTACTCCAGTAGCAGCAGGATCAGTTTCAGTTTCAGGAGCAACACAGCCTGGTAACGGTCTTTTGGTACAGAGCGCATCACGCGTTCCTTTCACAAAAGTAACTCTTACAGCCGGCAGTTCAGATGTTACAGTTAACTCTATAACAGTTGAGCGCGCAGGTGCTGCAGTTGATTCTGTTTTCGCAGGAGTAGTACTCTTGGATGAAGACGGTTCACAGGTTGGTATCGCAAAGACATTCAATTCAAATCACCAAGCATCAGTTGGCGATGCATTTGTTGTTAGAGCAAATACATCAAGAACGATGACAATCGCAGGTAACGCAGCAGCTGACCTTTCTACAAAGGCTGGTCAAGTAGTTGCATTAAATGTTGTTGGTTTGAACACAAGCGCAACAGTTTCTGGTTCAATGCCTATCGTAGGTGCAATGCATACAGTTAATGCATCACTTTCAATCGGTACAGCAACAGTTGCAATTTCATCTTTCGATCCAAACTCAACACAATCCAAAGAAATTGGTACAACGAACTTTAAGTTTGCTGGTATCCGCCTAACAGCAGGTTCAGCAGAACAAGTTCGCCTACGTTCAATTCGTTGGAATCAGACAGGTTCAGTTGGCGCAAGCGATCTTGCAAACGTAAAGACATATGTTGATGGTACAGCTTATGACACAATGGTTTCGTCAGACGGCAAATACTTCACAACTACTTTCGGTTCAGGAATCGTTATCGACAAAGGACTTGGTAAGGATATCTGGGTTCAGGGAGACATCGTTGGTTCTTCATCTGCAGGCCGCACAGTTAAGTTTGACATCTACAAATCAACTGATGTCTTCATGACAGGTGAGACCTATGGTTACGGAATCACAGCTCCAGCAGGTTCAGGTACAGCAGCAAATGCTACATCTGAATTTACAGCTGGTACTCCTTGGTTTGATGGTTCACTACAGAACGTTTCAGCAGGATCAGTTTCAACTGTTTCCAAAGCAGCTTCTGTAGCAGCACAGAACATCGCCGTTAATGTTCCAAATCAGGTACTTGGAGGTTTCGAGGTAGATCTAAAGGGTGAGCCAATTTCGGTTCAGTCAATGGTCTTCACAGTAGCTTCAACTACTCCATCAGGAACAGCAACAGTTACTTCAGTTCTTACAAGCGTTTCGCTTTATGGACCAAATGGTAACGTTGTAGCGGGTCCAGTTGACGCAGTAGCTTCAACAGGAAGCAACCAAACAGTTACTTTCACAGATACAGTTACTTTCCCAATCGGAAAGGGTGTTTACACATTGAAGGGTAAGGTTCCATCCAGCATTGGAAATGGTTCAACCTACATTGTTTCAACAACTCCATCATCACAGTGGACAACTGTTACTGGTCAGACAACTGGCAACACAATCAGTCTTTCGACTCTTTCGACAGCTGTAGCAATGAACACAATGACAGTTAAGGCAGCAGCCTTGGCAATCACTGTTGCTTCAACACCTTCAGCACAGTCGATTACAGCAGGTACAGCAAAGACTTTTGCTAACTACCAATTAGACGCATCGCAATCAGGTGAGGATGTTAGATTCTCATCGATTCCATTGAATCTAACTCTTGGTGGCTCAGCAACAGCATCAATGGTAAGCGCATGTCAGCTATACGATGGTTCGACAGTGCTTAACACTGGTTCAAACATTCCAACAGTTGCTTCAGGAAGCAACACATTTACACTTGATCAAACATTAACTGTTGCAAAAGGCTCAGTTAAGACTTTGACATTGAAGTGTAATTTGACAGGAACTTCAGCTAACAACACATTCGCATGGGGTATCGCCGCATCACCTTCAATTACAGTGACAGGCGTTACATCATCAAATGACGTTACAGAAACAGTAACTGCATCAAACGGTCCTACAATGACAATTGGTACAAGTGCTCTTACTGTAACGAAAGATTCCTCAAGTCCTGCCTACGCAGTTGTTACAGGCGGTTCAACAGGAGTTACAATTGGTGGACTTAGATTCCATGCAGCAAACGAGGCAATCAATCTTACAAAGGTTGCTCTCCAGCTTACAAACACAGCATCAAGTTCGGCAGCGAGCTTGGTACAGGTAACGTTATGGGATGGTTCAACTCAGGTTGGATCAGCTACCTTCACTGGTAACAGCCGTAACGCAACTTCAACCCTTTCTGGTACCTTCCAGATTCCTAAAGACGGTGATAAGGTCTTAACGATCAAAGCTGACCTAGGAAACGTTGGTACAGGTTTGGCAACAAGTTCATCTGGTGCATTAATCGCTGTTGATTATGACGGTACTGACACAACTGGTACACAAGGTACAGGTGTTGACTCTGGAACAACAATTTCTCAGGGTTCATCATCTGACACCGCTATGTCTGGTGTTCGTGTTATGAAGTCATACCCAACAGTCGCAAAGCAAACATCAGGTTTGTCATCAACTCTTATTGCTCAATCAGGAATCGATCTATATCGTTTCTCAATTACAGCAAACACAGCTGGTGATATTGGCCTAAATGAATTGACAATCAATGTTGCAACTTCGTCTGCTTCAACAGCAAACGGAACAACATCAGTCACAAATCTTTTGGTCAAGGCTTACACTGATTCCGGTTTCTCAAATGTTGTCGGAGGTTCTTACACAGCAGGCCAAGTAGTTGATACTATAGCTGGTCTTGTAAGTAGCGGAGACAACGTAGCAGCACTTTCGTCACCTCTAACTATCCCAGCAGGTCAGACCTACTACTTCAAAGTAGTTGGCGACGTTGCTCAGGTAGCAGGTACGACAGGTTCTGCAGGTACAGTGACAACAAAGATTTCAGGCGATGCAGCTTATCCAGCTCTTGCTGCCCTAATGGGTCAGTATGCAACTGGTTTGGGTAACTTCGTTTGGTCACCATTGTCAACTACAACAGCAGCAACAGCAAATCTTGACTGGACTAACGGATACCAGATAACTGGTCTTCCTTCAGGCGGTACAGATTCGTTCACGTTGTCTAAGTAGTCTGAGTTAAATTCTTTATCTTTCGTGGAAAGATATTGAGTTCCAAAAACCCCGTTTCTCTTAATTGAGAGCGGGGTTTTTGGTTTTTATGGGTAGTGTTTCTACTCGGAGGCTTCGCCTCCAAGTATTGTGTGAAATAAACAAAAAACTCCTGCTTTGTGGCGGGAGTTTTTTGTTTTGTTATATTTGCTACAATATAGGTCTTATGCAAATGAACAATAAAAATATCACATTATTTATAGTAGTTATCGCTTTGGTGGTTGGGGCTATTTTCTTTGTCTCTAAAGATGATGCTGAAAAATCAGATGAATATACAATAAACCAGATTTCAACAAGCACGGAAGTAAAAATAGATTCTGCTCAGGAAAAAAATAATGCTACAGCTATGGCTGTCCCGGATTTAGACCGACTTATTATTGCACCGAGTATTCAAGGGGCCGTAAGAGAGCAGATTACCTCCCAATTAAAAGAGGTGAGCGGTAATTTGAAAAGTAATACTGATTCTTTTGATAATTGGATTTTACTCGGTTCTTTGAGAAAAATTGCGGGGGATTACGAAGGATCTCGCGATGCATGGGAATATACGAGCTCTATTCGACCATTAAACCAAACTTCTTTTGGTAATCTTGGTGACTTATACCACTACTACTTAAAAGATTACCCCCGTGCTGAGAAAAATTTACTTACTTCTGTAAAAAATAATTCGGAAAATATCGCAGGCTACAGGGATTTATACAATCTCTACACTCAGTCTTATAAAGAGAAAATAAACGAAGCGCCAAAAATTTTAATTTCTGGTTTAAGTAAAAATCACAACAACTTAGACTTACTTGTTTTGTTGGCTAAGCATTATGTTGGAATGGGAGATAAGGTTAATGCTACAAAATACTACGAGCTTGCTATTACGGAGGCCCAAAAAGAGGGGAATACATCTTTAAAACAATCTCTTGAATCTGAATTCTCTAGTTTGAAATAGTTTTAAGGCAAAAAGATGTTCCTTTACCGTGGTTTGAAACGATGTAGAATAAAGTAAATACAACATGTTTAATAAAGATTTTCTTAAATCAACAATCAGTTTTACCGCCATAATTCTTATCGGGGTCGTGGCAATTATTATGACTGGATTTGCTAAGGAGATGGACATAGACCCAAGCCTTATTATCGGTAACCTGTTCAATAAATAATATTCAAGGGGTCCCTTTGAATGGTAGTGGTAAGAGTTTTAAAAAAGTGCGCGATCTACTCTGTGTAATATTATGGTTGCGCGCCACGTCTTTAGTAGTAACATATAGGTATCATGGATACACAAAATAAATGGCCACTTTATATTGCGATTGGTTTACCAGTTCTTTTTGTTGTAGGGCTTATTGGAGCAGTTTATATTCCTCAACTTTTTACGAAACCCGCTCAGTACGATTTTGTTTATATCACCCGCAACCTTAGTGAACCATATGGACAAACTTACACAGTGGAACAAGGGAAGATAGTTAAGCAGTATTTACCGCCACCAGTTGATTACAAACTTTCTGAAGTGAAAGATTATCGATCAGTATTACTTGAATCTATTTATCTATACGACGTTGAGACGGATAAAAGTCGTGAGTTAACTTTGGAAGAGGCTCAGGCCTTAACAATAGACCAGAACCCAAAATCTCCAGACGGATATATTTTTAAAAGTGGTCAAAATAGTGGTGGGGTTGTTACAGACATATTTGGAGGCAACCGTGATTATAGCGCTAGCTATTTAAAAAATGGTTTTTATAGTAAGAGAATTTATTTAACACAAGAAAAGAGTTCGCGTAATTATTACGGCTATGGTCCAGGGGATTTTATTGGTTGGGTAATTAAATAAAAATATGGAAATGGAACCCAAAAATATCGCCTTACAGAGAATCAGAGAAATAGTTTCTTCGAGCGGTCTTTCTAGGGAGGAAGTACTTTCTGTCTTGGGTGGGGTTTCTGTGGCAGGGAACACTAGCTCTGGTTTTCATTTTAATATAGTTAAAATTTTGTATTTTTTGGGTGGTTTTCTTGCTTTGTGTGGGGTGGTTGTTTTCATTTCTCAGTTTTGGGAAGATCTTGGTTTTGCCGGCCAGGTTTTGGTAACGCTTGGATTTGGTTTTATTTCTTACGTTTCTTCACTCCTTCTTAACAGCTACAAGATAGCCTCTTTAGCTTCGAGGTTAGCGTTAGTTTTTTCCGCAATTCTTTTGCCTTTAGGGGTAACGGTTATTTTAAACGAGATGAGTATTTCGGACTGGCTCTTTGCTAGTTTGTGGATGGCAATTGGTTTCTTTGTTGTTTATTTCTCAACGATAAAAATTTTACAAAATGATATTTCTAGGTTTTTGACGATAGTTTCTGGTACGGCCATCTTTTTTGTTTCTATTGCTTTGTTTGTGAGAGAAAACCCTGCTATTTTAGAGACAATAAGAGATTTTCATTCTTACGCATTTATCGTTTATGGGGCAACATGTTTGGCTCTTTCGTCGCTATTCCCATCTCCGGTCGATTCACGAAGACCACTTAACAGCCTTCTTGTTCTTGTAGGGACTGCAACTTTTTTGGGGGCACTTTTCTCCTTTAGTGAAATTTGGAAGTTTGTATGTCTTCCTGGTATCGCCATTTTCTTTTATTTAAGTATTACAATGCGTAGCAGGATAATACTTACACTTTCGTCCATTGCGCTTATGGGATATATTGGTCGCATTACAACTGAGTATTTCAGTAATAGTTTAGGGTGGCCAATCACACTTATGATTTTGGGACTCTCTTTAATAGGTATCGGGTATGCCACACTTACGTTTGGGAAAAGATATATTTTAACGTCGCGTTAAATTGTAGAATCTATAAAATAAATTTATGACAACAATTATTGAAAAGAGGAATAATCAGGTTTTCTGGTATCTTGCCTACATTTTATTTTTTGTAGCTATATTAATATTTTCCGCTTTAATATTAACGCGTGTTAACGGAGGGTTACCGTCCGGTATTACAACTTTTGATTTAGTTTTAATTATTCTTGCAACATTCCGTTTAACCCGTCTTTTTGTTTACGATAAAGTTTCAAAGTTTTTTCGTGACTGGTTTTTAGACGAAGAAAATTTAATTAGTCAGGATGGGGAATTGCTTGTTGCAAGAACAAGGCCAGAGGACGGTCCACGTAGAACAGGTCTTGAGCTTCTTGAATGTCCTTGGTGTGTTGGTGTTTGGTTTGCTACTTTTGTTGTTTTCTTTTATTACCTAACTCCAGTTGCTTGGTATTTTATTTTGATTTTAGCTGTTTCCGGAGTTTCAACATTTATTCAAATTCTTTCCAACATGATTGGTTGGCGCGCAGAACACCTTAAAAATAAGGTTAATAATAAGTAGGGAACTTGGCCGCCTTGGACTTAAGTGTCCGGTTGCAATTTTTTAGGTTTGTGTGGTAGTATCTCATCACAAGCCGTAGAAAACAGATAGCCCGTAGGGCGTTAATTGCGAAAGCAGTCTGTCGAGGTCGATACTCATTTCGTTAACAACGGAATGCTTGGACGACTCCACGGGGAGTCGGTTTTGTTTTTTAATTACAAAAAATTATGGCAATTAGTAAAGAAAAAAAAGTTGAGATACTAAAGAAACTTAAACAGTCCATTGCAGATTCAATGTCACTTGTTTTTGTTAACTTTAAAGGTCTAACTGTGTCAGAGGTTTCTAAGATTCGTCGTGATTTGCGATCAAAGGGTGTTGGTTACATGGTAGCTAAAAAAACTCTTGTTAAGAGAGCAATCACAGAAGGTAAGTTTGAGGGCGAGATTCCACAACTAGATGGTGAGTTAGCACTCGCTTATGGTAAAGATCCGATTGAGCCAGCACGTACTATTTTTGCTTACCAGAAAGAGTACAAAGGCCACATTCATATCATGGGCGGTATGTTTGAAGGAAAAATTCTTGATGCTGTCGCAATGACAGAAATTGCAACGATACCTTCAATGCAGGTTTTGCGTGGTCAGTTTGTTAACTTAATAAACTCCCCAATACAGCGTTTTGTGGTTGCACTTAATCAAATAGCAGAATCAAAGAATTAAAAATTTAACAGTTAAAAAGAGATAATAATATGTCAGACGAAACAACAGTAGCAGTAGAAGAAGCAGTTGAAGTTCCAGCAAAATTTAAGACACTCGTTGATTCAGTTGAAAAAATGAGCGTTCTTGAATTGCACGAACTCGTTAAAGTTCTTGAAAAGAAATTTGGTGTGTCAGCGGCAGCGGTTGCGATGGCAGCCCCAGGCGCCGGAGCAGGAGAAGCTGCTGAGGAAAAATCAGCTTACGCTGTTCACCTTAAATCAGCTGGAGACCAGAAGATTGGTGTAATGAAGGTTGTTAAGGAAGTCTTGGGTCTTGGACTTAAAGAAGCCAAGGACTTAGTTGATAACGTTCCATCACTCTTGAAAGAAGGAATGAAGAAGGATGAAGCAGATGCATTTAAGAAGAAGATTGAAGAGGTTGGAGGAAAAGTTGAATTAATGTAAACTTTTCGGTCGGAGGCTATGAAGATAGCCGAGCCGGGTGAGAAAGCGAGGAATGAAGCTTTCGCAAGGGCGGACTGAGCGAAGGCGAAGGAGACGGGGTCGCGGGTTTTGCTAGCAAGCAAAAACCTGTGACCGCGGAAATTTTCAGCAGAAAATTATCCGTGACAAAGTTGAATTAATGTAAACTTTTCGGTCGGAGGCTATGAAGATAGCCGAGTCGGGTGAGAAAGCGAGGAATGAAGCTTTCGCAAGGTCGGACTGAGCGAAGGCGAAGGAGACGGGGTCGCGGGTTTTGCTAGCAAGCAAAAACCTGTGACTGCGGAAATTTTCAGCAGAAAATTATCCGTGACCAGGTTGAGTTGAAATAACTTAATTTGTCAGATTAAACAATCACAAAAAAATCCCTTTTTAAGGGGTTTTTTTGTGATTGTTTGTTGGGTCCTTAAGGGTTAGAATGTGGGGAATAATCTATTAAGAAGTTTATGGAAATTTTAGGAAAACTTTTTGGGAGCGAGGCGCGGGTAAAAATACTACGTTTGTTTTTCTTAAACGAAGAGACGGGTTTTGAAATGAAAGAAATAGAAAAAAGAACGAAACTAAAAGCGCCAACGGTTCGAAAAGAAATAGCAGCCCTTAAGTCTATTGGTTTTATAAAAAAGAAATATTTTTCAAAAGATTTACCACTTAAGAAAAAAGTTCAGGGTTGGTTTTTGGATAATAATTTTTCCTACAAAAGAGAATTAAAAGATTTGGTATTAAATACTGACATGATTGATAGGGGAGATATTATCAGTCGTTTTAAAAAAACTGGAGTAATAAAATTACTGGTGGTCTCTGGAATATTTATTAAAGAAAATGATAGTCGCACAGACATTTTAATTGTTGGAGAAAACCTAAAGCGTTCCTCAATTGAAAATGTTTTACGCTCTATTGAATCAGAGATAGGGAAGGAGCTGTCCTATGCTTTTTTTGATACTAAGGAATTTAAATACAGGATTGAGATGTATGACAAATTTATCTATGACGTTTTAGATTATCCACATGAACGCCTGGTTGATAAGATTGGTCTACCCGATAAATTTACGAGGATTTAATTAGACATTTCCACCTTTTGTGGTGGGGGGTGCTATCCACAATAAGTAAGAATAAAGCCAAATTTTCTGGTATTATTAGGACAGGCTTTAAGTAGTCGAAACTTAGAGTTTTTATGCATAGGAACTTTAATCATTAAGTAAAAGTAAGATATGGTATTGCAAACATGGAGTCAGGTCATTGGCGAATCTTTTCAGTCAATTTGGCTTGGTGTAATGAGTTTCGTTCCAGGTTTAATCATGGCAGTTATTGTGTTCATGATTGGCTGGATTGTTGCTTCATTGCTTGAGAAAGTTATTTCACAGGCAATTAAGGCACTTATGTTCGACAAGGCACTTCGTGCCGCAGGTGTCGAAGAAGTTTTATCAAAAGGAGGTCTTCATTTAAATGCTGGTGCATTTTTAGGTGGACTTGTTAGATGGTTTGTTATCGTTGTTTTCTTGGTTGCTTCACTTGAGGTAATCGGATTAACACAGGTGACAATCTTTCTACGTGATGTAGTTCTTGGTTATCTTCCACAAGTTATTGTGGCAGCCTTCGTCCTTTTGGTCGGTGCTGTTTTAGCTGACACTACAGACAGAGTAGTCACCACATCTGCTCGTGCAGCAGACATGAAATCAGCAGGTTTCTTGGGTGGTGTATCACGTTGGTCAATTTGGCTTTTTGCTTTGATCATCGCTTTGTCACACTTAGGAATTGCTCCTCAGTTTATGTACACACTCTTCACTGGAGTCGTGGCTATGCTTGCTCTTGCAGGTGGTCTCGCTTTCGGTTTGGGTGGTAAGGATGCAGCAGCTCGTTTTATTGAACGATTGCGCGAGGACATCTCAAGTAAGAAATAGTCTTATTTCGACTTCCCCTTAGGGGAAAAAGATGGGAAAAAAGGTGTCACTTGACACCTTTTTTCTATTGGCTATAATGCCACTTACCTTATGTTTATCAACGAAATTTTGCACAAAAAGCGGACCAACTGAACCTCGCCTTTTGGCGAGTCTCAGGAAGTTCCGCTCTAGAAGCGGATTTTTTGTTGGAAAAATTAAGGCAGTTCGTTGACAATTAAATCCCGCCACTTTTCATCCCATGTGTGAGTTAGCCTGTTATTGTTCTGGGGTCAGATGAGAGGGAGGCGGACAGACAGAAAAGAAACAAAAGAAATTAAAAAACGCGACCCAGGGAGCGGTTCCTGGAGCGTAAGTGACTTTCAGATTTCCTAATAGGAAATAAGAAGAGCATATGGTGGATGCCTTGGCTCTAAAAGGCGACGAAGGACGTGGCGTGGCGACGATACGTTTCGGGGAGGTGCCTAGCAACCTTTGATCCGGAAATTTCCGAATGAGGAAACTCATCTTGCTTCATCGCAAGATACTCAGCACTAGCTGAGAGCTAACCCAGGGAAGTGAAACATCTCAGTACCTGGAGGAAAAGAAACAAATTGTATTTCCTAAGTAGCGGCGAGCGAAAAGGAAGAAGCCCAAACCATTCACCTAAATAAGGGACCGGCAGGAAACTGGTGGAACCTTATTAGGTGAGCGGGGTTGTAAGGCGGCAGTGTAGATTACTAGAAAAGTTATAAATTGTGATGATAATCGAATGCGCTGGAAAGCGCGACCACAGAGGGTAATGGTCCCGTAGGTGAAATTATCACAACTTTTTTATTGCCGTTCTTGAGTATATCGAGACACGAATAGCTCGGTAGAATCCGCCGGAACTAACCGGCAAGGCTAAATACTTTTAGAGACCGATAGTGAACTAGTACCGTGAGGGAAAGGTGAAAAGTAGCCCGGTGAGGGCAGTGAAATAGACCTGAAACCATATGTTTACAATGAGTAGAAGAGGGTGCATCACACAGTGTGTGATGCAAGTTTAAAGTTTATAAAGTAAAAAGTAATAAAGTAAATTCGATTGTGTTTACTTTGCGACTTTACGAACTTTCTACTTTTAACTTGCGTCGTGCTTTGCGCGATGCATCCTCGACTGCGTGCCTATTGAAGAATGAGCCAACGAGTTTATGTGTGCTGCGAGCTAAGCCGTAAAGCGGTGGAGCTTTAGGGAAACCGAGTTTTAATAGAGCGATGTCACCTTCGGGTGACGTAGTACACATAAGACCCGAAGCCAGGTGAGCTACCCATGAGCAGGGTGAAGTTTACCGAAAGGTAGATGGAGGCCCGAACCGGTTGGTCGTTCAACGCCATCGGATGACTTGTGGGTTGGAGTGAAAAGCTAATCGAACCTGGTAATAGCTGGTTCTCTCCGAAATATGTTTAGGCATAGCGTCACGTGTTTCTTCCGGAGGTAGAGCACTGGAAGGAGCAAATAGGGAGAAATCTCGTTGCTCCTATCAAACTCCGAATGCCGGAAGGTAAGAGCGTGGCAGTAAGACCATGGGGGCGAAGCTCCATCGGTCAAGAGGGAAAGAGCCCAGATCTCCAGTTAAGGTCCCAAAATTCATGCTAAGTGCAAGTAAGGATGTGAGATTTCATAGACAATGAGGATGTTGGCTTAGAAGCAGCCACCATTGAAAGAAAGCGTAACAGCTCACTCATCGAGAGATCTTGCGCCGCAGATAATCGGGGCTAAGCATGATACCGAAACTGAGGGCTTGTGCGCAGCATGAGCAAGTTTAAAATTTAAAAGCTCTGAGATAAATTCAGCAATGTTTTTGTTTTTTGCTTTTTATTTTGACTTGCTCATGTTGTGCGCAAGCGGTAGGAGAGTATTCCACTCGGCTGTGAAGGTAAAGGGGTAACCCATACTGGAGCGTGTGGAAGTAAGAATGTTGGCACAAGTAACCGCAATGCGGGTGAGATCCCCGCACGCCGAAAAACCAAGGTTTCCTTCGCGATGATAATCAGCGAAGGGTTAGTCGGGCCTAAGGAGATGGCGAAAGCCGTATCCGATGGACACATGGTTAATATTCCATGACTTCTCTTTTGTGCGATGGGAGGACGGAGTTTAGTATGTCTCGCATGCGATTGGATGTGTGTTCGTGTCATAAGGATGGGTTCCAGGAAAATCCGGTACCCTCTCTTTAATGAGGAATCCAAGTGAAGCGAAAATGTTATACCTACGGGTGTGATGAATGAGACAAAGCAAGCTTCCAAGAAAATTCTCTAAGCATAACAAAAGGGGAACCGTACCGTAATCCGACACAGGTAGTTAGGTCGAGAAGACCAAGGCGAACGAGTGAGTGCTCCCCAAGGAACTCGGCAAAAAAGCAGCCGTAACTTCGGGATAAGGCTTGCCTCTAGCAATAGAGGCCGCAGCGAAAGTTTCTCTGGCAACTGTTTAACAAAAACACAGCTCCCTGCGAACTTGCAAAAGTATGTATAGGGGGTGACACCTGACCAATGCGAGAAGGTCAAATATCGGTGGTGCCTAGCACTTTGTTTTTTAGAAATAGAAAATAAAGTGCTAGGTGCTGGCTGATATAAGCCCTCGTGAATGTCGGCCGTAACTATAACGGTCCTAAGGTGCTGAAACTTTCTTACGAAAGTTTCAGCAGGACTGGGACTGTTGTAGAAAAAGTTAAACAACTTAAAAAAAATAATCATTACATTTTAGAGCTACCTTTCATGCCGTAATGCATGAATAGTCCAACGTGATCAACAAGAGACCAACGTCACGGACCCAACTAAAAGTGGCTAAATCAATTTTTATAAATTGATCGCCCGAATTTTTGCTTGCAAAAATTTTAGGGGTTAAGAAAGAGTCCTTCTTTGAGGAATAGAAGAGCGAAATTCCTTGTCGGGTAAGTTCCGACGCGCACGAATGGTGTAATGACTGGAGAACTGTCTCGGGGAGTAGCTCGGTGAAAATACAGTACCGGTGAAGATGCCGGTTACCTGCAGTTAGACGAAAAGACCCCAGAAGCTTTACTATAGCTTGGTATTGTTCTTGTTTTGCAACTGCGTAGAATAGACGGGAGACTTTGAAGTTTCGCTTTCGGGTGAGATGGAGTCGTCAGTGAAATACCGTTCTTTTTCGAGGCACGAACTAACCTCCACGGCAAAAACGTTGAGGGACAGTATCTGGTGGGTAGTTTTACTGGGGCGGTATCCTCCTAAAAAGTAACGGAGGAGCCTATTAAGGTTCTCTAGGCGCGAATGGAAACCGTGCCGATAGTGCAATGGCATAAGAGAGCTTAACTGCAAGACGGACATGTCGAGCAGGCGCGAAAGCGGAGCATAGTGAACCGACGATTCGCTTTAGACGCGGTCGAAGATTAACGGATAAAAGCTACTCTGGGGATAACAGGCTAGTTGCGCCTAAGAGTTCAAATCGACGGCGCAGTTCGGCACCTCGATGTCGGCTCAACTTATCCTGGTGGTGGAGAAGCTACCAAGGGTTTGGCTGTTCGCCAATTAAAAAGTTACGTGAGCTGGGTTCAAACCGTAGGGGAGTTAAAAAGTTAAAAGTCCAAAGTTTTTAAAGTGAATACAAATTGCATTTACTTTTAACTTTACAAACTTTACAAACTTTTAACTTTCCTTCGTTTGAATCCAAGGTATAAGACATCAAAAGTTTTCGTTTTTGAAATATGACCCCGACGTTATAGTCGGGGAGCCGACTGGAAACGTCGGCTTAGAGAAATCAATCGAATCACGGCGGCATTTTATAGAAATATAAAATGACAAGCTGACTTATATCGGTGGAGTCCTAACTGGTTAACAACTAGTGGATGATACCGAGGGAACTCCGACATTATCGTTGGTGGCCCGTAGAGACTAAACGTCAGCAACTCTTAATTTAAGGGAAAAGCTATAGTCCAATGCACAAAGTAATTTGTGGAAACATGCGTGAGACAGGTTGGTCTCCTATCTACTGCAGGCGTTGATTATTGAGAAGATTTGTTCCTAGTACGAGAGGACCGGAATGAACTGACCTCTGGTGTATCGGCTGTCGCGCCCGCGGCACCGCCGAGTAGCTATGTTGGGAATGGATAACCTCTGAAAGCATCTAAGAGGGAAGCCAGCTTCAAGATCAGTAATCGTTTGAGACTCCTCAAAGATGATGAGGTTGATAGGCTTTAAATGTAAGCACAGTAATGTGTTAAGTTGAGAAGTACTAATTAGTCGATTCCTATTAGGAAATTTGAAAGTCACAAAAAACAAAAAATTCTGTTTAGAAAAATCGTGTCTCGCCAGTTCGCGTAAAAATTGTGCGCATTGGCGAGACACGAAATCTGTCTCGAAGATTAGTAATGCTAATTTTTTAAGTTGGAGTGTAGCTCAGTTTGGTAGAGCGTCTGAATGTTCCCGGGTGACAACGTCCGGTCAAAAATTCAGTCTTCGGTGGTTCGATTCCACCCATTCCAACACCTCGTTCTTTTCTGTCTTTGTTTTTTATCCAACGTTGAGCGTTGTGAGTTGGTGACTTAACGCGGAGGTCACACCTGTTCTCATTCCGAACACAGAAGTTAAGATCCGTAGTGCCGATGATACTCTTTTGGGGAAAGTAGGTAGTCGCCAGCTCAGAGCGTTCAACATATAGATAAACAAAAGAAAAAGCACCTCGATATATGTCGTAGGTGCTTTTTCTAATGGGCCCTCTCTGATATTATGGAGACAACATGTCTTGGGCAACACAACGGAAACTTCTTTATTTATTGGTTTTTCTTTTAGCTTTTGGTGTTTTTGTTTTGTATTTAACATATCCACTTCTAAACAAAGCTCCTACTTGTGTAGATAAAAAACAAAATGGTAGTGAGACCGGCATTGATTGTGGTGGCCCTTGTCAAAATCTCTGTGTAGAGCAGATGTCAGAACTAAATGTTAAGTGGGTAAGGTCGTTTGAGGCAACAAAAGGTGTGTATGATGTTGTGGCTTATATTGAAAATAGAAATGTTGGAGCGGGGGTACAGAAACTTTTGTACAGAATAAAACTTTACGACGAAAAGAACCTATTCATTGGCGCGAGGGATGGTAAAACCGTTGTTGGTTCAAATGGTGTAATCGCCATTTTTGAGCCGGGAATACGCACAGGGGAGAGTGTTCCCAAAAAGGCGTTTATTGAATTTGAAGATGTTGTTTGGACAAGAACAAATCCAAAAGCATCTACTGTTAATATTTCTGTAAAAAACAAGAAACTTGAAAATGCGACAACCACACCAAAACTTTTTGTTGAAGTTTATAACGAGTCTCTTTATAAGCTAGAAAATACCGATTTAGTGGCTCTTCTTTATGGGTTTGACGATAACGTTCTTGCTACAAGCAAAGCAACTATTGATTCATTTAAACCAAGGTCTACAGAAGAAGTATATTTCACCTGGCTTAATCCAATCAAAGAAAATGTTGCTCGAATTGAGATTGTTCCACACATTAATCCTTTTGTTTTAAGTTTTTAACACATGACGACGATACTTCGCGGAATATACCAGAGAATTGATTGGGTTTTATTTTTTGCACTAATTCCTATTGTTGTTGCGGGGCTTGTTACTATGGATTCGTTTGTTGGAGACAAGGGTCTTTTTGATAAACAAATTATCTGGATTGCGGTGTCACTCTCGGTATTTTTTACCTTATCATTTTTTGACTTTCGTTTTCTTAGAAAAACGAATGTTATTATTGCCATCTTTCTTTTTGGGGCAGGAGTTCTTGTGGCTTTATTTGGGTTAGGATCTGTCGCTAAGGGCGCAAAAAGCTGGTTTGATTTTGGTGGTTTTTCTTTTCAGCCAGCCGACTTCATGAAGATTGTAGTTATTTTAGTTTTAGCAAAATATTTTTCTAGACGACATGTTGAGATTGCTCACTTTAGACATATTATTGTTTCTGGTATTTACGCGTTTATTCCATTTGTTTTAGTTATGGTACAGCCAGATTTTGGTTCGGCAATGATAATATTTTTTATTTGGTTTGGGATGATTCTCGTTTCCGGGGTTTCTAAAAAACACCTTTTCGCTATCTTGATTGCTGGTACCGTGGCGTTTGCTGTACTCTGGGTTGCTGTTTTTGCTCCGTATCAAAAAGCTCGTATTTTGACATTTATTCATCCACTGTCTGATATTCGTGGTGCTGGTTATAATGCTTACCAATCAACAATCGCCGTCGGGTCAGGACAAATTTTAGGTAAAGGCCTCGGTTATGGCACCCAATCTAGACTCAATTTTTTACCAGAATATGAGACTGATTTTATTTTTTCAGCGTTTGCCGAAGAATGGGGTTTTATTGGAGTGTTACTTCTTTTCGCGCTTTACGGCGTGGTCATCTGGAGGATTTTAGAAAACGCTATGCTTGGGGAATCCAACTTCGAAACACTTTTTTGTCTTGGTTTTTCGATATTTATAATGAGCCACCTTATTATAAATATTGGTATGAATATTGGACTACTCCCAGTCACAGGCATAACCGTGCCATTTATGAGTTACGGCGGTTCTCATTTGCTTGCCGAATTTACCGGCTTAGGAATCATTATGGGGATGCGCCGTTATCAACGTGCGGTACACAGAGATGTAATTAAAAATGAGTTCTTGGGAATCTAGTTTTTGCCGTAGACTATGAGTGTTTTCTTTATCATTTGAGACATTGAAAATTCATTTAATATTTTTTCATTTAAATCTAAGGATAATTTAACCATCTTTTCCTGGTCGCTCAAGAGTGATTCTATTGCTGTTGCTATCTTAAGAGGGGATCGTGGTTTAACAAGAATTCCTGTCACATTATTTTCAATAACTTCTGGAATACCGCCAACAGCAGAAGCAACTACTGGCACTTTTGCAAGCCCCGCTTCAAGTAGTACATAGCCTAGAGATTCTGTGATTGAAGTTAACGTAAAAATATCAAACCCAGAGATTAGAGATGAAGCATTTTCTCTAAAGCTGGGTAAAAATACGCAGTCTTTTAAGTCTAGTTTATCTATTAATTTTATTAGACTTTCTTTTTCAGACCCTTCACCAAGGGCGATAAAAACAAAGTTAATTCCTTTCTTTTTTAAAATAGAGAGAGCTTCTATTGCATAGGAGACACCTTTGTTTTTATTAAGTTCAGAGATTGTTCCGATGATAGGTGTTTCGTGGGGGATATTTTTTTTAATATATTTTTCTAATTCAGCCCGCGCCTCGTCTTTTTTTAATAAGTTTGTTTCAGTGATACCGTTTTTAATAACAGTAATTTTATTATTAGCGAGTAGTAATTTACCGGCTTCAAGCGCTACTGCGTTTGAGACGGCAATTGTTTTGTGTGAGAGCATTATAGTTAACCAGTGTAAAATAACGATAGCTAGTTTTTCACCAAAAGAACGATCTTCGTTAAAAGCCCAACCATGTGCGGTAAATACTATTTTTTTAATACCAGCTATCCTTCCCGCAAGAGCTCCAATTCCTCCAGCTTTTGAACTGTTAACATGGAGTATATCTGGTCGTTCTTTTTTTAGAATTTTTACTATTTTAAAAAATGAACTGATGTCGTTTAGTGGTTTTATTTTTCTACCTAGTTCTTCAACGACGATAACCATCATTTTTTTAGATTCGAATTTTTCAACTAAAAGGCCCGGGGTTCCGGTTATTAATGAAATTGAAAATCTTTCGGATGGAAGGTTGGTGGCAAGATCGTAAATATATTTCTGTGCACCACCCCATGTTCCAAGCGTTATAAGGTAGCAAACCTTTGTTTTTATTTCGTTGTTTTTGTTGTCTTGCATTGTGTTTACGGCAAATATAGTATTCTATGTATTATTACAGACAAATGAGTATTATCAACAAGAGGGAGCCAATAGTGCTTTTTTTGGGCGATATCGTCATTTTTTATGCTTCTTTGTGGTTGGCTTATTTTTTGCGTTTTTCTGAGATTCCAGGCGGTACTTTATTTAAACAACACTTATTAGCCTTTTCGTTACTTTTTGTTTTTTGGATTACGGTTTTCTTTATTCTTGGTTTGTATAACAAAAATGTATTTTTCTTTCACGGGCGCCTCAAAGAGGTTCTTTTAAAAGCTCATGTGGTCAACAGCATAATTTCCTTTATCTATTTTTACACGATACCTTTTTTTGGAATAAACCCAAAAATAACTCTAGTTTTTTACATAGTTATTTCTTTCATGTTAATTCTTTTTTGGAGAGTATTCATATCGAATTTTATTTTTTTAAAAAAAAGGGAGCATGCAATATTAGTTGGGGAAGGGGAAGAAATGTTTGAGTTAAATAAAGAAGTTAACGGTAACGATAGATATGGATTATTTTTTGATAAAATTTTTGATTTAAGTGTTACCTCAGCGGAAGATTTAAAAAATGGTATTACTCGTGCGGTAGAAGAAAATGGTATTTCAACTATTGTTGTAGATTTCCGAAATATAAAATCTTCGCCGACGTTAGCTTCTTTGCAAGATCTTGTTTTTAATAAGGTTCGTTTTTTGGATATAAACAATGTTTACGAAGATGTTTTTGATCGTGTGCCATTATCTCTTATTAATCACAATTGGTTTGTGGAAAATGTGTCGTCTTACACTGAAAGTACTTACGATATTTTGAAGCGTTTGATGGATGTTATTTTGGGGATTATTTTGGGGGCTTTTACTCTTCTTATAACCCCATTTGTAGCGCTTGCTATTAAGCTAGATGATGGCGGAAAAGTATTCACAAAACAAGAAAGAGTTGGTCAAAACAACCACCATTTTTATGTGTTTAAGTTCCGCACTCTTGAGAGAATAGAAGAGGGTGTTTGGCACAAGGAGAGCAAGAACAACCCGACCCGTGTTGGTAAAATTTTAAGAGTCACAAGTATTGATGAATTGCCACAAATCTTAAATATCTTAAAAGGAGAGCTTTCGTTTATTGGGCCACGCTCTGATTTGGCGAGTCTTGAAACAAGATTAAGAGAGTCACTTTCTCACTATTCTATGCGTTATATAGTGAGACCTGGTATTTCCGGGTGGGCTCAGGTCAATCAACAATATGCTCCTGGGCACATTAATCCACAAACAATTGATGAGAATAAAGTTCGTTTAGCATATGATCTTTATTACGTAAAAAATCGATCTCTTATGTTAGACTTGGTTATTGCACTTAGGACAATACAAACACTTTTATCGCGAACAGGAAAATAAACACCAAAATGAATAAACATACTATTTTTATACCAGGGGCTGCGGGATATGTCGGGGCGATGCTTTGTGATCAGTTTTCAAAAAGAGAGGATGTTGATTTGATTATTGGTCTTGATAAAGAAAACAAACCAAAACTTCTTGATGGAAATGAGAAAGTTTTTTGGATTAATGCAAACACAAGTGATGGTACTTGGCAAAAAATAGTTTCAGAGAAAAATCCAGACATCGTGATAAACACTGCTTGGCAGATTAGGGAAATGTATGGCAAAAAGAAAAAGCAATGGAAATGGAACGTTGAAGGATCTGAGGCTGTTTTTGATTTTGCTTTTAATACACCATCCGTTAAAAAATTAATTTATTTTTCAACTGTTTCTTCATACGGCGCATTTAAAGATAATTCCCTTGAACACTATTTTAAAGAAGAGGAACCATTTAGAGAGGGGGAGTATTTGTATGGAGTTGAGAAGAAGGTGGTTGAGTTACATTTAAAAGAGAAGTTTGAGGCTGCAAAGAAGGCTGGTGGTCATGCGCCACAGGTTTTTATTGTTCGCCCGGCAGCGATAACAGGGCCAAGAGGGCGCGCTATGGAAGGACGTTTTGGTTTGCAGTCTGCGTTGAGTGGGAATCTTAAGGGTTCATTCATATACAAAATAGTCACTCTTTTAACAGCAGTTGTTCCGGCAACACCAAAATGGTGCCGACAGTTTATTCACGAAGATGACGTATCAGACATTGTTTCTTTGCTTTCATTTAACGACCTTGATGGAGAATACGAAGTATTTAATATTTGTCCACCGGGACGTTCTGTTCTTTCTCATGATATGGCTAAGGCTGTAGGGAAAAACGTTGTGATTATTCCTCCGCTTATTGTTCGCATCGCTTTCTTTGTTTTGTGGCATTTAAGTTTCGGCAAGATACCAACCTCTAAAGGTGGGTGGAAATTCTATTCCTATCCTGTTGTTGTAGATGGTACGAGATTATCTAATCGTTATGGTTTTAAATATAGTAGTGAGCCGCTTCAAGCTTTTGTTGAAAATAAAGGTAGGTACGCTAAATAATTTTTTCGTTTAATGAATCTTTTTATTTTTAATTTTCTAAATGGGTTTGCTGTTGGTTATCCAGCACTTGATTCAACCTTCGCCTTCATGGGGAATGGGTTTCCTTACGTTGCAATAATCATTCTTGGTTATTTTCTTTTAACTCATGAAGATAAAAAGAGGGGAGTTCAAGAAGTGTTGATGATGGTTGGTGTCGCAATACTTGCTTGGTTTCTCGCTCACTACTTTAAAGGTGTTTTTGATACACAGAGGCCATTTGTCGCTATTCCGGGAGTAAGCCAATTGTTTCCACAGGAGGCCGATGGTGCTTTTCCATCAGGACATGCAACTTTCTTTTCCGCGCTTGCTGTAATGATGTGGTTTTATCATCGCCGTATTGCACTTTCTTTGGGTGTGGTCGCAATTATTGTTGGCCTTGGGCGTGTCATCTCGGGGGTTCATTTTCCAATCGATATTTTGGGAGGATATGTTTTAGGTTTTTTGATTTCAGTAATTTCTTATTTTGCAATTCAGTGGTTTTTAAAAAACAGAGAGAGTTAGATAAAAACTAGAAAAGTTATGCGACTCATTGTCAAATATTTCTCCGACAGCGTTGTGGGCTTGAAAAGGCTATTAAAGTAGATATAATACCGTGAATGTTAAAAAGGAGATTAGTTGCAGTGCTTATCCTCTTGGCCGGTTTTGCAATCGGCTATTTTGTCTACTCTTCTGAAGCAAGACTAACCGGAACTCGTGAATTACCCTTAGCCTCATCTTTTTCTAAATTCCCATTTAAATTAGGCCTTGATCTTTCAGGGGGAACACACCTTGTTTACCAAGCCGACACATCTCTTCTTAAACCAGAAGAAATTAAAGACGCCATGGATTCTCTCCGTGATGTCATAGAACGTAGAGTTAATGTTTTCGGTGTTGCCGAGCCAATTGTGCAAGTTGAATCAAAGGGAACTCAAAACGGAGATCAAAGATTAATCATCGAGCTTCCAGGCGTGACCGACACAAACAAAGCAATTTCAATGATTGGTCAAACACCAACACTTGAATTTAAAACTGAACGACCAGACGGAAAAGAAAAAGATGCAATCATAAAGGCGTATCAAGATTATGAAAAATCTAAGGAAACAGGAAATCTTGTTTTCAGTCCACTCCTATTTCAAGACCCAATGTATGTTTCGACACCACTTACCGGTCGTTTCTTAGAAAGAGCTAGTTTGCAGTTTGACCAGACAACTGGCGTTCCTAGCGTTTCTCTACAATTTGATAAAGAAGGTTCAGAATTGTTTGCTCAAATTACAAAAGAAAATGTAAACAAAACAGTTGCGATTTATTTAGATAATCAGCCAATCTCAACTCCTGTTGTTCGTGAAGAAATTAAAGGAGGAAAAGCAGAAATCTCCGGTAATTTCACAGCGACAGAAGCAAAACAACTTGTTGGCCGTTTGAACTCTGGCGCGCTACCAATTCCAATCTCACTTCTCTCGACAGAAACAATCAGCGCTCCTTTGGGGCAGAAGGCATTAGCTGATGGCGTGAAAGCGGGTTTAATTGGGCTTCTTGCTGTCGCGATATTCTTACTAGCTTGGTATCGCTTGCCTGGATTTATCGCAATTTTAGCTCTTGGTGTTTATGTGGTCATAATGCTTGCCGCTTTCAAGCTTTTTGGTATAACCCTCACCGCGGCCGGTATCGCCGGTTTCATCCTTTCTGTTGGTATGGCGGTTGATGCGAATATTCTTATTGCCGAGAGAACCAAAGAAGAATTGCGCGCCGGTAAATCAATAAATGATGCTATTCGCGAAGGATTCATTCGCGCATGGTCTTCAATTCGCGACTCAAACATTTCAAGTATCATCACCGGTATTATGCTTTTCTGGTTTGGAACAAGTTTGATTCAAGGCTTCGCGCTTGTGTTTGTGCTTGGAGTCGTCGTTAGTATGTTCTCAGCAATCACCGTCACACGTAGCTTCTTGATGGCTCTTGGAATTGAGAAGGGAGGAGCGTTTACTAGATTTATTTTCTCAAGTGGCGTTAGTAAGGGCTAATTTTTAAATATCATGTTTATCATCAGATTAAGAAAAGTTTTCTTCACAATCTCGGCTCTCGCAATGGTGGCTTCAATTTTTGCTATCAGTTTTTATGGTTTTAATTTTGGAATCGATTTTAAGGGTGGCTCACTTCTTGAAGTAACATACGAAGGAGCTCGTCCCGATGTTGCTGATTTAACAGCAAATCTAGATAAAGTTATTTCTAGTAGCCATATTCAATTGGCTGGAGAGAAAGATGTTTTTGTCCGCACCAAGGACCTCACAGACAAGGAACACACCGATGTTTTAAACGCCCTTACAGTAGGGGAAAACAAGGCCGTAGAGAAGCGCTTTAACTCGATTGGACCTGTTATTGGTAAGGAGTTGAGGTCAAAGGCATGGATGGCAATTATCGCCGTTATTTTAGGCATAATGCTCTTTATTGCCTTTGCTTTTAGAAAAGTTTCTCAGCCTATTTCTTCTTGGAAATATGGTCTCGTCACCACGATTTCTTTGGTGCACGATATTCTTATCCCAACTGGAATTTTCGTTTATTTTGGAAAAGAAGTTAACTCACTCTTCGTCGTGGCGCTACTTTCAATTTTAGGTATTTCGGTGCACGACAAGATTGTTGTTTTTGACAGAATTCGCGAAAATCTTCGTTTGCATCTTTATAAAGAATTTACCGAAACTGTTGGTAAAAGTTTGGAACAAACATTCGCTCGTTCTATCAACACATCACTCACAATCTTAGCGGTGCTTTTCGCTCTGTTTTATTTTGGACCAGAAACAACCCGCGACTTCTCACTTCTTTTGTTCACCGGTGTTGCTATCGGTACATACTCATCAATTTTCTTCGGCGCACCACTTTTAGTTTGGTTTGAAAAACTACAGCTAGGGAAGGGAAGTAAATAGGTTTAATTACTACAAAAACCCCGCGCATTGCGGGGTTTTTTAAATTCACTAAAATCTGTATCCAAGCTTATTATTTCTAAAAACCCAGCATTTTTATCCCAAGCTGACAGGGTGACTTCATTAAGAAGATTTTGGCCGCAGATATCGTCCTGCCATCTTTCCAGCCTTTAAAAGTTGATTTTAACCAACTTGGGCTATAGACACTCATATGGATCGGTAACGCTTTTTATGCCAAGAAATTTTTCACTAGATACAGATTTCAATGAACTTTTGCTTAAACAGTATAGCATAAAAAACATTAAATTGCAACAACAAAAAAACACCTTATTTTTTAAGCATATTTCTTTGAAAACCAACGAAACTAGAGCCCTAAAACACCTATTTTTAGGTCGCTTGACTTCCTTTTTACCCTTGTATACAATGCCTTTCAGCGTCTTAGAAGGACGCTCGTGTTTTTGTTCGTTGTAAATTGAATAGAGAGAATCCACTAAAAATTGCAAAAAGGCGCAAAAGTATTTTTTCTTTTGTTCCGTCTAAAGTTTCCGACATTAAAATATAGGATCGTCGGAGATTTCTTAAAATAGAGTTTGATCCTAGCTCAGGATGAACGCTGGCGGCGTGGATAAGGCATGCAAGTCGAGGGGGCCAAACACTTTGTTTTTGATGATTCGAAAATAAAGTGTTTGGTCACCGGCGAACGAGGTAGTAACACGTAGGAACGAACCTAGAAGTCAGGAATAATCCATCGAAAGATGGACTAATACTTGATAGTCCCGTAAGGGTAAAGATTTATCGCTTCTAGATCGGCCTGCGAAGTATCAGCTAGTTGGTAAGGTAATGGCTTACCAAGGCTATGACGCTTAGAGGAGCTGAGAGGCTGACCCTCACCGATGGTACTGCGACACGGACCATACACCTACGGGTGGCTGCAGTCGAGAATCTTCCACAATGGACGAAAGTCTGATGGAGCGACGCCGCGTGACTGATGAAGTTCTTCGGGATGTAAAGGTCTTTTATGAGGGATGAAGTTTATTGACAGTACCTCATGAATAAGGGGTTGCCAAACTCGTGCCAGCAGCAGCGGTAATACGAGTACCCCGAGCGTTATCCGGAATTATTGGGCGTAAAGGGTGTGTAGGCGGTATAGTTAGTCATTTGTTAAAACCTCGGGCCCAACCTGAGAGATGCAAGTGAAACGGCTAAACTAAGAGCCTGTGAGAGGTGTACAGAACTTATGGTGTAGGGGTGAAATCCGTTGATATCATGGGGAATACCAAATGCGAAGGCAGTACACTGGCACAGCGCTGACGCTGAAACACGAAAGCGTGGGTAGCGAATGGGATTAGATACCCCAGTAGTCCACGCCCTAAACGATGTTCTCTTGCCATCTGGAGTATCGACCACCGCCTGGGAAGTACGGCCGCAAGGCTAAAACTCAAAGGAATAGACGGGGACTTGCACAAGCAGTGGATCATGCGGTTTAATTCGATGGTAAACGAAGCACCTCACCAGGGTTTGAAACCTACAGGAAAGCTAATAGAAATATCAGCTGTCTCACAAGGACTTGTGGGCAGGTGATGCATGGCCGTCGTCAGTTCGTGGTTTGAACTGTTCCCTTAAGTGGGGTAACGAACGCAACCCTCGTTGCCTGTTATATTTGTCAGGCGAGACAGCCCAACTCAAAGCGCGTAAAATTTTAATTTTGTACGTTTCGAGTTGGGAGGAAGGAGAGGATGACGCCAGGTCAGCATGTCCCTTTGATACCCTGGGCTACACGCATGATACAATCGCCACTACAACGGGTCGCGACGAGGAAACTCTGAGCTAGTTCGGATTGAGGTCTGCAACTCGACCTCATGAAGTTGGAATTGCTAGTAATCGCGGGTCAGCTATACCGCGGTGAATACGTTCTCAAGTCTTGTACTCACCGCCCGTCAACTCAAGGGAGCCGGGAGTACCCAAAGTATCGCCTCGCGCGGTCCTAAGGTAAGTTCGGTGACAGGGAGTAAGTCGTAACAAGGCACGGCTAGCGGAAGCTGGTCGTGGATCAATTCAAGTGAAAACACGTTGTTCGTCTAAGGACGAATGATTAAATCGGTCGTTCGTATGTTTACATATGTAGTGAATACTGATGACTATAAACACAGTACATCGTTCGGGAGGCATCCGAAATAAAAGACCTACTTCTGGTTTATCTTTCACAGATAAAATGGAGGAGGCTGGATGGAACAAAAGAAAGAATATTTAGTCAGCGTGGCTGATTAGAAAACTCGCTTTTAGCTTTAATAATGGAATTCTCTCAAACAAAACACCCCTAAACCGCCTCTTGGCGGTCGGGCGAACCTCTTAAAAAGGTTTTAGCCCTAAACCGCCCCTTGGCGGTCGGGTGAACTTTCTTGTGGAAAGTTTTAACCCTAAAATAATTAGGGTCTTTGTTGTATTTATTTACGACCCTTGCGAATGTACAGGAAAGTTGTATTGTTTAGGAGATAATAATATGACCAATCTTGAACAAGGGGAATCATACCAAGATAAAACACTTAGGAAATTAGCGCTTGATAAGGCTGTTATTCTTATTGCTGGGGATTTTCAAAACGACAGAATTCACGGAGTTGGTGATAAGGAATTTGTAGAAATGGTTTCGTCGCCAGAATCTGGTGGGAGAATTTCCGGGAGAACAGCGCTCATTGCGGAAAAGGTTTTTGCGAATTATGTCGACAGGCTTAAGGATGAAAATCGCGAGCTTAGAGAAAGAATAGAAAGTGGAAAGAACGTAAATGAAAGAGAGGCAGAGGAGACAATAAGAAGAAACAACGATGAGATAGCAATGATAGAAGGAAACTGCATCAACTCTTTAGGTCAAATAAACGACACGTTCCTCTCTTTTAAAAAACCTGACGAAAAATAAAAATAACTATATATATTAAAAAAACACCACATATGTGGTGTTTTTTTAATATACACAAAAGAGGTGCGGTACTTATTTAGTATCTTTTAAAATAAAACTATAGCGAAGCCCGACAAGCATAAGAGCTCCGAGTCCTAAGAAGATAAATCTATAGTCGAAAAGAGAAAGAAAGGCGGAAGCGACGACAGGGGATATTAGATAGGAGAACGAACTCATGTTTCTAAAGAAACTAATTATATGTGTGCCAGAAGCATCTATTTGTTTGAAGAAATATATCTCTGCCATTGTTTCAACAAATGTTGCGCCGATTCTAGTTAAAAAGAGCGCGAATGCCCAAACTAAGACGACATTTGACTCTATAAAAGTTAAAGAAGCAGTCGCTATTCCCAAAATAAGAAAACCAATAAACATCATTTCTTTTTCGCCGTATTTTTTGTCAGCTAAACTGCCGATAAGGTATGGAAAAATAACAAAAGGAAGAAGTGCTATCGGCATGATAATACCAAGTATTTTAGACATTGAAATGCCAAGTTCTACGTGTAGATAGATAGGAGTGTAGATAACCATTATTCCGTAAAAGAACTGAAGTAAAAATTGAACAATAAAAACGTGTTTTAAGTTTTTTTCTCGGATGATACTTATGAGTGTTTGGACAAAAGATATCCCAGCATAGTTGTGGTCGGTAAAATCTCGCAAGTGTTTACCAACGATAAATAGAACAGGTAGAACAAGTATCCCAGAGAGGGCAAATATTTTTTGATAAGAACCATCGTTTAAAAGGCTACCAGCAATAAGTGGCCCAGTTAAAACGGCAATACTTAAAATATTCAAAAAGATTCCATGTGAACTGCCAGTGGTTTCATCTTTTGAGAACGATTCTAGGAAGATGGTTAAAGAAAAGTAGATTATGTTTAGAAACACTAAGTGGGTGACGAAGAAAAAGATAACAATTTCTTTTATTGGCAAGAACGAAAGAAGAAGAAGGGATATAGCATCCACTGTTGCTGCGGTAAGTAATAGTTTGTAGTTTCCGAATCTTCTTAGAAGGGGAGGTAGGTTAAATAACATCACAATGCTCACTATTGCGGCGGAGGTGAAGATGAGGCCAACAGACTCTGTTGGAAGGAATTTAGAAAGGAAAGACGACTCAATATATAGGGTAAGCGCGTAGTGAATCGCGTAGAAAAATGTTGCTAAGTAAACTGCTGTTAGGGCGCTACTTTTATTTTTCATCTTTTATATACAAAGAATAACAGGAATTACGATTGGGCGCTTAGCGGTCTTTTGTAATAGGAATTTAGAGACATTATCAGTGACATTATCCTTAACGAAATCAACGTTGATTGGATTCATTCCACGGATAGAATCTTCAACTGTTTTTTTAATGACAAGTCTCGTGCTTCGCAAGAGCTCCTGTGATTCCTTTAAGTACACGAAACCACGCGAGATAATATCTGGTGATTTTTTGAGACACCCATTGGCCGTGTCTATAATTGCGATAATGACGAACATACCATCTTGGGCGAGCATTTGACGGTCACGCAAAACTACCTCTTGAATGTTTCCGATTGAAAACCCATCAACCATAATGATACCTTTTGGCACATTTTCTTTTAGAGCAACTATTTTTTGCCCCTTGTCTTGGATTTCAATTATCATTCCGTTGTCTGGAATAATGATGTTTTCTTCTGGAATTATGCGTTTTGCAATATCAGCATGCACTCTGTGCATGTAGTGGTATCCGTGAATTGGAATAAAGAATTTAGGATGTATCTTGGCGTGTATCCAAGCTAGTTCTTCGGCGTTAGCATGACCTGACGAATGAATGTCTGAATTTTTATAGTGAATGATGTGCGCACCTTGGCGAGAAAGATTGTCTTTTAGTTTTTGAACGTTACGCTCGTTTCCTGGGACAATAGAAGAAGACATTAAAACCGTATCGCGAGAAGTGAGTTTAATGTATTTGTGGCTCTTGTTTGCGATACGCATTAGGGCGGCAAATTCTTCTCCTTGAGCGCCGGTAACCAAAGCAACAATTTTGTTTTCTGGATAATCTGCCATTTGCTCAACCGTGATAATGGAATCCTTTCCTGTTTTAAGAAGTCCTGCGGCTTTGGTAACTTCTATGTTCGTCTTCATGCTTCTTCCGTCAACGACAATTTTCTTTCCGTACTTTTCAGAAATTTCAAGCATCTTTAACATTCTCTCTACCTGTGACGCGAAAGTTGAAAGGATAAGACGCCCCTTGGCTTCTTTGATTACCGTCTCAATGTTTTGATAGACCAATTTTTCAGAGATAGAGAATCCTGGGTTTTCTGCGTTAGTAGAATCACTCAAAAGCAATAGAACATTTCTTTCTTTGAAAAAACCATAGATTTCATTTTCGATTTCTGAGACTTTGCCGTCTTCGTGATCAAGTCGAATATCTCCCGTGTGGACGATATCGCCATAAGGAGTTTCTATTATTATTCCCATTGAGTCGGGGATAGCGTGGGTAACAGCAAAGAAGGAGATATTTGTATTACCAATTTTTACTCTTTCACCACTTTCAACTATTCGGAAATCAAGAGCTGGAGCATGAGGAAATTCCTCCTGTCGCTTCTTAATCATAAGGGAGGTGAAGCTTCTGGTATAAAGAGGGGGATTACCAATTTTTTCCATGATGTAAGGAATAGCCCCAATGTGGTCTAGGTGTCCGTGGGTGATTAAGACCGCCCGAATCTTACTTTTGTTTTCTTCAAGGTATTTGGTGTTTGGAAGAATGTAATCAATACCCGGCGTATCATCTTCGCTAAACTGGAACCCCATATCAACGACGAAAATATCATCACCAATCTCAAAAGCGGTCATGTTCTTGCCGATTTCTTCAACTCCACCAAGTGGAATTATTCGGATGTTTTCATCTCCAAGTTCTGGGATTTTGTGAACAGTCGTATCTCTTGGTGGATAGGAAGTTGCCCTCGGTGGACGTCCTCCTCCATGTTGGCGACGATGAGTACTTGTACCGCTGTGCCCGGCGCTACTGCGTTGTGGCGCGCGGCTTCCAGGAGTGCTAGTAAATCGAGCACTACTTACAGCTCCCCGAGCAGAGATGTTTCCGGTGCTTGTGCCACTTTGTAGATTTGGAAATGTTCTAGTTGCACGTCGTACATGTGACGTTGGTTTTGCTCCGTCTTTTCCTGTTGGTTTTTCTGTTTTATCAGTCATGTTTTTTAATTATTTTTTTAGATAATGTTTTCTTCTTTAGTAAAAATCTTCCAAACGTTTTCTGTCTTTAAATACCATTTGTAAACAACCGTAAACCTTTCTGAGGTTATTGTCGTTTCTCCGAAATCAACGCCTTTCAATTTCTTGCCTAATACGTAAATAAAATCAGGCGAGTAAAGGAAGATTGCGGGAACGTCACTTGATATTTCATTTTCAAACAAACGGTATGACTCTTGTCTCTTTTTTTCATCGGTGGTTGTTCGAGCTGTCTCTAATAGTTTATCGACAGACGAGTTTGCGTACATCGCAATATTTAGTCCTGGGTCGTTTCTTTGAGATGAATGCCAGAAAGCATACGGGTCGGAATTTTGTCTTATTATTTCTCCGAACAAAAGAGCGTCATATTTTCTTGGTCGTATTATATTTTGGTTTAAGTCTCCTGATTCAAATATTCTTATTTCAACATTTGCTCCTAGTTTTTCCCATTGATTCTCAATCAACATCGCTGCCGCTTTTAATTCTGGGGTGTCCGCTGTTGTTATCGAGAAGGAAAGTGCAACGGTATTTTTTTTATCTTTTTTCTCAAGAACTTTTTTTTCTTCGTTCCATTTCCACCCAGCTTTTTCGAGGGAAGCTCTTGCTTCCGTTATTTTTTTATCTTGATCTGTGGCTTCAGAACTTTGATAGACAGGGACATAATCTTTGCCCGTTTTTGGTATTGGGCTATAGGCTGGTATCCCATAACCATAGAGAACTGAATCAATAATTTCTTTTCTATTAACGGTGTTATTTAAAGCTCGGCGTACAGCTATATCAGATAGGGCAGGAGATTGATTTTGGTTGAAGAATACACCAAATATTCTAGGAAGCGGAGTTGTAATTATTTGGAAATCTTTAGAGATATCCTTGGCGTATTCTGGGTCTATGGCATTTATATTATCCACGGCCCCGTTCTTTAGGGCTTGAACGAGTTCTTTTTCGTTTGCGTAAAAACGAACCACTATTGTGTCTATATATGGTTTACCAAGTGCGAATTTTTTAAAAGAATTTAATTTATAGTAGGAAGGTATTCCAGAGGAATCTTTTTTTATAGATTCTATTTTGTAAGGACCAGAGCCAACTCCATTTGTGTTGAAGTCACTCAAGCTCATTTGTTCTGAACTTATGTTTTTCCAGATATGTTTTGGTAATATTCCTATCGTAGCGTTTTCAATAAAAGGGGAGTATGGCTGTTTTAAAATAAAACGAATTTTCTTGTCATCTATTTTTTGTACAGTCACACCCTCCCAGTTTAAACGCTTTGGACTTTTTAAAACTTGGTCCTGTGCTTTTTCTATTGTAAAGAGAACATCGTCTGTTGTAAGCGGTTTGCCGTCGTGGAAAGTTAGATCATCTTTTAGTGTGAAAGTATAAGAAAGTCCGTCGTTTGAAATTTCATAACTAGAAGCTAAATCAGGCACAATTTCTCCATCAGGCATCTTCCTGATGAGTCCAGAGTAAACTAATTCAGTAATGTCTCGATCGGCATCTGATATTGCAAGAACCGGATTGATTAGTCTTGGTGTACCAATAATTCCTTCCGTTAATGTTCCGCCGTGGGCTGGAACATTAACTTTAAACTCTTGATTAACCGACTGTACAAACCAAAGAAAACTAACAACAAACAATCCCGCGAGTATTAATAGAGCCTTCTTTTCTTTACACGAAAAAGAGCCGATTGCTCGGATAACTTCTTTTTTTGAAGGGATATTGCTTCCCTTTATACTATTCTCTTCGTTCACTAGAGTTATTTTTGTTTAATTTAATAGCCAATCGGCCTGTATGTAGAATTAATACAGTTTGGCTTTTGGAGCTTTATCGGACGACGAGAGCAAGAAAAGAAGAGACAGCAAACAAAAGAGCGATTATTATCGTTGCATTAAAGAGTATTTTTTCTACTCCTCTTTTGCTGTTTTGCCAGCTTGATCCTTCTCCTCCACCTAAGGCCCCGCCTGTATCAGTACCGGACTGCTGAAGCAGTATTGCGGCAATGAGTAGAGCGGAAAGCGCAACTTGGGCCCACGGTAGGGCAGTAGCGATAAGTTCCATATGTAAAAACTCTACCAAAGGGTAGTAAAAAATGCAACATCTATCTTTTTAAAATACTTTTTTAAAACACGTATAATTTTTTGCTAAAAATTTACTATGCTCGTGCCGTCGCACTGCGCAATGTTTTAAAAAAGTATTTTAAGAGTATTAAAATTCGGAAATCCAACGTAGTAAATTACTCTTTTAAAAAAGAAGAACCCCGCATGTCATGCGGGGGTTGGTGTCTAAGGCCACCAAATGCGAATGTTCAAGGCTGAGGGGGTGACCAGCCCGTGACCTTCATGCCGAGAGTGAGGCCACGAAAAGAAAGGGCTTCCAGTGTTTCTTGCAGGCATTTGGGGCCGAAGTTCGGAATTTCCAAGACCTCGGCTTCGGTAAGTTGAACTAAGTCACCGAGGTAATAGATGGAAGCCCCTTTGAGGCAATTTTCAGGGCGTACATTGAGTTCGAGATCGCTCACGGTTAGTGTCAGCACTGGAAACTCGGCGGCGTTGACGATTCTCATTGCCGAGATTGAATCATCCCGGACGGGAGGAATCTCGGCTTTGACGAGATCGGTGACTTGCTTCAGTAAAGCTGCCTTGCGATCGTTCACATCTGCCAGTTGCTTTTCTGCCGATTGGAATGCGGCTTGCATCGTATCGAGGTGCAATTGCGCGGAATTGAGCTTCGTTTTCGCACCACCGAGGCGCACGTGTGCCGCGTTGGTTTGGGACTCGATCTTGCTCAGTTCGTCGGCGAGCTTACTTAACTCGTGAGAGATTCCTGCCATTTCGTGTTCCTCCGTTTAGTGGTATTAACTAGGAAAGGTCTGCTCTTGAGATATTACAACGTAATAATAATTATGTCAAACCAGATTAATTTAATAAAAAAAAGTTATTTTGACAGCTATATACAGATGGAATATTATATTGCCGTATTTGTTATAAAGTAGTGTATGATTGTTGTTTCAAGGGCTTCTATTAATTAATTCATTTTATTAATAACTAAACAAAAATATGAAAAAAGAAACAAAAATTATTCCACTCGGAGACAGAGTTTTAGTTAAACCATTCACTAAAGAAGACGCTAAAAAAACTAAAAGTGGAATTATTATTCCAGAAACAGTTGATCAAGAAAGACCAGAGCAGGGGAAAGTTATAGCTGTTGGTGAGGGTCGTATGAATAATGAAGGAAAAATTTTACCAATGAAGGTTAAAGTTGGAGATATGGTTATCTTTTCTAAATACGGACCAGATGAAGTAAAGGTTGAGGGAGATGAATACTTCATGTTAAAAGAAGAAAATATTTTAGCGATTATCAAATAATTTTTTTAAAATATGGCAAAACAAATAATTTTCAATGAGAATGCTCGTCAACTTTTAAAAAATGGAGTTGATAAGGTTGCAAACGCAGTAAAGATAACAATTGGTCCTCGTGGGCGAAATGTTGTTTTCGATAAGGGCTATGGCGCTCCAACAATCACAAACGATGGAGTTTCAATCGCAAAAGAAATTACTCTTTCTGATAAATTTGAAAACATGGGTGCGGAGATTGTGAAAGAGGTTGCAACTAAAACAAATGAAAACGCAGGGGACGGCACAACGACAGCCGTTATTTTGACCCAAGCCATTGTCTCTGAAGGTATCAAGCAGACAACTATGGGTGTGAACGCTATGGGAATTCGTTTGGGGATTGAAAGCGCGGCAGGGGAAGTAGTGATTGCCTTGAAGAAGATTGGTAAGGAGATAAAAAGTAAAGAAGAAATAATGCAGGTGGCTTCTATATCTGCTGAATCTAAAGAGATTGGGAAAATTATTGCAGACACAATTGGCAAGGTTGGCAAAGACGGAGTGGTAACAGTGGAAGAATCACAGTCGTTTGGTATTGAATCTGAGATAGTTGAAGGAATGCAGTTTGATAAAGGGTACATTTCTCCTTATATGATAACCAATGGCGATAGAATGGAGGCAGAATATAGAGATGCTCCTATTTTTATTACCGATAAAAAGATTTCAAGTATAAAGGAGATTTTACCGTTGCTTGAAAAACTCGCCCAAACCGGCAAGAAGGAGATTGTGATTATTGCTGATGATGTTGACGGCGAAGCACTGGCTACTTTTGTGGTTAATAAAATCCGTGGAGCTTTTTCAGTGCTTGCAATTAAGGCGCCAGGGTACGGAGATAGAAAAAAAGAGCTACTTCAAGATATTGCTGTTTTGACCGGAGCAAAAGTTGTTTCCGACGAGCTTGGTATTAAACTTGAAAATGTTGATGTTTCTGTTTTGGGTCATGCTAATAAAATAATTTCCACAAAAGACAGCACAACTATTGTTGGTGGGAAGGGAAAGAAAGCAGATATTGAAGCACGAGTATCTCAATTGAAAAAAATTCGCGAAAAAACAGAATCTAAGTTTGATGTTGAGAAAATTGAAGAACGACTCGCAAAATTAACTGGCGGAGTTGCTGTTATAAAAGTTGGAGCAGCAACAGAGACAGAAATGAAGTATTTGAAATTAAAAATAGAAGATGCGGTTAATGCGACGAAGGCTGCTGTCGAAGAAGGAATTGTCCCTGGCGGTGGGGTCGCGCTCATTAAGGCCGCGAAGTCTGTTGAAGCAACATTAAAACACGCACCGGCATTTGCGAAAAGTTTTGAGTCGGAATTCATGGTTGGCGTTAGTATTCTTTTGAAAGCTCTTGAAGCGCCACTTCGCCAGATTGCAATCAATGCCGGTAAGGATGATGGTTCTGTTATCGTTGATAAAGTTAAAAACGCAAAAGGTTTTTCTGGATATGATGCGGCAAACGATGAAATAGTTCCCGATATGATTTTGGCTGGAATTATTGATCCACTAAAGGTGACAAGAAGCGGTGTTCAAAATGCTGCTTCAGCCGCTGCTGTTTTACTTACGACCGAAGTCGCGATCGCCGATGAGCCAAAGGAAGAAAAAGAAGCACCTGCACCAAGCATGGGCTACTAACTTAGGGTTTTTGGTACACCTAGGCTAGCCCGAACATTTTGTAGTCAAAATGTTTTAGGGAGTTTTTTCGTTGCTTGATTTTAGGTGTGGTCCTGTCATAATTCGACTAATATTATTTATCGTTATTAATTTTTTTTAACTCATTTTTTTATGACACCAATAAACATTATTTTAGCAGTCGTCGCCGTGGTTGTAGTTTGGGGTATATTTGCTTACAACAGTTTTGTTGCTTTGGTTAATCGCACAAAGGAGGCTTGGTCTGATATTGATGTTCAATTGAAACGTCGCTATGATCTTATTCCTAATTTAGTGAACACTGTTAAAGGTTATGCTACTCACGAAAGCTCTGCCTTTGAAAAAGTATCTGATGCTCGCGCGAAAGCGATGGGAGCAGGTGGTGTTGCCGATAAGGCGGCAGCAGAAAATATGCTTTCCGGTGCATTGAAATCAATTTTCGCAATAGCGGAAGCGTACCCAGAACTTAAAGCAAATCAGAATTTTCTTGCTCTTCAAAATGAATTAGCAGACACAGAAAACAAAATTCAAGCAGCACGAAGGTTCTATAATATGAATGCTCGTGATTTATCAATCGGAATTGAGTCATTCCCAGGAAATCTTATTGCTTCAATTTTTCATTTTGGAAAAATGGAATTCTTTGAACTAGATGAGGCTGATGCTAGTGCTCGCAATCCAGTTGAAGTAAAGTTCTAGATTTTTTGTTTTTCTTTTGTAAAAATAATTAACTTAATTTACTAAATCTATTATTTTAATGACCAATCCATATACTCATCAAACTCAAAATATACTGAAAACTTGGTTCATCATGACAGTGTTTTTCGCTGTGGTGATTGGTGTGGGGTGGTTTGCTAGTTTGTATTTTGGGAATCAAAGTATTTTGTATATCGCCATTGCTTTCAGTATTGGAATGAACATCACAAGCTATTGGTTTTCGGACAAGATAGTTCTTTCTATGACCGGCGCGAGAGAGGCAACGAGAGCTGAGTTTTTCAACTTCTACACAATAGTAGAAAATCTTTCAATTACAGCCGGACTTCCAATGCCAAAACTTTATGTGATTGATGATCAAGCCCCGAATGCTTTTGCAACAGGAAGAAATAAAGAACATTCAGTTGTTGCGGTGACAACAGGACTTCTTCAAATTTTAGATAAGAATGAGCTTGAGGGAGTGATAGCTCATGAGCTTTCTCATATTGGGAATAGAGACATGTTGGTTTCTACTGTCGCTGTGGTGCTTGTTGGTTTTATTACTATTATTTCAGATATGGCAATGCGTGCTTCTTTTTTTGGTGGTAATAATGACCGTGACAATAAGGCAAGTGGGGTAATCATGGCTATTGGAATTGTTTTAATGATACTGGCTCCAATTGCCGCAACACTTCTTCAGCTTGCCGTTTCTCGTAAGCGGGAGTTCTTGGCGGATGCTTCAGGGGTACTTTTGACTAGATATCCAGAAGGTCTTGCAAATGCACTTAAGAAAATTGGGGGATATAACCGTCCAATGGTGAAGGCCAATAACGCGACGGCGCACCTTTTTATTTCGAATCCATTTGGGGCGAATAATAATTCCGACAACAAGACTCCGTTTTTAGTAAAAATTTTTTCAACCCATCCACCGATTAATGAACGTGTTAATGCTTTGGTAGGGTAGAATACTAAACACATGGCTATCTTTAAAACAAAAAGTTCTCTCTGGAGTGAAGTAACAGAAACAAAAGTAAAAGTTGGTATTAAAGATAGAGCGATAAGTTTTATCTTTGAACCACTAATACCTATTTATGTAGTGCCAAACCACATTACCGTCTTTCGTTTTGTTTCTATTCCATTCGTCACTTTTCTTTTGTTTTATGAATATTACGCAACAGGTTTTATGTTGTTTGCCGTATCTGCTTTTAGTGATGCTCTTGATGGCGCTATTGCGCGCACTCGCGGGCAAGTTACAGATTGGGGGAAATTATTTGATCCACTTGCAGATAAACTTTTAATAGGTGTTGCTGGGTTTATTTTGGTCTCGCGTTTTTTGTCCCCATTTATTATTGCGATGGTTATTTCAATTGAGATACTTCTTATTTTGAACGCTTATTATCGTAAAAAATTTCGAGGGGAAGTTGTTGAGGCGCGTGGGGTAGGAAAAATAAAAATGGTTTGTCAGTCTTTTGGGGTAGGCCTGTTGGGGATTTATGCTATCTCTCAAATACCAATTCTTCTTTTTGCTTCGTCCTTGTTTTTGTATATCAGTATTGTCCTCGCGCTTATAAGTCTTTTTATTTATCGCTCAATTTAGTTTTGCGTTATTAGTTTTTTTCTGCAACAATGCTTTTTCACGGAGGCGTCGCATATCACCGCCTCTGGGTCACCGCCGTTGGCGGGATCCCGCTTTAGCGGTGGGCGGTCTAGTAAAAATGTACAGCGTATATATAATTCAAAGCGAAGTAACAAGTAGATATTATATTGGATTTACATCAAATATTGATGATAGGTTGAAACATCATAATTCTGGAGCGAACCGTTCAACAAAAAGTGGTAGCCCATGGAGATTAGTGTACAAAGAAGTTTTTGATTCTAAGAAGGAAGCTTGGCTGAGAGAGAAAAAAATAAAGTCATACAAAGGAGGGGAAGCATTTAAAAAGTTAATTTCTTAGTTTTTTATTTATATACAAAGCGGAGGCGTCGCATAGCGGTCTAGTGCGCAGACCTGGAAAGTCTGTGTGGGGCAACCCACCGAGAGTTCGAATCTCTCCGCCTCCGCTTTGTATATAAGGTCGCATATCACCGCCTTTTCACCGCCTTTGGCGGGATCTCGCAGGATGCGATGAGGCGGGACCCCGCTTTAGCGGTGGGCGGTCTAGTGCGCAGACCTGGAAAGTCTGTGTGGGGCAACCCACCGAGAGTTCGAATCTCTCCGCCTCCGCAGTTTTGAAACGCAGTGAAAAACTGCGGAGGCGAGCAATGTGTCTGCACACATTGCGCGAGAGATTTGAACGCCGGAGCGATATTTTTGTAGCAACAAAAATCGCGAGGCGCGGCTAGCAAAAATTTTGTGACGACAAAATTTTATGTGGAGCCGAATCTCTCCGCCTCTAAAACTCCCTAAAAACAAGGCTAAATATGTATAAAAATACATTGATTTGTTATAATTCGGGGCAAGTATCAGCACCCTATGATTTCCAAGAACCTAATTAAAGATAAAAAAGGTTTTACACTTATTGAACTTTTGGTGGTCATCGCCATTATTGGGATTTTGTCATCTATCGTCATTGCTTCATTAAATACCGCGCGAGTGAAGGCGAGGGATACAAGAAGATTGGCTGACATGAATCAGTTAATTAAAGCAATTGAGATGTATCACACTGACAATGGATTTTATCCTGCGTGTGGCGTTGCTGATTATTGTAACTCTACTGCTTCTGGAGGTTATGTGAATTTAAATACTTTGGGCGTAAAACCAAATTATCTTAGCGCTACACCAGTTGATCCAACCAACATCGCTGCTCAATATGGTTATTATTATGCGAGAAGATATAAACCAACTGGAAGTACTCCACCATACATATATACTGGTAGTGATCAAAATTATATAGTTGGAACTAGGTTAGAAAATAGTTCCAACCCGGTATACTCAGGTTGGGATAATCCAAATATTAATCTTTACAAAGGTCAGTAACATTTAAAATTAAAAAATAATAAAATGAATTTCAAAAAAATAAATTGCTCAATCTGTGGTTTGATTCCAAAATGGTTACGCTTTGTTGTCGCTTTCGTTGGTTTGCTTTTAATACTTTCTTATTTGGGAAATTCCACAAGAACAGAAAAGTTTTTTTCAGAAGATAAAGATAGTAAGTCTTTAAATCAAGCACCAACTTCCTTGGTGGGAGAAAATAAAAAAAATACCCAAGTTTCTATCGGTGACGCAACAATAAACGTTATCGTCGCTAGTACAGAAGAAGAGAGAACCATTGGTCTTTCTGGTCGTGATTCACTTTTACCAAACGAAGGTATGTTTTTTGTTTTTGAAGAACCAGATATCTACGGTTTTTGGATGGAAGGTATGAAATTCGCATTAGATATCATTTGGATTAACGAAAATAAAGAAATTATTTATGCAGAGGAAAATGTTTTACCAGAAACATACCCTGGTATTTTTCAACCAGCTTCTAATGCGACCTACGTATTAGAGGTTTCATCTGGATTTTTTTCAAAAAACAAACTTAAAGTTGGTGACAAAGTTAATTTCTCCATCTAATAGGTAGTTAATTTTCTGACTCTTTGGAAGAGATAGTAAAGGGCAGTTTTCTTTGAAAAGTTTGATATTTTTTTGGGAAATTGTTTGTCATAAATAGAAAAGGGTATCTATTTAGCCTTAGTTTGAAGCGGTAAATTTGACGCGGGGTTTACAAGAAAGATTTTATGTTTTTGTTTATTAATTTTATGGCAATCCACAGTGCCGGTGGGATGAATTTACTGTAAAATGAACTTTACAAGCTCGTGATGAGCTAATTTTTACCAGTTTTTTTAATTTTTTAATAAAAATATGTCGAAAGTCGCAAAAGTTGCACAGAAATTACCATTACTAATCAAAAAAATTCAAAAACGTGATGGTACGATAGTTGATTTTGATATTGACAGAGTTACGAGTGCAGTAAACAAGGCAATGGTTGCGACAGGAGAGGGAAGCGAGAAGGAAGCGGAATATATTTCTCGCAAAGTTTATTCTGAGCTTTTGCGAGTGAATAAACTTGTAAAGAATTTTGTTCCAACAGTGGAAGGAATTCAAGATTTCGTTGAAGCACAGCTCATCACAGAAGACTACGTAAAGACAGCAAAGGCATATATTCTTTATAGAGAGGAACGTTCTCGTTTACGCCGTGAAGTTGGAGAGGTTCCAGAGAAGGTGCGAAAGCTTTCAGAGGAAAGTAAAAAATATTTTAGAAATGTATTAGGAGAATTTATTTACTACCGCACATATTCAAGATGGATTGATGGTGAAGGACGACGAGAGACTTGGGTTGAAACGGTTGATCGTTATGTCGATTTTATGCGCGAGAATCTTGGTAAGAAATTAAAAGAAGAAGAGTATAAAGAAATAAGAGAAGCAATCTTAAAACAAGAAGCGATGCCATCAATGCGACTTTTCCAGTTTGCTGGTCTTGCTGCACGTAAAACAAATATCTGCGCATATAATTGTTCATTCATTGCTCCAACTGCATGGCAAGATTTCGGAGAGGTCATGTACATATTAATGTGTGGTACTGGTGTTGGTTATGCTGTAGAAAATCAAAACATCGACAAACTTCCTTCAATCAAATATCAGACAGGAAAAAAATCACCAAAGCATGTTATTGATGATAGTAAGGAGGGATGGGCAGATGCGATTGTTCTTGGAATGAAGACTTGGTCTGAAGGAAAAGATATTGAGTTTGATTATTCTGCACTTCGTCCAGCTGGCGCTCGTTTAAAAACAATGGGTGGAAAATCATCAGGACCTGATCCGATTCGTTCTGTTATCGATTTTACTCGTGAGAGGATGTTGAAGAAACAAGGACGTAAGCTTTCTCCGCTCGACGCACACGATATTTTATGCAAAATTGGTGAATGTGTGGTTTCTGGAGGGGTGAGAAGAAGCGCCATGATTTCCTTGTCAGATTTGGGTGACGTAGAGATGAGAGACTCTAAAAAGGGCCCATTTTACTACACAGATCCACAGCGTGCACTTGCCAACAATTCTGCTGTTTATGTAGACAAACCAACAACCGAAGAATTTTTGGATGAGTGGATTGCTTTGATGAAATCAAAATCAGGGGAGCGTGGAATATTCAACCGTGGTTCTTTGGCAACGACACTTCCAGAGAGACGTCTTAAGTTTATGGACCAACATATAACAAATGGACGTATGACTGGTTCTGTTGGAGTAAACCCATGTGGAGAAATAATCCTACAATCAAAACAGTTTTGTAATCTTTCAGAGGTTATTGCTCGTCCGGGAGATACTGTTGAAAAACTTCTTAAGAAAATCCGAATCGCGACAATCATTGGGACATACCAATCAACACTCACGAACTTTCCGTATCTTTCAAAAGAGTGGAAAGAAAATTGTGATACGGAAAGGTTGCTTGGAGTTTCTGTTACAGGACAGTGGGACTGTCCAACAGCGCGTAAAGCAGATGTCTTGGATAAACTTCGCAATGAGACAATAAAAGTGAACCAACAATACGCCAAGAGGTTTGGAATAAATCCTTCAACTGCTATAACAGCAGTTAAACCGTCAGGAAATCTTTCGCAGACAGTTGATTCTTCTTCTGGGATGCATCCACGTTTTGCACCATTTTATATTCGTCGCGTGCGTATCGCTTCGACAGATTCTCTTTTTAAAATGTTGAAAGACCAGGGAGTGCCATATCATCCTGAAGTTGGACAAACCGCTGATTCAGCAACAACCTTTGTTATTGATTTTCCAGTACGTGCTCCAAAGGGTTCGATTTTCAAGAATGATTTAACGGCGATTGATCAATTGGAATATTGGAAGATGTATAAAACACATTACACAGAACATAACCCATCGACGACAATTTCTGTCGGCGATACAGAGTGGATTGATGTTGGACATTGGGTATATAAAAATTGGGATATAGTTGGTGGACTTTCGTTCTTGCCACGAGATAATCACGTCTATCAGCTTGCACCTTACGAAGAAATAGATGAAAAGAAATATATTGAGTTAGCAAAGCGATGGGAACATATTGATTTCTCAAAGATTGTAACTTATGAGAAAGTTGATGAAACGGAAAACAAAGCAGAACTCGCATGTGTGGCAGGAATTTGTGAGATATAAGTAGAGAGAGCGAGAGAAACAAAAAAATAATGTAGCTCAAAAAGCGATTATTTTAGGCTTACCCCGTACTGAACTTTGTTCTAGTACGGGGTATTGACTTTTAAGCCATTGTGTGATTCAATAGGAGTTAGGATAACAAACTGAGAGGTTCTTTGTGAATCACAACACTCGTTTCGGAGGTTGAAACCATGAAATCACATGAGTGGTGGCAAATGAGAGCGCACAAGGTCCCTCCTCGTTTCTATGATCCGGTATCGCCTGAATTACACGAGAGGGAAAGGCATTTTAGTTTGGTGGCGATTGTTACCGGAGTCGTTGTCTTGCTGACGTTGTTCGTTTTGTGGATGGGGTAAGTAATTTGAATTCGCCCCAGCTCTGCGGTATGTGAATTAGTCAGGCAAATCAGTATCATAACTCAAGGAGAGGATCATGCTGTACTTCGGCAGAGATGTGAAGGATATCGTTTTTCGGCCGGAAAATAACGGCACTGCCTCCGAGTATTTCTGGGGGGCGACGGCGGTATTGCTTCTTTTTTACATGACGTTCAGCACTTTGGCTTTCTTCAATGCGCTGAATGGGGAGTACGTACCGCTTGCTTGGTTCTGGCTCGCCCCGTTCAAGTTGGCGAGCATACTGCACGTACACTGGTGAAAGACCAGAACAAAGCCGTCCCGGTTTCACCGGGGCGGCTTTTAATTTTTAGTATGTTTGTTTAAAAAAAGATTTTGTTGCCCATAACCGCGCTTTTTGTTATAGTTTCGTCGTTACTTTTCCCTTGCGAGTGTAGTTCAGTGGTAGAACGCTGTCCTGATAAGACAGAGGTCGAAGGTCCGATTCCTTCCACTCGCACATAGTTTTTTGTTGGCCGTTTTTGCGTATAATTAAGCACATGACAACATTTCATATTGATATAGAAAAAGCATTTAGATTTGGATGGGAGAAAACAAAAAAACATTTTTGGTTAATTTTTTCTGTAATGATTTTTTCTTTTGTGGTGTCATCAATATTTGAAGCCCTCTCTTTTTCTTACAAGAATAGCGGTTATTATTTTGGGCGTTTTATTTTTTCTTTCTTTGGTTGGGTTTTTAACGCACTGGTAAATATTGGAATCATTCACATGAGTTTGATGCTTATTAATGACAGGGCAATTAAGTTCAATAATTTTTTTGATAAATCATATCTCTTTTTGAATTATATTATTGGTACGTTACTTTATTTTGCGGCGATTGTTGTTGGTTTGATTTTACTTGTTGTTCCCGGGATTATCCTTATGATAAGACTCCAATTTTACAGATTCTTGATTGTTGAAAAAGAAATGAATCCACTCGAAGCTTTTTCAAAAAGCTGGAATATGACAAAAGGACAAAGTCTTGGTTTGGTTAAGATTTTTCTCGCAATTATCGGACTTAATATTTTAGGGGCGCTTGCTTTGGGTGTTGGTTTATTTGTAACTGTCCCTGTGAGTTTAATCGCCTATGCTTTTGTGTATAACAAACTTGTTCACGCCGATTCTCAGGTAAAATAAATAAATAAATGATTGGTATTTTTGATTCTGGGTCTGGCGGTCTTACCGTCTTTAAGGAAATTATTGCCCGCTTACCAAAGGCCGATTTTGTTTATTTTGGTGATTTAAGGAACGCTCCATATGGAGAAAAAACTCCAGAAGAGCTCGGCGCGCTTACTGTTTTGGGAATGGAGAGATTGCTCAATGAAGGGGCAACACAAATTGTTAGCGCATGTAATAGTGTTTCTTCTAATATTGTTATGCCAATGTTTGATATTTTAGATATTAAGCCGATTGATATTATTGAAATGGTTGGGCCGACAGTGCGCGCTTTTAGGGAAAAGAGAGACAAAAAAGTTTTAATTGTTGGAACAACCGCAACGCTTCGTTCTGGGATTTATCAAAATGGTTTTCTTGCGCTTGGGATGGATGTTATTGCGGTGCCGATACCATACCTTGCCGGTGCGATAGAAGAGGGAACAACAGAGGCTGGGATGAAAGGAATGATTAGTAATGTTTTAGAAAAACACAAAGGGGAGTTTGATGTAATTGTTCTTGCTTGCACACACTATCCGCTTATTTGGGATATTTTTAGTGATGTTGTTGGTGGCGGTATTGAAATATTTAATCCAGCTGTAGTTGTTGCGGAAGAAGTGTCTAAACGTTTTGAGGGAAACGGAGAATCTAAGGTGAGGTTTGTTATTTCAAAAGATTCGCAATTTTTCCGACAAAAAGTAAGTGAGATTTTTGGTTCCGATGGTTATATAATCGACGTGTTAAAATAATCCCGTATATGAATAACACTAAATTAGTTCTGGAAAATAATATAGATTTAAAAAAATACCAAAACATACATTTTCTCGGGATTGGCGGAATAGGTGTTTCTGCTATTGCAAGAATGATGCTTTTGGAGGGGAAAAATGTTTCCGGTTCGGACACAAAAGATTCTGAAATTACAAATGAGCTCAGTCTTTTGGGGGCGACTATTTTCTCGGGACACAACAAGGAGAATATAAAAGAGAATATTGATTTGGTTGTTTACACTGTAGCTGTTTTGGAGGATAACCCAGAATTTGTTTCGGCAAAAGAACAGGGAATTAAGTGTCTATCATACCCAGAAATCTTAGGCTTAATTTCTAAAAATAAAAAAACAATTGCTGTTTCTGGTACTCATGGCAAAACCACAACCACCGCAATGATTGCGAGAATTTTTATCGATAGTGGAAAAGAACCGACAGTTGTAGTTGGGAGCAAGTTGTTAGAAGGATCTGACAATTTGAGAAGTAATTTTGTTGCAGGAGAAGGGGAATATTTTATAGTGGAGGCGTGTGAATATCGTCGTTCGTTTTTAAATATTCACCCAACTATAGGGGTTATAACAAACATTGATAATGATCATCTTGATTACTACAAAGACCTAGAAGACATACAAAGTGCCTTCAAGTCTTTCGCAGAATTAATCCCTAAAGAAGGAGTATTGATTTGTGATCGTAGCGACGAAAGATTAAAGAGCGTAATAGAAGGACTCAATTGTACGATTATTGATTACATGGATTTTTATGAGGAGAACATGGAAATTTCTGTTTCAGGGGAACACAACAGAAAAAATGCTGCAGTTGCTATTGCCGTCGGAAGTGTTTGTGGAATTGATGTTTCTGAATCAAAAAAAGCGCTAAAAGAATTTAAGGGAACGTGGCGCAGATTTGAAAATAAAGGAAAAACAAACAGCGGAGTTTTTGTGTACGACGATTACGGTCACCACCCAACTGAAGTTAAGGCGACACTCGTAGGGGCTCGTGAAAAATTTCCCGACAAAAAAATTACGGTAGTTTTTCAACCACATCTTTATTCGCGAACAAAACTTCTTTTAGGTGATTTTGTGAAATCTTTTGATGATGCTGATGAAGTTTTACTTTTACCGATTTATGCAGCCCGGGAGCCGTTTGATGGAAGTATTAAGAGCGAGATGCTCGTAGAAAAAATCGGCGATAAAGCTAAGTCATTTTTAAATTTTTCTGATGTTGAAAATTATCTAAAAAACAATCTAAAAGAAAGTGATATTTTGATAACTATGGGGGCGGGAGATGTTTATAAAGTGGGGGAGAATTTACTTAAATAGTCTGCTATAATGGTCCTTTAGGAACTCTTGATTTTTAACATTGCCGAGGTTTGTGGCTATTTCGTGTGGGGGTGAAAAATGAAAGCAATAACATGCTTGTTTTGTGAGCGCATGCGTAAAAATTTTTCGTTTTGTCAGATTATCGTACTTGCGATACTGATGAATACGATACATAAAAGCGCCGTTTTCGTTGGCCGAGGAATGAGGTCCATTGGAAAGATCCTTGTTAATTGGGGGTCGGTTGAGACACCCCGATGGACGACGGATCTTTTGCGGAGAGCCCATATGGTCGACGCGGAAATACACATGGATGGGTTTGTTTATCGAGGCCCTCTTTACGCCACGTATCGCCAGTTTACCAACGGGGATAAACTTGTCCTCAGCATGAACTGGGTTGCGGAGGGAACTGAGTGGGGGGGATACTTCGCGTATTCCGGTTCGCGTAGCTTTATTCTCTCGCACTTCGGCGAACCACATCTCATCAAGGGAGACAGCGGAGACAATCGTGCTGTCGGCAATGTCTGGTTTTTTTTCGAGGGTGGCTGGGTCGTTCTTTATCTTGGTACTCCACGAGAACACCTTTTGTTTGAAGGAGAAGAAGATACCCCAAGGGTGTATGCCTATTACTGACACGGGCGCTACGAACCGGATGTATTCGCATCCGGTTCACTTTTTTATATATTTCGTTTAGGATTCAAATATGACCACACTTTATGTTGTTGCGACACCAATTGGAAACCTTGAAGATATAACCCTTCGGGCTATTCGTGTTCTTAATGAAGTCGACGTGATTCTTTGCGAAGACACGAGAGTAACGGCAAAGCTACTTTCTAAATATGAAATAAAAAAATCACTCATCCGCTATGATGCGCATTCAACCGACACGACATTAAAAAAAATCTTCACTTTAATCGAGGAAGGGAAATCATTAGTCCTTGTTTCAGATGCGGGGACTCCGTCTATCTCTGACCCAGGTTCACATTTAGTACAAAAACTTCGTGAAAATTTTTCTAGAGAAGATCTTTCTATCGTCGCTATTCCAGGGGCATCAGCTTTAACTTCTGCTTTATCAATTTCAGGGGTTCCTTCATCTGAGTTTTTATTTTTGGGATTTTTACCACATAAAAAAGGAAGAGAAACAATCTTCAAAGAAATTGTTGAGACAAAAAGACCAGTAGTTTTTTATGAGTCACCACATCGAATCTTGAAAGCGCTTCAAAGTTTAAATAAGTTTTGTCCAGAAAAGAAAATTGCAATAGGCAGAGAGCTTACAAAAATTCACGAGGAAATGCTTTTTGGAACAGCTTCAGAATTACTAGTCTTTTTTGAGGAAAATAACGAGAAGATTCGTGGAGAGTTTGTGGTGATTGTTAGCTAGCTTAAAGATTTTTAATTTTGTCGAGAGAAAACATTACGCTATAATAGCCGTATGTCAAAAAAGAGAATAATCATACTGCTCGGTGTCTTAACAACCCTTTTGCCACTATCTGGTTTTCCCTCTACTTGGCGCTCATTTTTCACCTTCGTTTTTGGTGTAGCAATTACAGGATTAGCTTTTGTTGCATATAAAAACAAAGATGTTGGTGGTCCGGTAGAAAAGAAAGAAGACTCTTTTACGGAAAACACAGCCCCTCTTTTTTCTGCAAATAACCCTTCTCTGCCAGAAGAAGTACCAGCCAACTCTACTGAGAAAACACCAGAAGTTATAAGTTCTATATAAATAATGTTAAAAAATAAAACCAAGAAACCGTTTTTAGTTGGAAGTTTGTTGGCAGGATTTTTCGCAGTTTCTTACTTTGGAGTTTCTCAGATAACGCAAAACGTTTATTCAGATGCTTCTCAAAATACAAAAGTAGAGGAAAAAGCTCTTGCTTCAGCAGAAATTGGGTCATCTAAAAAAACAGAGCCAGTCTCTACTCATCTTAAAACTCCGGAACCATTAAAAGGAATTTATATGACAGCTTGCGCGGGGAGTATGCCGTCTTTTCGTAATAGGTTAGCGAAAATTGCAGATGATACCGAGATAAATTCTATTATTATTGATGTTAAAGATTATAGCGGAACAATTTCGTTCAAATCAGACAATCCTCTTTTTAAAGATAATGGCGGTACTGGTTGTAAAATATCAGACCTTCGGGAGTTTGTTGAGGTTCTTCACGAAAAAAATATTTACACGATTGCCCGCATAACAGTTTTTCAAGATCCATATTATTCCAAGATTCACCCAGAGCTTGCTGTTAAGCGTTTGAGTGATGGTGCTGTTTGGAAAGACAGAAAAGGACTTTCGTTTATAGACGTCGGAGCTAAGCCATACTGGGATTATATCGTTGCGCTCGGTGAGGAGTCATATAAACTCGGGTTTGATGAATTAAATTTTGATTACATCAGGTTTCCTTCAGACGGGGACATGAAGGATATTGATTTCACTTGGAGTAGAGGAAAAAATAAAGCTGTAGCGCTAGAGGAATTTTTTGCATATTTACATGAAAAACTTTCACCGACAGGAGCCAAGCTTTCCGCTGATCTTTTTGGGATGACGACAACAAACACCGATGATTTAAATATCGGACAGGTTCTTGAGAGAACTCTTCCATATTTTGATTATGTAATGCCAATGGTTTACCCATCACATTATCCACCATATTTTAATGGTTGGAAAAATCCCAATTTACAGGTTTATGGCGTCGTTAATTTTTCAATGTCTCACGCCGTTTCGCGCGCGGAGGCAACAACTACACCAATATATTTAATGGGGGAAAGTCGCATTGGTACATCAACCCCTCCTAAATACACTAAAAAACCAGAAAATCGCTTGAAATTAAGGCCATGGCTACAAGATTTCCAGTATGGAGGAACATATGGCGCAACGGAGGTTCGCGCACAAATTAGGGCAACTTATGACGCCGGTCTTACCTCGTGGATTTTATGGGATCCAGCTAATAAATACACCTTAGGAGCCCTAGAGAAGTAGGGGTATTTGGATACTTGCTTTTTTAATAAGATGTGTTAATATACACGAGTCGCGATATTTTTACGCGACGTTTTTGTTTCCATAACCTAAAAGATAGGAGAAATAGCCTTGAAGTGTAAAAAAGATTGTGCTGGTGAATGCGATAGCAATACTCCATGGGAGGAGCGTTCGCTTTGCCGAATGAAACAGGGCGCTGATCTTATGGCGCAAAAAAATGGCGGGGGTGCCAACAAGAAGATGGTTCAAGATGGCACCCCTGAAAAAAAGATGGGGGACGAATAGCAAATAGCGTCGTCCTAACGACCCTGGGTCACTATGATAGTGGCTCAGGGTTTTTTGTTTGGCGCATATTTTAGTATACTTTAAAGAAAGCCGTGGATGATAACAAAAAAATAAATTATCTTGCTGAAACCAACGCCCGCAATCGTCGGCTTAAATTTGGTATTCAAGCAATAGATCGTACCCGCCACGTTTACGTAATTGGAAAGACAGGTATGGGTAAATCGACCCTTCTTGAGAACATGGCTGTGCAGGATATTGAAAACGGAGAAGGTCTTGCTTTTATTGACCCACACGGCGGTACCGCAGAAAAACTTTTAAATTATATTCCAGAGCATCGGATTAAAGATGTTGTTTATTTTGCGCCATTTGATACTGATTATCCGATTTCATTTAATGTGATGGAAGACGTTGATCCTAGTAAACGATACTTAGTTGCCAACGGTTTGATGAACGCTTTTAAAAAGATTTGGGTAGACGCTTGGTCCGCCAGAATGGAATATATTTTGAACAATATTCTTTTGGCACTTTTGGAATATCCAGATTCAACACTTCTTGGGGTTAACAGAATGCTTTCGGATAAAGATTATCGCGACCTTGTTGTTGCTAATGTTAAAGATGCTTCGGTGCGGGCTTTTTGGGTTGATGAGTTTGCTAAATACGGCGATAGATATATGCAGGAAGCCGGCGCTGCTATCCAAAATAAAATTGGTCAGTTTGTTTCTAACCCTTTAATTAGAAATATTATTGGGCAACCAAAATCATCTTTTGATATCAGAAAGATGATGGATGAAAAAAAGATTTTGATACTGAATCTCTCAAAAGGAAGAATGGGTATTGAAAACTCTGCGCTCTTGGGAAATATGCTTGTTACTAAAATTTATCTTGCTGCTATGTCGCGCGCTGATGTTTCGGCTCACGACCTTGCGCGACTCCCAAACTTCTATTTTTACGTTGATGAATTTCAGTCGTTTGCTAACGAATCTTTTGCAGAGATTCTTTCAGAGGCCCGTAAATATAAATTAAATCTAACGATTGCCCATCAATATATAGAACAGATGCCAGAAGAAGTGCAGGCTGCCGTGTTTGGTAACGTTGGTACAATGATTGTTTTTAGGGTCGGTTCAACCGATGCCGAAGTTTTTGAGAAGGAATTTGCTCCAGAATTTACCGCTGAAGATATTGTTAATTTAGGTTTTGCTGAAATATACCTAAGGCTCATGATTAATGGCATTGGCTCTAAGCCTTTTTCTGCGATAACTTTACCACCAATTGCAGAACCGAGTGTTTCCTTCGCCAAACAAGTTGTTGAAGAAACAAGGAAAACATATGCATCGCCACGAGCTTTAGTTGAAAGTGCAACCGCCAAATGGTACGAACCTGTTCCATCTACACCGAAAGATAAGAAGCCAAAATCACTGTCAATTGCACCCTTAACTTCAAGTGGGCACAGTAGTGATAATAAAAATATCGAAAAACCATCACTTCTATCTCGTGTAGGTGTAAATAAGCCACAAGAAAATATTAGCAAAGCAAAAGAAGTTGCTAGTGTTGTCGTTAATAAAAAACAAGAAGAAAATAAGGCTTTTGCAAAAGCTTTTGCGGATATTAAATTAACCCCAATTGAAACAGAAAACAAAAAACAAGATAACCACGTTGAGCGTTTGCATAAATTTAATGATGTAGATAATCGTGAAGCAAAAAATGGAACAGAGCGGGTTTCTCTTAGCGAGCTTAAGAAAAAAGATATCGATAATGTTTCTCGTAATGTTTCCGCTTTAAAAAATATGCTTGATAAGGCAATGACGGAAGGAAAGATAGCCGGTAAGGTTGTTGTTCCGGAGAGCCATAAACAAAGCGATAAAACAGAAGATAAATTACCAGAGAAAAAAGAAGTTTTTGTAAAAAGAGAAGAGACAACCCCTCGCCCCAAAGAAATATCAGAGGAAGTTTTACGAAAACTTTTTGGTCACGATGAGAAGTAGTTTAAAATTTTTAACAATTTTATTTTTTATACCGCTTTTCACCAGCGCGCAGATTTATTTTTCAGAAATAATGTATGACCCAAAAGATGCTGATGCAAGCTCTGGTGGGGAGTGGTTTGAAGTTCAAAATACCGGCTCTGTTTCTGTTGACCTTACCAAATTATTTTTCTTTGAAAACGACACCAATCACAGCATTACTGCTATCGGCGCTTCAGAAATTCCACCTAGTGGATACGCGATAGTTTCAAAAGATCCAACCGTTTTTAAAAATTACTTTACGAATTTTTCAGGGTTACTCTTTAAATCATCTTTTTCTTTAAACGACGGCGAAAAACTAGCTATAAAAAATAATAAAGAAGAGGCTGTTACAAGTGATAATTCCGTAGAGTACACATCAAGCCAAGGGGCAAAAAATGATGGAAACTCACTCCAAAAAGATTCATCGGGTGGTTGGGTTCCTGCCACCCCAACACCAGGTTCTGATTTGTCTTCAGTAGGGAGTATAAACAGTGAAACCACCGAACAATCTTCTGTTTCTACAACAAATAATATTGTTTCAAATTTTCCAGTTGAACCACAAATGATTGTTGAAGCTGGAAACAATAAAATAGCAGTTGCTGGTGCGCTAATTACTTTTGATGGCATAGCTCTTGGTTTGAAAAAAGAGCCACTCGAAAACGCTCGATATATGTGGAGTTTTGGCGATGGTATTTTAAAAGAAGGTAAAAAAATAACACATACATATCTTTATCCAGGAGAATATATCGCAGTGCTTGAAGTCTCGTCCGGTTATTTTTCGGGATCAGATCGTCTTAAGGTTTCAGTAGTAAAACCTGAAATCGTTGTTTCAAAAATTGGTGATGTTACCGATTATTTTATTGAGATTACAAATAATTCAAAAAACGAACTTGATTTGTCTGGTTGGATATTGAAATCTCAAAAGGAACAATTTTTTATTCCCCAAAATACAATAATTACACCGCAGGGTAAAATAACTTTTTCTTCACTTACAACAAGGTTGTCATTTAAACAAAACGACAAACCGTCTCTTTTATATCCGAGTGGCGCGACAGCAGCGACTTTTGGAGATCTAACGGTTACTGAGGTTACAAAAGAAGAAGTAAGCGAGTCATCTAACACAAGTGCTTTTGTGGAAGTTAAAGAAGGGGAAGAGAAAGGTTTTTCCGGTAAAGATATAGCAGCATCAGTCGCTCTAGCTTCTAGTGGGGGTGAGAATGCACCAATAAAACAAAACCAAGCATTTCCCATAAAATGGCTCCTTTCTGTTGTGGTCTTGTCGGCTTTGGCGATTTTTGGTGTTATGTTTAATGCTCGGGGGGTTGGCGAGGGAAAAGACGAACTTTCCGCGGATGATTTTGAGATTGAGGAAGCGGAGTAAATTAATAAAAATAATGAATAATAAAGATTGGAATATAGTTGGTAAAAATTGTTTGATTACTGGTGCCACCTCTGGTATTGGTAAAGAAACGGCACTTTCGTTAGCGCGGATGGGGGCTAATGTTATTTTCACGAGTCGTGATGAAAAAAATGGGGAGAAGACAAAGATGGATATAGTTAATGAAACTAAAAATAGTAATGTTAATTATCTGATTTGCGATCTGTCGTCGTTTCGTTCAATTAGGGAGCTTACAGAAGAATTTAAGAAGAAATACGAAAGACTTGATGTTCTAATAAACAACGCTGGAGTTTTGCCACAAGAAAGGGAGGTTTCTAAAGATGGAATTGAATTAAATTTTGCGGTAAATTTTTTAGCACCATTTTTATTGACCAAATTACTCCTTCCTTTATTAAAACAAAGTTCACCATCGCGGGTAATAAATGTCTCGTCCTCGATGCATACGGAGGGGGAGATAGATTTTGAAGACTTAGAAAGCGCAAAAAGTTTTGATAAGTACAAAGCTTATTCTCAGTCAAAACTAGCTTTAATTTTATTTACTAAAAAATTAGCCAAAGATTTGAGGGGAAGTGGGGTTACGGTAAATGCGCTTCATCCAGGAGTAGTTGATACAGAAATGACTATGAAAAATGTTCGCAAAATGAATCCAATAGCATCTTTCTTTTTTAAAAGGACACTAATTTCTTCAAAGGAGGGAGCTGAAACCAGTGTTTATCTTGCGAGTTCACCACTATTGGTAGATGTTACGGGGAAATATTTTGTAAATAAAGAAATAAATAATGCACACGCTTCAACCGAAGACACAGTTTTACGGGAAAAAATATGGTTAGTGGCTGAAAAATATACCAGAAATTTTATTGACATAATCGGCAATTAGTGTTAGTTTATCAAGCAGCAAGTTCACAAGGAGGAAGTTCATCATGGTGACATCAGTTGTTGGTCTTCGCAATTTCACCAAAGCGACGGTGGAGCAGAAAAGAAACGGTTCCTGCCCATGGGTCGTGACGGTAGCGTTTACGAACGACGAAGCTGGAGAAATGGCCGCACGGGCATTTCACGAAGCAATCGAGGATGGGCAGCTTTATGCAACCGACCAAGATGCATGGCGCCACAAGCACGGCCATGACAAGGCGCCACAAACAGCCGAGTCGTCGTTGGCCGAGTAGTGCCAAAAAAGAAAGGGGCTAAGCGTTGTCACGCTAGCCCCTTTTCTGTTGTTATAGGTAGTAATTATCTTAATTTTTGATAAAGTAAAGCGCATACTATGAAAATTACTCATCCTGGTTTTTCAAAAGCAGCTGTTATTGATACTACGAAAAAATACGGAGAAAAAGGGCAATATAAACTTTTTTCCTCTTCTTCTTTTGGGTTAAAAAATATTTTAGTTAATGCTAAAAAAAAGAATTTTGAAGTTCGTCACGACTACGACCTTATTAAGGTGATGGGAAAAAAATTACCATTTCGTTTTATAGTTACCGATATTCCTCCAAGGCATATTCAACCATTTCATACACATAAATCGCTACATGAAATAACGATAGTTATTTCTGGGGAAATTTTTTACATTGAAAGTAATAAATTATCTGAAATAAATACAAGTAAGAGTGAAATTAAAAAAAATGGAACTAAGCTTGTTGAGGGTGATTTAGTAATCGACGATAAAATTAAGCGCCATACCATTGCTAACTTTTCTAAAAAATATGCACGAATGATAACGATACAGTCAGCCAAAAAAACTGGAATAAATTTAGTTACTGATTGGATTCACTAATAAACCATGAAACGAATACTTTTTTTCTCTCTAACTTACTACCCATTTATAGGTGGGGCAGAAGTTGCTATCAAAGAGACCACTGACAGAATTTCATCCGAAGACTATAAGTTTGACATGATAACTCTTCGTTTCGACACTAATCTTCCTAAGTTTGAGCGCTTTGGAAATATTGATATTTTCCGTATTGGCTTTGGGTATAAAAATGCAAAAATACAAGATTTTAAAAGATTCCCCTTAGTAGTAATGAAATATTTGTACCCATTTTGGGCGTTATTTTACGCTGTTGTTTTACATAAAAGGAAACCATATGACGCTGTTGTTACTGTGATGACAAGCTACGCTTCTTTTGGTGCTTTGTTTTTTAAATTTTTGTTTCCCAATATTCCATACATTGCAAGATTAGATGATGGTGACCCGTTTGAATATTATAAAAAAAGAACAAAAATCATTGCCCCGCTTTTTAAAAAACTTTTTACTAAAGCAGATTTTATAATTACCACATCGTCATATCTTTCTGGGGTGGCAAAAGAAATGGGTTATAAAAAAGAAATATCAATCGTGCCAAACGGTGTAAATGCTAAACATTTTTCAAAAATGTACTCAGTTGAAGAGCTAGACGCCTTAAAACAAAAATTAGGAAAAAAAGATGATGATTTTTATTTAATTACAACATCAAGATTAGTGACCAAGAATGCATGTGATGATGTTATTAAAGCGCTACCACTCCTTAAAGGCAATATTAAATTTTTAATACTTGGTGTTGGGCCAGATGAAATGATGTTAAAAAAACTAGCATCTGATAATAGTGTTTCCGACAGAGTTATATTTTTGGGACAAATAAGCCACACCGAGATGCCAAAATATTTAAAAATATCAGATGTTTTTATTCGCCCGTCTCTTTCTGAAGGGTTCGGAATATCTTTTATTGAAGGAATGGTTGCTGGGCTACCTGTTATTGCAACACCGGTTGGGGGAATTACAGACTTTTTGGTAGACAAAGAAACTGGGCTTTTTTGTGAAGTTCGTAACCCAAAGAGTATTGCAGATAAAGTTAATTTATTATTTGAAGACAAAAGTTTACGTGAGCACGTTATTGAGGGTGGAATGAAAATGGCGATGGAGAGATATGACTGGAATTTGATTTCAAAAATGATGAAAGAAAATGTTTTTGATAGGCTTTTTGTTGATAAAAAATAAATGAACACGAACAAGAAAATACTTATCGCGACAGGAATTTATCCGCCAGATATTGGGGGGCCTGCTTCGTATAGCAAAGCTCTTTTCGAAGAGTTTCCAAAGAAGGGGATTAGTGTGGAGATTTTAAGTTTCGGGGAGGTTCGCTTTCTGCCTAAAATTATTCGACACATTTTTTATTTTTTAAAAACAATTTTTCGCGCTCGTGGGTGCGATGTCATTTATGCTCAAGACCCAGTATCGGTTGGTTTGCCGGCGATGATTGCTTCAAAAATATTACGCAAGAAATTTATTTTAAAAATTGTTGGCGATTATGCATGGGAACAGGGCGTTTCTCGATTTGGTGTGAAAGATTTATTAGATGAATTTTCAAAAAATAGAAAAGGATATCGTTTATTGGTTTTGTTTTTAAAACACGTTGAAACTTGTGTTGCTAAAAAGGCGGATAAAATTATCGTACCAAGTGAATATTTGAAACACATCGTTTCTAATTGGGGGATAGAAAAAAATAAAATAACGGTTGTTTATAATTCTTTTGACGGGGAGGTTCAAAATTTACCAGACGATAACAAAAGAGAAAGAATAATTTTATCGGCTGGCCGGCTTGTTCCATGGAAAGGTTTTTTAACACTTGTGGCTCTTATGCCGAGGCTTGTTAAACATTTTCCAGATATTAAGTTAATTATCGCAGGGGAGGGCAGTGAACGAAGGAAGCTTGAAAGCGCTATTAAAGAACTTAGTTTAGAATCAAACGTGTTTTTAGCCGGAGCGCTTCCTCAGGAGAGGCTTTTTAAATATATTAAGAGTGCCTCAGTTTTTGTTTTAAATACGGCCTATGAGGGCTTTTCTCATCAATTACTTGAGGTTATGGCTCTGGGGACACCAATAATAACAACCAATATTGGGGGCAATCCCGAAGTCATAGAAAATGAGAAAAACGGCCTATTAGTAGAGCTTGATGATAGGGATGCGATTGTACACTCTGTTGAAAGAATTTTGTTAAATGAAGATTTTTCTAATGAGTTGGCACAAAACGCAAGAAAGACAGTAGAATTATTTAATCGCGAACGAATGATTAATGAGACAATTAAAGCACTACAATTATGAAGGTCTTAATGATTTCAACTGATAAGAATATTCTGGAAGAGGGAAGCGTCGTTCGCGAGCGCATGGTTTCTTATGGAACTATTTGCGACGAACTTTATATATTGGTGGTTGGAAAGTTGAAAGTAGAAAGTAGAAAATCGGTAAATTCTCACGAAGACAATAAGGGTATAAAAATCGGTGAAAATATTTTTGTTTATACAGCAAACGCCAGCTTCAAACTAAGTTCTTTATATAAAGCATATAGCGTTGGTACTAGCGTATTGTCTAAAAGCCATAAGCTGGAAGCTGAAAGCTGGCTGATTACCGCCCAGGATCCTTTTGAAACAGGCTTTATTGCTTGGTGTATATCCAAAAAAACAAAATCAAAACTACAACTCCAAATTCACACGGATTTTTTAAGTCCATATTTTTCCAGAGAATCTTTTTTAAATAAAATTCGGATAATAATCGCAAAGTTCTTACTTCCAAAAGCAGATGGAGTTCGTGTTGTTTCCGAGCGAATTACTTCTTCTTTGAAGGCTAACAACTATAAACTAAAGGCTGTTCCGTTTGTTCTCCCTATTTTTGTTGACATAGAAAAAATAAGAAAGGCTATTCCAACTGTCGATTTACATAAAAAATATCCTCAATTTGATTTTATTTTCCTGATGGCTTCGCGTTTAACTCGCGAAAAAAATATTGAAATGGCAATTGATGCAATGAAAGAGGTTAGTAAAAAATATCTAAAAGTCGGCCTCATTATTGTTGGTTCAGGCTCAGAGGAACAAAAACTTAAGCTAAAAGTTAAAAACCATGAACTAGGGGTTAGTGTGATTTTTGAACCATGGCAAAGTGATTTAACTTCTTATTACAAGACCGCCGACGCTTTTCTTTTAACTTCAAAATATGAAGGTTTTGGAATGACCTTAGTTGAGGCGATAGCTTCTGATTGCCCAGTTATTTCTAGTGATGTTGGTATTGTTGGAAATATTTTAATAAAAAACGAAGACGTTTTGGTTTGTTCAAGTGAAGATATTAATTGTTTTGTCGGTAATATGGGCAGGTTTATTGAACACAAAGATGTTAGAAAAGAATTCACAATGAGGGCGCAAACTGCTCTCGGGGTTTTTCGTGGCAAAGACGATTATTTGAACAGAATGAAAGAATCATGGGAAGTGTGTTTTGGTTAACAAAATCATGCTTTGACACAACCAAATAGAACCCCATAATGCGTTATATGAAGCCAAAACTATGTTATGTCCTCCCTCGCTATGAGACCAAAGATGCGTCTCATTTTTCGCATATACACGATTTTTTAAGCAAAATAGGGGTTATTTTTGATATATACCTTATCGTTGAAAAAGGCTCAAAACCGCCTATTTCCGTTGGCTATACAAAAGCATACTTAATTAAGTCAAAATTTATTTTTTTTAGAATTATTGAAACTAAAATAATTCTCTTAAGAGCGCGCCTTTCTGGCTATAAAGATTTCTATATTCATTATTCTTTTTTCTCTGCATTTTTTTCTTCAATTATTGTTAGGGTTTTCGGAGGTCGTGTTTTTTATTGGAATTGTGGTGAGCCGTGGAAATACAAACGCAATGTTTTTCGAGAAATTTTTGAAAGATTGGTCTATAAAATGGTTACACATTTAGTAACCGGAGCACCGTTGCTTGCGGATGAATATGTGAAGCATTACGGGATAAAAAGAGATTCAGTTTTGGTAATGCCAAATTGGATAGATTTGGAGCGTTTTAAAAACACACTTTCTCGCGAAGACGCTCGTGCTAAATTAAATATTTCACAAGAATCAAAAGTTGTTTTATTTGTACACCACCTTTCTAGAAGAAAAGGTTCCCGTATTATTTTACCTGTGGCTAAAAAAGTTATTGACTCGTTTCCAGATACTATTTTTATTGTTGTTGGATCCGGACCTGATGAAAATTTTTTACGTGACGAGGTAGTTCGTTTGGGTCTTAATAAAAATATTCGTTTAGTTGGCGCAGTGGCAAACCGAGAACTACCTGATTATTTTATAGCCTCAGATGTATTTTTCATGCCGTCGGAAGAAGAGGGTTTTCCTCGCGTTCTTCTTGAATCAATGGCTATGGGTGTGCCATTTGTCGCAAGTGATGTCGGCGCTGTGCGTGATATTATTCCTGGTAGTATGATGGAGAATGTTATACCACTAAATAATGTAGATAGTTTTGCTGATAGAATATGTTTGTTCCTAAATCAAGATTCAATAACGCGTGGCTTGGTGGCAGAAAAATTAAAGACTCATGTGGTTAATTATGACGTGTCCTCGGTTTCAGAAATATTTGTTAAGTTATTAAAAAACTAATGAACGTAAAACAATTCGAAAATAATCGCTGGGCGAAAGATGAACAAGTTGTTTGCTTCCGACACATGGCTTCTCTTGCGATGATTGATAAAGGGGTAGTTCTTGACCTTGGTTCTGGTGACGGTCTTTTTCTTTCACTTTTGAAGAAAAAAGGAATAAAGGGAAGTGGCTTAGATATTTCCGAAGAGGGTGTTTTGAGGACAAGGGAGAAGGGGATAGAAGCATCAGTTTTTGATTTTAACGACAAGATTCCATTTGAAGACAACACGTTTGATTACGTTTCAATGCTCGATCTTTTAGAACATCTTTATACCCCTCAAGACCTTTTAATTGAAGCCACCCGTGTTTCTAAAAAAATCGTAATAATAAGTGTGCCTAACTTCAGTTCTTTGCCAGCCAGGATTCAGACTTTTTTAGGAAAGGTTCCGGAAAACAATAGGCCAAATAAAGGACATGTATACTGGTTCAACTATTCTGTTTTAAGAAGAATTACTGATAATTGCGGGCTTCGTTTAGTTGAGATACGAATGAATACTTTTTGGCAGGATTATTTTTTGATTGGATTAATTTCAAAATTTATGACAAAAATTTGGCCATCTTTATTTGCTTTATCTTTTGTTGTTAAGTTAGAAAAGAAATGACTTATTCAATAATTAGAGATGGGGAGTATAAAAAGTTAAAAACTATTTCTGTAGATGGTTTGATTCTTGATTTAGGTGGAAATTTTAATTCTGAGTACCATGACATAATTAAGGGTAATCATACATTTACTTCGGTTAATATTAGTGCCCAGTACGGGTGCGACATGGTTTTTGATATACAGAAATCTTTTCCAATTGAAGATGAAAAATTTGATGCAGTTATTTGTATGAATGTTTTGGAGCATGTTTATAAATTTAATAATGTGATAGAAGAGACGTTTCGTGTCTTAAGACATGGCGGATCTTTTATTTTTGCAGTTCCGTTCATGCACCATATTCACGGTAGCCCCGATGATTATTTTAGATATACCCGTTCGGCAATAGAAGAAATGCTCAAGGAGAATAAGTTTGAAAATATAGAAATAGAGGAAATAGGATTAGGTTTATTCTCTGTATTTTACCAATCTGCCTCCGGAATGTTCCCGAGCTTTCTTAAGGGCTTTTTTAAAAATCTCGCAGTTTTTATAGATTCAATATTTTTTAAAATATCTAAGAGATATCGAAATGTAAGTAAAAGAATACCTTTGGGTTATTTTGTTATAGCTAGGAAAGTTTATAGCCAAAACAGTCGCGAATAAAATCTTTCGCCAGTTTTTTTGAAGTGAATTCTTTTAGGTAAAGGTTATAACCATTTTCACCGATGTTGCTAAGTATTTCTGGGTTGTCCTGCAAGTAAGTTATTTTTTCTGCTAGTTCTAGAGAGTTACCAGGCTCTACTGCAATACAATTATTATTCTCTGTTAAAACTTCAAGTACACCAGCGTTTCTTCCGGTAAGGTAGGGGAGACCAAGAGCGAGGCTCTCATACAGTTTAGCTGGAAGTGTGCGAATAAGGCGAGGGTGGTCCGCGAGTTGCCCCAAACTTATATGACAAGAGAGCATCATTTTTCGAAGCTCATCTTCTGATAATCTTTCCGATAATATTTTTAAATTAGTTGGTTTGAGTTTTGCTATTAACGCATTAACTTCTCTATACATAAACCCATGACCTATAACGAGGAATTTAATTTTTTTATCCTCTAGTTTTTTTGCCGTTTCTATTACGGTAAGTATTCCAGATTCTGGTAAAAACCTTCCCCTGAATAAAACAGTGAAGTCTTTATTTTTTTGTATAGATTGGTCTCGAAAAAAAATTTCTTCATCAACCCCCATTCTTCCAAGGATAAGTTTGTTTTTTGGGACAAAGAATTTTTTATTTACAAAACTAACTTGAGCGTTGCTTTCAAGTAAAACTTTTGAGGAAAGATGAAAAGAAATTAAATCTACAAGGAACCATCTTATCCCCGTAAAAGAAAAATTTTTAGCAATATTTCTTGATATTATATTTGCTTCATATTGGGAAGAAATAGCATTGAAAATTAACTTTTTGATTGATAGAAGGCGGATTACTGGTATTAAAAACGGCAAACCATAGCCAATAATAATTACATCAAATTGATTTTTGTTTTTTAAGAAGCGGTTAATAAAATAAACATATTTACTAATACCATGCCCGTTTTCAATTAATTCAAAAACCTCATGACTATTTTCCCTTAGCCCATCAATTAGGTGTTTATCTGGGGCGTATTTATTGCCAGTATTTATGTATAAAAACTTCATCCCGTACAAAATTAGAAATGATTACATTTCCATAAATTATTTATAAATTTGGTATACATTATCATTATAGCTACTTTTCATTATATAAGCGTAAAACATAACTAGGCTATTTTGTACGGGACAAGTTTTTCAAAAAGAAACATTTTAAACGAGACTTTATAAAACGCTTACCCCTTCCAGCTTTTAAATATAATTCTCTCGACTTTGCATCTTCTTCCGCGAGACATGCTTCGTAATAAATTAATTCGTAAGGACCCTTTCCTTTAGTATATGTTGATTTTCCATCGTTGTGATCTTTAAAACGTTTTCGTAAATTACTCGTATATCCCGTGTACAACTTACCATCTTTCTTGCTTTTTAGTATATATGTATAGAACATACTTAAATTACTTTGTTTGGGGTCATCCCGTACGAAATAGGACGCAGACTAGATAAGTCCGAGTCTTAAGTTATTGTTGTTAATAATTTTTTGATTACTTTGAAAGGCCATTTTTTGTGTCTAGTGTCCGCGATTTCGTCCGGGATTGGCTTCAAGTATATCATCTTATTTGTTACAATCATTATCACATGAAATCAGGTATAAAAAGGGTGTTCGTCATTTTTCATGGCCGTTTTCCTAGTGAAAAAGCGGCTTCTCTTTTTGCGGCTAAGGAATGTGAGGCATTTGGGAAAATGGGCTTTTTGACGACTATTCTTGTTCCACGTCGCCTAGGGAGGTTCAAAGCAGATCCACAAAATTACTATAAGTTGGAAAATAACTTTGAGGTAAGGTATTTGCCGACCATAGATATATTAAATATCGGTTTCTTGAAAGGCTTTTCTTTTAAATTAAGTTTCCTCTTGTTTTCGTTGGTAAGTTTTATCTACCTTATTTTTAAAGCTAGCAAGCAAGACCTAATTTATTCAAATGAATCTCTCCCCACGCTTTTCTTAACTTTTTATTTTCCAAATACTTTGTATGAATTACACGATTTTCCAGAAGGAAAAAAGTTTTTTTATAAATTACTTTTTCGGAGAGTAAAATATCTTTTAGTAACAAATATTTGGAAAACAGAAGAGGTGATTCGATTGTTTGGAGTAAATAGAGAAAAAATTATATGCGAACGTAATGCCGTCGAGGTGAAAGATTTTAATATTCCAATAGGGAAAGAAGAAGCCAGAGATAAATTAAATTTGCCGGGAGACAAAAAAATAATTGTATATACTGGACATCTGTATTCTTGGAAGGGAACAGATGTTTTAGCGGAAGCCACAAAAATACTTCCAAAAGATTACTTAACAGTTTTTGTTGGTGGCACAAAGGATGATGTTGATAGTTTTAAGGGTAAGTATGGTGGTGTTGAGAATATATTGATTGTAGGACACAAGGAGCGTGGAGAGATTCCATTGTGGCAAAAATCTGCTGATGTTTTAGTTTTACCAAACACCGCAAAAGAGGATATTTCAAAATATTACACCTCCCCAATGAAACTTTTTGAGTACATGGTAAGTAGGCGCCCAATCGTGGCGACAGATATTCCATCCGTGAGAGAAATAGCAAATAATGAGAATGCCATTATTGTTTTGCCAGATAATCCAAATGATTTGGCAGAGGGGATTAAGAAAGCTACTAGTGACAAAAATCTTGTAGGAGAAATAACAGAGAAGGCTTATTCTGATGTTTTGTTCCATACATGGGAAAGAAGAGCCAAGAGGATATTAGATTTTGTTGGCGGAAAGATAGAGCCTTAAAAGTGCACCATTGTGCAGTATTTGTTTTCAAAATACGATTTTTTGTCCGAATAGTAGCCCCAGTCTATTTGTTCTTTTTGCATAACAACAAAAGGTATATCTCCATAGTAGGACGCAAAGGCCCCAAATGTGCTATTTGCCCCTAAAATGAGGTCAGTTGATGAAAGTAGGAATAAGTCATGAACTGCGTTTTCCTTGCTTATATAGAGATTTAAATCGCTATATAGCAGTGTTTCAATTGGTCCGTCAGAGGTAATAACAAAACAGGTTTCCGAAGCACTAAGGCCTGATGTTTTTAAATATTCCAAAATAATTTCTTTAACCATTATTTGTGGAACAAAATAAGCGCCGTTTCGCCACTCCTTATAATCGCCCTGGCGAACATGTACTCCTATAAGATTCTTGTAATTACTTCTCAAGGTTTTTATTTGTGTAGATACTTTTTTCTCAATATCTTGTCGTGGTTTAAAGTATTCAATTATTTCTTCCCTATATTTTTTTATTCCTATAGGGTTACGGAAAAGCCACCCATCGAAATAAATATCATCATTTGATTTCTCAAATTCTGAAAGTTTTAAATTCTCATTTGTTGGTGGAAGATAAAATGGCTTATTTTCACTATTATCGGATGTAATTACAGACTGTTTGTTTATTGAAATAATTATTTTTGTATAATATTCGTATAATTTTCTCCACAATCTGCGTTTGAAAGAAGTTTTCCTTTTTGTGTAATTAGTAAAAGGAAGAAAGAAAAATAATCTAAAAAAAAGATTTGGTGCAGACATTGTGAAGTAATTTCCATACTCAAAAAAAGAATAATTTTGAATTGTAAATTTTCGTTCAAGAGTATAAGCGTAAATGCTTACGTAGTTCCAGAGCTGGTTTGAGAGTTCACTTCCAGTTGTTTTAAGAATTTTTATTTTTTTCATCTTATTGAAGCTAAGAACTGTTGCTCTTTTTCTATTGGGACAAAATAATAATTTTCTGATTTTGTTTTTGGTTCTTCCGTAAAAGGGACTATTTTATTTGTGTAATTGTTATAAGTATAAGCTTTATAATTCGTTTCTTTAAATAATTCAAACATTTTTTTTAAGTTCGTGTCTTTTATTTCGACGTATATTAAGGGGCGTAAAGAAGTTATGGTTTTTTTTGCTCCCTCAAATACCAATAATTCATGACCTTCTGTGTCGCATTTTATAAAATCTAGTTTATCTATTTTGTTTTCATTTACAAAACTATCGAGTGTTTTAATTTTTACTATCTCTTTTTTGTAGTCAACAACACAAGTTTCTTCCAGGGAGGCGGCTTGTGTGTACTGGTGGTTCGATTGAATTGGTATTTTTAACGTTTTTTCTCCGTTTGAGTTAGAAAAAGCAATGTTGAAAGGCTTAATGTTTTTAGTATTTTCTGCTACACCAAGAAGAACTCCAAACATTCTGTTTTGAGGTTCAAAAGAATATACAGTATCCGCTTTACAGATGTTTGCAAAAAAATAACCTAACTCTCCTCTGTTTGCCCCGATATCAAAGATTACTGGATTACTAGGCATCATTATGGGTAATAAAGAGAGTTCTTTTTCTGCTAAAATATATTTATTCTCCCATCTCTTAAACCATCTCTTACCTATTATTCTTTGAAAAAAATTAAAAAATAATAGCTTTTCAACTAAGTAATTTTTAATTTTTCGGATAAAGTTATCCATTTTTTTTAAAGTGATACAACCCAGTCCCGAAGCTACTGGTGGGGGAGTACTCATCGACTAAATTATTTCCATAAATATATTTTTCTTCTATTAATTTTAGTGGTTTAAATAACTTCAAAACATAATCACGCGCGAAAGCCCTATGAGCATTGAAATAAACCTTATTTTTGTCGTCTACTGGGACAGATATGTATAAATTGCCGTTTATTGCTAATACTCGTTTTAGCTCGGCAGTAGCTTTTTCTGACCCAAATTGATTAAGTGGATCTCCGTATCGACCAAGACCGATATGTTCTATTACACAGATGGAACTAAGTGAATCAACTTCACCATCCTTAAGTGGAAGAGAAAGGATACTTCCCTCAAGAAAAGATAGCCCAGAAATTTTTACCTTTAATGGACGGATATCAATCATTGTTGTTGGAGTAAATTGGGAAATTATTCCTACCATTTCTGCTTTTGAACCAACGTCGTAATGATGACGTGGCTTACTTTCGAATATTTTTTTAGCACACCATGTATCTTGGTAAAAATAGACAGGATCAGTTGTTGTCTCTTGGGTATTATCAAAAAGGCGTGGATACAGGTCTTTTGTCTCGTTGGTAAAAGAAAAATTTTTAGGGAGTTTTTTATACACCATCCATTCTTGGTAAAATCTTATAAATTCTTTAATTGTTAATGATATTTTATGTTTTCTTCTAACTGTTTTTAAAAATATAAAAGCCCACTTAAATATTGGAATTTGTTTTAAAAAATTTCTTACTTTCCAAGCGATTTTCATTGTTTAAAGACTAATTTAAAGAGAGTTAAATTTTTTTAATTCAGTGAGGCCATCATTGATTGTGATTGTTGGTTCCCACTTAAGTAGTTCTTTTGCTTTTGTAATATCAGCCTTAGACTTCTTCACCTCATCTCTTTCCTGTACATGTTTTTTTTCACTACCAATTATGGAAGCAATGTCGTTGATAGAGTATTCTTTCCCACTACCAATATTTATTACCTCTCCTTTTCCAACAAGGTTACTTTTCATTGCTGCGATATTTGCCCTTACGACATCTTGCACGTTAATAAAATCACGAGTCTGGGACCCATCTCCTGTTATTGTAAGTGGTTGCTTGTTTTTTGCTTGGTTCAAAAAGATACTTATTGCCCCAGAATAAGCACTTTTAAACGGTTGATTTGGTCCGTAAACATTAAAATATCGAAGAGATACTGTTGGAAGTGAACAAGACTGGCTATATAAAATACAATAAAGTTCCCCAATTTGTTTATGAAAAGCGTATGGGTTCATTGGCATAAGGGGTGCAGTTTCTTTTATTGGTAAGTTACCTTGATTCCCATAAACCGCACAGGATGATGAAAAAATTACTTTTTTTACCTTAGCTTCGTAACTCACACCTAGAACATATTCAGTTCCAGTTACGTTAGTCTCGTTTGTTTTAAACGGGTTTTCTTTAGACAACTCTATTTCCGGTATTGCCGCTAGATGAAAAACACATTCTACGGACCCTATTTTTTTGAATGTTTTGCGTAAGTCTTTTAGGTGGCGGATATCGCATAAATGAAATATTGCTTCTTTTGGAATATTTTCTTTTTTACCACTTACAAGGTTATCAATAACATGAACATTAAAACCATCTTTTATTAAGCCCAAAGAAAGATGCGATCCAATAAAACCGGCGCCCCCAACCACCACAACGTTTTTTTTATTGTTGGTGTTTTTTGGTGTTTTTTTAAATATATTTAACATAAACGCTTTTTATTCTTCTGTAACAGTAAAAGTTTCCGCTAGTTTTTTTACTGGCTTATCTTCTTTGTCGAAATCAATATACCATTCTTTTTTGTATAAAGGGAACATGCAAAAAAATAGAATTTTTGACGAAATGTTGTTTGCTGGTATTTTAAATAATCTTATTAAGGAGAAAAATAAAACTACTTTTTTTTCTAATAAATATAAATGAGGGGCTATTTTTTCTTGTTCTTTCCTGTATTCATCCATAGATTCACTCAATTGGCCATAGTGTTTCCTAAAAATACTAACTTGCTTATTAAATGAAAACAAAGGTGTGTGTTTAGCAAATTCTACCCAGAGAGCATAATCACCAGCAAGACGGAAGGAATCAATATTTATTTTTCTTTTGTTCCATAAAGATTTTTTCCAAAACACACTATCTTGTTGTATAAAATACGCACTACGTCCATAGATTCCAGACCTTAGCCATTTTCTTCTATAGATAAAACATTCCCCTTTTGTTACTTCATTACTACCTTCCTTAATTGTACTATTTATACCCTTTAACCAGTCTATTTCCGGGTAATAATTTAAAATTTTTACCACAGAATAGAAAGCCCCTGGAAGATATAAATCATCACTATTTATATATGCAAAAATTTCACCAGTAGCCTTACCAAACCCTTTGTTGATTGCATCGTACATTCCAGAGTCTTTTTCGGAGCAATACTTAAGTTCAACAGAATGACACTTAATTGGAAATGTATTTTTTTTAATCATCTCCTCGTATTTTTTGATAATGAAAAGTGTGTTATCCGTAGAGCCTCCATCTTGTATTATGTATTCAATTTCAAAATTGCCTTCCTGCGAAAGTACACTTTCTATCGTTTGGGCAATATATTTTTCGCCGTTGTATACAGGGGTTACAATTGAAAATTTCATGATGTTTTACATACAAAGCACGTTTCAAGGGGGAAGATGTGCTTTTCTTTGATTACGAATCCTTTTTGCACCAACATAGACTCAACTTCTTTTGGGGTAAGGCGATTATTTTTTTTGTTTGAATATCCTAATACAGTTGGGACATTGATTATTAGCAACTCTTTTGTTACCTGACGTATCTTCTCAAGAAGTTCTATGGAAATCGAGTTTTCTTTAATGATCTCATGATAAAATACTATATCTGACGGCTCTGCGTTGTTTAGCGCGTCAATTTTTACCATCATGGTTTTTGTTGCACCAGCTTCTTTTGCGATTAGTAAGTTTTGCCCACCTCCGTTTTTTTGGTGACTAACTTCTGAAAACGATTTTTCCGGAACATGTCGCCTTATTAGGGCTACTAAGTCTGGTTTTTGTGGTCTTCCCATTATCCATCCCATATCCCTAAAAAATTTACGGATAACTCTTCGATATATAGAATTATTAAAAAATATTATTTTTGAATGATAAAGAGATTCCAATATTCTTTTTATTGGGTCAAGGATTGTACTTTCTGGTGTTATGATATACCAGTTTTTTTTAAGAATTGGTAGCTGCCACTCATTGTTTTCTCTTGAATATCGATGGATATAAAGTTTTTGATTTGGATTATTATAGTTTAGGCAATCGACCAGAAACATAAAGGAAGAATCAATAACGTGTATCTCTTTTGCTTTTTCAATTATAGTGCAGTAATCAAAAATATTTTCTGCTATTTTATTATCAGGTAAAAATATCTTATAATTTTTATTAATATATTTTCTTTTGATTATGTATTTTCTACTGGTGTCTTCATGCACAAAAACATAATCTTCTTTTGGTGCGTATTTACTAAATACACTCTTTTCTTTTTCGAAACCCCTTTCAACATAAAAGCTGTCCCATTTTTTTGAGATACTTAGTCCGGCAGTATCGTAGAATTGTTTTTCAAGTGGAACCCCACTACTTCTGTTTAGATTCTGAAATCCTATAATTTTTATTTCATCGTATTTTTCTGCGCCAACCGCGGAGGAATTTTTTGATATAAATTTAACTGCAAAATCATCATTTCCTTTAATGATTGTAAGATTCTCTAGATCCCTAAACATAAAAGACACCGATGGGTAATTATTTGGTCGCGAAAATATAGTGACTCTATTGTATTTTTTACAGTATTCTCGGACTATACCGTGACACATTATGTGGTCGCCTAATCCAAGGTGATGATATATAAGGATACTCGACGTATTTTTTGTCCTAAGTTTAGTGTTGGAAATCATTGTTTTTACGGTTTTTTTGTTCAGAAACACGATTCATTATAGTAAATTTTTGCGTTAATGTACTAATGTGATAAAGTGAAAAAATGAAAGCTGTGATACTAGAAAAAATAGATGGGGATGTTGTTGTTGGCGAGGTTGAATTAACAGACTTAACTTTTGGCCAGGTTTTAGTAAAGGTTATTGTTAGCGGTATTTGTGGCTCACAATTACAGGAAATTGCGGGCAATAAAAATAACGCCAATTTTGTTCCACACCTACTTGGGCATGAGGGGTGTGGAATTGTTGAAAGCATTGGTCCTGGGGTTACTAAGGTAAAAGTTGGCGATAAAGTAGTTATGCACTGGCGTAAGGGTGACGGAGTAGAAGCTGATTTTCCTTCATATCTGTATAACGGGAAAATAATGAAAAGCGGGAAAATCACAACACTAAGCGAGTACACAATAGCTTCGGAAAACAGAATTACACCCGTCCCGGCTGATACTCCCGACGACCTAGCGTCACTTCTTGGTTGTGGTTTATCTACTGCCCTTGGGACTATAAACGAAGAAGCGAACGTGAAGTTTGGAGAAAGTGTAATGATTGTTGGAGCTGGTGGCCTTGGTGTTAACTTAATAAAAGCTGCAAGATTAGCTAGTGCTTTCCCAATTATTGTTTTAGATGTACATGAAAACAAGAAAGAGGTATGTGAATCAATGGGGGCGGATCTATTTATTAACACACAAAACAGTGACACAAAAGAAGAAATAATTAAAAAATTTGGAATAAAAGACGTCGATGTGATAATAGAAACGTCCGGAAATAAGCAGGCAATAGAAGAGACATTACCGCTTCTTTCCGGTGTTGGTAGGTTTATACTGGTTGGTCAACCAAAACCAGGCGAGACTGTTGGTATTATTAACGCCCACCACCTTTTTGGAGGAGAAGGAAAAACAATAAAAGCAACACAGGGTGGAAAGTTTTCTCCAAGCAGAGATATTCCGAAATATATAAAATTACACAAAGCTGGAGTTTTAAATATTGATGGAATTATTACCCATAGGATGAAATTAGACCAAATAAACGAAGCAATAGGTCTCATTAGAAAAGGACAGGCCGGACGCATCTTGATAGAAATGTAAATTTTATGGAAATTAATTTTTTACAAGCGTATAAAAAAATGATTCTCATTAGAATCGCTGAGCAAGAGATTGCTGATCATTATTTACAAAACAAGATTATGAGCTTCGTTCATTTTTATGTTGGACAAGAGGCTGTTGCTGTTGGTGTTTGTGACGCATTGGGTAAAGAAGATAAGGTTATGGGTAATCATAGGTCACACGGTCACTATTTGGCGAAAGGTGGTGACTTGAATAAAATGGTTTCGGAGCTTCTGGGAAAGGAGAATGGACTTGCTCGTGGTAAGGGTGGTTCTATGCATATGATTGATAAGTCAGTTAACTTTATTGGAACAACTCCAATTCTTGGAAGCGTTGTCCCGTTGTCTTGTGGCTCTGCTTTTGAGCAAAAATATAATAAGAAAGATGGGATAACAGTTGCTTTTTTTGGGGACGGGGCTTTTGAAGAAGGGATTGTTTATGAAACACTCAACCTTGCTAATCTTTTTAAACTGCCACTTATGTTGGTGGTTGAAAATAATCTATTCGCCGTTAATTCAAAATTAAGCGACAGAAGATCGCCAGAATATGATATTGAAAAAATTGTTTCTGGTTTTGGTGTCAGTTACGTTAAGGCTGATGGAAATGACTATGAAGATGTTTTTAATAAGACGAAAAAAATAATAGAAACAGTTCGAACTGGTAAACCAGCTGTTTTGGAGTGTATTGCTTATAGACACATGGCACACAGCGCTCCGATTTTTGATGAGGGATACAGAGAGGAAGATATTTTAGAAAAAAGACAGGAAAAGGACCCTATAAAGAAGGTAAAACAATCTCTTTTAGACAGCGGTATTAAGGAGGAAGAGTTAGTTATAATTGAAGAGGATACAAAGAAGATTGTTTTAGATAGTATTAAATTTGCAGTCGATTCAAATTATCCGCCAAAAGAAAGTTTATATACTGATTTATATGCCTCCTAGAATAATTAAATACACAGAAGCAATAAAAGAAGCAACAGACCAGATAATGGAAATTGATCCTAGTGTTTTTGTTATTGGTCTTGGGGTGGCTTATAAAAATGGCGCTGATGGAACCACTTCAGGACTAAAGCTTAAATATGAAAATAGAGTTTTTGACGTTCCCGTGTCAGAAGCTTCTTTTACGGGTATGTCTGTCGGAGCAGCTATAAATGGACTAAAGCCCATAGTGCATCACGGAAGGGTTGAATTCGCTTATTTTGCTGCCGATCAAATATTTACGCAGGCCGCTAAGTGGAATTACATGTTTGGTGGGGACAATGGAGTCCCGATTGTTTTGCGAATTGCTGTTGGTAGGCAATGGGGTAATGGCCCGCAACACACCCAATCGCCTTATGCGTTATTTGGTGGTGCAATGGGCCTTAAGGTTGTAATACCATCAACACCAAAAATGGCAAAAGGATTACTAATATCTGCTGTTAAAGATAAAAACCCCGTTATTTTTTTGGAATCAAGGTGGCTATATAATACTAAACAAGAAGTCCCGGCTGAGGTTTACGAAGAGTCATTAGACAAGGCCAAAGTATTTAAAGAGGGAAAGGATATAACTGTGGTCGCCTATGGAGATGGGTTCATAGCTTCATTGGAAGCTTTGGATTTTTTAAATAATGACGTAAGTGTTGAGTTGATTGATTTAGTTAGTATTAATCCAATTGATTACGAAACGATTTTTAACTCCGTTAAAAAAACTGGCAGATTGATGTGTGTTGATACGACGCACGAAGCATTTAATATTGGTTCAGAAATAATATCTAAGGTGGTGCAGAATAGTTCGATAGATTTAAAAGAGAGACCAACTTCTATTTCTTGTCCAAATGTTCCTTGCCCTACATCAACAGCTTTAACTGAATTTTATTATCCCACAAAGGTAGATATAGCAAACCTAATACTGAAGCAGTTTAATAAGCCTAAGATCGATAAAAAGTTGAGTTTTGAAGAACTTCACTTAGCTCCAGGGTTAACTATTTTATGAAAAAAATTCTGGTAATAGGAGAGAGCTGTAGAGATGTTTTTGTGTATTGTAAGGCTGACCGCCTGGCCCCAGACATGCCAATTCCAGTACTTGGTGTTGTTGAGCAAAAGGAAAATCCTGGTATGGCAGCAAATGTTTTACGCAACATCAAAGAACTTTTTTCTAATGTTGAGTTGCATACAAACGATAGATGGGAAGAGGTCACAAAAACAAGATATATACATAATGATACGAATCATATGTTTATTCGTGTTGATACGGATCATAATATTCCTAGGGTAAAAGTAAAAGATATTCCATTTTCGAAATACGATATTATTGCAATTTCTGATTATAACAAAGGATTTTTAACTAAAGAGGATATAGTTTATATCACCGATAATCACGACAATGTTTTTATTGATACCAAAAAAATACTTGGTGATTGGATAGAAAAAGCAAGGTTCATTAAAATAAATAATTATGAATATGAACATTCAGAGCCATACATAACAGAGACACTAAAGAGTAAAATAATTCATACAAAAGGCGGGCAGGGTGCTATTTTTAACGGTAAAATATACCCCGTAGAAACGGTTGAAGTTAAGGATGTTTCCGGCGCGGGGGATAGTTTTTTTGCAGCCTTAATCGTTAAATACGCTGAAACGGGGGATATAGAAGAATCTATTAAGTTTGCTAACGAGTGCGCCGTTGAGGTTGTTAAACATAAAGGGGTCAGTGTAATTAAGAGGAGGTAAGAGAAAAATCATTTTCTCCAAAGGTATAGCGGTATTGAAAAAAAATAACTATTTTTGAAAGTTTCGGCGACCTGGAAATTAAAATCCCGATCGGCACCACGACCCATAAACGATGGCCAGATTCTATTTTTTAGATTTCTAAATTGGACTTTTTTGATAACTTCTTTTTTAAACAGAGGGCTATTGCCGGCACCGGGATAAGGATCAAGGCCCCCAAAAAATAATTTATTTATTACACGTAAACGTTTGTATTTAAAAGGCACCAGCGAATTAATGGTTGGAGAAATTTTTGCAATTATACCTTTGTTGTGTTGAGAAATTTCATATATTTGATTTGGGTTTAGTAATGGTGTGGTAGTTTTAATATCGCCACAGGTGTTTAAGAGTTCTTCTGAGAAAGGAATCCAATCTGTTGTTATGTGTGTTGCGTTGTTTTTTAACAAAAGGTCGTATTGTATTTCGATACGGTTTAAAAGAGAAGCATCATCGCCGTCCTGAAACGTTATTAATTCGCCACTTGATTTAGTAAAACCAAAATTCCTAGCAGAATAACCGGCGTTTATGTTTCTATTAAGTAAATTATCAACCCGTTCGGTGTCATTTTTTTCGAGCTTAAAATATTTAATACGTTCGTCTCTTTTTTCTAGTGATTTAGCAATGGCTTCTGTGTTATCTGTACTGTTGTCATTGATAATTAATATCTCCAAATTTTTATAAGTCTGATTTATTATGGAATTAACGGCTTCCTCTAGGGTGGTTGCGTTATTGTGTGCCGGAATAATAACACTTATTAATTGGTTCATATCTTAAGAATGGTATCAATAAATTTCGAATATGTAGCGCTAAAGGATTCGCGCGTATAATGTTTTTGCGCATAAGCCCAAATATTTCGTGCCATGTTTTTAACGGTTTCTGGGTCTAGTTTTGAAAATGAGTTTACTGACTCATTTATTGAATTGATACTTGGATCTTGGATAATTATTGCATTGGCGTCTTCATAGACTCCACACTGCGGTGTAATTATTGGAATAATTCCAGCGTGCATTGCTTGAACAATAGCCCCAGAGGTTCCTTCTGAAAAAGCAGGGTAAATAAGTGCTCCACACTTATTGCTTATCTCGCCAAATAAATCAGAAGTAACATCAATTCTGCCATAAAAGTGTATATTTGGAGTTTCATAAAGTTCTTTTTTATAAGCTAAGGCAAAATCTTTTTCTGCGACTATTGGCCCACAGATATGGAGTTCCAAGCTTGGGTTTTTGGCAAAGACTTCAAGTACTAGGTCTAATCCCTTAAGAATTGCCCCGCCTCCACCAAGCCATAAAAATTTAGTACGGGCAGATTTAAAATCTTTATTTTCTGGAAAATTAAAAAGTTTTACAGCAGAGATTGGGATAGGGAATATCTGTTTATCTAAAAGGTTATAAGTTTTATGCACGGATTTGTTCCCAAATCCCTCAAGAAAATCTACGTACTTAAGATTTTTTGTCGTTAGCATCTGGCGCTGGGGTGATAGCACTATTTTTCTTCTTTTTTTTAATTCTTCCAATCTTTTTAATTCGGCATTGTTTTGGAAATCACCATGAGAAGTCACGACGTGCATAACTTTAATACAACTTTTTGGTAAGAATTTAGATAGATGTTCAAGGTTATTTTGAGTGTCAATACATATTTTATAATTTTTTTTGGGGATAAATTTATGGTTATCCCAGTTAATTATATCTACGGTGTAACCACGCACAGAGAAAAGTCTTGCAATTTCATAACATTCCCAATAGTTTGTGTGTAGGTTTGAGAAAGACTCCAGTTTTTTTGTGAACGGCTCCGTAATATAAGATATTAAAATATCACCTTTTTTCTTTCTTTTTGCGGGGAACTGCACAACTCCAAAAAGTTTATTAAGTATCTTGTTTAAATATATTCTATAGAGACTCAACATGTATCTATTTTTTAAGAAAAGGAGAAAGGGCCAAAGTGTCATCCTTTATTGTTGACGAAATAGTAAATGGTCCATCATATGGCCCATTTATAAAGTTCCAATCAGGAGTGCCGTGTTTTTTTATAATTTTATCAAATTCTTCGTAACTCCACTCTCTTAAGTGCCAAAAATTTTTTGGAGTACCGTCTTCGTTTGTGTATTCTGGTCTGCGGTTTGGTGTATTTAAGAATACTCCCTTTTTTGACACACGAAGCATCTCTCGGATTAAACGGTCATAATCTTCAACGTGTTCTATAACATCCATACACGTGACAACGTCGAAATAATTATCGGGGTATTTTATGTTATAGCCATCATATATCGAAAGTTCTTTAATTTTTGGGTTTTTATTGAGTAGTGTTTCTTTGCAATAGTCATAAACTTTTTGATCAACATCGATTCCATAAATTTCTTCAGCTTTAATGGAGAGGATGTTCATTCCGTAACCAAGCCCAAAACCAACATCAAGAATTTTATCACCTGTATTTACGTATTTATTGAGTGCCAAGAAGTAACCTTCTTGTTGGCAAGCCACAATTGATCCCTTACCAACAATCGTAGAGTATTCTTTTGGGTTTGGTTTTTTATTTTGTTTTTTTAATATTTTTTTAAGTAACCCATATAAACCTTCGCTTTTCCTTGCCGGCATAATTCTAATACCAAAAATTTTTTCGAGGATTATATTTATTTTTTCTATTATTTTTATCATAGGTTTATTTTTGAGCTACTACTAAATACCATCCCGGAGAGAGTTCTGTCCCAGAGAATGGTAAAATATTAACATTTTTAAACCCCGTAAGTAATTTTTTCCAGCCTTGTCTGGTGAACCTCCAAAAATCACCATATTCTTCGCCGTGAATTTTATTCATAAATGGTGTTGAGCCAATAAATTTACCATTTGGTTTAAGGACCCGGTGTATTTCTTTTAACGCAGTGAATGGATTTTCTACATGCTCAAGGGTTTCGAGACAAATTACGCAATCAAACGAATTATCAGCAAAAGGCATATTCATAACATTTCCGATTACATCAGCTGGTGGTTCTAGATCTAACGTTGTAACGTTGTCTTTTCCAAACCGATTTTTTGGATAATTCCACCTAGCCGAACCGATATCTAAAATTTTTCCACTTGGTGAATTTTGTTCTATAAAATCAATTAATTTTTCCCTAAATTTATATGGAGATTTATCAAATTTTGAAATTTGGTAACCCGTAAGTTTTTTAAGTAAATTGTTTATGTAATTTTTCATGTTATTTATATGTGGTATTTTTTGTGTTTAATGAACCACAGTTCTAGGCAGTAAAGAACCCATATTTTGTAAGCATAATGGTCTTTATTTTTTTTATAAAATTCATCAATTATTCCTTTTACCGCTTCTTTTTTTAGGATTTTAAAAATATTTGCATCATTTGCATATATTTTTTCATGAATGTCTTTTTTAAAATTATCTTCTTTGAGCCAGTTTTTTACCGGAGCTCCAAATCCCTGTTTTCTTCTATAAACAAATTCTTTTGGCATGTACTCACTAAGTATGTTTTTTAGTATAATTTTATTTTCGTTTTTGTTCGCCTTGAAGCTCGTTGGTAAATTATAAACAAACTCGGCTAGTTTATAATCAAGAAATGGAGACCTAATCTCAAGGGAGTTCATCATTCCTGTTCGATCCGATTTTGTTAGTAGTTGCCCTGGTAGGTAAGTAGTTATATCAAATAAGTTTATTTTGTCGACAGGGGAGAGTTTTGAGTTTTTTATTTCACTACTCAAATAACCGTCATTCACTACACAGTTATTTACCCAAAGCTTTTTCCTATCTTGCGTGGAAAATATTTGAATATTTTTTATAAAACCAGAAAAAGGATTCCCTAAAATTTTTTCGATAAAGTGTGCTCTATAAGAAAGGTTTTGGTGTTTTGTGTACCACCCATAGCCGAGGAATAACTCATCAGCACCGTCTCCCGATAGTGCAACCTTCACTTTTTGGGAGGTAAATTTGGAAAGTATTGCTTGTGGGAAATCAGATGAGTCAGCATGTGGTTCATCGAGGTACTGAATAACTTCATGGAGTTCAGAAACCATATCTGATTTTGCTTCCATTGTGTAATGTTCAGAGCTAATTTTTTCTGCAGCCTTTTGGGCGTACGGTAGTTCATTTATGTAGTTTTGATAACCAATAGAGAAAGTTTTAATTGGTGATTTTGAAAAAGACTGAGCCAATATAGAAACAAGCGTTGAGTCGACACCGCCAGATAAGAATGAACCAATTTCCACGTCGGCAACCATTCTTTTTTTTACAGAATCAACGATAAGTTTTTTCACCTTCTCTCTCGCCTCACTATATGTTATATCAATAGTCTTTTTTTCTAGACGCCAATATTTTTTGATTTTAATCTCACCTTTTTCAAATATCGCGCAGGAGGCTGGGGGGATTATTTTTATGTTTTCATAAACTGTTTTCCATGGTGGAACGTACATAAGCGTTAAATAATTATCGATAGTTTTATTGTCAACAATACCCATTACTTTTCCAGTCTCAAAAATAGCTTTTATTTCTGAAGCAAGTATTAGATTTTTATTTTCATCAAAGGCGTAATATAAAGGTTTTTTTCCAAAACGGTCTCTTGTTATAAAAAGTACTTGTTTTTCTTCGTCCCAAATAACGAAAGCAAACATGCCATCTAAGTGTTTCGGGCATTCCAAGCCGTATTCTATGTATGATTTAAGAATTACCTCTGTGTCGGAGTTTGTGGAAAATAGGTGACCCTTTTCCATCAGGTCTTTTTTTAACTCACGATAATTATAAATCTCTCCATTAAAGGTAATGGCGATATTTTTTTTGTTATCCCTCATTGGTTGGTGTCCGCCATTAAGGTCGACAATAGAAAGGCGGGTTTGCCCCAAAATACATTTTGGAAATTTTAAAATTCCACAATCGTCTGGCCCACGCTTCTTTAAGGAAAGAAGCGCTTTATCTACGTCAGTATTTTTGTAGTCAGTTACCTTTTCTCCAGTAATGCTTATTATTCCACACATAATTATATTTAGTCGTTTATTTTTTTTGTTTGATAATCAAGTATTGTTGCAATTTTTCCTGAATGTTCCCCGTTAAAAATAATTGAATGGGGGTTATCGTTTGAATCTTTTATTTCAAAATTAATATTTTGTTTAAAATCTATAAGCTCTACCCCTGGGCGGTGTATACGTATTTCAAAAAAATACATACCGACGTTAAATAGGTGTGATGGAACGGTAACTTTAGTTTTATATTTTCCTGGTAGATATTCACGAATGGTGGCGTCTTTGTCAGACTCCGAAGAGAGTAGGAGGATGTCTCCTTCTGAGAAGAATAAAATCGAGAGGATTGCTTTTGTTTGTTTTAGTACCTCAAAATCTATTTCTATATAGAATTTCTCTTCAATTGGTATCTGGGAGTTAAAATTGTCGTTTTTGTTTTTTATACTAACTCTAGTAACTTGTGCCTTTTTGTTTTGGTCAAATTCAAAATTATTTACTGCATTTTGTGTAGATATCGAAAGATAGTGGCCTATCACTTTTTCTGTTGTGTCGAACATTTTTACCATTCCTTTTTCCAGTAGAATCGTTTTTTTACAAAGTCTTTTTATTGCCGACAGGTTGTGGCTTACGAACAAAATAGTCCTCCCTTGTTTATTTGTCACTTCTTCCATTTTACCCAAACATTTTTTTTGGAATTCAGTATCTCCGACAGCTAAGACTTCATCGACAAGTAATACGTCTGGTTCCATATGTGAAGCAACAGAGAAAGCAAGACGAACATACATACCACTTGAATAATATTTAACTGGAGTATCTAGAAATTTTTCTATTTCGGCAAATTTAACAATCGAATCGAAGTTTCTTAAAATTTCCCTCTTTGTCATTCCCAGTATTGCACCGTTGAGAAAAATATTCTCTCTACCGGTAAGTTCTGGGTGAAAACCAGTACCAACTTCAAGTAGGGAAGCTACTTTACCTTTCATTTTAATTTCTCCCGTGGTTGGTGGAGTTATTCCCGTGAGAATTTTTAGAAGTGTTGATTTGCCGGCACCGTTGCGTCCGATAACTCCAACAACCTCTCCTGGTTCAATATTAAAGCTGACGTCTTTAAGAGCCCAAAAATCTTCTTTTGTGTCAATACCAGCAATTTCTTTCGCTTTCTTTTTTAAGAAAAATAAAGGACGTTTGATAATAGCGGTAAGCACATCCCGTAGCGCCACGTAATTACCACGGTGATGGTTTATTGTGTATTTTTTCCCTAAATTTTTTACTTCGATAATATTATTATTCATGTTTTTATGCGATATCAGCAAAATATCTTTCCACTTTTTTAAAATAAATAACTCCTATGGCAAGTAATACAGCGCAAGCCATAAATGATATTCCAATAAGCGTCCAGTTGATTGGTGCAGTTCCTAAAATTCCTGCACGTGCTGACTGAATGACACCCATCATAGGGTTGAAGGCAAGAATCCATGAATATTTTCCGGCGATACTTGCTGGATAAATTACTGGAGTTAAGAACATTAGTATTTGAATAAAGAACGGTAAAACATAGCGCACGTCGCGATACTTCACATTAATCGCGGCGAGAAATAATCCGCCACCAACCGAAGCCATAAAGGTTATTGCGAGGAGGAGAGGGAGAATAAATAAACCTGAAAGATGTGGTGTGTATCCATAGTAAACCATCATTCCGGCAAGAATCACGGATGCTATAGCAAAATCAACTAGCTTTGTCGCAACCGAAGACAAGGGAAGAATTAGGCGTGGAAAGTACACCTTGGTAATGATTGCTTGGTTACTTATAAGCACGTTACTCGTCTCTGAAAGTGCACTAGAGAAAAATTGCCAAAAAAGAAGTCCTGTATATACGAAAATTGGATAAGGAACGCCATCGGAAGGAATTTTTAATAACTTCCCAAAGAAAATACTAAAAACAACCATCGTCATAAATGGTTGAAATATCGCCCAACCAATTCCAATAATAGTTTGCTTGTATCGTACTTTAAAATCACGCCATACGAAAAAATATAGAAGCTCTTTATAATCCCAGAGCTCTTTAAAATCTCTCAAGCTGAGAACTTTTTTAGGTTTTATAATTGTTACATTAGTCATAAAGTTTATAAAGTAGAAGGTTTATAAAGTTTTAATTGGTTTCTTTTTGCTAACTTTTGACTTTACGAACTTTACGGACTTTAAACTATCTTTATACCATTCGTATGTTTTTTTAATTCCATCATCTAAGTCTACTTTATGTTTCCAGCCAAGTTTATGCAATTTAGAAACATCTAGGAGTTTTCTTGGTGTGCCATCTGGTTTTGATTTATCCCAAACAATTTTTCCAGAGTAACCTATTATTTTTTTTGCTTTCTCTGTTAAAGATTTTATCGACAAATCAACACCAGTACCAATATTTATTATCCCTGATTCATCATAGTTTTGCATAAGGAATAAACAAGCGTCGGCCAAATCATCCACATGTAAAAATTCTCTTTTTGGTGACCCTGTACCCCACATAGTTATTTCTTCACTATTACTCTCTTTTGCTTCATGGAATCTTCTTATTAGCGCGGGAAGAACATGCGAGTTTATTGGGTCAAAGTTGTCGTTTGGGCCATATAGATTCGTTGGCATAACAGAGATAAAGTTTGTGCCGTATTGCTTGTTATATGCTTGGCACATAAAAATTCCTGCAATTTTAGCGAGAGCATAATTGCGGTTAGTGGGCTCGAGTGGTCCGGTCATTAAGTACTCCTCTTTAATTGGTTGTGGTGCAAGTTTTGGATATATACAGGAGCTTCCAAGAAAGAGAAGTTTTTTTACTCTAGCTTTATATGCTTCGTGTATTACATTATTTTGAACAGAAAGATTATCATGTATAAAATCTGCCGGCATGTTTTGGTTTGCAACGATTCCACCGACTTTTGCCGCCGCCAAAAATACATATTCTGGCTTTTCTTTTTTAAAGAATTCAGTAACCTTTTTTTGGTTCATCAAATCTAATTCCTTTCGCGTTTTGAGAACTAGGTTTTTATAACCCTTCTTATTTAACAGTCTTACGATGGCTGAACCAACAAGCCCATTGTGTCCAGCTACATAAATTTTTGATGTTTTTTTCATTCTTTGTAAGTTAATTCTACATTACCATACGTTCTTTTTCTAAATCCGACTCAGTCATTAATTTAACAAGCTCTTTGAACTTTATTTTTGGTTTCCACCCGAGCTTGTTTTTTGCTTTTGAATAATCTCCATTGAGAACATCAACCTCTGCTGGGCGGAAGTATCTTGGGTCGATTTCAATTATTATTTTTCCAGTTTTTTTATCAATACCTTTTTCGTTTAGTCCTTTTCCTTTCCATATAATATCCATTCCAAGGATTTTTCCGGCCTCTTCAACAAATTCTCTAACGCTGTGCGATTCGTTGGTAGCTAAAATAAAATCATCTGGTTCTTTGTGTTGCAACATAAGCCACATTCCGTAAACATAATCTTTTGCGTGACCCCAATCACGCATAGCATCAAGGTTTCCAAGATATAATTTTTGTTCTTTGCCGAGTTTGATACGAGAAAGACCTTGGGTGATTTTTCTTGTAACAAAAGTTTCTCCGCGCCTTTCACTTTCGTGGTTAAACAGAATTCCATTTGAGGCAAACATTCCATAGCTCTCACGATAGTTTTTTGTTATCCAGTATGCGTAAACTTTTGCCACACCGTACGGTGAGCGTGGATGGAAAGGGGTGTTTTCGGTGAGAGGTAATTCTTTTACTTTGCCAAACATTTCACTTGAAGATGCTTGGTAAAATTTTGTTTTACTCAAACCAGCTTCTCTCATTGCATCAAGAAGACGGATTGTTCCAAGGCCCGTGACGTCGCCCGTGTATTCTGGAATATCAAAACTAACGCGTACGTGACTCTGTGCTCCAAGGTGATAAATTTCATCAGGTTTTATTTTATTTAAAACGCGGTTTAAGTTGCTCGAGTCTGAAAGATCTCCAAAATGAAGAAAAAATTTTCCATTGTGTTTATGTGGGTCGCTATAGATATGATCTATTTTTTGTGTGTTGAAGTTGCTAGCGCGACGAATAAGCCCGTGCACTTCATATCCTTTTTCTAAAAGTAATTCAGCTAAATACGAACCATCTTGTCCGGTGATACCAGTGATAAGAGCTACTTTATTTTTTGTTGACACTTTATTACTATTTTTTTTATTTGCTATTTTTTTCATTTTTTAAGAATTTCTTTATTTAACTTTTCACTTTATAAACTTTATGAACTTTCGACTATTTTTTCTACTTTACGAACTTTCAACTATTCTCACCATCGGTTTATTTTGGCAACCACTTTCTTTTTAATTTTTAAATAAGATTGCGTTGCTTCTTTTTCTAGGTCGGGGGAGAGGATACGGAGAAGTTCTTTTCCCATGATTCTGTATTGACCACCGACTTTGTTGGCACGAATGAGACCGTTTTTAAGCATACGTTTTACAGTACTATCACTTATTTTAAGAATTGTTTGTGTTTCCGCTGTGGTATATACAGCATTTGGGTGTATCTCCTGATTCATAATTTGTTAAGTATTAGTAAAAAGTGGGTAAGTGTCAATAAGTGTCAAAAGGTGTCATTTTGTCGACTCTACTATATAACAACTCTTAGAGACAAAAAGTTACCTTAAATAAGGTGTTCCTTGGTTTACTAGGTATTTAATGATAGAAATAACTCAAACTTAACTTATACTGCAAAAGACAAAATGGCTTTTTATATGAGACGACCATGGGGGAGAATGTGGAAACTTGTTCACCACAAAAATTTTTGGGTTAAATTTCTTGTGGTTGGTGGGCAGACAAGTCTTAAGAGTCATAATCATCGTACTGAGTGGCAACTTGGGGTTTTTAAGGTTACTCCTAAAAATAAACACTACGTGCTTCCGGGCGCATATTTTAGAATAGTTCGTGGCAAGGGGATTCAAGGAACCGAGGAAGACGACAAGCATCACGAATGGCATGTTGGTTTTTATAGAGTGAAGCCTAGAGAAAAACACCGCTTGCTTCGTGGTGTCTACGTTGAATTTGTACACGGTAGCGCTGCCGACGAAGGAGATATTGTTCGATATGAAGATGATTACGGTAGAACAGGGGAAGACAGCGAACAAATAAACGAGAAAGAAAAAATAGTTGTGGTGAGCGGGGGGTTTGACCCTATACACGTAGGTCACCTGGAGATGTTTGAAGAAGCGAAAGCTTTGGGAAATAAGCTTATCGTGGTGATTAATTGTGATGCGTGGCTCATTCGTAAAAAAGGAAAATATTTCATGAATCAAAATGATCGCGCAACACTTATAAAAGGAATTAAACACGTAGATGATGTTTTTATTTTGGAAACTGACCGTGATGATGTTGGTGAGGCAATTGAAAAAATACGCCCACACATTTTTGCTAACGGAGGTGACAGAAAAGATGAGAACGCAATACCAGAAGCGAAGATTTGTAAAGAATTAGGAGTGGAGATGGTTTTTAATATTGGAAAAAGCGGAAAGGTCCGTTCAAGCTCAGAACTTTTGGAAGATTATATAAAAAGGGATGGTAAAAAAACTGTACGCGGAGATTTTTCTTGGCAAAAAAACGTATAGAAGATTGCGTTGAACTACATTGTTTTAGTGTTTTATATAAAAATACATTATTCAGAAATAATTCTGGAATAATTTGGTAGTAATTCACCCCATCTATAATTACGCGGTCGCGTAATTATAGATGGGGTGATAAAATGGCTTAAAACGTTAAGTCATTAGATTACTGCTAATATTTAAGTTATGGGGATACTTGAAAAAGAATCAAAAAAGAGAGCACGAAAGGAAGACGTCCAGAAAACTATTTTGTCTATCATTAAAGGGGCTGGAATATTAAGTGTTGCGTTAATTTCGCCGAGTGTTGTTGGCGCATTTAATAAATTAGGGATTATTAGAAGAGACAACTACTGGGTAAAACGTTCGGTTGATCGGCTTGTTGAAAAAGGATTAATAAAGTTTGAAAAAATAGAAAAGGGGAATTTTGTTCGCCTTACCACTGAAGGCGAAAGACGTTTATATCAAATGTATGATAATGGAGTATTACCTAAACCAAAAAAATGGGATGGTAAATGGAGAATTGTTATTTATGATATTAAAGAAGAAAATAAAACGCTTAGAGAGAAACTCAAAAGAACAATAGAAAGCTTTGGTTTTTTAAAATTACAGAACAGTGTTTGGGTGTATCCATACGATTGTGAAGACTTGATTACTCTTATGAAGGCTGATTTTAAAATAGGGAAGGACGTTCTTTATATAATTGCCGATAAAGTAGAGAACGATAAATTTCTCAAAAAAGAATTTGGTATTTTTTAAATAATTTAATTTTCTAGCCCACCTATAATTACGCGACCGCGTAATTATAGGTGGGCAGGGGAAAATGATAAGAAGGGAGTTATCCACAGATTTGCTGTGGAAGAGGGGAAAGTTTGAGCAGTGTTTGTTAAAATTTGGGGAATATGTCCATTTTAACTTGGGGGTGGAAGAAGATTTTATTACGGGCGCTCGCCGTTATTTTTATTATTTATGTTGCATTGGTAATTTATCGAGCTTTTCATTTTTGGAATTTAGAGAAAACAAATAAACAGGTTGAAAAAATACATTCAACCAAACTTACACTAGATGATGTTTTTGGTAGAAACTTGCCACCCGACCCAGGGGCGGAAGCTGATAAGACGGTTGTGGGAATTGATGCTAACACAAATGGAATTCGCGATGACGTAGAACTCGCAATTTTTAAAGAATATCCAAACTCGGCTAAAACAAGGGCAGCTCTTTTGCAGTATGCACTCGCTTTGCAAATGGGGGTTACGCAGTCAATAGTTAATACAACCGTAGTAGACAAAGTGATTGGGGAACAGAGTAGGGCAGGTTTTTGTATTGCTGATAGTCTTGTGCCAAGGGAAACCCCTGAATCTGACAGAAGTAATACAGATGTTGAAAAAATAGATACATTTATTGATTTTATTGAAGATAGGCAATTTAATACCGATACTCGGGAAAAGGCACGAAAAGATTTTTATAAAAATATTGGAAACTTTGCTAATTCAGTAAAAGATGAGGAGTGCGATATAGATTATTCACAACTGTCTAACTAAAAGAATGAAGAAATACATCTTATTGGAATATAAATTATTTATATTTACGATAGCGATATTCCTTTTTCCATTTTTTGGTTACGCCCAAGGTGCTGATAAGTGCTTGTCAGAAGGGTACAGTGTATTTGCTATAAATGGAGTATTTACTGATGAGATCGATGCTATCAAGAATAAAGATAGATTAAAAAGTAGATTGCGGGCAACTCACAACAATGAACCGCTAATCGTAGATTATCTTCACAATCCCTCCCACCTCGCTGGCATTGGTGATGGGTTAAAGGCTCTATATCAAAAAGTTTTTGATGAAGAAACAGTAGAAGATTACGATCTGGTTGAAATGCTTCAATCGGCCAGTGAAAAAGTTAAAACTAAAAAAGTGCTCCTCGTTGCCCATTCACAGGGCAATTTTTACGCTAACAGTTTTCACGACAAAGTTTACGGGAATCAAGAAAATGCTTCTGCAAACTCTATTGCTGTTTATTCCGTTGCCACTCCAGCTAGTCGCGTTGCGGGCGGTGGAAAGTGGCTTACCTCAAGTACCGATAAAGTTATTTCTGATTTTGTCGCTAGCGTGCCGTTTAGGAAAATTATGCCAGCAAACACGAACATCGAATTAAAAGAAGGGGATGATAAACTTGGACATAATTTTTCAGATGTTTATATAAAATATCGCGCCAATCAAATTGTTTCCGATATTAAAGGATCACTCGATAATTTGAAGGCTAATAATAGTGAAAATTTACCTTGTATTGCGCCACCGAAACTTACTACCGCGCATAAGGTCGAGGGTGCGATTTTTGCCGTTGTCGATCCAGTAGCGGAAACTACATTAGACGGGACGCTTGCGGTAGCGAGCGGTGTTTATGGCGCGACAAAAAATATTGCTTCGGCTATTGGGTCTGGTATACAGGTTGTTACCAATTTTGCTTTTAGTAACTCAAATAGTGGCGCGGCAGTAGTTTTAGCTACAGAAAATAGTAGTACAAACGGACAAACACAAACACAAATAAAAACTACTAATCAAAATACTCCTGTTGTAATTGCCGAATCAAATCAAACGATTCAACAAACGGAAGTGGTGTCTCAAGGCGAAGCGCAGAATGAGGGTAACCCAACAGAATCAGTAGTAAATACAATAATTGCGAAAGAAACAACCGCACCAGAGCCAGCTGTAAATAATATTTCAGAACCAAAGATAAATTTTGGTAGTGGTTTTTCTCCTGGGTTTGGTGGCGGTAGTGCGCCCGCTGTAACACAAACACAAGAACAAACACAAACATCTTCTGTTGAGGAGACGCTTAATGTCGCCGATGTCTCAAGCGAACCAGAACAAGTTTTAATTTCCGTAACATCACCAGTTGATTTTTCTCAAACGTTCGCAACGACAACGATAATATTCTCTGGCACCTCGACTCCTGGCGCAGTTATCTCAAATTCTTTTTCGCAAGCTACCACGACCTCTTCAGGAGAAGGGAATTGGTCATTCTCTGTATCTCTCTTTCCACAAGGGGCGAGCACGATACAATTTTTTGCGAGAGTTTTGGGTAATGAAAATATTGGTCAACAAGAAGTTACATTAACGGTTGATATTCCTGTCGTCTCGCCACCCGCGATTACTTCACACACCTTTCCACTACAGCTTCGGGAAAAGTCTGTTACTTTTTCCGGGACTGCAACACCAGGATTTACGGTAACGAATAATTTTAATAGCGTGACCACGGTGATAGCTTCCTCCACTGTGTGGTCAATTCCATTTTCTGATTTACCGGAAGGGACAACAACAATAAAATTTTTTGTTGTTGATCAAAACAACAACATCTCCGATTCAAGCGACGCCGTTTTTAATGTTTACACGGTACAGCCTAGAGCAACAGGAGTGAGTGTTGCTGAGTGTGCTTATTCTTTGCAGTCACCACCGCAGTCGTGTTTTATTCCAGCTGGGCAAGCTACCATTTCTTGGTCAGTTAATACACCCAATTACAGTTATTTTGAAATAATTAAAGGAACAAATTTGACAGGGTTTTCAACTATTGCAACAACAAGTGAGACTTCTGTTGTTGTTCCAACCACAGAAGGGCCATATGACTTGAAAGTTGTTGCTGTTAGTATTTTTGGAAACAGTGATCTTTCAACCAGTGGCAATACAACTTACTTCACGGCAAGTCATATGCCGATAATTATCAACGAAGTTGCGTGGGCAGGGAATATAGCTTCACCTTATGCTGAATGGATTGAACTAAAAAATAGAACTATCTACTCACTTAATTTATCAGGACTTTATATATCCGCCGAAGACGGCACTCCGCATATTCCGCTTTCTGGTACCATTCCACCCAATGGATATTTTTTGATTGGACGTGGCGCTTCTGGAGATATATTTTCAGATGTTGTAGTTGATTTAGCTGTTCCTTTTAGTGGGTTAAGTGGTGGCGCCGGTCTTTCAAACGACGGCGAAGTTTTGAGTTTAATTTTTGGTGGTGGCGTGTCAACTTCAACTGTCGACCAAACACCAATTTTATCAGAATGCGGTGGTTGGTGTGGTGGTGGATCTTCTCCTGATTACAAAACGATGGAAAGAAAACCTTCTGACACTATTGGAAGTGATAAAAATAATTGGGGACAAAACGATGGGTCTTATTTGACCGGACACGACAAAGATGGAAATGCTATTAATGGAACACCAAAAGCGCGAAATAGCATAAGTATGGGGCGTGTTGGTTTTTACTGTGATTCTTATACCTCGAGTTTTTTGGAGAATGAATACTATACTCCCGCGCTTTCTGGTTCATCTTATTATAACTGTCGCTTTTTGACAGATTCTCTAACCGGATATAAGGTTGCCGGCTTGTATCGTGGGGTAGTTGGTAGTTCAACTAGTATTTATGGGTTGGACATGGGAACAAATTCTGAATATGGGCAGTTGTTTAATATAAATCCAACCAACTTCGTTTCTGGCGAAAATTATTTTGCTGTTATTTACGAAAATCCACTTATAAATGGCGGTTCGGTAAATATTACAGAAAGAATAGCCTTTAATAATTTTTTCATTGGAACGTCAGCAACTCCTCCACACCAAAGATATGGTGTTTTGAATTGGGTATATGGCGTTGCTCCATAAAACGACTTTTTGGGGGGAAAGTTTAAAATTATGCTAAAATCTAACGAATAAATTAGGAGGCAGATTAATAATTTAAAATAATTCATGTTAACAAAAAATTTTCTAAGAGGTCTTATCATTAGCGGTATTTTTCTAGTTCCTTTTATTCCGCTTATAATTTCAACGCCATTATTTTTCCCGTTTATAACAGGGAAAAATTTCACATTCCGTATTATTGTTGAAATCATTTTTGCTGCTTGGCTTTTACTCTCTTATTACGATGCCTCCTATCGTCCTAAAAAGAACTGGATAACGATTGCGGTTGGTTCTTTTCTTGGGATTGTAGCCATTGCTGATATTTTTGGAATAAATCCTTATCGCAGTTTTTGGTCAAACTACGAAAGAATGGAAGGGTTAATTTCTCTTCTTCATGTTGTGGCATATTTCTTTGTAGTGACGACTGTTGTTGTGACAGAAAAATTGTGGAGTAAATTTTTTCACGTTTTGTTCGGAGTAAATTTTTTCCTTACCCTTTATTCAGTGATGCAAGTGCACGGCGAGTTAACAATAAACCAGGGGAGTGTTCGTGCTGATGCAACCTTAGGCAACGCCACTTATTTTGCTGTTTTCCTTCTTATAAATATTTTCTTGATGGTTTTTTGGTTTGTAAGAAATAAAGGAAAGGGTTCCTTTGATATTTTTTACTCATGGGTAATCGGGCTTATTTTGTTTGCAATTTTTGGTTTAAACATTGTCGCAAGTGATACGGCATCCTTAGGTTTTTATGGAAAATTACTCCTCGGGCTTTCCATGATTGGCCTACCAACAATTGGATATTTGTATTTTGTGAAAAATGAAAATGTTTTAATTCATCGCGGGCTCTATTGTTTCATCTTCGTCCTTGATTTAATTGCTCTTTATTACACAGCAACTCGTGGGGCTATTTTAGGACTCATCGCTGGCGCAGCCTTGTCCGCTTTATTAATTGCTTGGTTTAATCGCGAAAACAGATTTGTTAAAAATATTGCGGTTGGGGTAATCGCCACAATTGTGCTTTTTGTTGGACTTTTTGTCGCACTCAAAGATTCCCAAGTCGTTATTGATAGTCCAGTATTGAGCAGGTTTTCAACTATTTCGTTTACCGAACAAACAGTTAAATCGCGCGCTATGATTTGGAATATGAGCTGGCAGGGAGTTAAAGAAAACCCATTGTTGGGCTGGGGACAGGATAACTTTATCGCCGTATTTGCAAAACACTACAATCCTAAAATGTGGAGTCAGGAACCATGGTTTGATCGATCACATAATGTTTTCTTTGACTGGTTGATAGCCGCGGGTTTTCTTGGTCTTCTCGCGTATCTCTCTATGTTTGCTACGGCTCTCTACTCTTTGTGGAGACTTACTTCGTCACTCACTGTTACAGAGAAAAGTATTTTAACTGGTTTGTTTGGCGCATATTTTTTTCACAATCTTTTTGTTTTTGATAATCTTGTGAGTTATATACTATTCTTTTCGTTAATTGGTTTTATTAACGTGATGGTATTTGGGGAAGATGAATTTAATTCTCAAAACAAGCAAATTACTCCAAACAAAAAAAATGAAGAGAGCTTACTTAGTTATGTTTTTGTTCCGTCCGTGTTTATTGGGTTTGTGCTCGTTATGTACTTCGCTAACATTAAACCAATTTCTGCGTCGATGTCTTTGATACAGGCAATTTCCCCGCACTCAGAAGTAGAAGGCGGTTTTAATAAGAACCTCGAATATTTTGAAAAGACTTTTGCTTACAACACTTTCGGAAGTGGGGAAGCGCGAGAACAATTAATACAAGTGTCACTTAAAATTAATCAAGCAAACGTTCCAGTAGAAGTAAAACAAAAATTTGTTAATCTAGCTCGTAACGAAATGATTAAGCAGTCCGAAGAAAGTCCCCTTGATGTACGTTATCCGTTATTCTTAGGTGGTTTGTTAAATAATTATTCTCAGTTTAGTGAAGCGGTGACGTATCTAGAAAAAGCGCAAACTCTTTCCCCTCAAAAACAACAAGTTTTATTTGAACTTGGGACAGCTTACATAAACAGAAAAGAGTTTGATAAAGCAATTGAAGTTTTGAAGAAAGCTTATGACGGCGATCAGACATACAATGAAGCTAGGGTTATATATGCGATATCTTTAATTTATGGTGGAAAAGTAGATGAAGCAGAGGTACTTTTGGGTGATAACAATTTAGACAATCGACTTATTAATGCTTATGCGACAACAGGTAATTACGGCAAATTAGCTTCTCTTCTAGAAAGAAAATTGAATAGCAATCCAAATGATCCACAGACCCTTCTAACCCTTGCAGCAGCTTATCTTCAAATAGGAGATAGGCTCAAGGCTGTCGGTCTACTAGAGAGAATAATTGAGATAAATCCACAATTTAAAGATCAAGGAGAATACTATATTAGAGAAATTAAAGCCGGAAGAAACCCATAAAAACTTGACTTTTTAAGTTATTTCTGATAGTATCTTCGTATGAGTGCTTTTGTGTTAGTTCTTAAAAGCACGAATGTCTGCGTAAGCCCCCGCCTCGGCGGGGTTTTGCGTTTCTGCTCGTTTACCAATGCGGAGCATTGGTTACGAAAGAGCAGAATCGCAAAACAACCGGAGCCGGGCCCCAGCAAGGCTTCTCTTGCTGGGAGGCGAGGTGGGCTCGCGAGCAGTCCGTATTCGGATTGACTTGTGAGTTTGCGTTGCCACCCCACCCTTTAGAGAGATAAATTAGATGCACATTTAAGTATTTCCGCTTCTCGCACACACTACTAAAATACCTTGCGCAGATTGACGAATCGAGCAGAGCGAAAATTCAGCAGAATTTTACGCGTGTATTTTAGTAGTGTGTGCAAAAAACATTTTAAAGACAAAGATAAAAACCACTGCTATACTTATTTTATGTTGCCCGTAACCTTGGCTGGTGAACGCACTCATATAAGACATTTGTTTTTGGAGCCAACACTTACCAGCCAAGATTGCGGGTAATTTTTTTATTGCCGACGTAGAGCGAGTGAAATGAGAAAGTAATCTTTCTCATTTCCGAGCCGAGGAGAGCAATATAAGGGATTAAAATACCGCGCGACTTGCCGCGCCAAAGCGTGAGCGAAGCGAACACGCTTTGGGTGCAGGGCTTGCCCCCTGCGGTATGATACCTTTTATGAAAATAGAAGAAAATATTTTACTTAAAGACTTAACAACTTTTCGTATTGGAGGTACGGCTCGTTATTTTTGCGAAGCAGAATCAATAGATGATATTAAAGAGGCTATTTCTTTTTCTGAAAAAAATAAATTACCAATTTATATTTTAGGAGGTGGATCTAATGTTTTAATTTCTGACGATGGATTTTTTGGTTTGGTAATAAAAATTTCTTTACGCGGTATTTCAATTGAAGAGAAAGATGGAAAAATAATAGCGAAAGCTTCGGCTGGAGAATCATGGGATGGTTTTGTAAATTATTTAATCAAAAATAATTTTTTTGGCTTGGAGTTGCTCTCAGGTATTCCAGGGACAGTGGGAGCATCTCCTGTTCAAAATATTGGAGCTTACGGAAAAGAAATATCACAGTTTATAGAATGGGTGGATGTTTTTGATATTAAGACTAAAGAAAATAAAAAATTTTTTAATAATGAATGCGTTTTTGGTTATCGAGATAGTATTTTTAAAAAAGATTTTGGTAAAAATTTAATAATTACAGAGGTTGCATTTAATCTTTCTAAGAATTATCAAACACAAATAAACCACAAAGAAATTTCTGAGGAGCTTTTAAAGAGGGGAATCACCATTGAAGAAGCGAAGGCGAAAGATGTACGCGACGCCGTTTTACTTGTTCGGGCTCTAAAATTGTCAGATTTAAATGTTTACGGGACAGCTGGTTCGTTTTTTAAAAATCCTGTGGTAGACAAAAAACAAGCAGACTATTTAATCGAAAAATATCCTGATATGCCAGTTTTCTCGACGGATAATAATGATTTAAAAAAACTTTCTGCAGGTTGGTTGATTGAACATGCGGGGAATAAAAAAGGATTACGTCATGGTGGCGTTGGTATATATGAAAAGCACGCTCTTGTTTTAGTTAATTACAGTGGTGGTAGTTCGGATGAAATATTTTCTTTAGCTTCGTTAATACAGGAAAAAGTTTTTGAAATTTTTGGTGTAAGGCTTCAATTTGAGGTTTGTTTTGTTGGAAATTTTTTTAAAAAATAATTTATTTTTTTTCTTTAAAAAGAAAATATTTTTTCAAAGAAAAGTTATCCACACTTTTCTCTAAAAAAATATTGCATGCGTTTTGTTTGCATATGATAATGATACCAGTACTGCAGTAGTCGTTTTGTTTCAAAAAAGTTTTTTAATTTTTTTGAATGGTCGATGACTCTGCAACTTTAAAAAATAATCGTACCTTAATAAAATGGCAGCAAAAAAAAAGAAGGCAGCAGCAAAGAAGAAGCCAGCAAAGAAAGCAAAGAAAGCAAAGCGCTCATAATTGCTCGTGCTGTAAAATAACAAAACCTCTCTCGCGAGAGGTTTTTGTTATTTTGTATAAGGATTAAAAGAAATGGCACATTTCGTTGTCGCCCTACACAAAAAATCACTCAATGTACGGCTTAGTACATCTCGTTCTTTTTTGTTTGCGCTCCTAGAACTGTACTCATTTCTTTGAATCCTTAGGTATTATTATAATCATGGCCAATTAGCCCACAAAGGGCCTAAATGCTAGAATACTCACCATGCTTTTCTTGGAAAAAATACTAGGAACGACGAGTGAAAAGGCTGTAAAAGCCCTTAATTCTTCTGTTTTAAAAATTGCGGAATTTGAAAAAGAAGTAGAGAAACTTTCTTTTGATGAGATGCGTCAAAAAACAGAACAGTTTAAAAAACGTTTGTCAGAAGGGGAGACGCTCGATGATATTATGCCGGAGGCTTTTGCTTTGGTTCGTGAAGCTTCAAAGAGAACTTTAGGTGAACGTCATTACGATGTACAAATAATCGGTGGCCTCGTTTTGCATAATGGCAACATTGCTGAGATGAGAACAGGAGAAGGAAAGACACTTGTTGCAACATTGCCGGCATATCTAAACGCATTAACCGGTGAAGGTGTGCATATTGTTACCGTGAATGATTATCTCGCGCGACGTGATGGTGTGTGGATGGGACAAATTTATTCAGCGCTTGGTTTAACTATTGGTATCATCAACCATGAATCATCTTTTATTTATGATCCTAATCACAAAGATGAAGATGCGGAGCGAGATTTGATTGGGTCATTTCATGTTGTTCATGAATTTTTGCGCCCATGTACAAGACGTGAGGCGTATCACGCAGATATAACTTACGGAACAAATAATGAGTTTGGTTTTGATTATTTGCGCGACCATCTTGCTTATGAAAAAGAAACGTTGGTTCAAAGGGGGCATGCTTATGCGATTGTTGATGAAATCGACTCTATTTTAATTGATGAAGCTCGCACCCCTCTTATTATTTCCGGACAAGCGGCAGAATCAGAGGATTTATACCGTACTTTTGCTCGTATCGCCTCTCAGATGAAGAAAGATGAGGATTATACCGTCGATGAGAAGAGTAAGTCTATTGCAATGACTGATTCCGGCATTACAAAGGCAGAAAAGACCTTAAAAATAGATAATTTATACACAGAAAAAGGTATTAAGTACGTTCACCATTTAGAGACGGCCGTTCGTGCTAAGGCGCTTTTTGAAAAGGATAAGGAGTATGTGGTTAAAGATAATGCGATTGTTATTGTTGATGAGTTTACTGGCCGTCTTCAGCCAGGTCGTCGTTGGTCAGAGGGCCTACATCAGGCTATTGAGGCAAAAGAAGGGGTGCATATAGAGCGTGAATCAAGGACGCTAGCTTCTGTTTCATTCCAAAATTACTTCAGACTATACGGCAAACTTTCAGGTATGACAGGAACCGCGATGACGAGTACAGAAGAATTTTTCAAGGTTTATGGACTTGAAGTTATAGCAATTCCTACACATCGTGATATTAAGCGACTAGATAGAAATGATTTAATTTTTCAAACAGAGACTGGGAAATGGAAGGCACTTACGGCGCGTGTTAAAGAATTAAATCAAAGAGGGCAACCGGTGCTTATTGGCACGGCTTCTATTGATAAGAACGAAATTCTTTCGGAGTATTTTAAGCACGAAGGTATTCCGCACGAAGTGTTGAACGCAAAAAATCACGAACGTGAAGGAGAGATTATTGCTCAGGCTGGAAAGAAGGGTAATGTTGTTATTGCAACAAACATGGCTGGTCGTGGAGTTGATATTAAGCTCGGAGGGAATCCTCATACTAAAGAAACATATGAAGCGGTGCGTGATTTAGGTGGGCTTGCTGTCATTGGTACGGAACGCCACGAAGCGCGCCGAATTGATAATCAGTTGCGTGGTCGCGCAGGACGACAGGGAGACCCCGGAGAAACACAATTTTATGTGTCGCTTGAAGACTCGCTTATGCGTGTGTTTGCGTCGGACATGATAAAAAACATGATGGGGCGATTTGGTATTCCTGAAGATCAGCCAATAGAAAATAAAATGGTTAGTCGCGCTCTTGAAGGGGCACAAGAGAAAATTGAAGGATTCCATTTTGATTCGCGAAAACATTTGCTTGAGTACGACAATGTTATGAATCATCAACGTGGAGTTGTATACGAAAGACGAGAGAAAATGCTTTTTGGGGAAAAGGAATACATTAATAATTTAATTGAGGAAACAAAACTTGAAAGCGAAGAAGCCGAAAGAGAAATAGAAGAAAAATTAAAAGAACTTGGGGAAGAAAAGTTTTATGAGGAGTTTAGAAAATTGGCGCTTTATACCAACGACATGCTTTGGCTTGAACATCTGGAGGTGATGGATTATTTGCGTTCATCTGTCGGGCTTCGTGGTTATGGGCAACGTGATCCACTTGTTGAATATAAAAAAGAGGGATTAAAACTATTTAAGGAAATGGAGATAGCCTTTAGGCAGAATCTTGGCAATACAATTAAGTTTATAAAAGGGGATAGTAGTCTTACGCATAGTGAACAGACAGAAACAGTAGAAATACACGAGAGCGACAATGTTCTTGGTGTTGGTGGTGGAAAAAGCGAAGAATCTTCTGGGGCGCATATTAAGGCGCCGGCTGGGCGCAATGACCCATGCCCTTGTGGTTCTGGGAAGAAATATAAATCTTGTGCCTTAATGGACACCGAGGAACACAAGAGAAATATGCAGAATAAATAATTATGAATGAAATAATTTCAATAAGACCTGCAGAAAAAGATGATTTTGAGTTTGCAAGAAGAACCCACCATCTTGCTTATCATGATGTGGTAGTAAAGCAATTTGGAAATTGGGATGAGAAGATGCAGGACGGATTTTTTGAAAGATCCTGGGTTCCAGAAACTCATCAAATTATATATTTTAATGAGGCACCAGCAGGATATTGCTCGTTTATATATTATCCCGATCACATTTTTGCAAGCGAGCTTGTTATTTTGCCTGAGTTTCAAGGTAAAGGAATTGGCTCAAAACTTCTTTCGGACTTAATTAAAGAGTCAGATGAAAAAGTTATACCTATAAAATTACAGGTACTCAAACAGAATAAAGCTCAAGGGTTATATAGGAGATTAGGGTATAAAGATGTTGAGGAAGAGGAAACCCATATTAAAATGGAGTATGTTCCAAGTGTATAATTATGTTTCCATTTAGGACATACCTTAAGCGATGCCATGGGGCGTAAAAACATGAAAAAATTACTTACACTTTGTATTGTTCATCAGCACCCAAATGTTTTACTTGGAATGAAGAAACGCGGTTTTGGCGCTGGAAGATGGAATGGTTTTGGTGGAAAGGTTTCGCAAGGGGAAACAATAGAAGAAGCTGCGAAAAGAGAAATGATGGAAGAATCGGGAGTAGAGCTTCAAGAAATGGACAAGGTTGGAATTATTGAATTTGAGTTTAGTGGGAATCCGGAGATATTGGAGGTGCATATTTTTAAAGCAGATAATTTTTTAGGAGAGCCATCCGAAAGTGAGGAAATGAAACCGCAATGGTTCCACATTGACGAAATTCCATTTAGCGAAATGTGGCCAGATGATATTCATTGGATTCCAATGTTTTTAGAGGGGAAAAAGTTTAAAGGGAAATTTCTTTTTGGAGAAGGCGATTCTATACTTCAGCAGGAGTTATTGGAGGTTGAGGCGGTGTAATAAATTAGTAAGAATAAAAAAAGAATGTTTTGTTTGTGGGTTAAGAAAACAGGACATCCGAAGACGTCCTGTTTTTTTGTGAATATCCGAGTGGGTTATTGCTGATAAGCTCTTCCGAGGTTGAAAGTCACGGTGAGTAATTGTTCAAGCAACTCTGGCTCACCCCGCTCCATCAGACTGTCCATGTAATCCACCACTTCCTCTGGTACATCAAGAAGCACGTGTCCAACGACAATATTGGAAGACTCGCCAACTTCCGCCCAATAAGCGCGGTCTGCTTCAACAGAATCCCTGTTTGAAAGTTCTACAAGGACGTCGTCTTCTGGGCAAGCATGACCAGGTCCAGGTTTTAATAAAGTCAGATGAATTCCCACAATAGAACCTCCTTAAATGAACTGAATATAAATAGATTAAACTAAAATTAGACAAGAAGTCAATTTAGATTATTTAAACACGACCCCAGGTTGTATTAATGTAACAGGTGCGTTTTTTTGGTTTTCAGTATATTATGACCATTATATGTTGAAGGAGGTAATTCATTTTTTTGACAGAATAGAAGACAAAGTACGTGGCCGTTTGAGCCATTATCCGATAATTTACGCCATTGTTGGCGGTATCGGCATAGTTCTTTTTTGGCGTGGAGTTTGGAATATCGCAGACACTTTTAATGTTTCTGGTCCAGCATCACTTCTTTTGGGGGTAGCAATGCTTCTTGTTACAGGGCTCTTTGTTTCCTTCTTTATTGGAGAAAGCATTATTATCACAGGGATAAAACGCGAGAAAAAGGTTGTTGAAAAGACAGAAAATGAAATTGAAGAAGAAACAGCAAGCCTTGTTGAGATGAAACGAGATATTAAAAAAATAGAACACGACATGGGGGAGTTGATTGAAGCAATCGAGAAAAAATAAATTATATGAAACTAATAGCAAAATGGATTATTGTCGCTCTCGCTGTTTTCGCAACGCCATATTTTATTTCAGGAATTATTGTTGATGGTTTTTACGTTGCCTTTGTGACAGCGCTTTTGCTTGGAATTGTTTCTGTAACCATAAAACCGCTCGCAATGATAATTACACTACCAATAAATATAATAACCCTCGGTCTTTTTACTCTAGTTATTAACGGGGCCCTTTTGTGGTTGCTATCATCTTTTGTTAAAGGTTTTGAAGTCGCTAATTTTTGGTCAGCATTTTTAGCCGCTTTATTTATTTCAGTTGTAACTTTTATCGCCGAAAAAATATTTTTGAGCGATAACGATTAATTATGGCTTTTGTTGATGAAATAAAATTACACCTTAAGGCCGGGAAAGGTGGCGACGGTGTTGTTCGTTGGCTTCACGAAAAAGGTAAACCCTTAATGGGTCCTGCTGGTGGCGACGGGGGCAACGGAGGAGATGTTTATGTTAAGGCATTTCGTGAAATGCACGGGTTGGCTCGTTATGCGCGCAAAAAATCATACGAAGCGGAAAATGGTGATAATGGTGCTAAGAATAGTCTGCACGGTAAAGGAGGAGATGATTTAATCCTTGATTTTCCAATTGGGACGATAATCATTAACCAATCGACTGGTGAAAAATTCTCTCTAATAAAAGAGGGGGAGAAAATAATGTTATTAAAAGGGGGACGCGGTGGTTTGGGTAATGAACGCTTTAAAAGCTCAACTAACAGGAGTCCAAAGGAATTTACTCTCGGGAAGGAAGGGGAGGAGGCAGATTTTTTAATTGAACTTCAACTTTTTGCTGATTTAGGATTTGCTGGATTGCCAAACGCTGGCAAGACCAGTCTTTTGAATGTTTTAACCCGCGCAGAAGGGAAGGTGGCTGATTATGCTTTTACGACACTTGAGCCAAATTTGGGTGATATGCACGGTTTTATAATCGCAGATATTCCAGGGCTTATCGAAGGCGCCTCAGAAGGAAAAGGGCTTGGACATAAATTTTTACGCCACATAAAAAGAACAAGCGTGATTGCTCATGTTATTTCTCTTGAGAATAAAAATTTGAATGATGCATATAAGACAATTCGAGCTGAACTTGAAGCTTTCGATAAAGACCTCGCTAAAAAGAAAGAAATTATTATTTTAACAAAGACAGATATTTTGCCAGACGGGGCACTTTCTAAAATAGTTACTTCTGTAAAAAAACTTAACAAAGATGTTTATACAGTGTCTCTATATGATGACAAGTCTATTAAAGATTTGGAGGATAATCTTGTGAAGCTTTTAAGAAAAGCTACTGCTGAAAATAAAGAGAATTAGTTTTAATTACTTGTATTTTTATGAAAAATACATCAAATAAGAGGTGTGCTATAATTTTCTTTTATGGAGTATAAAGCAACAATAGGTCTGGAAATACACGCGGAGCTTAAAACCAGGACAAAAATGTTCTGTAATTCAAAGAACGACCCAGACGAAAAACGGCCAAATGTTAATGTTTGCCCAGTTTGTATGGCTCACCCAGGAACTCTCCCTGTTATAAACAAAGAGGCTGTTAAACACGTTATTAGGGTTGGACTTGCCTTAGGTGGAGATATCGCAGACTTTACTGAATTTGACCGCAAGAATTATTTTTACCCTGATATACCAAAGGGTTATCAGTTAAGCCAGTATCAATATCCAATTGTTTCTGGCGGGAGTTTAAATGGTATCAAAATAACGCGTGTGCACCTTGAGGAGGATACCGCCAAATCTAATCACGAAAAAGGAGATTACACGCTAGTTGATTTTAATCGCGCTGGTGTGCCACTTATGGAGCTTGTTACCGATCCTGTTGTAAAAAATGCCACTGAGGCGGGGGCTTTTGCTCGTGAGCTACAGTTATTGCTACGTTCTTTGGGCGCAGGGGAGGCAAACATGGATAAAGGAGAGATGCGTGTTGAAGCCAACATTTCTGTCTCAAAAACAGATAAATTTGGCACTAAGGTTGAGGTCAAAAATATAAACTCTTTTCGTGCTGTTGAAAAAGCTATTGATTATGAGATAAAACGGCAAATTGAGGTCTTAGAAGAAGGTGGTGAGATAAAACAGGAGACTCGTGGTTGGGACGAAAATAAGGGCTCAACGTTTTCTCAAAGAGAGAAGGAAAGCTCTCATGATTATCGTTATTTCCCTGACCCAGACTTACCAAAGCTTAAATTAAGAGAAATAGCGGAATTTGACCTTGAAAAGCTACGCAAGGAGATGCCAGAGTTTCCTTGGCAGAAGCGCGAGAAATATATCTCACAGTTTGGAATGAGACCTGAACAAGCAGAAATGTTTGTGCAGAGCGATATTTTTGCAGCATTTTTTAATAGTCTTGTTTTAGGAAAAGACAATCTTTCTCCGGAGGTTATATCCGGATACGTTAATTTCATTACTTCTGACCTCGCTGGGCTTTTAAAAGATGGAGCAAACAATGTTCCGTCGGTTGGGCATTTTGATGAACTAATGAATCTTTGGGGTAAGAAAGAAATAACTACTCGTATGGCAAAAGATTTACTTGCGATAATGGTGCGTGATGATAGGGCACCAGAGGTTTTAATGAAAGATAATAATCTTACAGCAAACGCAAATGATATTGATTTAGATTCTGTTGTTTCAGAAATAATTAATGCAAATGAAAAAGTTGTTGCTGACTATCGTGCCGGCAAAGAAGCAGCACTTCAATTTCTAGTAGGGCAGGGCATGAAAGAAACTAGAGGATCTGTTGAACCAGCAGCTCTTCGTGAGACGATAATTAAGATTATCAATACATAAAACTTTTCTTACTAAATAAAAAAACACCGAGAAATTAAACTCGGTGTTTTTTTGTTTGGTATTTTTTATGGTGGAGTACTTAATTGAAATTTAGGGGAGTAGACCCACCCACCTATAATTACGCGACCGCGTAATTATAGGTGGGTGATGGAAAAACAATATGTAAGAAAAAATAAAAGAAAGGTTGTTAGGATAAACCAAAACTACAGTTATAACGCGATAGCGTTATAGTTGTAGATTTTACACTCACGTGTGTTTTTTTAGAAAAAAATAAATAGTTTTTAGTCTTTGAGATGTTTTACCTTTAATACATGAACACGAGTGTTTAACTGTTTGCGAGTGGTTTTCTTTTCGGCGCTCATTTCGATTTTTCTCATAACAGCATCAAGTTCGAGTTTGTTATATAGACGATAATTATTCATTGGGTGGCGAGATGCATGAAGCTTTCCACTATTATCCCAATTGCGCAAAGTTAGTGGAGTAACTCCCAAGTACTTTGAAGCTTCTTTAATTGTGAGGAATCGTTTTTCCATAGGAGTGATATACTATAATTTATAGTATATTCGAAAACAAGGAAGTTATGAAATGGCACCCAATATTAAAAGGTTTACTCTACGCTTTTATAATAGCTGTTGTAATAAGAGTTTTTGTTATTGATGCATTTTCTGTGAGCGGGGATTCAATGTCTCCGACAATAAACGATAAAGAATACGTGATTATTAGTCGCGTGGCATACCTATTTAAGCAACCAGAACGAGGGGATATTATCGTCACACAGCCACGTGATTCCTACAAGAAAATTATTAAAAGAATCGCCGGAATTCCCGGAGACAGATTGGAGATTTTTGGAACAAATGTGGTCATTAAGAAGGATAGGGATGATGTGGGCAAGATAGTGGAATCAATAGATTTTAGTGAGATGAATAGTTACATGAAACAAAACGGTGGGCAGGAAGACGTTAAAGTGTTTACGGTTGATCCGTATGAGTACTTTGTACTAGGTGATAACAGGGCAGTTAGTATAGATTCTAGGAGATTAGGTAGCACCGACGCATGGGGTATCAAAGGGAAGGTTATTGCGAAGTTTACCTATAAACCCTTTAAATATATCAATCTTTAGTAATATATCTATCAAGGTTTATTAATGTTTATTAAAATATAAAATATTACATATCGGATAAGTTTTGTTTTAGTACTCGTTTTGTTTTTGAAAATTTAACCCAACATCAATTTTTGATCTCTCGGCAATGTCGTCAGGGATTTTTTTGTCGTTATTTTTTAAAATCAGTTGATTTTTTGTTATAAAATTTTTTTAAAAATATTTTTATTTTTTCTTAATTTTTTTACCACTTATCCCCAAGATTTTTCTCTTGATTATTTTTATTAGATGCTAAAATAACTATAAATCACACGCCGATACACCGTATCGGATACCACATGAACTTTAACTTAGGAGGTAAAAATTTTTTCACAAATGACCACTCAAATAATGAGTGGATTCCGCTCAGTCTTGCTGCAAAATTAACCCCATACAGTTCTGAGTACTTAAGTCTCCTTGCTCGTAAAAAGAAGCTTTCAGCAAAGAAGATAGATAACACTTGGTACACGACTAAGTCTATAGTTGATGAGTATATGCGCCGACAGATGATTAGGGCGCAAATTCAGAATGGTGCCTTAGATAGTGCGAAGATAAAACCTCTTTTTGAAAAGACTCCTAATATAGAGCAAGCTCCAGTTAAAACAACAGCTCCTGTTTTTGCAGAGGAGGTTTTTGTAAAAGATAAACCACATGCAATCTTGGAAGATTTTCCACATCCAAATTTTGCGTCAGTGGTAAAACCAGAAACACTTGTTTCAGATGAAGCACATATAGTAGAGCAAGGAGAAGTGAAATCTTTCTTCATGAATGAATTTAAAAAGATTAGCGAATCTTTTGGTTTGTTAAATTCTAAGATTGAAAAAGTTCAGGAAGAAAAAATAGTTGAGAGTAAAAATGAAAAAATAAAAAATACACCAGCTGTTTCAAAAATAGTTGAAAATAATTTTGCTCTTATTCCTCCGCTTACACCAAAAGTTACAATCGTTCCAGAAATTAAAGAAAGGGTTGTTGAGGCTCCAAAGGCATTTGATATTTCGTCGGAAATTAAAAAAGAAATTAATTCACGAATTGAAGGCTTGGTCGTTTCTCCTATAAAAGTAGAAACAGTTAAAAAAACACTCGCATCAAAAGTATTATTCTCCTCGGTCATACTTGGATCATTAATTCTCTTTATCATCTTGCCGGTCCCTGTTGTTTTTGGAATGTTTGATACTTCTTTGCATGCCGTAAAAAATTGGATGAAAGATTCGCAGACAGTTCTTGGGTTTCGTCCAGGAACTCATGCAAACGAAATGCTTTTGCTTAATGATAAAGGAGAGATTTCAATTCTTGGTTCAATTGAAACTGAGGGTCAACTAAAATCTTTTGCAAAACAGGGCATTCCTCCACTAGTTGTCACTTCATCTACAACGGTTAAAAACTTAAGCGCAGAATATTTAAATGGGCTATCAGCAGACGACCTTACAGCACTAATTACCAGAGCTGTTATAAAAAACATTAGTTCATCTGGGTTGGCGGTATCTGGTTCGGCATCTTATCAAACAAATGAGTTTAATATCGGAACATCTGAAAGCGACTTAGATAGAAAATTAAATGAATTAGCTAACACGCTAAAGAGCGAGATATATAGAGTGGCTTCAAATGCGACCACCAACTACAACAACAATTTCTCCGCTATCGCCCTTACGCAGAGAATCGATAATCTTTCGAACGTTAGAATCAATAACGCAACAATCACAAACTCAACTTTCTCTGGAACAACTGGTTCGTTCACTTCCCTTACGGCAACAAGTTTTTCTACAGACAACCTAACTGCATCAGGTGCAACAAATCTTTCGTCGACAACCATAGCAACCTTAAACGTCAGTGGATTATCTTCCATTCAAAACGTAACGTTCGCGAACGCAACTGGCACGTCAGCAACATCAACAAATCTTTTTGCTTCAATCTTTCACGCGGTTAATGGAGTTATAGACACCTTCTCTTCTTCTGTCGCGGCTTTTACTGATTACACGGCAACGAATGGCACAACCACAAACGCAACAACAACAAATCTTTTTGCTCAAAATATTAATGCAACAAATGTTACCGCGACAGGCACCGCAGTATTTGGCACAACAACATCGTCTAATCTGTTGGTCACCGGCTCATCAACACTTCGAGACTTTACTTTCAACAACGCAACAGGAACATCGGCAACAACAACAAATCTTTTCTCAACTACTGCATCATCAACAAATCTTTTCTCCTCGTTATTAAACGTCGGGAATAATGCGCTTGTTGTTGCTTCAAACGGAAATGTTGGGGTTGGGACATCGTCACCATCTGATACTTTCTCCGTAGAAGGTCCTATTTATCTTTCTTCTATAGTTTCGCCTGTTACCCAAGACAATCGTTTGTATAACAACCTTGGAACTTTGTATTTTAATGGTGTTGCGGTTGGGACTGGTGTCGGCAGTATTGATTGGACATATTTTAACGGTTCTGGGACACGTCTTTCGACAACAACAAATCAGGTTTTGATTGGAGCCAACTCAACAACAACCTCCGCAAAACTTGAGGTAGTCGGTGATTCTTATATTTCTGGACTATCGACTCTTTTTGGTGGAATTTTCTCAAACGCTTCCACTTCTACAATCTCGAATCTTTCTATAGTAAATAGCACAACTACAAACGCAACAACAACAAACCTTTTTGCTCAAAATATTAACTCTTCAAATCTTTTTGTAACAGGATCATCAACGATACAAGATTTTACTTTTAGAAATGCTACGGGCACATCTGCAACGACAACTAATTTATTCGCATCAATTTTCCGCTCAACTTCTGGGGTTATAGAAAATCTCTCTTCTTCTTTCGCTTCTATTACTGAATATGTGGCAACGAATGGCACAACCACAAACGCAACATCAACAAATTTCTACTCAACTAATGCAGTCTTCGGCACAACAACATCGTCTAATCTGTTGGTCACCGGCTCATCAACACTTCGAGATTTTACTTTCAACAACGCAACAGGAACATCGGCAACAACAACAAATCTTTTCTCAACTACTGCATCATCAACAAATCTTTTCTCCTCGTTATTAAATGTCGGGAATAATGCGCTTGTTGTTGCCGCAAACGGAAACGTTGGTATCGGGACCACGTCTCCCTCCATAAAGTTAGATGTCAATGGTTCTGCCCAAATTTACAACATATCGGGCGCCACCACCTTGACGGTCAAAGCGGGAGCCGGGCAGGCGACAACACCAATACAGCAATGGCTTGACTCTTCCGGCAACAGCCTGGCCGTACTGGACCCTTCAGGGCGGCTCGGCATCGGCACCACAACACCATTCGCAAAGCTCTCTGTCGCAGGTGACGCATACATCGGAGGAAACCTCACAGCAACAGGCACACTCACTGCCTCAGGGGTTGCAACAGCACCATACTTTGTAGCAACAGATGCAACAGCA
>VMEP01000016.1 GCA_007375595.1 Parcubacteria group bacterium LiPW_30 | reverse complement strand
TCGCCCATATGGAATTTTTTTCATCGTGACACCTCCGTTTTGTTTCCTTATAAAATTACAAAACTTTGGTGTCCATTTTTTTCAACCTACCTCAAACTGTTATATCATTGCCATCGTTTGTGTTCGCTATAGGGTTGTAAGTTGGGGCGGCAAAACTGAAACGCCAGTAATTTCCATCATCAAAGGAAACGTCAATTCCTTGATCAAAATTTCTTGATATAGAAAATATCCCTTCGATTCCGTGTGTCCAGAGAACCTCATTGGCACCAATCCCACCCCCAACATAACTTCCAGGTTCGGCATTCAGATAAACTGAGCCGTAAGTTGCCAATGCAGCAAAGCATTGATTGGCACTCAGGCACAACATTACGACGAGAAGTGAAACTTTGTTTTTTAAATTCATTTTTAGTCTCCCTATTTAAGAAAAATTAACACGGTTGCCCATGCGTCAAAATAAACTGCGAACAAGTTTTGGCTAACCAGGCCGCGCCATTTGAACTTGACGCGCAGCACCGCCACTTTTTTCACAGCTCCGTCGCTACTTCGTCATTTTGGGGAAGAGCCGGCGGGATCCCTCCTCGTTTTCCCTTCCGGTTTCCCATTCGTTCTCGCCGACTCATCTCTCATGGGAATAGCTACCTATTCCGAAACAGCCAAACTCTGAATGGGGAATTTTGCAAGAAAAAACTGCTAAAGAATGGCAGGATAACAATAAAAAATCAGCCCGTAGTCTGTAGGGCGCAATAGCGAAGCGTATTGCGCCGGATAAATTACATACTCCTGATGCGTGGAATCTGAAGACATTGTTTCCTCTTTTCAAAGTTGCCGCGCCTCACACAAAGCGGGCATCCTATGAAATGGCGTGCCAGGTAGGAACTGTCATTTGGCGTAATGCACTTCGTTTATTACGCCCTACGGCTCTTATCAGGAATAGTGTTAACTTGCTATATTCTCGTCAGGCATTTCCCTTGCCTTGACAAATCTCAATTTAAGCGGTCCTTCAAAGCAAAATTTTTAGACAGCAAAATAGCTGAATAAAAACAGCCTGGGTGTTATTATCTGTTTAAATCGCTGCATATAACTTTTTCAGACTCCAAATGGACGTAGAATTCTACGTCTCTTCGAACGCCGACACTTGGTTATACGCCTTAAGGATTTTAATTGAATAAGCTAATGCTTTAAGTAGCAGCAGGAATAATCTTATAAAAAAAGGGGGTGATAAATATGGCTTACGCAAAACCTGAGATCTTGGCTCAAAGTACTGTACAAATGGCAGATTGCCGTCCCAACAGTAAACCGAGTGGAAGACCTTGTAATCCACCAAGGCCACGTGGAGGTAAATAACAATTTAATCAGGCGACGATGTATTACATCGTCGCCTGATTACTAAGGAGACATCGTAATGTTTTTTAAAATAAAATCTAATATTATATTCAGAAACTATGTTTCCTTTGGGTACATCACTGACAATAGGAATTTTGGATATGAACTAACAGATGATCACGAAAGCAATATAGGAGATAAAATAGTATCGGAAAGTGGGGCAGTGTTTTTGTCTGTTTTAAGCAGAAAACCACAACCTATTGATAAACTTGCAAATAAAATACACAAGAAATTTACAGATGCAGAATTTAGAACAATAAGAAATGATGCAACAGAATTTTATTGCTCACTTGAACGTGATGGATTTATTGTATCTGGTAAAACGTTGCAGGAGTGCGATAAAAAAGACAAGAGATTTTCGTACAAGACAGCAGAGCCAGAATCAATAAAAAAAGATTGCTCACCAATCATTAGACATCCTGAAAAATCCACTCAAGAATTTTTCGAAGAATACTTTAATGGAAAACCTCACCTTACTAGTTTGCACATAGAAATTGCAAGCAAGTGCAATGAAAGATGTATTCATTGCTATATCCCACATGATAACAAGATAAATGTTATGGAGCCTGATTTATTTTATGATGTTTTAAAACAATGTAAAGATATGAGGGTATTGCATTTGACGTTAAGTGGCGGTGAGCCAATGTTAAACAAAAACTTTTGCGATTTTTTAAGAAAGTGCAAAGAATACGATTTTTCAGTAAATGTTCTTAGTAATTTGACTTTACTTGATGATGAAATCATTAAAGAAATGAAAACAAACCAACTTTTAGGCGTTCAAGTATCACTATACTCAATGAATTCCAATGTTCACGATAAAATAACCCAAACGAAAGGAAGTTTTGAAAAAACAAAAAATGCAATTCTGAAATTGATTGAAAATGATATTCCTATGCAAATAAGCTGTCCAATAATGAAGCAAAACAAAAACTGTTATGATGATGTAAAAAAATGGGCGAAAAAGCATAAGATTAATGTCGGAGATGATTATGTAATCATAGCAAGATATAACCATACAACACAAAACCTAAGTAACCGCCTGTCAATTAATGAAGTCAAAAAAGTGATTAATGATACAAATATAAATGATCCAAAATATATGGATGAAATGGAAAAGGAAGCTGAAAAGAAAAAGAATACTACGTTAGAAGATTTTGTTTGTAGCGTTTGTCATTCATCAATATGCGTAGCAGACAACGGAAATGTATATCCATGTGCAGGATGGCAGGATAATATTGTTGGTAACGTAAAAGAAGCATCACTCAGAGAGATTTGGGATAATTCTGAAAAAGTACAACATCTAAGAGGCTTGCGCAGGCAAGATTTCCCTAAATGTATTCAATGTCCTGACAAAGAGTTTTGTACCATGTGTATGGTTAGAAATGCAAATGAAGATCCTCTGGGAAACCCGCTAGTAGTTAATGAGTATTTTTGTGAGATAGCAAGACTCAACAGAAAAATGATGGTTGAATGGAAAGAAAACGCATAACAATGGAGATGCATTTGATGCAACGCTGAAGCGGAAGCGAAAGACACCAGACAACCAATTGCACTCGGACACGAACTCCGCTGTGCTCCGTTTCCGCCGATGATGGGGCACATTCAGCCCTTGAGATTGCCACATCGAGTATCTTCTTTTATCAAACTACCCTCAGGTTAATAGATCTACTGTATCTACAGAGACTCTACCGGAACAGGGTGCCCCGGTAGAAGAAAAAAGATAGACGAGCAGGAGGGAGTGAGGGGACGGAGTTGGGTTAATAAGATAATGCGTAAATAAACTATTAAACTAACTCAGTCCCCATTGCCGCCAATGCCCCAGAAGTGAGGTAGGTTGAAAAAAATGGACACCAAAGTTTTGTAATTTTATAAGGAAACAAAACGGAGGTGTCACGATGAAAAAAATTCCATATGGGCGATA
>VMEP01000015.1 GCA_007375595.1 Parcubacteria group bacterium LiPW_30 | reverse complement strand
TTCCGCCTGGCGGAGTAAATGGAGCAAAAAGTCTGCGAAATCGCTATCCTTCACCCTGCGTCATTAGTAGACTGACAGGAATATCGGGAATTGCTGACGCCGTGTTAGCTTCTTTCTGTTCGTTACAATATTTCGTTAGTAATTCCGCTAATGGGGAATATTATTTGATGTGCTGCATAAAAAAACCAGTGCATATATTTTTACTACCAACATCAAAAACCACCAAATTTTCTGACGAACGAGTAATTGATGTGTATACGACTTCAGGCTCATCCTCTGCGAACATAACATAAAATACGATCTTTGATTCCAGTCCTTTATAACTGTGGATGGTCGAAAATTTTATTAGACCACTATTCGCATAAAAATGATTCTTTTTTGCCCGCCTTACTCTTTCAATATCATTTTTATTCTGGTTAATAAGAGAGCTAATTTGATCTTCATCAAGTCGTTTCAACTCGTCAACGGTATGATTTGTACATACCGATAGTTCTTCGTAAGTTTCAAACATGCAGTGAGTTTTTTCCCTTTCGGTCCAGAATTCGTTGAGCTGTCTGATTACTGAAATCTTGGAGCTTAAAATAACCACATCATTGGGATGCAAGCCGTAGCCTCTAATATAGTTCTGTATGGAGTCAAACACAGCCTCTTTCCATCCATCAGATGGAATTGATTCATATTTTAAAAGACTAAATCTCAAGCCAAGTTGCCTAGGTTTTGCATCAATTATTTCTGTTTCTGGATATTTATTGACAAGAAACTCCATCTGAAAGTCTTGAAAAAGGTGATTAAGGGGTGAGTTTGCACTGGTTCGATAAGAACGATTCATCTTAACCCACCGCCCAAATCCTTGTGCGATAACAGGTGACCTAACAACCTCTCTTTGATAAATATTTTGTGATTCATCCCCAAACAGGATCATTTCTCCGTCTTGAGAAAGAAAACTATCTCTGACAATTTTGACCCACTCCGGTTGATAATCTTGAATTTCATCTACAAGAATTGTGTGATACTTCGTTACATCATCATCTCTAAAAACATCTACAGAATAGAGTTTTCCTATTCCATGTTGATCAATTAAATCGGCAAGATCCTTTCCTGTGTTATTGATTTGAGAATTAAAAAATTGGTGATAATTTGATATTTCAAAAAAGGAAAAATCTCGATGGCCTTGTATATCGCTGATTTTGTCCCTAATATAGTTTTTCAAGGTAATGTTAAATGTCAGAATAAGTACCGGCGTTTTATGTCTCTCATGGGCATTGATTGCTCGTTTGGCTAAAATAGATGTTTTTCCACAGCCAGCTACCCCCTTAATTTTTTCCTTAACACTTTTGCTTTTTGTCAGTTGCAACTGCTTTTTGTCAAAATTAATTGGAATTCCTTGTGTTAATGTATGTTCAGGAGGACTTAGTCTGCGCTTAAAATCCCGATAAACATTGTCGTCAAAAAGCACGTGTTTAGAATTTTGCTTGATTTTCTTTGCCAATAGTGCCAATCGATCACTACCAAAAGACATACTTTTGTCTCTTTGCAGTGCGTGCTTTTTTCTATCTATATAACCGTTAGCTTTATCATAAGCATGAAAGTCAATATTTTTTTCCCGAAAGCGTTGGTTTAGTTTTGCTCGTTTGTCGTTCAGTTTTTCCTCAGCGGGAGAATATAGTGAATCAATCGAGTCTTCGCCTGAATTGTAGAAATAGACAAAGCAATGTACTAAGTTGTAAAAATTTGGGTTTGTGAGCCTTGCTAAACCAACTATGGGTAAATGCAAGTCGTAAAGGTTTTTTTTGTAACGAAAAGCCTGAGAATGCGGTGACGCCTTCCTTGACGATTTTGACCCGTCAAAAATCTCCCACTTGTTATTTTCTGCAACAAGATAGTTCTTTAAATTCCAGTCTTTAACTTCAATTATGAAAGCAGCGCAATGCTCTTTTAAGATAATAATGTCGGGTCTGTCACCATCCAGATATGGGTTAAAAAAAACCTCATAGGTATCATCAAGGTTGTCTTTCAGATAGGTTATCAAGTCCCACTCCCCAGGAGTAGGAGGGACTTTAAAACGCTGAATATTTTCTAATTCAGGGTAGATAACTGCCATTTACTCATCCAATTCATATCGGGAATCTCGTATTAACTGCATTGGCATAGAAATGTATCATGTTGAGTTTACGAGATAACGTCCATATTGCAAATTCCTGCTCAGGTTTAGAAATATCATTATTACCAACGGAAATCCGAATCATTTCATAAAATGGTCATTTTTTTTTGTGAAAGGAGGGGCCGATAAGAAGATTTCGGAGGCTATCATTTTATTGTGTCGTTCAATTAGGTCAGCTTTTTGAATGCTTCCTTTGTGGTCAACTTCATTGTCGTTTTGTTGTTGAGGTTATAATATTGCCACGATAATGAGGCCAACTACCACACAGATTATTATCGTGACCCATGCTTTCAGTTCATCTTTGACACTAATTCCACTGCCCAATATAGCTTTTCGCCAGTTTCCTTGAAAATTAAACATGATACTCTCTGTGAGGGTTGTTTCTTATTTGGCCTTTATCTGTTGTTTGTTTTGTCCGGTAGGTATAAAGACTAAGAATCAGAGTCAAACCATAATCCATGTCACTATATGTGATTATTACAACGTGCCTGAAAGTCCATATATTTCCAAATTATGGGCACTATTCTATTCGGTGCAATAATTTGCAAGGAAAATTTGACCTGAGGGAATCTATGGACTGGGAACAGCAGAATTGAGATGTGATTTGGCAAGGATATGTTGAGGGAATTTCGGAGAGGTTTATATTGTTCCTGAGTATACGTAAAACCTTGCAGAGCCCTAGAGCCGTAGGGCGTAATAAAAGAAGTGCATTACGCCAGATGACAGTTCCTGTCTGACACGCCATTTCAAGGGATGCCCAATTTGTGAACCGGGTGAGGCGCGGCAACTTTGAAAAGGGGAAACAATGTTTTTCAGATTCCACGCATCCGCCGTCTGCAATAAATCCGGCGCAATACGCTTCGCTATTGCGCCCTACGGGGTTACGGAGCTGTCGAATTGCTTCCTCTATGCTGGCTTTTTATGAGCGGCAGGCAGGTGAAAATTACCATGGGCACCTGTAATTTTCGGCAGATCTGCAAAATTGAGGCTTCCGGAAACCATATCCCGGTTCAGGCCACTCTGGATTAGACCACCCTTCATTTTTGCGTGGGTAAACAAAAAAAACCGGGCATCCTCGATGGACACCCGGTTTTTTGTTGAAAAGGGAATCAGGCAAGTTGTGCCGTTAGAACGGCCGCATCAGCCACACGCCGCAGGGGCAGGTATTGGCGCAGAAGCCGCAGGCAATGCACTTTTCATCGTCGGAAACATACCGGTAATCTTTTTCCCCGAGCTTTTCGCGGGTGATG
>VMEP01000014.1 GCA_007375595.1 Parcubacteria group bacterium LiPW_30 | reverse complement strand
ATATTCTGTGGAACTAATTTTGTATAATCTGAAACCTCTTTAATTTCTATTTCTGGATAATGACCATAAATGGCTGTTTCAACAGCCGTTCTATTCGACTCCGCAACTCTAATATAAAAATGAATCTGGCCTTCAATACTGGCTATTTCCCAAGACAGCCAAAAAGGAGAATTATCTAACATTCCATCACACCATCTTTCTCTCCAATTTCCTCGATCATAAGTTGGCCAGACAACTGCAAAGACATCTTCCATGGCTTTAAAAGGGGTTAAAACTTCTTTTGGCGGGATTATTTCTAACACTTTCCATTTTGTTTTTGCATAAGCAATATCCCAATTCATCCACCATAAATAAAGAGTTTTTAATTGTACTGAAAGAAACAAGGGAACAAACAACCACCACCAAACTCTTAAAAATGGCGCCCAAAAAACAAACAACATAAAAATTACCCACCAAAAAGGGTCCCAGACGATTTTTTTAACCCATTCCAGCCAAAATAATTGTGGCGCTAATTTTGATGCCATACGAGGTTTAACCGAATAAAATTAATATTTTCGGCAAATACTCCAGCAAAATTGAAGCTATGGAAACAACTAAAAATCCTATTAAAAAGAATTCGAAAGTAAAAATAAGGGGAACGACCACAAAAGTGGTTTTTTTCTCGTGCCAATAATAAACCAAAGAGAAAAACACTATATAAAAAATCAGGGTGGCGCCAAATAGAATGTTAACTCCGATAAAAAAGTATGACATATTTTTATTCTCCCCTATTTTATAATTATATCCCAATAACAATTTACAATCAACATATTACTTAAACCAAAAAAAAACGCCCTACTTAGAATAATCCCGTAGGATAATCCAAGTAGGGCTAAGAGCTGGGGGGTTATGCGCACGAGGACTTGCTTGTCCATGGCCCACAACCGCCACAAGCCAGGCCGATACTACGCTGACTAATGCGAGTCTGCGTATTTGGCTTGCGCCACTTAATCTTGATCTTCTTCATATCTTTACCTCCTTTCTTCAAGATCAGTAAGGGGTTCAATCATGTAAGGATTGATACGCACCAACTCTTCGTACCATCCTTTTCTATAAGACTCGTCGCATTCGCAAACATTCGGATCACCGCAGCATTCTACATTATCTTTGCGACAATTCCCTCCGCAAAAATATCGAAGATCGCATTCGGAACATGGACGAAGCATTTCAACCGTAGTGGTACGAACTATTTTCCCGAATTTTTCGGTAAGGTTGACAAGAAAGGCTTTACCGTCTCCGTCTCCGATTTCTTTTATATTGCCAAAAGAACCGGGAGAATAAGCGCACAACTCAACGTCTCCGTTCGCCGTAATCGGAATTAAACCACCCATTCCGCATCCAAGGACACGACGATTGGGTACAATGTTGACTGCATCCATTTTTTGGATAAAATCCGTTCCTAGCTGGTCATTACAAAGAGCACGCACAGCGGATAGGAATGCGAACTGCTCCGCCTTAGACATTGGTGGCATATCCCGTCCTTCCATAAGAGCACCCGCTACTTCAAAGGTTATATCTGAACGGATTTCTTTCCGTACCCATTCAGAAAACTGGCGAAGCCCGGTCCGAAAAGAAGGCATGGTTGCTGGGGTTGGCGTCATAGCGATAGTCAGATAACATTGTGGGTAGACGCTCAATTTCATAAGGGCAGATATAACTTTGTCAAACATTCCCTTACCTCGTACACTATCGTGCGTTTCTGCGTCTGGACCGTCAATACTTACACGGATTTGATTGCAGTTTTCACACAAAACTTGGGCGTTTTTCTTTGTAATTAATGTTCCGTTGGTAAGTAGGAGTATTTTAAACCCGATTTTCTTAGCGTATTGCACAATCTTGATGCAATCGGGATTAAACATCGGCTCGCCACCGGTCAGTGTTACAATTTCTACGCCAAAATTTTTCAGCGCATCCAGGAGTCCCTTCCAATGTTCAAAGGTGCATTCATTAGGACCGGCTACAGTACAGCTAAACAAACAAGTCTTACAACGTAGGTTACACCCATCAGTAAGGCGCAATAAAATATTTAGTGACGATTCTTCACTGATCGCGACATCCTGCAAAAATTCTTTACCGAAAATCTGGGCTATCAGCCGAGAAACAATCAATCTCGCTTGGTCAGCGTCTACCGATAATAATGCCTCAACCTCTTGGATATTTCTTCCATCCCGGAAGAGGCAAAAAGCTACATATTCTTCATAATCGCAAACAAGCCAATTAGCTTGTTCGGGAGCAATAATAAGATGCTTCCCGAGGACATTGTGCTCTGATAGAACCTGCGGAAAAGAAAAAGTAGTATCTAAATCAACGTCCTGTTCAAATTCTTCGCGTTCATCTTTCGTTTTATCTTCATTACACATGGCCATGACTTGCACTCCCTGTGAAATTGTGAAAGAACACATTTTATTTTATATTACAACTAATTTAAAAATTGTCAAGCTCCTGTTTTGTGAAAACTAAACCCGAGTTGAACTCGGGCTTAGTTTTATCGCACAATAAATTTATCCCTTCTCACAGCCTATTTCATCGCTTCCTTAAGCAAAGGTATCAACTTAGTTGGTCCCCACTCGGTTTTGATAAGATATTTCTCGGCATCTAATTATTGTGCCAAATTTCTTCCCATTTGCACTCCAGCGCAATTCGCGAGCACATATGGGGGGAGTCATTTTCTAAACAGATTAAGACGCTTTGGATTTACAATAACATTTATAATATCATCGTTTCTTGAACCTGGGACAACAACGGCATCATAGCCCTTTTTAAAGAATGAAGTAATTGCTTCTTTTTCTATCACTAACCCTTGATTAAGTGCGTCATTTAAATCTTGTGTGGTGAGTCTTTTTACTTTTGCATCTTCTGGAAGGTATCCGCTTATCGTATTGTCTCCAAATTTTTTTGCCCAACTTTCATCAAGAGTAAAATATATTCCGCCTGTATTTGCCTGATTTTCTCAGCTCTTTTTTGTGGTTCTACTTTAAACCTAATTTTTCTTTAAGAAACGGAATTAGTTTTCTCAGCGACCATCGGTTTCCCTTCATTGATTTTTGTTCAAAATCTCTCTGATATTTAGCATTATTAATTTTGTCAGCTGTTCCCCAATAATCTTCTTGGATTAAATTACCTTTATTATCGTGAGCATTAATCCAGCTTTCACCGACGTCTTTATACCAGAGATCATAGTCTTTTTTATTTTTTTCCATGGGTGTTGCAAGAACTTGTGCTTCATTTATTATTTTTATTGCAATGTTTTTATCAGTTAAAATTTTTTCATCTTTTTCGGTCGGTAATTCTATATAAAATGTTGACCCTTTTCCTTCACCCTCAGACTTCACCCATATTTTACCATTATGCAATCCAATAATCAAGCTGGCAAAGTATAAACCAAAGCCGGAGCCGCCGGCAGTTTTCCTGGCCTCCGCGGTTCTTTCGAACGGACTGCTGAATAGCATCACTATTTTCTCGGCCGGGATGCCAATTCCAGTGTCCTCTACCTTGATAAGAATCTTGTTTCCCTCTTCATTTGTTATCCCTACCGTAACTTTTCCCTTCGGTGTATATTTTATGGAATTTCCGATAACATTGCGCAGAGCAGATTTTAATTTTACCTGATCGGCAGAAATTATAAACTTTTCATCTGGTTTTTCAAACTCTAAAGTTATACCTCTTAACTCCGCTTGTGTTTTAAATGAACTGACTAATTCTTCAAGAATAGAGCCCAATTCAACTGCGGAATCCAGCGACAAAATCGGTTTGCCCTGTCGGAATTCAGCTATAGTCATAAAGTCATCTGCCTGATTCTTTGCCCCTATAGCGTTTTTCTCGAATATCTTAACCATATTAATTCCATCCTCGTTAAGAAGAACTCCTCCTTTGGCAAATTTACTATATGCCCCGCTTCCATCTATTAGGGAAGACGCGGCTGAAATAATTGGAGTTAGGTATCCTCTAATATCGTGCTGAAGCCCAGTCATAAATAACTCTAAACTATCGTTAGCCTTTTTCTCGCCATCCAATGCCCGTT
>VMEP01000013.1 GCA_007375595.1 Parcubacteria group bacterium LiPW_30 | reverse complement strand
AATGTTGTAGGAAACGAACCTTATCGCATTCTCAGATGCGACTAGCGGCTCCAATAGCGCCAACGGAAAATCTTCCGGCTCTGGGAGTAAATTGGAAAAGTCTTCCATCGGTGTTGGCAGGGGTTTTGTCTGTTGCTTGTTTTTGTTTCTGTTCCTATTTTTTTTATTACCCATACTGTATTCTTTCGCTGCTATGGTATCAACTATGACATGGCAATTCATATAACGCTTTTACTAAAATTGGCCCACATTTTCTTCCGTTTTCCTCAACGCCGCCAAAAGCTCCTCTATAGGTTCGTCACCAGGCCATTGCCCTCTAATCTCTTTTAACGAATTCTTTTTGCCAGCCACAATTTCCATTAAATCAGGCGCATACTTTTTACCACAATCATGACAAACCAACGACTGCGCACTCTCTAAAAAAATTTCGGCACCCTCGTTTAAATCGGCCTGGTTGCCACATATTGGGCAAGCAATATGAATGGCAGACATATTCCATCTAAGAGATAAATCCAATTTTCTAGTTGCGCTTCCCATTGTAAATTCCTTTCAAATACCCAAAAATACTTGACCATCGCCGACACAATCATGCCAAGACTAATGAAACCCAAATTTCTTCTCACCATCGCCGTTCAAATCTCACAACGCTACTGCCCTCAATTGCCAAGCATTTTGTTGACCAATCTTCCCACCGTATTTCTCCAAATTATGTCCAAAATCAATAATGGCAGACCAATGAAAATTGCAAAGAGGTAGACAAGTGCCGCTAAAATGATGTCCACGATATGCCAGGAAAATAGCGATGTGAACAAATAGGCAAAGGGATGTAATCTACACTGCAACCACCGAGTATGGTAATTATCCGGGTCTAACTTTTTGAGGATACCATAATAAAGTTCGGCGCGTCGCCAATTGCCTTTGAGCCAAAAATATTTTCCTACAGCACCGCAAAAGCATACCACTTCCGTAAAATGAAAAACATCACGATGAGGATAAAGCTGCTTGAGGTCAAACTTGCCATCCAATATTTTTTCTGCTTCGCCCAGATTTTTTTGGGATAGATAGTGATGTATCAAGTTGGTTTTAGCAAACAAATAATCCGGGTAACAGCGATAACATTCATAAAGCCAAAAAATGCTCTGTTCGTGTTCTCCCAGATTTTCATAGGCCACTCCCAGATAATTATAAAACTGTGGCACATGTGGGTACTTTTGAATAAGGCGTTCTAACTCTGGAATCGCTGATGCAGGGTCTTCGTGCATTTGGTCGTACATCTTTTCGACTTGCTTTTGAATAGGAGCCGGCCATTCCAGAAGCGGTTCGTCCGTGATTGCATATTGGGCAATAGTCACAACATTCGGTGACGCATGCGGGAACTCGCCATGATTGAGCAACTCGATAACGTCACCATCTTGTATAGGGAAGCCATCATGATCCAACAATTCTATGACAGGTGCTTTGCGCTGATTGGCAGCCGAATGTTTCTTTGGTTTGGCGTGCTTTGTATGCCTTTGTTTGCTCATTATGTTCTCTTTATTTTTTATGGTCTTCGCCAATCCATGGTACTGTTCCCAAAAAATCTTGCCCGCCCTTCGCCAAAATATGTTGCGTACTGAGCAACAACAGCGCCGCTTGTAAGACCGGTTTGGCACGCGCCAGTATAGGATGGTCCGGCACCAGACTCTTCAACAACTTGTAAATGGCTTGTGCCTGCTGAAGTTGCTGTTTGCACAGATAAAAATCAAGCATCAGGGTATAGAAACCGACCACCTCGCTAATGTGAAACGTCTCACGATTAGGATAAAGCAATTTCAGCTCCAACTTGTGGTCAAAGACTTTTTCAAACTCGTCCAATTGGTTGTCACTCAGACATAATTGGCCTAAGTTAATGCGGGCAAATAGATAATTCGGATGGATGCGATAGTTTTCGCGTGTCCAAAATTCTGCATTTTTCTTATCGCCGATACCTTGGTAGGCAAACGCGATATGGTTATAAATAGAGGGAATATCAGGATATTTATCTTTCAATACCAGCAACTTGGGAATAGCTTCTTGCGGTTTTGTACGAATTTGGTCAATCAATTTTGCCAAGTCATGTTTGAGTTCAGCCGGATATCCCCAGTCCATCGGCTCATCAGTAATGTTGTAAGACATAAAATGCAACGCACCGCCAGATGCTGTAGCCAATGATTCTGATAAGCCAAGTAAACCAAGGGGGAAATCTTCCGGCTCTGGGAGTAAATTGGAAAATTTTCCCGTCTGTGTTGGCGAAAACTTTACTTGTTGCTTATTTTTGTTTCTACTTTTTTTCTTGCCCATACGATAATTTTTCCTAACCTTTTATGCCAGCATCAAAGCTGACAAGAAATTTCGTAAATATGACTTTTTCCTAGTAACATCAGCTATCCGATTCGTGAACCGCTAGGCTACGGCCAAGCCATATTCAACATCGACATCTTTGAGAGCTGCGCGGATTTTACCGTAAAGCCTATCAAATTTCTCACTCAGCTTTTGATCTAGCGGGTTTGTATACTGCGCACTCACTTTTATCCGAAACTCAAGGTAATTCCGATATTGATTTTTACGAGGAGTTATCATAACCGGACAGCCAGGAAATTCCCTGGCGATGACCTCACTGATTTGCTCAATTTTAGCGTCTAACTCTACCAGCATGACTTTGCTCCCAATTGTGCATTGGCATTATAAAGAGCTTTTTGATAGGCTCGTAGCTTGAATTTCCTGCTCAAATAGTTTTGCTTCCTTAGTTTTCAAAGCTGTCAGTTGCCGTTGGCTCGCTCTTTATCGAGAAGGCCCAGAGCAGAATCAAACCTAACCCAATTCCAACAACGGCAGAAATTACATTATTTTCACGCTTTGTTATTTCTTGTGTAGCTTTGATAATCTCTCGCTGCTTCAATACACGTTCCATAATTGTTACCGGGGTGTCTATCAATGGATCAAAATACTCCTCTAGGATATTGGTATCACTATAAGTCGTTAAATTCTTACCTACGCTTTTATCATAAAATACAAGAACATTCTTGCCCAAAGAAAGCGCATGGTTTACTTCTTCTTGTACTTGTAGCGAAATCTTTTGGGTTGAAAACATAACGAAAAGAACGGAATCGGCTATCCGTTGTTGCGTACTGCTTTTCAGATCAACAGTACCATATCTATCAGGAAGATTTATGGCTACTCCATACAATCCAGCCAATGTTTGCAAACGCAACGCCGTACTTTGTTCAATCTCAGCGCCTGGATTATAACTGACAAAAATTTTAAGCAGAGCATTTCTCCTACCGCACGAACTTTCGCCATTTTTATAAAAAAGACGATGCCTTCGCTTATCAAGCATACCACCAACTTGCGAAAAACCTTATCCGTCACCCACTCTACCTTTAACCTACTGATAGGTTTGCATAGAACCGCTCCAGCTCAAGGTCAAAATCGTAAAAAGTGTATCCCAATCGTTGGGATAGTGCTGCTCCAATCGTTGATTTTCCTACGCAAGCTACACCGACCAGAAAGATGATCACACGTTGCTCCGTCTGAATAAGCGTCTGGAAAAAATAAAACCGCCTGTTTCACCGTGAAGGGACTAGCCTACCTCGGTCCCAATTTTTTTGTAGGCAGTTATCGCAAATCACTATTTCAAAGTATTGGTTTGAAATTAGGCTATCGTGAAGAGTAGAGCCAAAGTTGCCCAGATCGCGAAAATGCAGTCCCGAAGGGCAAATAAATTCATCTTCGCCGTCTTCTAGTTTTATCGTTGGCTCTAGCTTCTCCCCGCATACGAAACAGTACATGGCCAATCCCCTTTACATTTTACTTACTTAGCCGCTGTAAAAAAATAAGTGCTACAACTTCGACTGAGGAAAAATGGTATCGCGAACGTTCGATGAGTTTATAGAAAAGAATTGACAACCATGTACCTATATGTTTAAATTTAAAGCATAGCGTAAGACACGAAGACCTACTGACGAATGGTTGCAACTCCAAGGTACAATTCGCTTAATTGGTGCTGCCTTAGGCAGTAGAACAATAGTTAGGGGCCGAAATAAGGTCGTCAATAGCGAGTGAATCACCCTAACGCTAAAAGTCAAGTATTCCCAAACGCTTTTGCCGATGGGATCCAGGGCGTTGTAGTTCGCCCAGCCAGGATCACTCCTGACCAACCGTTTTTTTAGCTTGTTCATAC
>VMEP01000012.1 GCA_007375595.1 Parcubacteria group bacterium LiPW_30 | reverse complement strand
AAAGCGAGCTTAAAAAGCTGTAATAACTAAAAGTGTGCCTTATTTGCAAGCCTGACAGAGCCTCCGTGATAAAAAAAGTACGAATCCTGGCAGAGGCTCGAACAGACATCTATCCTCATCTATAATGGCGATCGGCTAAAATTGGCTGACGTAGAAGTAAGCATCACGTTTTAACCAGATAATTTTTTATAGGGAAGCAAACTGATGTTTAATCTCAAAAATCCGGTAGCCATCTTTTTTGAATCGCTCAAGCTCGGCCTGAAAATCGAATGGCTGATTTTGGTGCAAGTTTGGAAAGTCATTTGCCAATGCGAAGAACTACGGCCTGGCATTACCATTGCTTTGTTGATTGGCGTGCTCAGCAGCGGTGGCGTGCTGGCTTGTTTAGGAACATTTTGCCTGTATGGCTACACTGGCAAAAAAGACATTGGCACTGCTTTGCTGTTGTTGCCGTATTTTCTCATTGTCATCATTTCGGTCGGTTATTGGCTATGTCGTAAAGAAAATCCCTGGCTCAGAGACATTCTGAATTTATTGGCTTACTTGCAAAAACTGCTCGGTCCTTGGAATACACTTCCCGCCAGAAGCTATAGTGTCATCAAGGTTGCGAGAAGCGTCATAGTACAAAAAGTACAGCAAGTCATCACTAAACTCAAAAAGTTTTTTCCGTTATGTTCTTGGAATACACTTCTCGCCAGAAGTTATAGTGCTATCAAGGTTGCGAGAAGCGTCATAGTACAAAAAATACAACAAGTCATCGCTAAACTCAAAAAGTTTTTTTCATAAAGGAGTTTTTCCATGTTCGAATCACCATGCCCCGAATGTAAATCGTCAGGTAAATGCAAAGAGTGTCACGGCGACGGTCAAGGTCTCTTGGCATTCAGTTCCTGTTCTCATTGTGACGGCAGTGGCAATTGTCAAGCCTGTGGCGGTTCCGGCAACGATCCTACGCCTCATTTCCTTGGCTTTGAGGCGTTTCTGCCCAAACCACCGGCCAAAAAGAAATCGGTGTGGTAAACCGCTATTCCAGATAGCAAGCCCATAATCTCAAGGAACCGTGCTGGCATAAATCAGCTCGGTTCTTTGAACGGAAGGAAACCATGATGAACACCTCAGACAACGATAACCAGCAAAAACGTGAATATAATTTGACCGTCGGGCTGATGCTGAATCAACAGCTCGCCGCGTTGATCGGCGACACCCGACTCGCCAATTGTGGCAGAGTCACGACGCTCTGCTGTAAGACCTGCCACGCTTTCGCTATATGTAAAAAATATTTACATATACCCAGACAATGCGGTCGGCGCTATTGCATGCTCTGCCAGAAACTGAACGGCAAACAACAGTCTCAAGAAAGAACCACCGCCACCATCGAACTCATCAAAGAATATGAAACTCTGGGACAGCCCATAATTCCCTGCGTTCTAACGCTGACCGTCATTCGCAAACCCTATTTACCGTTACGTGGACTTTTGCTCACAATGTCGGAAGCTTGGGAAATGCTGCGCCAAGGCGGAGAAAAAAAAGAGTGGATACGCAACCGGCGACTGGGCATCGAACCATGGTGGCGGCAATACTTTGTCGGAGAGGTCTTTTCATTCGAGTTTCCCTGGGCGGCTGATGATAGCAAGGGTAAAAGTTCCGGCTGGCACCCGCATCTCCACGCACTCTGTTTACGTTACTATCATCGCAAAGCACCGCTCGGTACGCATCCATGGACAGGAGCGGTTACTGACCGGCCAGGCATCAGGAATCTTTGGCATCAATATCTCAAAATTTGCTGGCAAAAACAGTTTGCCTTGGGTAATTTGCCAGAGCCGTTTCCAACGCATTTGGTAGAAGGTCGCCATATTGAACAAGCCAAAACTTTTATCAATGAGGCGGCGCTACATACTTTTGAAGATATGCAAAGCGACGGCATTTTGACGGCTGAACAGCAACAATGCTTGGCGATCTGCCAGCAAACTACCGATTTATCAGAACGGACTAGGCAATTGGGCATCATCAAAAAACTAGAAGCGGAAAAATTGGAAAAGGATCGCCACCAATTACTAGGCAGGGAAATCGCCACCACTGTCAACATCAAATTGCTGTACGTCCAGCTCAAGGATGCATCTTTACAGGAACGGAGGGTTCCCATCAGTGTCTACTTTGACCAGAAATACCGACAATAACGTCAATGAAGAAAACCTCTTGCGGATCGTCAGAAAAAGCGTGAAAGAGGTTTGCAAATATATCATGGAACTCAAATCGCTGCGTGCCATCATCCGTGATGGTCCAGCATGCGCCAATGAATATGTTGAGGCTATGAAAGGCATCAACATTCACGGCTGTAGTGGGGTATTCCGTAAACAAATTGGGATCCTATTTACGATAACCACGCCCGTGGATTTGAACCAGGAGGCAATTCCTGATGAGCTGCGCCTGATCTTTGCTCAAAATGGTCACGAACTTTCGCCACGGGTCACGGTCAAAATCTGCAAACCTGATTGCCAATGGCAAATCTACGACCATGTCACCAAAGCCACCTATCAAATCAGCAAAGCCGGGACGACATTTACGGTCAGCCAAAAAATCCAAGAGATTGCCAAACGGGAGGCGCGAGAATGGCAAGAGAAACTGCAAGAAGCGCAACAGCAGCATGGGGAGAGAAGTTGGGACGATGGCGTATGTCCCAATTGTGGCAGCAATGATCTGTTTGTTGGCGAAGTGGCGTATGCCAAAGTCCAGACGGAAATCGAAAGAATGCGCCGCAAGCAACGCGAATCCGCGCCCTCTCCTTGAAACGATATTACCAGTTTTTAGTACACCCATGCTATATATAGAGTTATAAAAATTCATAAAAAAATATGTTAGAAACCATAGGCCAAAAACTGCCTAACGGCACTTACCAAAAAGACTTTTACCGGCAAGGATTTGTTTATAAAAATTTTGGTAATTTTCAAAATCAATCAGGGGTTTGTTATGTGCCTGAGCTTTCCGAAACTGAATACACTTACCAAGATTTTTTAGAAATGAGTGGCGGTAATGCAGAAGTCGCGAAAGATATTTTTGAAACTGTAGACTGGCAACACCCAGAAACTTATCTACAAGAAATTACTTAATTTTATGTATAAAAATATTAATAATTTTCAGCAAAAAAAAGGGATTTGTTATATTTCCGATAATTCTCAAAAAAAATTTGACTATAAGGATTTTTACCACTACTGCAATGAGAACGACGAAATGACCGAGCAATTATTTGAAATGGTAGACGGCAGAGGTGAACCGTGGCAGTATGTTGAATATGACTACACCTATCAAAAACAAATTTTACTTGCGATGTTGGCCTTATTGCTTTTGATGTTCTTAATTTCTTATCTAACCAAATAACCAACATCTATGAACGACAACAACAACGCAAAAACGTTGGAGGAGATAAAAAATACCCCCCTAAAAGCCAGAACCGTTAAAGAAGAGTACCAGCTCTCTAAACATGAACAGCGTCAACCTAACTGCATTTATTGTGAAAAACTGCTGACCGTGGTTCAAGAAGGATATGACGATATCAAATGGAATTGGGACGATGATAAAAGAGGCTATATAAGAGGCGACGATAACGGGACATTAGACGAGCCTTTCTGCCAAGAATGTAAAACAGCCGATTGGGATTTTGTGGATGATGATTTAGTTGCAACTTAAACATCAACCACTATGGAGCAAACAACATTATCAGAAGTACAGGAAAGGTTTAATAGCGATTTTAATTTTATCAGTGTTCAATTGCTAGAAAAAGCCTATCCCGACGGCAAACTTATGGAATATATTATTTACCCCGATGGCTACGATTGGGGAAATGAGGAAGAGCCGCTTTATCCGATGTGGTCAACGCTGTTTGAAGCAAAAGATGAGTTTTTAAGTGATAAACTCAAGAAATATAAAAACGAAATGGCAGAAGTAGGAATTTATTTAATGGAAATAGAGGAGACAAACGCCATGATGTTTATTTGCGGATGTGGCTATGATTTTTATCAAGCGCACTGGGTGCCTCTTTATAGAGACATTTTGAAATGGGTCAAATAATTTTTAACTTTTAGCTCTATGCAACTTTTAACCCTAGAATTAGAACAGCGATTTAAAAAAATTGGCTCACAAGAAAACAACGCCGACCCGTTGGTTATTGCTAAATACTTCTGGCCTTATGGTGGTGGGTACTGGTATGCCACTGAGTACGATCCAGAAACTAAAATCTTTTTTGGTTACGT
>VMEP01000011.1 GCA_007375595.1 Parcubacteria group bacterium LiPW_30 | reverse complement strand
AAGCGAGCTTAAAAAGCTGTAATAACTAAAAGTGTGCCTTATTTGCAAGCCTGACAGAGCCTCCGTGATAAAAAAAGTACGAATCCTGGCAGAGGCTCATTCAGGACTTGAAGTCACTCCTGAAAATTATCTAAAAGCATGTTTGGAACTTTTTGATTTGTGGTTTTATCAAAAAGATTTTTCCATCCAAGTAAACCCTGGCTTTGGCGTAGTTCGTCTTTTACTATCCCAAAGCCGTTTATCTGATTGCATTATGAGCGAAAACTGCCAAATGCATTTCATATCTGTCAGCCCAGAGGGCGATGTATATCCATGTAACCGGTTTTATGGGTTTGACGAATATAAATATGGCAATATCGTAAAAGATAATTTCGAAAAGTTGTTAGAAAATCCCAAACGCCAATATTTATTAAAAAGGAACGCCTCTGAAATTGAGAAATGCAAGCAATGCTCTATCTCTCGATACTGCCACGGTGGATGTATCCACCACGCACTTGTCCACTATGGTTCTTTTTCATCTCCAGATCACCTTTGTATTGTATATCAAGGCATAGTGGAACATGCAGTAAAACGTCTTAATCATGAACTAAAAAAACATTTGGATCCTTTAAAAAAGGAGCGATAAATGGACAATATTGATCTGTTAATAGAGAATGCCAACATATTAATAAGTGATCGGTCGGAAATTAGCACTATCCAACTTCCTGCTCTGAAACAAGTTATGGAACATGTTGCGTCAGCAAAAGCACTTGCATATACAAAACATGTAGATCATTCCAAAAACAGCACCAAAGGATGTGTCGCTGGATGTATAGCTGGGTAATCGCCGGATAAAGGAAGCATAACTTGCAATCGAAAAAATAGAACATTGCAATAATGGAATGTTCGAGCTCATGATAAGCGAGAATGAAAGTAAGGTTCTAACTTAATAAGTAACAAGTTTGCCAAGGAGATGGTTATGGAAACATTTTTTGGATGGATTGTTATCGGCTTGATCCCTGCCGTCATTGCCAAAACGAAAAATCGCAATTTTCTTGCTTGGTGGGCTTATGGATGCTTGTTGTCCATTATTGCCATTGCACATGCCATTATAATTGAACCGCTTGAAAAACAGCAAGAACCTAAAGATTAAAAAAAGGCAGAAAATAAAAATATAACTATCAGGAATGATTCATAAGCGATATACAGCGAGAAAATATTACCAACAAGTCTTTTACTTTCCCGCTGTATATCTTGCATAGATGAATTTACAGGAAACTGTAATCGCTTTCAATTGCTGAAATACACCAACTGTTTTTGGGCGTATGCCTGAAAAAGGCGTTGATGGGTGGGCATGGTTATGGCAAGCGGAATAGGCTCGCGACGCTGGGGCTTACCCCTCTGTGGCCGATCTATTTTCGCATTCTCTGAACTATCATTTGCAGAGCAATTTCAGAATTGCGCCGGCGCAATTCGGCGTAACTCTTTATTTGGCAACGATATTTTTTTCCAAAAATTCTGAGATAAGATGTAGCATGACGATTTTAAAACTCTAGGAAAAATAATACGACCCAAAAAGTTCTGCATCATCGCTTTTAACAAGGTAAAAATCTTGGACAAATAAAAAAACCATTTCGTGATGCTGCTTGGCCTTTTCGTATCCTTCCTCGGTTAGACGAATTGCTTCATTTGATTCTAATTGTAATCGCTCTGGGTAATTAGCGTCTTTAGCTAATTTTTCTAGTTTATAAACAATTTGCCATCCGGTTAGCATATAACAATCCTTTCCCTTCACGACAAAGGCCCACAAACTTTTCAACCATTATTCATTTTTCAAAAATCTCACCCTCACGTTTTTCTATCTTCCGTTTATCGCGCTCGTTCATCTCATAATAGCTATAAATCTCTCCTTTCTTGTAATCATCATTCGTTTTGCCGAGCCACGTAAAGCAAATATAATAAGGATTGTGGCTACTGTTAATTACCAAGGTTTGCCATTCCCCATTGATTACGCCGACTGCATCACATAATTTGTCGGCGGCTCGGTGAGCAATAGCCTCTTCTTCTGGTAATATTTGATCGCCGTCATCAAAACCAGCGCGACTAAAAAAAGCGTAGACGTAACAGATTAAATCTCGTAGCTGAAAATCTGGAGGAATATTGAACATTACGCAGCTCCCAGTAAAAAATTCTGGCTGATGCTCTCTTAAACCGCGATTATAAGCTCAAAGGGCTTAACTGGTTTTGCTATCATGAAATGTACCCAGTTCTTGGGGCGAGTGAAACTTCCTTTTTTTAGTCGGCCTTGCTCTTCTTCGCCCCATCGCTACCAACAAGCCCTCTTTATCCATCGCCTTTATTTTACAACTATTTCAGCCCCATGCCAATCATTTGTTTCTCATTTTCCTACCTACAAAATACCCACTCCCAAAATCAGCCTATCAGCTTGAAGAATATCGGCAAAATGATACCATGATGATAACATCAACAGTAAGTACCTAATTATAATCATCTATGGAAAACATTTCAACTACTTCCGAAGCGCCAAGCAAAAATGGCGCAAGCCTGATTTCCCTCCTCCCCAAAGTCGTCTCCGAAGGTCGGCGCGAGGCTGACCGCATCCTCGAAGGACTTTCCTCCAACAACCGTATTTTCCTGCAAACCAACGAGCTGGTCATTCCCAGCAAAGACAGCAATTATCGAGGCTGGATTGAAAAAGCCGAACATAATGAAAAAATCGCCTCGGTTGACCACAAGGAATGGTTGAACCGGATGATTTACGGCGACAACCTCTTAGCCATGCAAGCACTGCTGGCAGGCGATGATGCAACACCAAGCCTGCGCGGGAAAGTAGACCTCATTTATATTGATCCCCCATTTGACAGCAAGGCGGATTATCGCACCAAAATTGAGTTGCCTGGTGCTGATCTTGAACAAAAACCCACCGTCATCGAACAGTTTGCCTATGCCGATACGTGGAGTGCGCAACTGGGCGGCGAACAAGTACGCGGGACATTGGCGTACCTCCGGTACATGTATCCGAGATTGGTGCTGATGAAAGAGCTACTTTCAGAACAAGGTAGCATTTATGTCCATATTGATTGGCACATCGGGCATTACATGAAGGTAATTTTAGATGATATTTTTGGAAAAAATAATTTTATAAACGAAATAGTGTGGAAAAGAAAGTTCGGCAATGCTGCAGAAAGTAAAAGATTAGGTTCTGCTTACGACAATCTTTTACTTTATGCAAAAACAGATAGATATATATTCAATCCAATTCGAGAAAAAAACTCGGAGCATGTACAGGAATATATGCAAACAAGATTTACTCGGGTTGATACGGCAGGCAGGCATGCTGGGCGTAAATGGATGCCTTATCCACTCGCTAATCCTGGTAATCCGACACCGAATTTAATGTATGTTTACAAGGAGTATCAGCCTCCAGCAAAGGGATGGAGAATCGTAAGAAAAAAAATGGAACAATTAGATGCAGATAGTCGCCTTTATTTCCCAGAGGAAAAGAATCAGAGATTACAGGAGAAAAAGTTCTTAGATGAATATGAAGGACAGCCTGTAAATTCGCTCTGGCAGGATATTTTCGTTATCAATTCTCAGGCTAAAGAGTCGTTAAATTACGCCACACAAAAACCCGAACAATTACTTGAAAGGGTGATTGTTCTCTCTTCAGATCAAAATTCCATAGTCTGCGACTTCTTCGGTGGCTCCGGCACCACTGCCGCCGTAGCGGAAAGACTTGGCCGCCGTTGGATCACCACCGACATCGGCAAACCCTCGACGATGGTCATGCGCAAGCGGTTGATAGACCAAAATTCTCAGCCCTTCCTCTACCAATCCATCGGCGATTACCAACGCGAGGCACTTACGGCTACGCACGGCAGTCGGTATCGCGTGGGCGATTTAGCGCAGGTCGTACTTGGCCTCTATGGTGCAATCCCACTGCCAGTTGAGGATAATCCCAGCAAACATCTCGGCAGATTGAGCCACGGCAAAATTCTCATCTATGTGGATAGCCCCAATCGCATTTGCGGATTCTCGACGCTCAAAAAAGCTCAGGAATTACGGGAACACCATCTGGGCGGCTTTGATAAAGTCGTGGTTTTAGCCTGGAACTTCACGCCCGACATTGGTCAGGTGGTAGACAGCCTCAAAGACACCAAATTGGAAGTCTTGGTCATCCCGCCCGATCTGCTCGACAAACTCTCCTCCAAAACCGAGTTCAAAAAACTTTCCAGCCAAGTGGCGGTAGACCCCGATGGCACGGTGCATACCCCGATTCGCTTCTCTTCCCTGCAATATCTCTC